>NC_011146.1:0-600000 GCF_000020725.1 Citrifermentans bemidjiense Bem | reverse complement strand
GCGCCTGGGCGTCGGTGTTGGCGACGATGAAGTCGACCCCCGCGATACCCACGCTCATCATGGTGTTGACTGCATTCCCGCCGGATCCGCCAACGCCAATCACTTTTATCTTCGCACTTTGATCGATGCTCTCATCGAAGTGAAACATGAACTCCTCCCTGGTCGCGCCCCCCGGCGGTGGCTAAAAAAAATATTAGCCGGTCTTATACTACGTTTAGTTGTGTAATGGAAGCCTTAAATCACTACATCTTGTGTTTATTTTAAAAAAATTCTCCAAACCAATCCTTCATCCTGCGGCTCACCCTGCGGAAGACCGTCTCGTCGCTTTGCTGGGTCGGGAACTCGTGCACGCCGACGTTCTTGCTGCCGTAGACGACAAGGCCGACGCCGGTCGCGTAAACCGGCGAATTAACGACGTCGGTAAGTCCGCCGATCCGCTGCGGAAGCCCGCGGCGCACCGGAAGGTTGAAGATCTGCTCGGCCAGTTCCGGCATCCCTTCGAGGATGGTGGAACCGCCGGTGATGACCACGCCGGAGGCGATGGAATCTTCCAGGCCGCTCTTCACGATCTCGCGGTTCACCAGGGTGAAGATCTCCTCGACGCGCGGCTCCAGGATTTCGCAGAGCAGCTGGCGGGAAAGGATGCGCGGCTTCCTCCCTCCGACGCTCGGGACCTCGATGGTCTCGTCTTTGCCCACAAGCGAAGAGAGGCAGCAGCCGTACTTCTGCTTGATGCGCTCGGCCTCGGCCATCGGGGTCCTGAGACCGACCGCGATGTCGTTGGTCAGGTGGTTCCCCCCAAGCGAAAGGACCGAGGTGTGCTTGATGGCGCCGTCCACGAAGATTGCGATGTCGGTGGTGCCGCCGCCGATATCGACCAGGGCCACGCCGAGTTCCTTCTCGTCGGAGGAGAGCACCGCCTCGGAGGAGGAGAGCTGCTCAAGGACGATGTCGGCGACCTCGAGGCCTGCCCGGTTGCACGACTTGACGATGTTCTGGGCGCTCGCGACGGCGCCGGTGACGATATGGACTTTCGCTTCCAGGCGCACCCCGCTCATCCCCAGCGGCTCGCGAATGCCGTCCTGGTCGTCGATGATGAATTCCTGGGGGAGGATGTGGATCACCTCGCGGTCCATCGGGATGGCGATCGCCTTCGCCGCCTCGATGACGCGTTTCACGTCCTCGGGAGAGACCTCGCGGTTCTTGATGGCGATCACGCCCTGGGAGTTGAACCCCTTGATGTGGCCGCCGGCGATCCCCGCGTAGACCGACTTGATCTCGCAGCCGGCCATGAGCTCGGCCTCTTCGATCGCCTTCTTGATGGCGGCGACGGTGCTCTCGATGTTGATCACCACCCCTTTTCTGAGCCCCTTGGACGGACTGGTGCCGATACCGACGATGTCGATGCCTTCCTCAGTCACGTTCCCCACGATGGCGCAGATCTTGGTAGTGCCTATGTCGAGCCCTACGATGAGATTATCCCTTCTAGTGGACATGCTCCCTCCCTTTTCCCCTACACTTTTTTAACTATGATTTTGTCAGCGTAATCAAGATCTATGTAGTCGAGCGCCTGCATCTGCGGCTGAAGTTCCTTGTAGATGCCGGCCAGTCGCGTCAGCTTTTCGCTGAACCCGCCGTTGCCGAGTTTCACCGGCACCCCCCCCTGCATGGTGAACAGGGTGAAACCGTACCCCTTGCTGTAATGGATCTCCGAGATGTCCTCCAGGCTGAAGACGCCCCCTTTCTTCAGGGTGTCGATCAGGGCCAGGGCGTTTTTCAGCGCGTCCTGGCAACCCTTGGGGTCCTGTGCCAACTCCTCCTCGGTGAAACCGGTGATGAGGGGGTAGTCGAGCCGGTCCCCTTCGACCAGCGATTTGAAGAGCACTCCCTTGTCGTCCAGGTAATAGAGGCAGCCGACGTTGGCCACCGCCTGCGGCGCCCTTTCCGAAACGGTTATCGACAGCGTGTGCGGGAAGTAGCGCCGCACCTGGACCTGCTCGAGCCAGGGGTTTTTGGAAAGCCTCGCCACCACGGTCTTCAGGTCGACCTTCAACATCGAGTCCCCGGGCCTCACCCCGGCAAGGGTGATGATCTCTTCGCGGGAGACGCGTTTCAGGGGGGAGACCTCTATGGCCTCCAGCCGCAGCAGCGTGGTCCGCGACACCAGGTTGTAGATCTGCCATCCCCCGAAGCCGAGGCCGGCGCAGAGCGCGGCGCCGCCGAATCCCCTGGAGGCGTACTTCAGGATCGGGCCCCAGTTGATGGGCTTACGTTCCTTGGGCGGTTTCTTGACCCTGTTGTGGGGCACCCGCTGTTTTTTGGCATGAAGATCGCGCATTTTTTTACCGTCAAAAAAGTTGAGTCATGGAAGCATTGAATAACATCACAGGTTACTCGTGCCGCTAGCTAGATCTTCAGCGATGCCGCCTGCAGTATGCGCAGTACCAACTCGCCGAAAGCGATTCCGGCTCCCCCCGCTATCTCGGGAAGAAGGCTTAAGTCCGTCATCCCGGGGAGGGTGTTCACCTCCAAGAGGAAGCAGTCGCCCGTTTCGGTGACCAGGAAGTCGACCCTGCTGTAGCAGTCGCACCCCAGCGCCGCGTGCGCCTTCTCACCCTGACGAAGCACCTCGGCGTAGACCGCCTCGGGGAGGCGCGCCGGCAGGATGTGCTGCGCGCCGCCGTCGGTGTACTTCGCCTCGTAGTCGTAGAATTCCCCCTTGGGGATGATCTCGATGGCGCCCAGCGCCTTGCCGTTCAGTATGCCGACCTGGACTTCGCGACCGTCGATGAAACCCTCGATGAGGATCTCGGAGTCGTAGCGGAACGCCTCGTCGAGCGCCGCCTGCATCCGGGAAGGGTCGCGCACGATGCCGACTCCGACGGAGGAGCCTTCGCGGGAAGGCTTCACCACGACCGGAAGCGGGTTGGCTAGCTTGAGCTCCTCGCCCCGGCGCAGCACCTGGTAGGGAGCGAGCTTCAGCCCGGCGGAGGCGAAGATGACCTTGGAAGCTATTTTGTCGATGGCGAGGGCGCTGGCAAGTACCCCGGAGCCGGTATAGGGGATGCCCATCAGTTCCAGGAGTCCCTGGACCGAGCCATCCTCGCCGAAGCGGCCGTGCAGCGCGATGAAGGCCAATTCCACCTGCTCCTCGGCCAGCCGCTGCGGCAGGTCGCGACCGACGTCGATCCCCACCGCCCGGAAACCCTGCTTGACCAGGGAGGCAAGGACCGCCTTGCCGCTGTTGAGGGACACTTCGCGCTCGGCGGAAAGTCCACCCATCAGCACCGCGATCTTCTTCTTTTTCAGCTCCTCTACCGTCATCGCCCAATCCTTTCGGTTCATCTATTACAAGAACCATCCGCCAACGCCCCTCCCCCCTTTTTCAAAGGTTCTTCCGGGGAAAGACGCTCTTGATCCCCCCTCCCCTTGCGGGAGGGGGTTAGGGGGTGGGGGAAGGTGCCATCATTCCCATACCGTGCGGCTTCACCCACCCCCTGCCCCTCCCGTCAAGGGAGGGGAGAGTTCACCTTAATTTTCTACTCTTCGCCTACCAGGCGGACCTCTTCCTCGAGGTCGACGCCGCTGGTCTCCTTCACCCTCAGCTTCACCAGCGCCGCGAGCGAAGTGAAGTCCGCGGCACACGCGCCGCCGCGATTGACCAGGAAGTTGGTGTGCGCCTCTGAGACCTGAGCACCGCCGACGGTGACGCCGCGCATGCCGGCCCGGTCGATCAGCTCCCAGGCGTGCCGCCCCGACGGGTTCTTGAAGAAGGACCCGGCATTGGGATAGGTGACCCGCTGCGTCCCGCTTCTTCTGGCGATGTTGGCCTGCATCCGCTCCTCGATGATGCGGCGTTCGGCAGGTTCGAGCCTGAGCTTCGCCCCCAGGACGATCTCTCCCGGCAAAAGCCTCAAGTAGCGGTAACCGAATTCCAGCTCAGCGGCTTTGCGCACCAAGAGCTTTCCCTCACGCAAAGTGATGAGCGTCTCGACCCGCTGCAGCGTCTCGCCACCCTGGGCGCCGGCGTTCATGGTGAGCGCTCCGCCGAAGCTTCCGGGAATGCCGCTGAGAAATTCCATCCCCCCAAGGCAATGCTCGGCGGCGAAGCGGCAGAGGGTGGAGTTGGTTACCCCCGCGCCCACTTCGAGTCTCGCGCCCGGCTGCATCTCCAGGGTGTCCAGTTTCTTGAGCGAGATGACGCACCCTCTGATGCCGCCGTCGCGCACCAGCAGGTTGTACCCCCCTCCCAGCACCAGGTAAGGGATCTTCGCGGCGAGGAGCTTCTCCACGGTCTCGTGAAGGTCGGGCAGATCGGCGGGCTCGAAGTAAAGATCCGCCGGACCCCCGACTTTAAGGGAGGTGTGCTGCCACATCGGCTCGTCCCACTTGACCGTGCCGCGCACCCCCTGGACCGCTTGTTCGAGCTCGCCCCGTGTCAACCTCAGCTCTCCTTCGCGGCCTTCAACCGCAGCAGCATGGTCTCTCCCACCTGCCAGACGTTGCCGGCCCCAAGGGTCAGCAGGATGTCGCCGGGAGCAAGCACGCGCTCCAGGTGCTCGCAGAGCTTGTCGCGGTCGGAGATCCAGGTGACGTCCTTCTGGCCGTGCCTGCGGACCCTGTTTGCCAGCGCCTCGGCGGTCACCCCCTCGATGGGGGCCTCCCCCGCCGGATAGATGTCGGTCAGGATCAGGACGTCGGCGTCGTGGAACGCCTTGACGAACTCCTCGAAGAGCTCCTTGGTCCTGGAATAGCGGTGCGGCTGGAACACGACGACCAGACGGTTCTCGGCAAAGCCTGCCTTGGCGGCGCCCAAGGTCGCCTTGATCTCGGTCGGGTGATGCCCGTAGTCGTCCACCACCATGATGCCGTTGGCCTCCCCCTTCAGATGGAAGCGGCGCCCCACCCCGCCGAACCCGGCGAAACCTTCCTGGATGGTCTCGAACGGGATGTCCAGCTCCATGGCCACGGCGATCGCGGCCAGCGCGTTCAGTACGTTGTGGGCGCCCGGCATGGAGAAGGTGATCTCTCCCAGCCGCACCCCTTTGTGATGCGCCACGAAGCTGGTCGAGAACCCAGAGAGCTTCACGTCGGTGGCCCTGAAGTCCGCCTGGGCCGACATGCCGTAGCTCGTGAAGCGCTTCTTCACCCGGGGCAGGACGTCGGCTATGTTGCCGTTGTCCAGGCAGAGTACGGCAAGCCCGTAGAAGGGGATCTTGTTGATGAACTCGACGAAGGTGTCCTTGATCTCCTCGATGCCGCTGTAGAAGTCGAGGTGGTCGGCGTCGATGTTGGTGACCACGGCTATGGTGGGGGAGAGGAGCAGGAAAGAGCCGTCCGACTCGTCCGCCTCGGCCACCAGGAACTGTCCCTGTCCCAGCCTCGCGTTGGTGCCAAGCGAGTTGAGCCTGCCGCCGATGACGATGGTCGGGTCGATCCCCCCCTTGGAGAGGATGGTCGCCACCATGGAGGTGGTCGTGGTCTTGCCGTGGGTCCCGGCGACGGCGATGCCGTACTTCATGCGCATCAGCTCGGCCAGCATCTCGGCACGTGGGATCACCGGTATCAGCCTCAGATGCGCCTCGACCACCTCGGGGTTGTCGTCGTGGACGGCGCTGGAGATGACCACCACGTCGGCGTTCGCCACGTTCTCGGCGGCGTGCCCGAAGAAGATCTCGCCTCCCAGGCTCTCCAGCCGCTGGGTGATCTCCGAGCCACGCAGGTCCGATCCCGAAACCTTGTACCCCAGGTTCAGGAGCACCTCCGCGATGCCGCTCATCCCGATGCCGCCGATGCCGACGAAATGTATTCTCTCTATTTTTCCGTACACTCTCTGTGCTCCCTTCGGTCGCAGATAAAGATAAAGATAAAGATTGAGTAAAACCCTAGCTTCTCAACCTCGCTCTATCGTCAATGTCTCAAAGCCACTTCCTTCGTTGTCTCGAACCACTCTCAGGCCCTCAAGCCTTTTCTTTATCTTTATCTTTATCTTTATCTCGCCCTTAGTTTTTACTCACCATAGCCGAGACGATGGCCTGGGCTGCGTCTAACTGGGCCAGGGCTCGGGCGTTCTTCTCTATCTCGGCAAGCTCGGCTGGGTGCTCCATCAGTTCGAGGATCTTCGCCGCCAGCCGCTCGCCGGTGAGATCTTCTTCCAGGATCATGACGCCGGCGTTTTTGTGCACCAGCGACTCGGCGTTTTTCCTCTGGTGGTCGTCGGCAGCATACGGGAAGGGGATGAAGATGCACCCCTTGCCGCAGGCGGTGACCTCGGCGATGGTTGTCGCACCGGCCCTGCAGACGACGAGGTCGGCGGCGCCGTAGGCCGCGGACATGTCGTCGATGAAGCTGAGCACCTGGGCCTGGAACCCCTGGGCCTGATATCCCTCGCGCACCCGGGCCGCGTCCTTCTCGCCGGTCTGGTGCGTGATCCTCAGTTTCCCCTTCACTCCCTCCAGATGCGGCAGCGCCTCCAAAAGCGCGCTGTTGACCCGCTGGGCGCCGGCGCTCCCTCCGAAGACGAGGATGCTGAAGGTGTCCCCGATGCTCCGCACCCGCTCCTGGAACCCCCAGAGGATCTCCTTCCGGATCGGGTTCCCGGTCATCTGGGTCATCTCCTTGGGAAAGAAGCTCTCTGCTTCGGGCATGGAGATGAAGACGCCGTCCACGAAGCGCCCTAGGACCTTGTTGGTGAGGCCGGGGAACGCATTTTGCTCATGGATGAAGCGCCTGATCCCCATGCCGCGCGCCGCGAGGACAATGGGTGCCGAGGCGTAGCCGCCGACCCCCAACACCAGGTCGGGACGGAACTCCTTCAGGATCTTTCTCGACTGCGAATAGCCGTAGAGCAGACGCCCCGCGCTCATGATCTTCTTGATGGTCCCCATCCCCTTCATACCGCTTGCCGAGATGAGGGCCAGCTTGTAGCCGAGCTTCGGCAGGAGCCGCGCCTCGATACCGCGCTCGGTGCCGACGAAAAGAACCTCGTTCTCGGGGCTGCGCGCCAGGAACTCGTCGGCGACCGCTATCCCCGGGAAGAGATGCCCCCCGGTCCCGCCGCCTGCGATGATGAGCCTCATGCCGGGTTCCCCCTCATTCTGGTCGATACGTTAAGGAGGACCCCCACCGCGGTGAGGGAGATGATGAGCGACGAACCGCCGTAACTCAAAAAGGGAAGCGCAATCCCCTTGGTGGGGAGCATCCCGGTCACGACCGCCATGTTGATGAACGCCTCAAGTCCCAAGAGCACGGCGATGCCGAAGGCGAGGAAGCGCCCGAAGCTGTCCTCGGCGGCGATGGCCACCCGGATGCTCCTTTGCACCAGCACGAGGAACATGCAGGCGATCACGATGACACCGATGAACCCCATCTCCTCCCCCAGGACCGAAAGGATGAAGTCGGTGTGCGCCTCGGGAAGGTAGAAAAGCTTTTGCTTCCCTTCGCCCAGCCCCTGCCCGAAGAAACCGCCGGTCCCCAGCGCCAGCCAGGACTGGATGATCTGGAACCCGGTGTCGGTCGGGTCCTGCCACGGGTCGAGGAAGGCGGTGATGCGGCGCATGCGGTAGGCCTTGGTGACCACCAGGTAGACGATGCCGGGAAGCGCTATGAGCCCCATCCCGAGGATGTACTGCACCCGGGTTCCGGCGGCGAAGAGCATCATGATGGCGACGGCGAACATGGTGAGCGCGGCCCCCATGTCGTGCTGCGCCAAGAGGACCGCGATGAAGACACCGAGTATCAGCATGTAGGGGAAGAACCCCGCCATGAACTGCTTCAGCTTGTCCTGCCGCTTCTCCAGCGAATAGGCCATGTAGATGATGAGCGCCACCTTGGCGAGCTCGGAGGGCTGGAAGTTGAAGAAGGGGAGCTTGATCCAGCGCGAGGCCCCCTTGGCGGTCCCGCCGATGCCGGGGACGAACACCAAGACGAGCAGTACGAAACAGCCAAGAAATAGCGGCACCGCGTATTTCTTCCAGACGTGGTAGTCGACGTGCATCGCCAGCGCCATCCCGACGAAGCCCATCAGGGCGTAGAGGGACTGGCGCTTCAGGAAGAAGAAACCGTCGTGGAATTTCTTGGCCGCCATCACGGAGGACGCCGAATAGACCATGACCACACCGAAACAGGTGAGGATCACCGCCATCAGCAGCACGATCATGTCGTACCCCTCCAGTTTCCTCACGCCTCCCCCTTCTTGCCGGCGCGCACCGCGGCCTTGAAGCGCTGGGCGCGCTCCTCGTAGTTCTTGAACATGTCGAAGCTGGAGCAGGCCGGCGAGAAAAGCACCACCCCGCCCGGCTTGGTCAGCCTGCGCGAGATCTCCACCGCCTCCTCGAGGGTTTCGGCGAGATGGGTATCGGTCAAGGAGCCTAGCGCCTCGTTCATGCGTGCCTTCGCCTCGCCGATCAGCACCAGGTGGCTCACTCGGCTCTCGACCAGGGGGGCCAGGGGCTCATAGGAGCCTCCCTTGTCCTTGCCGCCGGCGATGAGGGTGATGCCGGAGTCGAAGCTCTCCAGCGACTTCACCACGCTCCCGACGTTGGTCCCTTTGCTGTCCTCGTAGTAGGCGACGCCGTCGATCTCTTCCACCAGTTCCATCCGGTGCGGCAGCCCCTTGAAGTTCTTCACCGCCTCGTAGGCGCAGTCGCCGTCGCAGCGCATGAGGAGGGTGGAGGCAAGGCTCGCCATGATGTTGTCCAGGTTGTGCACCCCCTTCAGCTTGAACCCCTCGGTGCCGAAGCGGAGCACTTTCCCCTTGTGGGAGAAGGTGATGAAGCCGTCGCGGTAGCTGATCCCTTCTTCCAGCTCGTGCAGGCGGCTCATGGGGAAGAGCTGCGCCTTGAGCTTGGAGGCGCAGGCAGCGACCAGCGGGTCGTCGATGTTGAGGACGGCGAAGTCGTCCGCGGTCTGGTTCTCGAAGATGCGGAGCTTCGCGTCGATGTACTCCTGGAAGCTGTGGTAGCGGTCCAGGTGGTCCTCGGTGATGTTCAAAAGCACCGCCACGTCCGGCCGGAAGCTTTCCACCCCTTCCAGCTGGAAGGAGGAGAGTTCCACCACCACCCTTGATACCTCCTGGCCGCTTTCGGCCAGCTCGATCAGGGGATTGCCGATGTTCCCCCCCACGAAGGTCTCGAAGCCGCAGGCCTTGAAGATCTCGCCGGTAAGGGTCGTCGTCGTGGTCTTGCCGTTGGTCCCGGTGATGGCGACCATGGGGGCCTTGATGAACCAGGAGGCGAGTTCCACCTCGCTCACCACGCGCCGCTTCTGCGAGCGGGCCATCTCCAGCGGCTTTATGTCCATGGGGACGCCGGGTGAGACCACGATCAGATCCGCCATAAGGAAGCTGTAGGGGACGTGGCGCCCGAGTTCGTAGGTAATATCCAGGTCGGAGAGCTCGGCCAGAACGTCGGAGAGCGCCTCCTCCTCCCGCATGTCGGTAACGGTGACGAAGGCACCGGCTTGCGCCAGGAAGCGGGTCACCGCCACGCCGGTCTTCGCCAGTCCCACCACCAGTATTTTCTTGTCCTTTAATTCCATGATGGACCCTTTTGTTATCGATCTGCCGCCCGGCTATCCCCCCCTCCCTTGACGGGAGGGGGCCGGGGGGTGGGTGAAGCTGCCATGGGCGCCGGTCGTGGTGCCTGCCCCCACCCCCTAACCCCCTCCCGCAAGGGGAGGGGGGACTGTTACTGCGTACGCTAGCGCATCTTCAGGGTGGAAATGGCCACCAGCGCCAGGATGATGGTGATGATCCAGAAGCGCACGATGATCTTCGGCTCCGCCACCCCTTTCAGTTCGAAGTGATGGTGGATCGGCGCCATCCGGAAGATCCTCTTGCCGCGGTACTTGTAGGAGCCGACCTGGAAAATGACCGAAAGCGCCTCCACAACGAAGACGCCGCCCACTATCACCAGAAGGATTTCCTGCTTGGTCAGGACCGCGAGCGTCCCGAGCGCGCCGCCGAGCGACAAGGAGCCGACGTCGCCCATGAAGACCTCGGCCGGATAAGAGTTGTACCAGAGGAAGCCGAGCCCCGCCCCAACCATGGCGCCGCAAAGAACGGCAAGCTCCCCCGCCCCCGGCACGTAGGGGATCTGCAGGTACCCGGAAAGCTTGGCGTTACCCGCTATGTAGCAGAAGAGGAGATAGGTGGCGGCGTTGATCGCCACGGGACCTATGGCGAGGCCGTCGAGACCGTCGGTCAGGTTCACGGCGTTACTGGCACCGACGATCACCAGCATTACAAACGGGATGAAGAGGATGCCCAACTCGGGATGCACCCTCTTGAAGAACGGCAGGTAGAGTTCCGTCGAGAAACCGGGGAGGTAGAAGAGGAAGATACCGACGCCTGCGGCCAAGAGCATCTGCCAGAACATCTTCTGGCGCGGGGAGAGCCCCTTCGGGTTCTTCTCGACCACCTTCTTATAGTCGTCCACGAAGCCGAGGACGCCGTACCCCACGATGATGAGCAGGGTGAGCCAGATGAAGACGTTCTTCAGGTCGGCCCATAAGAGCGTCGGCAGCACGATGCAGACCAGGATCAGCACCCCGCCCATGGTCGGGGTTCCCTGCTTTTTCAGGTGCGATTCGGGACCGTCGGTCCGGATCACCTGGCGCGCCTGTAGCGCCTCCAGTTTCCTGACCACCCACGGGCCCACGATGAAGGCGAGCAGCAGGGCCGTGATCATGGCGTAGATGGAGCGGAAGGTCAGGTATTTGAATACGTTGAAGAGCTTGTAATCAGAGGCGAGCGGGTAAAGGAGATGGTAAAGCATCAGTCATTCCCCCCTTTTGCGGCGGATGCCAGTCCCTGCCGTACCAATTGCGCCACCTTGTCCATTTTCATGCCTCTAGATCCCTTGAAAAGAATGCAGTCCCCCGGCTGTACGAAGGAGAGAAGCTCCTGGGCCAGCTGGTCATGGTCCCGACCCAGCACCAGGTCGGCTGCGGGAAGCCCCGCTTCCAGCGCCCCCTTGGCGGTTTCCTCGACCAGTTTCCCCAAAAGGTAGAGCCGGTCGACGTTCCCTGCGGCAAGTTTCCCCAGTTCGCGGTGCGCCTCTTCGGTGCCAAGCCCAAGCTCCAGCATGTCGCCTAAAACCGCTACCAAACGCCCCTCCCCTTGAAGCTCCTTCAAGGTGGTGAGCGCCGCCGCCATGGAGGCCGGGTTCGCGTTGTAGCTGTCGTCGATCAGGGTCACCCCCGCCACTTCCTCCAGCTGGAAGCGCTTGTCGTAGGGGGAGAACTCCTCCAGCCCCTGGCGGATCAGGTCGCCCGGTACGCCGAGCGCGTGCGCTGCAGCGGCTGCGGCGAGCGCGTTGTAGATGTTGTGCCTGCCGTAGGCCGACAGGGTCACCTGCTGTTCGCCGTCCGGAAGCCTGAGGGTGAAGCTCTCCCCCCTCTTGCCGAGGCTCTGGATGGAGGCGGAGGAGACCTCGGCCCCCCTGAGGCCAAAGGTGAGCCGGGTCACGTTCAGGTGGGTCGGGCAGGTGGAGACCAGCGGGTCGTCCACGTTGTAGACGGCGACGGAACCTGGCTTAAGGCGCAGGAAAAGCTCTCCCTTGGCCCGCGCCACCCCTTCCACGCTCCCCAGGGTCTCCAGGTGCGCCGGAAAGGCGTTGGTGATGATGCCTACCTGGGGCTCAGCTATCTCCGCCAGGCGGTCGATCTCGCCGAACTCGCTCATCCCGATCTCGAAGACGGCCCAGCGCTCGCGGCCGGTGAGCCTGAAGATGGTGAGCGGCAAACCGATCAGGTTGTTGAGGTTCCCCTCGGTCTTGAGCCCGGGCCCAGTCTGGGCCAGTATCCGCGCCAGCATCTCCTTGGTCGTGGTCTTGCCGTTGCTGCCGGTGACGCAGACCGTCTTCAGGTTGAAGCGGCGGCGGTGGTAGGCGGCCAGATCCCCCAGGGCGCGCAGCGTGTCCGGCACCAGCACGGCGCCGGCCCCCTTCGGGAGTTCGTGTTTTGCCGCCCAGCTCTCCTCGGCCAGGAAGATGGTTACCCCTTTAGAGACCGCCGGAATTATGAAGTCGTGGCCGTCGAAGCGCTCGCCCCTCAGTGCCACGAAAAGCTCTCCCGGGGCTACCTGGCGCGAGTCGGTGCTCACCGCGGAGGCCTCGCCTGCCGCCTCCCCGATCACCCTGCCGCCGGTTGCCTCGGCTATTTCGTTAAGCGTGAACATCGCCATTTTCAGTTAGGTTTCCTTTGTTCCCGGCGCGCGACGCGCCCTGTTTACTTGCCCCGGTCCAGGACCGAAACCACGTAATGTGCCGCAAAAACGCGGAAAAGGGAACCTAATTTTCCCCAATTACTAACCTCTTAGTTTCAGCGCGGCCGCAGCCTCTTCCCTGTCGTCGAAGTGGAACTTCTCGGTCCCGACGATCTGGTAGTCCTCGTGCCCCTTGCCGGCCAGAAGCACGATGTCTCCGGGGTGCGCGGCCAAAAGCGCGGCCCGGATGGCGGCACGGCGCGACTCGATGGTGGCGAACCCCTTCTCGTGGAACCCTGCGGCGAGTTCCTCCAGGCCGTACTCGCGCAGGCCGAGCGGCAGGATCCCGGCGCGGACATCCTCCAGGATCGCCTGCGGGTCCTCGGTGCGGGGGTTGTCCGAGGTGATGACGGCAAGGTCGCTGTAGCGGGCGGCTATCTCCCCCATCACCGGGCGTTTCCCTTTGTCGCGATCGCCGCCGCAGCCGAAGATGGTGATGATCCGGTCCGTCTTCAGTTCGGAGACGGTGGAAAGGACGTTCTCCAGGGCGTCCCCGGTATGGGCGTAGTCGACGAGGACGGTGATCCCTTCTTCCGTTTCCACCCGCTCCAGGCGGCCGGGAACCCGCTTGTGCCCCTCGATGCCGGCGCGGATCGCCTCCTTCGAGTAGCCAAGGGCAAGACCCGCCCCTACCGCGGAGAGGATGTTGTAGAGGTTGAAGCGCCCCAAAAGCTCTGAGGCAAGGGAGATCTCCCCTACCGGGGTGTTGAGGCGGCAGCGGATGCCGTCGACCGAGAATTCGGCCTCGGCCACGCTGATGTCGGCCTTCCCGGTCATGGAGTAGGTCAATACCGGCGCGGCTGCCTTTTCCGCGATGCGAGGGCCGAAGGGGTCGTCCAGGTTCACCACCGCGCGCCTGAGCGGCTTTTCCGCGGTAGGCGCCAGAAGATCGGTGAAGAGCCTCAGCTTGCTCTTGAAGTAGGACTCCATGTCGAGGTGGTAATCGAGGTGGTCGCGGGTCAGGTTGGAGAAGAGGGCGACGTCGAAGAGGCAGCCGTCGACGCGGTGCTGTTCCAGGGCGTGGGAGGATACCTCCATCACCGCGCCGCGCGCGCCGTGGTCCACCAGTTCCCTCAGGATGGCTTGCAGGTCGACCGATTCGGGGGTGGTGTTGGGGGCGGGGATGTTGGTCTCTCCGAAGCGGTAGCTGATGGTGCCGAGGACAGCTGCCGGCACTCCCGCCTGCTCCATGATCCCCTCGACGAGATAGGTGGTGGTGGTCTTGCCGTTGGTCCCGGTGATCCCTACCACCGGGATGCCGCGGGTCGGGGTGCCGTAGAAGGCCGCTGCCATGAGGCTCATGGCGAGCCTTGGGTCCGGGACCACGACCACCGTTACCCCGGGACAAGCGCAGGGGCGGTCCGCAACGATTGCGACCGCCCCCCCCTTTACAGCGGCTTCAACGAATTCGGTCCCGTCGCTCTTCACTCCGCGCAGGGCGAAGAAGAGGGCTCCGGGCGCCACCTTTCGCGAGTCGTAGCAAAGCGACTCTATCTCGATACCGGCGTCTCCGGAGAGCTCGGGCGAGGCGAGGCAATTCAGAAGTTGTGCGAGTTTCATGCTACCCCCATTGTCAGGCCGAAGGGACGAACTTGACCCAGACCTGATCCTGCGTGGTGATGCGGCTCCCGGGGGCCGGGTTCTGCTCGACCGCCCTGCCGCTTCCCTGCAGCTTGACGTTGAGACCGCGCTTTTCCATCACCTTGAGCACCTGCCGCATGCTCATTCCCCGGAAGTTCGGCATGGCACCGGCCGCCGTCCCTTCCACGCTCCCCCCTTCGACGCTCCCTCCCTCGGCCACCGGCTCCGGTTTGGGCGCGCTTTTCTCGGGTGCGGCACCGCTTTTCTTCTTGGCAACGACGTTCTTGTCCGGTGCCACGTTCAGGTAGCAGAGGGTCTGCTGCGCTATGGCGCTGAAGGCCGGGGCCGCTACCACCCCGCCGTAGGAGCTCGTGGTCGGCTCGTCCACCACGACCATTATGGCGAGCCGCGGCTTGTCCAGGGGAACGAAACCGACAAAGGAGGCGGTGCGCTTGCTGGCCGAGTAGCCGTGCCCCTCGACCTTCTGGGCGGTCCCGGTTTTCCCCGCGACGCGGTAACCTTCGACCGCGGCCCCGGTGCCGGTCCCCCCTTCCACCACGACCCCCTCCAGCATGCGGGCCACCGTCTTCGCCGTCTCCGGCGAGATGATGCGCCTTTTCACCTGGGGTGCGAACTGCTGCAGCACCACGCCGTTGTCGTCGACGATCCTATCCACCAGGTACGGCTTCATCAGGTTGCCGCCGTTGGCGACAGCCGACACCGCGTTGGTGATCTGCAGCGCGGTAGCCGTCACCCCCTGGCCGAACGAGATGGTGGCGAGGTCGATGCCGTACCACTTGGACTGCGGCCGCAACATCCCGGAGGCCTCCCCCGGAAGATCGATGCTGCTCTTTTCGCCGAAACCGAAGCCGGTAAGGGCCGCGTAGAGCCTTTCGGGCCCCAGCCGGCTGCCGATCTTGGCGGCGCCGATGTTGCTGGAGTACTTGAGGATCTGGGGCACGCTGAGCGCCCCGTATTTGTGCGTATCGTGAATGGTCCTGCCGTACACGCTGTAGCTGCCGTTTTCGCAGTTGAACATGTCGCCGGGCCTGATCACCCCCGCCTCGAGTGCGGAAGCTACCAGGAAGATCTTGAAGGTGGAGCCGGGCTCGAAGCTGTCGGCGATGGCGCGGTTTCTAAGCGCCGCCTGCCCGTACTCGGCAAAGCTGTTCGGGTTGAAGGAAGGGTAGTTGGCCATGGCCAAAACCCGCCCGGTGTCGGGCTCCATCACGATGGCGATGCCGGCCTTGGCGCCGTTTTTCACCACCGCGTTGGTCAGCTCCTTTTCCGCTATGTACTGAACGTTCTTATCCAGGGTGAGGACGACGTTGTTTCCCTTGGAACCGCTTTTGCCCTCGCTCCCCTTCTTGAGTGCTATGTCGCGCCCGAGGGCGTCGCGCTCGGTGACCAGGAATCCCGTGTTGCCGAGGATGGTGGCGTCGTACTTCTTCTCCACCCCCTCCAGGCCGCCGGGATCGACACCGGTAAAGCCCACCACATGGGCCGCCACCTGGGAATTCGGGTAGAAGCGTTTGCTTTCCTTGACGAAGCCGACTCCCTCAAGCCCAAGCGCCTTCACCTTCCCGGCCTGCTCCGGCGGGATGCGCCGCGCGAGCCACACGAAGTTCTTGGCTCCCTTGAGCTTCGACTCGAGCTCCTGCGCGCCGTAACCCAAAAGGGGCGCCAGCTGCGCCGCCTCCTGCGGGATGTTTTCCATGTTGCGCGTCTCGGCGTAGCAGGAATCCATCTCTATCGAGACGGCGAACGGGGCGTTGGTTCTGTCGTAGATGGCGCCGCGGGCAGGCGTGAGCGCCACGATCCTTTGGTGCTGTTTTTCCGCGAGCTTCACCAGCCGGTCGTTGTTGAGCACCTGGAGGTAAAAGGCGCGACCCGTGGTAGCCACGAAGACGACCACGAACAAGAGGGCCACGAAACGCATCCGGACTCTGGCCCATTTCTCCTTTTTCTCGATCACTTGACCAGGACCACCTGCTGATCGGAGGGGAGCGCCATGCCAAGTTCACCCTTGGCCAGCGCCTCGATCCGGGCCGGCGCCTTGAGCGAAGCCACCTCGACCCGAAGGCGCTTGTTTTCCTGCTGCTGTTCCTTCAACTGCCTGGACGCCTCCCCGATCTTCAGGTTCATGTCGATCAACTCGACCCGGGACCAGACGTGAAAGATCGAGACCAGCGTCAGGAGCACCATCACTCCCGTGAGATAGGGAAAGCTGATCCAGCTCTCCCTGGGGACCGCGCCCGGTCTTGCCGGTGCGGCGACCTTGCCGTAGGCAACCTTGCTTTGCGACATGATGCTACCTCTCTAAATCTTCTCCACTACCCGCAGCTTCGCGCTCCTGGAGCGCGGATTAGCTGCCACTTCGGCCTCGCCTGCGGTTATCGGCTTCCTGGTCACCAGCTTGAACCTCGGAACCCGTCCGCAGATGCAGATGGGGAGTTCCTTGGGGCAGGTGCAACCGGTGGCCGCCGCGCGAAAGCCCTCCTTCACGATACGGTCTTCCAGCGAGTGAAAGGAGATCACCGCGCCGCGTCCCCCCTGCTTCAGCAGGGAGAGCAGCCCCTCAAGCCCTTCTTCTAGGCTCTTCAACTCCTCGTTTACCGCGATCCTCAAGGCCTGGAAGGTCCGGGTGGCAGGATGAAGCCGCTCCTCCCACTTTGCCTTCGGTATCGACCCCTTGATCACGTCCACCAACTGAAGCGTGGTCTCGATGGGACGCTCGTCCCTGGCCTTCACTATGAAAGAGGCGACCCGCTTGGCCCAGCGCTCCTCGCCGTACTCGGAGATGATCCGGTAAAGCTCACCCTCGGGGAGGGTGTTCACCAGGTCCGCCGCGCTCTGGCCGGAGCTTCTGTCCATGCGCATGTCGAGCGGCGCGTCGTGCATGAAGCTGAAGCCCCGCTCGTCGCGGTCCAGCTGGTGGCTCGACACCCCAAGGTCCAGTACGAAGCCGTCGATCCCGTCCACACCTATCTCCGCCAGAGCCTGAGCGATGCCGGCAAAATTGCGGTGGATGATCCGGACCCGGCCGCCGAAAACCTGGAGCCGCTCACGTGCCACGGCTATGGCTTCCTCGTCCCGGTCGAATCCGATCAGCTGGCCGTCCGGGGCGCTGGCGGTGAGTATGAGCCCCGCGTGCCCGGCGCCTCCCAAGGTGCCGTCCACGTATACCCCCCCCGATCTCGGGGAGAGCGCCTGCAGCACCTCGTCCGGCAGTACCGATATGTGGTGGAAGTCTTCCATCTAGAGGCCGAGTCCCGCAAGCGCCGCGGAATCCACCGGGAAGTTTTGCTCATCCTGCTCGCAGACCCTGGCCCAGACCGACTGGCTGTAGATGTCGACCTTGTTCTGCATGCCGACGAAATGAATCTCGCGCTCCAGCTGCGCCGTTTTTCTCAGGTCGTTGGGAACCAGCACGCGCCCCAGCTTGTCCGCCACGCACTCGACGGCGGGGACCAGTACGGTGCGCCGTACCGCGGCAAGCTGGTTGACGGTGAGCCCCAGGGCCGTGCCGTCCTTCAGCTTCTCTTCGAGCGCCAGGAACTCGTGGTAGGGGTAGATCACCAGGCCATAGCAGACCTCGTCCCCGTCCAGCCGCACCGGGCTGGATTTGGTGAGGAAAAAACGCTCGTCTCCAAAGGTGTCCAGCAAAACCTCGCGAAATTTCGCGGGGATGCTGGTGCGCCCCTTGGCGTCGATCGTAGTATCGAATTTCCCTCTGAACATGTTTTCCCCGGCACCGGTTGCCACTTTATACCACAACATACCACTTTCGTGCACGAACTATACGGTAGGGGATACATGTTGTCAAGGCAAAATTAGCGCCAAATAGGGAATTTTTTGGAGGTTTTACGGGGATTTAACGGCACTGCAGCGGGGAAGTGGCAAGAAGTGGCAGAACGGGGTGCGTCGCTCTTCTAATTGGAAGTTCGGGTGGTTGAGGAGACAGTCGGAGAGGGAGGCGGAGGGGGGAACCCTCCGCCGGGAATGGCTGAGTTCTTTTGCGTCACTTTTTCCTGTCGAAGAGGGAGACGACGTTTCCCCCTTTGCGGGGAGTATCCTTGCCTGCGCCCTTGCCTTCCTTGCCGACCGAGGCGAGCGGTCTGGGGGGCGGTTCCGGCGAGACCACTTTTTCCAGCATGATCGGGGTGCCGGCCATGGTGAAGGGGGAACCGTTCACCTGGCTCTCGTCCAGGATCCAGGTGTAGACCTGCAGGGGCACGGTGAGTACGAGAAGCTGCACCTTCCACCATCCCTGCTTCACGTCCGGGGAAATGTCCTCGATCCTCGCGTAAAAAGAAGGTTTGTTGTCGATGTGGACCAGCACCAGGTCGTTTACGGTAGACATCAGTTGTTTCCTCCGGTCAGAAAGCGGTAGTGGTGCGGAGTATGGGGGACGGGGCGGCATCCCTCAGCAGGGAGCCGTCCATTGCCCCGCAGGGGAACAACGAGCGGATCTCGGCGTAGAGTTCCCTCAACTCGCGCTCCATCAGGTAGAAGCGGGAGACCTCGCTATGCGCCAACCGGTCCTCGATCAGCTCGCAATTGAATGTGATGCAGTTGAAAGGGCGGTAGCCAGCCGGCACCAGGCAGTTCGGCTCCCCCAGGTAAGGACAGAGACCGTTGTCGAAGCGGGGCGTGAAAAGCGGCTCTTGCGTCGCCAGGTAGACCAGGAGATCCACCGCGGCGAAATGGTACTTGCCGCAGACGCAGCAGGCCCCGCCACAACCGGCGCAAAGTTCCGCGGCGTCGACCTGCGCCACCAGGTGCTGCATCCTTTCCTTGAGCGCGACCATGGCGCGGGAGAGCTCATGCAGCCGGTGCGCCTTTTCCTGCGGCAGGGCGAGGAAACCCGCGTTCACCGCGGATACGGCCTTGCCCCATTCCCTCTCCCACTTCATCGGCACCTACCCTTAAAAAAAGCCCTTCAGGCTGTCGCCTGAAGGGTTCAACGTTCAACGTTCAATGTTCGCGAGGCTTGGTTTCCTTGATCGTCAACATAGCTACGGCTCCGTCACCGGAAAGATGGCCGGAGAGAAGAGCTGGACGAACGTAGAAGATAGAACGTAGAACCGGTTTTGAAAAAATTGGCCGAAGCAGCCCGTAAGCCGGGTTCTGTTCCCGCAGCCGGTTACCCGGAGACGGGCGATGGTCATTCATCTAGGAGCGCCGTTACCGACGCCCTCAAGCAACCAACCCGGAAGCACGGACGGGCCGTCCTTAACGCTTCCCTATTTGGTCTTGCTCCTGGTGGGGTTTACCTGGCATCCGGCGTCGCCGCCGAACCCGGTGAGCTCTTACCTCACCCTTTCACCCTTACCCCCCTTCCGCCTTCGCCGAGGCTTCGGCGGACCCTGTCGCCAGGGTGTGGGGGGCGGACTTCTCTCTGTGGCACTTTCCCTGAGGTTACCCTCGCTGGACGTTATCCAGCACCATGCCCTGTGGAGCCCGGACTTTCCTCCCTCCACCTTCGCCAAAGGCTACGGTGGACGGCGGCCATCTGGTCTGCTTCGGCCAAAACCTTAAAATCGGTTCAACGTTCAATGTTCAACGTTCCACTCTGCTTTCCTCTCCGGCCGCCTCTACAGCTACGGGGGCCGTACCTGCACTGACGAACAGCGCAGCCAGGATCACCGAACCTTGAACCTTGAACGTTGAACGGCTTCTCAGTCCTGCACTTCCTGCTTCATGATCAGGATCCGCTGGCAGTGCGGGCAGGTGATCACGTCGTCGGCGCGGAACAGGGTGTTGTAGAGCTGCGGCGGCAGGTGCATGTTGCACCCCATGCAGTTCCCTTCTCTCGCCTCGACGACGGCCACGCCGCGGCGCTGGTCGCGCAGCCTGCTGTAGCGCTTCATCACGGAAGCGGGAAGCCCTTTGACGGTCTGCTCGCGGGTGGCGGCGTCCTGCGCGATGCCGGAATCGAGGCTCTGCACCTTGGCCTCGACTTCCCCTTTTTGAGCGGCAACGTTACCCTCGAGCTCGGAGAGATCCGCCTCCTTCTTGGTCACGTCGGCGTTGACTTCCTCGATCGCGTTTATCTTCTGCAGGATCTGGTCTTCCAGCTCGGCGATCAGCTTCTTCGCGGTGGAGATCTCCTTGGAGACCGCCTGGTACTCCTTCTGGGTCTTGATCTCCTTGAGGTGTGCCTCGGACCTGGCGATGTTCTCGCCCTCGGCCTGCAGATTCGCCTCCAGCGCCCCCTTCTCCTCTTCCAGGGTACGCGCCTCCTCGCGCCTAGCCGCGATCTTCTCGCGCGCGTCGGCAAGCTTCGCCTCGAGTGCCTGGGCTTCGTTCAGAAGCTGCTCTTTCTCGCTGTCCAGACCGTCGATCCTCAGGTCGATTTCCTGCAATTCGTATAACGACTTCAGACTGTTACGCAAAATCCGCCTCCCCAACTTCCTGTTTTATGTGCACAAAGAGCGCGACCTACCAGAAACTGAAAGGTTCGCGCTCTCCTTGGTACTCCAAAACCTCTGCCTCGAACCGCTTTGCCTGCAGTGCGGCTCTGAGCTGCCCGGCCAACCCCTGAACCATGGGGTACTCGGTCGAGAAATGCCCGGCGTCAAGCAGCGCCAGCCCCAGCGCTTCAGCCTCGCGCGCCTCGTGGTACTTCACATCCGCGGTGACCAAAAGATCGGCCCCCTTGCGCTGCGCCTCGTGGATGAGCGACGCGCCGGAGCCGCCGCAAAGTGCCACCTTCTTCACCTGCCGAGCCGGGTCGCCCACCAGCCGCACCCCGGTCGCCGCCAGCCGCTCCTTGACCTGCAGCGCATAGGCGCCGGCAGTGACCGGTTCCGCCAGCTTCCCGATTCTACCGAGCCCGTACGCCTCCCCCCGGTTCAGCACCGGGTAAAGATCGTAGGCCGGCTCCTCGTAAGGATGCGCGCCCTTAAGGGCCGCGACCGCGGCGGCGATGCGTTCCTTGACCAGCAGGATCTCCAGCCGGCTCTCGGGCTCGGCATGGCTCGCCCCAACCTCCCCAACGAACGGGCGCGCCCCCGGAAGCGGGGTGAACCTCCCGGTCCCCTCACCCTGGTAGGAGCAGTCGCGGTAGTTGCCGATGTGAGGCATGAAGGGGGAAAGCGCTCCTAAAAGCTTCTCCTCGCAGCCGGACGGCGCGAAAAGGACCATCTTCACGTACTCGTCGCCGCCGGTGATCCTGAGCGGCTGCGCCCCCTGGATGCCGAGCAGCCCGGCCAGGAGATCGTTTACGCCACCGGGGGCTATGTCGAAGTTGGTATGCAGCGAGATGATAGAGAGGTCGTTTTTCAGGGCGAGTATGGCGAGGCGGCCGGTTTCATCCGCGGTGGAGATCTTTTTAAGCGGGGTGAAGATGAAGGGGTGGTGCGTTATCAGAAGCTGGCAGCCGATCTCGACCGCGGCCTCGACGGCGGGGCGGCCGGGATCCAGGGCGACCATGATCCGCGAGACCTGGCTGGAGGGATCCCCAAGCTGCAGCCCCACGTTGTCCCAGGACTCGGCGAGGTGGGTTGGGGCAATTTTGCCAGTGATTCCGGATATATCTGAAACTCTAGGAGTAATCATCGCGCACAAAAGAAAAAGAGTGCAACCGCTTGGTGTGCACTCTTTCTCCCCACTTTAGGTGTATTTTTTCGTCTGACCAGGTGCTTTAAGGGCATCCCTACATCATCCTAATTGTAAGGTGGTGGGCCCACCAGGACTCGAACCTGGGACCGACCGGTTATGAGCCGGTAGCTCTAACCAACTGAGCTATAGGCCCGAAAAGCGAAATTTCAACATATAGTAAAAGGATTAACGTGTCAAGCCTCAATTTATAATGATCACCGCCGCTTTTCCTAATACATCTCGTACTTGAGCAGCCTGCACTCGATCGGCCCGTTGTAGAGCACTATGCGCCTGGTTGCCTTCAACCCCACCCCCTTGGCAAGTTCGAGATTGCCGGTGAAGAGGTAGGCCGTATACCCCTTGCAGCGCTTTTTCAGCACGTCGCCGATCTCCTTGTAGAGCGGCCGGAGCGCTTCTTCCTCCCCCAGCCTCTTGCCGTAGGGGGGATTCATGATGATGACGCCCGGCCCCGGCGGAGGGGCGAGTTCGGAGAGCTGCTGCCGCCCCAGGGAGATCTGCTCCAGGACGCCGGCACGTTTGGCGTTTTGGGCGGCCATCCCCACGGCGGAATGCGAGATGTCCGTCCCCTGCACCGGAGCGGGAAGAGAGGTGAGCATGCCGCTGCGCGCCTCGGAGACGACGCGCTCCCAGAGCGCGCGGTCGAACCCTCTCCAGCGCTGGAAGCCGAACCCCTGGCGCGACAGGCCGGGGGGGATGCGCAGCGCCTTCATGGCCGCTTCGATGACGATGGTGCCGGTGCCGCACATGGGGTCGATGAGCGGCGTGGTTGCGTCCCACCCGGAAAGCTCGACCAGGGCTGCGGCCAGGTTCTCCTTGAGCGGTGCCTCGTGCCGGTCCAAGCGGTAGCCGCGCCGGTCCAGCGGCGTACCTGAGCAGTCGAGACTCACCGTGCAGCGGTTGCGGAACAGCCGCAGGTTCACCCGCAGGTCAGGGTCCTTGGTGTCGACATTGGGGCGGCTGCCGAAATGGTCCCGCAAAACGTCCACGATGGCGTCTTTCGCCTTCAGCGCCACGAATCCGGAATGGGTGAGCGCCGAATCCCTCAGGCTGCAGTCGACCGCAAGCGTCATGGCCGGCGTCAAATAGTTGACCCAAGACAGCCCCCGCACCCCCTGGTAGAGCTGCTCCGGCGTCTCGCAAGGGAACTCCCCCAGAGGCATCAGCACGCGGCTCGCGCTCCTGAGCCAGAGGTTGGCGCGGTAGACCGCTTCCATCCCCCCGCCGAAACGGACCCCGCCGCTGTCGACCGCCACGTCGCTTGCACCCAGCCGCGTCAACTCGGCAGCGAGAACCTCTTCCACCCCTTTTGCAGTGGTGGCGAAAAAACGCTCCTGATCCATCTGAACTCCTCGAATGCTGCCATTTCTGCAACGGAGGCAACACTGCCCTACTCCGCCCTCTGAGAGGTGGCACGTCATTTGCTTGATAAATTTTCATCAATCGATGTAATTTAAAAAAAATATTGTTAATTTGGTTAATACTTCAGCCTGCATCAGAGGCTAAAAACCTGATAAGTTAGTAACTTACAGATAAAGGAGCAGCTTTTACATTAATGAGCACAAATATTAAAGCTTGCCTTTACACATTAGTAAAGTACAATCCTGTGTCTCCGATGTTTCGGGTCTATATCGCGTTTTAGGAGAAGCATTCCATGGGAAGATTGCTCAGAGTTTTGATGGTAGAAGACGCTCCTGACGATGCACAGCTCATCGTGATCCGGTTGGAACAGGGAGGTTTCGACGTCCAGTTCCAGCGTGTCGACAGCGCCCAGGCCATGTGTGACGCCTTGGAAGGCTCTCCGTGGGACATCATCATCTGCGACTACGTCATGCCGGGCTTCAGCGGCCTGCAGGCTCTGAAAATCCTTAAGGAGAAAGGGACCGACACTCCCTTCCTGATGATCTCCGGCAAGGTCGGGGAAGAGGCCGCGGCTGAGGCTATACGTTGCGGCGCCGACGGATTCCTGCTCAAGGGGAACCTCACCGGCTTGGTCCCCGCCGTGCAGAGGGGGCTCGCCGACGCGGCACTGCGCGAACAGAACCGCCGCCACGAGCAGGAGCTCAAGGACAAGCTCTCCTTCATCCAGATACTGATCGACACCCTCCCCACACCCATCTTCTACAACGACCCCAACGGACTCTATTTGGGTTGCAACAAGGCCTTCGAGGAGCAGATCGGGATGAAGCGGGGCGAGAGCATCAACAAGAGCATCTACGACATCCTCCCGCCGGACCTGGCGGCATTGTACACCCGGGGGGAAGAGGTGGCAGAAAGCGGTAGCGGACCGCGCAGCTTCGAAGGGACCATCACCTGCGCCGACGGCGAAGAGCGCGACGTCATCTTCTACAGCGCGTCCTTCAGCAACTCGGGGTCTACGGACGGCGGCGTCGTCGGCGCGCTCCTCGACATCTCCGAGAGAAAACGCGCCGAGACCAAGCTCCGCTACTTAAGCACCCACGACATGCTTACCGGCATCTACAACCGCGCCTATTTCGATGAGGAACTGGAGCGCCTTAAGAAGGGGCGCAAGTTCCCGGTCAGCATCGTCATGGCAGACGTGGACTGCCTCAAGGAGGCCAACGACCGGTACGGCCACGCCGCTGGGGACGAACTGCTGAAACAAGCTGCCGAGGTGTTGAAGAGCGCTTTCAGGAGGGAGGACGTGGCGGCGCGCATAGGCGGCGACGAATTTGCGGCGCTGCTCCCCAACACCGACGAGGCGGCCCTGGTCGAGGCGATGGAGCGGCTGCAGCAGCAACTGCTGCTAAGCAACAAGGAACACCACGGCTTCCCCCTAACCTTAAGCCTCTCGACAGGGGCGGCTACCGCTTTAAACGGCGAGGAGCTCTCCGCCGCCTGGCGCGTTGCGGATCAAAGGATGTACCGTGAGAAAAAAGGGCGCAGCGCCGGCACTCCCCACTTCAGGCAGCGCCACATAAGCGTCTGAGGCGAATCGCCGCTCCCCGCTTCACTGCGACCGAACCTGCCCGGCTACACCCCGTGAGAGGAGTAGTCGGCGAAGCCTTTCTGCAGCAGTGCGGCAGCTTCCTTGTTCCTGGGGCTTCCCGGATGCTCGGCGGCCAGCCTCTGTAAAACGACCTTCCCCTGCTTCACATCACCCGCCTTAAGATATGCCTTCCCCAGATAAAAAAGGGTGTCGTCCAGCCTGGTCAGTCCAGGGAAACGCACCAGCGCCTCGTTCAGCCGTTTGATCGCCGACTGGTATTTCTCGGTCCTCAGGTAGAAGTTCCCTACGTAGTTTTCGTAGGCGAGCTGTTTGTCGCGGCAGTCGGCAAGCTTTCCAGAGAGTTCGGGGGCATATTCCGACCGCGGGTATTGCCCCAGAAAAGCCTCCAGGGTCGCCACCGCGTTTTTCACCGGGGTCTGGTCCGTATCGGTGCCGGTTATCTGCTGGTAGTGGCTCAAGGCAAGCCGGTAAAGCGCGTAAGGTGCCTGGGGGTGGGTCGGGTGGAGTTTGCGGAAGTCTTCATAGGCTGCCGCCGCCTCGATGTATGCCTTGTTTTCGAAATGGGCGTCGGCGATCTTCAGCTCCGCCTGGCTGGTCAACCCCGGGGCGGTGTCGCTCTCCTTCACCTTCTTCCAACTCTCGATCGCCTCGGCGTAGTTGCGCGAGGCGTAGGCGGCCTCGCCTTCCTTGAAATGGGCGTCCGCGCTTTTAACCGGTGCGGGGGTCGAGGCGCAGGCACTGATCAGGCAAAGTGCAGAGCAAAGGGCAAGGTGACGCAGGGGTCGAAGCTGCATGAGGTGACTCCTTTCCAGGTGGTGGTGGCCCAGCGACAAAGGTCCCCGGGACGGCTCGTGCCCCGGGGACCTATTTTTCTCTAGCTGCGGTTGGCGCGCTTGCGCATGTTGGGGTCGAGAAACTTCTTCCGGAGGCGTATGGACATAGGGGTTACCTCGACCAGCTCGTCTTCGTCGATGAACTCCAACGCCTGTTCCAGGGTGAGCAGCCTCGGCGGAGTGAGCTTGATGGCGTCGTCGGAGCCCGAGGCGCGCACGTTGGTGAGCTTCTTCCCCTTGCAGGGGTTCACCTCGAGGTCGTTGTCCTTCGCGTGCTGGCCTACGATCATGCCGCCGTACACCTCGACGCCCGCGCCGAGGAACAGGATGCCGCGCGGCTGCAGCGCGTCCAGCGAGTAAGCAGTTGTCTCCCCCTGCTCCATGGCGATCAACACCCCGTTCTTCCTGCCCGGGATCTCCCCTTTGTAGGGGGCGTACTCGTGGAAGGTATGGGTGATCACCGCGGTGCCGCGGGTCTCGGTGAGGAACTCGCCCCTGAGGCCGATCAGGCCGCGGGCCGGAACGATGAACTCAAGACGGATGGTATCGCCCATCGGCGTCATGGCTGCCATCTCCCCCTTACGGGGTCCCATGCGCTCGATGATGGCCCCCTGGTACTCGGCGGGGACGTCCACCACCAGGTATTCCATCGGCTCGTGGCGCACGCCGTTCACCATGCGCATGATGACCTCGGGTTTGGAGACCGCCATCTCGAAACCTTCACGGCGCATGTTCTCGATCAGGATGGAGAGGTGCAGCTCGCCGCGGCCGGAGACCTGGAAGGTATCGGCGTTGGAGGTGTCGGAAACCCGCAGCGACACGTTGGTCCTAAGCTCCCGGTCCAGGCGCTCGCGGATGTTCCTGGAGGTGACCAGCTTCCCCTCGCGCCCGGCGAAGGGGGAGGAGTTGACGATGAAGTTCATGGAGAGGGTCGGCTCGTCGATGGCGACGTAGGGAAGCGGGATCGGGTTGTCGGCGGCAGCCAAGCTCTCGCCGATACCCACTTCGGTGAACCCTGCGATGGTGACGATGTCGCCGGTGAACGCCTCGGCGATCTCGACCTGCTTCAGCCCCTCGTACCCTAAGAGCTTGGTGACGCGCGCCTTGGAGATGGTGCCGTCGCGCTTGATGAGGGCGACGGTCTCGCCGGAGCTAACCTTGCCGTTGAAGATCTTCCCGGTGGCGATACGGCCGATGTAGTCGTTGTAGTCGATGTTGGTAACCAGCAGCTGGAAGGGAGCGGCCGCGTCCCCCTCGGGAGGATGGACGTTTTCCTTGATCAGCTCGAAAAGCGGCTCCATGTTCTCGGAGGGATGCTCCATTTCGCGCATGGCGTAACCCATCTTGGCGCTGGTATAGCAGATGGCGAAGTCGAGCTGGGCGTCGGAGGCCTGCAGTTCGCAGAAGAGGTCGAACACCATGTCCACGACCTCGGCGGGGCGGGCGCCGGGACGGTCGACCTTGTTGATCACGACGATCGGCTTAAGGCCCAGGTCGAGCGACTTCTTGAGCACGAAGCGGGTCTGCGGCATCGGGCCGTCGAGGGCGTCCACCAGCAAGAGCACCGAGTCGACCATCTTCAGCACGCGCTCCACCTCGCCGCCGAAATCGGCGTGGCCCGGGGTATCCACGATGTTGATCTTGTAGCCGCCGTGGTGGATGGAAAGGTTCTTGGCGAGGATGGTGATGCCGCGTTCCTTCTCCAGGTCGTTGGAATCCATCACCCTCTCGGTGATCGCCTCGTTTTCTCTGAATACGCCGGACTGCTTAAGCATCGCGTCGACCAGGGTAGTCTTGCCGTGGTCGACGTGTGCGATGATCGCTATGTTTCTGATCTTCTCCTGCATGGGTTGCAGCTCCTCTTTGCTTGGACACCTAAAATAAAAAGACGAGCATGGAGCCCGTCTTAAAAACAGCTCAATATGGCATATTTCGCCACACTTGACAAGTTATTTTCTTATGATACGCCGTCTTCCGCCCATCGCGGCCATCTGCTGTTTCTGAATGGTCCCGAGGCTTTCCAGGTGGAATTGCAGCCACATCTCGCCGTAACCCTTCATCTTCATCTTCTTCCCTTCGCGCAGGAGCTCCAGGTTCTGCTTCAAGTTCTCGTCCCCCGGGAGCTTGGAAACCCCCTTGGCCAGCACCTCGCACCCCTTCACCGTTTCGCCGATCTCGTTCAGGCAGTAGGCGTAGAGGGCGTAGAGGAGCGACTCCTTGGGCGTACCCATCAGCGCCTTGTCGAAGGTCTCCTTCATCTTGTCCTGCTTGTTGCGCTTCATGTAGGTGACGGCGAGCATCCCCATGGTGACCCAGTTCTTGAAGAACCCTTTTTCCAGGTAGGGGAACGCGGTGGAGAAGTCGCGCCTAACGAAGTAGACCATGCCGATGGCGGAGTTGATCTGGCTCTCCACGTAGATCTGCCATTTGCCGAAGCGCAGAGCGCTTTTCAGGTCGCGGATCCCTTTTTCGAAGCGCTGGGCCTGAATGTCCTTCATGGCAGGTTCCATGATCGCCTCGAGCTTCTTGGTGACGATCCGGGAGATGACGAGGAAACTCCCCAAAAAGACCACCAGAGCGGCAAGGGCCCCGGCCCACCAGTACTGCTGGAAACCTGCGGAGAGGGAGACGATGAGGAAAACTGCAACGGCCGCGCCTGCGGAGATGAGAAGGTTATACATGGTCTGGCTTATCCTTTCGTGCTGCTTGAGGGGTGAATTGTTAGGTGTGGGTGTTTGGTGCGCTGCCGGCTATCCCGAGTCCCGTGCCCCGGCGCCCTTCTTCTCCTGGTACTTGGCGACGATGATGCGCTTGCCGGGTTTCAGCGCCACCCTGGTCTTCAGGTTGTTCCAGGCCGAGAGAACCCGCGCCGTGACGTTGAACCTTTTGGCCAGGGAGGCAAGGGTATCGCCCTTCTTCACGGTGTAGTACTTGTGGAACTCCTTGGCCTCCGCCTTCGCCTCAGCCAGGGCCGGAGTCGATGTCTGCTCGCCCTGAGCCGCTACCAGCACCGGGACGGTCAGCACCTTGCCGTGGAGCTTCGCGGCCTTCTTGTGCCCCAGGTCGTTCAGCTCGGCAATAGCCTGCGGCGTGGTCTTGAAGCGTCTGGCGATGGAGACGAGGGTGTCCTTCTTCTTGGCGCGGTAGCGCACGTGCTTCACCTTCTCGGTGTAGCGCTCGGACTCGGGCACCTTGGCGTACTCGGTCTCGAAGGAGGCTGCCGCCCCTCGGGGAACCTTCAGCTGGTACCCCGGGTAGTCCGGCGGAGTGGAGCCGCGGCGCAGCGCAGGGTTCAAGTCGCGGATGGTCTGCACCGAGACCCCGCAAGCCTTGGCTACCACCTCCAGGTCCGTGCGCGACGGGATCTTCACCACGTCGAATTCGATGGGGGGGAGGTAGGCCACGTCTGCGAAGCCGTGCTTGGCCGGTTCCTTGGCGATGATGGCTGCAGCCAGAAGTTTCGGGACGTAATCCTTGGTCTCGCGGGCCAGGTAGCTCCCCTTGGAGATCTCCCAGAAGTCGCGGGTGTTGTACATGTTGATGGCGCGCAGGATCTTGTTCTCACCCGCGTTGTACCCTGCAGCCGCCAGGTACCAGTCGTTGTTGAACAGGGCATAGAGCTCTTTTAAATAGAGCGCCGCGGCGATCGTGGCCTTCAGGGGATCGCGTCTCTCGTCGACCCAGGGGTCGATCCTCAGCGCATAGCGCTTTCCCGTTGCCGGCATGAACTGCCACGGGCCGACCGCGCTCGCCACCGACACCGCGTGGGTCATGAATCCGCTCTCGATCATGGCCAGGTAGACCAGATCCTCCGGGAGCCCTTCCTTCTTGAGCACGGTCTTCATCATCGGGATATAGCGCTCGCTGCGGGAGAGCCACTTGGCGAAGACCGGGCGCGCCGGCCCCTGGAAGTAGCGGACGAAGTAGTCCACCTTGGTGTTGAAGGTAAGCGGAATATCGGAGTCGGGAAGTTCCATCTCCGGCAGCTTAAGGTCGTAATCCTGGGAATCGTCGCTGAAATCTTCGTCGTCGGAAAAATCGGAGGGGGTGAGGCCGAGCCCTTTGGAGAGCGCGACGTCGGAGGAGTTGGAGGCGACCTGCATGGCCCGGGCCAGGTCTCGCTGTTCGGCGGCCGTGCTGGCCGGCGCGGCGAAAGCGGTGGTAGAGAACAACAGTGACAGTATGATAAGGGTCGTTTTGATCATTCAATACCTGTTTACGGGGTTGTACCGCTGGCGAACGCACCGGCGCGCAGAATAGCGGAATTTAGCGGAGTTGTCAATTCAAAGGGGCTTTTAGCAGGGTCGTCCAAGGGGGCGGCGCGATGCCGGCTACCGGAACTTATCGGAAAGAAGCTGCGAAACTGCAGGCAAAAAAGCAGACGAGGTAAGGGGGAGGGAACTGTCGGTGCTCGGAGGAAGGCGCTGGCAGCAGCGGCAACCGGCGGTAAAAATGAAAAAGCCCCCTGCCGGAATGGCGGGGGGCTTTTTGCTGGAACGCCCGCCGCTTTTACCCGGCGGGCTAACTAGGGCAACCCTCTTTGCAGCGGGTTACGGGGCGAATCATATAAAAATTAGTCCACATAATGAGTCTCCTTTTCCCTGTTGGATTTCCATCCCTCGCTGTGTGCTTCCCGGAGGATGCTGCAAATATAATACTCGGGTTCTTCAATGTCAACCCGCCCCCGGGGCGAATTAAAGGGGGGTGCCGCTCTTTTTTATTAGAGAAAGAAGCCAGCCGTCCTTTAGCCTCAGCGCCGCGTGCGGACAGAGTTCACGGCAGCAAAAACAGCGGATGCAGCGCCGGTAATCGAAGCGCAGCCTCCCCCCCTCCACCCTGATCGCGCCCGGAGGGCAAGTCTTTACGCAGACTTCACAGAGCCGGCATGCCCCCTCCACCACCTCGGGGCGGGAGGTCAACTGGTTTCTGAGCCGATGCTTCAAAAAGGCCGGGAGTCCGAACTGGACGTCGGACAGATGGGGGAGACGGAAGCTCCGGAAAGGGACTTCATTAGAATCCAGCCCCAGGCACTCGACCTCCGCACGCTCGGCTCCGGGAAGCTTCATTTGCCGCGCGGCGTTTTCCACGTAGAGGAGCTTTTTCGGGATGCCGGCGATCTCCGCGGCGACCTGGTCCACCGCGAGGGCGTTATCCCCTGCCAAAAGGAGGCCGACCTGGCAGGGGTCGCCGCTTCCCGGGCCGTTCCCCTCCATCCCTACGATTGCGTCCACGATATTCAGGTCCGGCTCGCGCAGCCGGTACACCTCCAACAGCATCCGGGCGAAAAGATCCTTGTCCGCACCGGCCTTCAGGTGCCAGGCCGCCTTCTGCGTCCCCACTATGGCGCCGAAGAGGTTCTTGACGCAGCAGGTCATGGTCATCATCTCGTGGGTCTTCAGCTTGGGAAGGTTGATCAGGCGCTGCGCCTCCAGATAGGGGGCGGCCAGCTCAAAGCGGCGGTAAACCCCGGAGCCTTGGACCTCGCGGCTCTCCACGAAGGGGACGAACTCGGCCCCGGTCTCCTCGATCACCGCCAGCATCCCCGAGCGCCTGGCTACCTTTACGGCACTCCCTATTCCCGGGGAATCCCCGACGAGCGCGATCCCCCCCGCCTGCTGCACCTGCAGGATCACGGCCCGCAACAGCTCCGGGTGCGTGGTGACGGCGGCCTCGGGTGGCTTCGCGGAAAGTAGGTTCGGCTTGATCAGCACCCGCTCGCCGGGCTTCACAAAGCGCTCCATCCCCCCGAGTCGGGCCAGAAGCCGCGCCAATCCTTCCTGAACCAGCTCCCGCCGGTAATCACCCACCTTCTCTACGGCAACCTGGTACATGCCCCCTCCGGAAATTCGTTGTCAAGCGGCGCCTTCATGAGTAAGATTCCATACCATGAAAGCCGAACTGGAGCAATTCTATAGCTACCTGGAGACCGAGCGCAACGTCTCCCCCCACACGCTCGCCGCCTACCGAAGCGACCTGGAGCAGTTCCTCTCGTTCCTGGCCAGGGAGCGGGAGGCGCCGCGCGCAGAAGAGGTGGACCACTTGGCCATCAGACGCTACCTGGCGCAGCTGCACAAGGGATGCGCCAAGAGCTCCATCGGCCGCAAGCTTTCCGCCATCAGGGCGCTTTTTCGGTACCTTATGCGCGAGGGGAAGCTGGAGAAAAATCCGGCCGAGCTGGTGAGCACCCCGAAAAAGGAGAAACGGCTCCCGTTCCATCTCAACATCGACCAGGTCAGCGCGCTGGTGACAGCGCCCGCCGGCAGCTCCGGGCTGCCGCTTCGGGACCGCGCCGTCCTGGAGACGCTCTACTCCTGCGGCATCAGGGTGAGCGAGCTGACCGGCATGAACGTGGGCGACATGGATCTCGCAGCGGGCCTTGCGCGGGTCATGGGCAAAGGGGGGAAAGAGCGGCTGGTCCCGGTGGGATCCTGCGCCAGAAGCGCCCTTGCCGCCTATCTCGCCGAGCGCGCGGACCCGGGGCCTGCCGAGCCGCTGATCCTGAACGCCCGGGGGGGGCGGCTCACCCGGCGCAGCGTGGCGCGCATCGTCGACGCTCACATGCTCCTGATCGCCGCCATGCGCAAGGTCTCCCCGCACACCCTGCGCCACACCTTTGCCACCCATCTGCTGGAAGGAGGCGCCGACCTGCGCGCCATCCAGGAGCTACTGGGGCACGCCTCGCTCTCTACCACCCAGAAATACACCCACGTCAGCATCGACAAGCTGATGGAGGTCTACGACAAGGCCCACCCCAAGGCGCGCGAGTAATCCCACACCACTTGTGCGGTTAATCCACTTTAATTCTATATATTTAAGTAAACAGAGCCTTGCACAGCGGCGCAATACGTTGTAAGTTGGACGGCGCACGTCTCAGAATGAGACAGCCCCCACCATCCGCAGCCTGGACCCAGCAGCAGAACACTGATGGAGCCCGCCCCGATGACGCAGAAGCAGCTCTACAACAGCAGGATACTGCTCACCTACCTCAATTTGCTCAACAGCAGGTACGGCGAGGTCGACCACGCCGACATCCTCGACTACGCCGGAATCAGCCCATATCAAGTGACCGACGCCGCCCACTGGTTCACCCAGTCCCAGGTGGACCGGTTCAACGAACGGTTGGTGCAGCTGACCGGGAATCCCGGCATCGCGCGCGAGGGGGGGAGGTACGCCGCCTCCCGCGACTCGCTGGGCTTCATAGGAAAGTACGTCCTCGGGCTGATCGGTCCCGGCAACGCCTTTTTCACCATCAACCAATCCAGCTCCAACTTCACCAGGTCTTCGCGCTTCGCATGCAGGAAGCTCGCAACCAACAAGGTGGAGATCACGGTGACCCCGCTTCCCGGGGTTAAGGAGCGCCCCTTCCAGTGCGAGAACCGCATCGGCTTCTTCGAGGCCATACTGGCAAGCTTCAACTGCGAATCCCCCCTCATCGATCACTCCGAGTGCACCTTCAAGGGTGGCGCCTGCTGCCGCTACGTCATCTCGTGGCGTAACAGCCTGCCGCGGCGGCTGCGCACGACCCGGAACCTATTCACCGCGGGGATGGTAGCCCTAGCCCTGGTTTTCCATCACCCGTTCCCCTGGACCGCCCTGTCGCTGGGCCCGCTGTTTCTGGCCTTCTTCTGCGCCTTGAGCCACCTAGCCTCCCACCTGGAAAAACGGGAACCGCATGCGGCGCTGGTCAACCTTAAAGAGTCGACGGACGAACTCCTGGAACAGACTGCCACCAATTACCAGAACGCCCTGATGGTCAACGAGGTCGGCCAGGCAGTCAGCAAGCAGACGAACAAGGACCAACTGCTCGACAACATCGTCGCGGCGCTGGAAATGAGGCTCGGCTACGACCGCGGGATGATACTTCTGGCCGACGCCAACCGGGCTACCCTCAAGTTCCGCGTCGGTTTCGGCTACGACGAGTCCCAGCTGAAGACCTTGCAGGACGCCTGCTTCAGCCTGGACAACCCCGATTCGCAGGGGGTCTTCGCCACCTGCTTCACCCAGCATAAACCTTACCTGATCAACGACTTCTCCCGGGTGGCCTCGCTGCACTCGCCGCAGAGCGTGCTCTTCGCGCAGCATATGGGGGCACAGTCGTTCATCTGCTGCCCCATAGTCTGCGAGGGGGAATCGCTTGGGGTTCTCGCCATGGACAACGTGCGGACCAAGAGGCCCCTGGTCGGCAGCGACATGAGCCTGCTGATGGGGGTGGCGCCGGTGATCGGGATAAGCATCCGGAACGCGATCTACATCGATAACGAGAGGAGCATGACTGAGCAGTTGCGCCAGTCGCAGAAAAGGGAGGCCATAGGCGAGTTGGCCAGCGGCGTCGCGCACGACTTCAACAACCTGCTCACCGCGATCATCGGCTTCGCCAGTCTGGCCCAGGCGAACCTCGATCCCGGCACCATACCTTTCCAGTACCTCGACGAGGTGCTGAACGCCTCCGAGCGCGCCACCTACCTTACCCGGGGGCTCCTCGCCTTCGGCAGGAACCAGGCCGCCAATCCCCAACCGGTGGACCTGAACCGGATCGTAGGGCAGATGGAGAAGCTGCTGGGGCGTCTCATCTCCAGACAGATCGAGCTCAAGGTTTCGCTTTGCCATGAGTCGCCCACGGTCCTCGCCGACGCCGGGCAGTTGGACCAGGTAGTGATGAACCTGGCCACCAACGCACGCGACGCCATGAACAACGCAGGGGTTCTCACCATAGAGACCGCGGTAGTGACATTCCCCCCCGACTCCGACAGGGCGCACGGCGTAAAAAGGGGGGGGCGCTACGCGAGGCTTTCGGTCAGAGACACCGGGAGGGGGATGGATGAGGCGACGCGGGGCAGGCTCTTCGAGCCTTTCTTCACCACCAAGGAGACCGGGCAGGGGACGGGGCTGGGGCTTGCCATAGTCCAGGGGATCGTGCAGCAAAACGGGGGGGTTCATAGAGGTGGAAAGCACCCCTGGGGAAGGGGCCTGCTTCCTTATCCATCTCCCCCTGCTGCAGGAGATCTCCGCGCCCGCGCAGGCGCCCCTGGCCGCGCCTCTTCCCTGCGCCGGCTGCGAAACCATCCTCGTGGCCGAAGATGCCCTGGAGGTCCGGAGGGTGACGACCGAACTGCTGCAGCAGCACGGCTACCGCGTCATCGAGGCGGCCGACGGCCGCGAGGCGCTGGAAAAATTCCTGGCCCACCAGGACCAGATCAAGCTGGTGATCATGGACCTGGTGATGCCGAGGATGAACGGCCGCGACGCCTTCGACGCGATCGCTAAATGCAACCCCGACCTCAAGGTCCTTTTCACCAGCGCCTACCCCCCCGAAGAGGTCGACGCCGGCCGGGCGGTTCTGCCCGAGGGGAGCTTCCTCGCCAAGCCTTGCCAGCCGCGCCCCCTGCTCTTGGCGGTCAGGCGCCTGCTCGGCACCGGCCGGGGGATGAGGCAGGAGATGCTCACCCGCGGCTGACCCTGACACGGAGACAAAAAAGCCCCGCCGGATTCCCGGCGGGGCTTTTTTTACTGCAGTCAAGGTGGGAGCGATTACTCGCAGAGGTCGATCTTGACGTCCCAGTTCTTGAGCTTCATGGTGCCGTTCTTCTCGAGGTTGAGGTGCATCTTGAAGGCGCGGTCCCAAAGCTGCGGCTCGTGGCCGACCTTCTTCGCCAGGCACTCTTTCTCGGCGATGTTGAGGTACTCGGTGAGCTGCGGCTTGTAGTCCGGGTGCGCGCACTTCTCGATGATGCGGCGGGCGCGCTCTTTCGGAGCCATGCCGCGCAGGTCGGCCAGGCCCTGCTCGGTGATGACGCAGTCGAGGTCGTGCTCGGTGTGGTCGATGTGCGAGCAGTGCGGCACCACGCAGGAGATGCCGTTGGGGTCGGTCTTGCTCGGACGGGAGGACGGGGTGTGCATCATCTTCAGGAAGCCGTTCCTGAGGAAGTCGCCCGAGCCGCCCAGGCCGTTGATCATGCGGGTACCGCCGACCAGGGTGGAGTTGGCGTGTGCGTAGATGTCGATCTCGACCGGGGTGTTCATCGCGATGCACCCAAGCCTGCGGATCGGCTCAGGAGCGTTGGAGATGGAGAGCGGACGCAGGGTGATCTTGTCGAAGTACTTGTCCATGTTCTCGAAGAAGCGCGGGAAGCCCGGGGTCGCCGAGAGGGAGAGCGAGCAGGAGGAGGCCGCGTCGAGCTTGCCGGAATCGAACAGGTCGAGCATGGTGTCCTGGAGCACCTCGGTGTAGACGGTCAGGTTGGAGAAGGGGCCCTTGGCGAGGCCGCCGATAACGGCGTTGGCGATGGAGCCTACGCCCGACTGGATCGGGAGGAGGTTCTTCGGCAGACGGCCGGCTTTCACCTCGTGGGTGAAGAAGTCGATGATGTGGTTTGCGATCGCCTCGGAGGTGTCGTCCTGCTCGGCAAAGGCACGCCCCTGGTCGCGCAGCTTGGACTCGACCACGGCGACGATCTTGCTCGGGTCGCAGGGGATCGAGGTCGAACCGATCCTCTCGCCGGCATGGGTGATGCCGAGGATCTGGCGGTTCGGCGGGGTGAGCGGGGTCAAGAGGTCGTGGATCCCTTCGAAGGAGGGCTGTCCGGTGTTCACCTCGACGATGATCTTGTCGCAGATCATGAGGATTTCGGGGATGACGCCGCAGGAAGAGGTCGGAACCAGGGAGCCGTCTTCTTTGATGGCGGAGACTTCGATGATGGCGAGGTCGAGCTTGCCGCTTTCGGAGTCCTTGGTGTAGAAGCCGTAGCCCAGGTCCTGCGCGAACAGGGAGAGGTGCTTGTCGCCCATGCGGATGCGGCCGGCGTTGATGCCTGCTGCGATGTTCTTGCCGGTCTGGTACGGCCAGCGGCGGTCGATCATGTCCAGAGTCGCCCAACGGTCTTCGGTCTCGGCGCCGACGGAAGCGCCGATAAAGAGGTTGAATCTCAGTTTGCCCTGCAGGTTGTTCTTCTCAACATGGTCAGCCAGGGCGATAGGCACCACTTTCGGGTAACCAGCCGGAGTAAAACCGGACCAGCCAAGGTTCATCCCGTTCTTGAAGAACTCAATAGTCTGCTCGGGAGCCATGACCTTGTTCAATAGTTGTTTGCATTTTACCCGGTCTTGCAGTGTGCCGTACTGGGACATAACTTCCTCCTGTTCTGTTTTGGTGTCTACGACTACGATCAGCCGCTAAGCTGATAATTTATAAGAGTTTGGCACCGACGCCCGACCGGCCGACTGACTGATCCTGTGACGCGCAGGCATGTGTCTGGGGAAAATTAGAACCGGATTCTACTGAAGAGAACAAAGAGAGTCAAGCGGTAATAACCCAAGGCTTTATCCAGCCCCCACTACCAGCTTTGACTGCGACTGAAGCTGGTTAATGCTGTCTTACCATAACCCGTATACGATGTATACAGTATGCAATCTAATCTGAACGCGCCGTTGCAGTCAAGAATAAAAAAATGTTTCGTGTATTACGGCGATGCCGTTCACTTCCAGTCATGCGCATTTTTTATGTGATACCAAACAGTTCGCCCTTCGAGGTATCACTCCGGCAGATAGCATTTACTCCCTTGAAACTACGGCCAAAGAGTGTTCTTTTCCACCGTAGTACAAGCCGCTGTTGTCAGGTCCAGTACCGGCCTCAGCGGCGATGCTGCGAGAGTTACCCTTACCGGAAAGAGCAAACGCCGTATCGCAATAAATGCGCGCCCGATCCACTCCAAAATAGAACAGAAACGCTGCCAAAGGGCCATGAAGCGCCGCCGGCGCCCCCTCTGGCGATAAAAAAAGGCCGCACCCAAAGAAGGTACGGCCTGTTTTATTTTCGGTTTTGCTCTATCCGCAGGGCAACGCTACTCCGCCCGGTAGCCGAGGCGCACGGCGCCCCAGTGGCGGTTGTTGATGCTTATCGGCGTGGAGATGTCGTTCATGACCTCGCCGGTGTCCCTCATGTAGGTCTGCAGCAGGAACGGCTCGACGTTTTGGGCCGCCTTCAACCCGGTCTTGTCGTCGAAGATCCTCTTGGTGCGGTTGTTCACCCGGTCCAGATCGGGGTCGCCGGTGAGGGGCTTGGAATAGCGCAGGTTGTGGCTCGCGGTGTAGCCGCGGTCGTCAACGCATATGGCGAAGAATATGTCGCCGTTTTTGGACAGGGTCTCCTCCTGGAGCGGCGAGATGAATTGGTCGAAGAAACTGTCGAAGGCGGTGTTGTACTTTTGCGGCGATGTGTTCGGGATGGGGCGGTAGTTCCTGTCGCTCAGGTCGGCCATGGTTATCCTTCCCGCAGCAACCCCCGCATCTATGGCGGCCAGGAACCGGTCCCGCAACTCGCAGACCGCACCTTTCATCTCGTCGTGACGGTTGCCGACGCTGAACTTGCCTACCGTGGAGAAGATCTGCTCCGCCACCCCGGTCAGCTCCATGAACGCCTTTTCGCTCTGAGTCATGTCCGCATGCACCTTCGAGGCTGACTCGGAGACGTTGTGGATCTTGTCGGCAATCTCGTTGGTGGTGGCGCTTTGTTCTTCTGTGGCCGAGGCGATCTGGTTTATCAGCTGCGCCGTCTCGCCTGCCAGACCGAGGATTTTCTCCAGGCACTCCCTGGCAGCCGTCGACTTGGCGACGCCGTCTTCCACCCGTTCCTGTTCCTGCGAGATGGATCTCGCCGCCTCGCGGCTTTCCAGCTGGATGTTGGTGATGATCTTGGCGATCTCCTTGGTGGAGGTCGCCGTCTTTTCCGAGAGCATCTTCACCTCGTCGGCGACGACAGCAAAGCCGCGTCCATGTTCCCCGGCCCGGGCCGCTTCGATGGCGGCGTTGAGGGCGAGCAGTTTGGTCTGGTCCGCGATGTCCTCGATCAGGTTGATGATGTCGCCTATCTGCGCCGACGAGGATTCCAGTTTTCCCACCGTATCCAGGGTCTGCGCCACGTTCTCCCGCACCGAGACGATACTCCGACAGGCGTCGTCCACAACCGACATCCCCCGGTTGGCGGCCTCATCCACCTCAGCCGAGAAGCCCGCAGCCTGGTGCGTGTTGCCGGCGACCAGGTTTAGGGTGGCAGCCATCTCCTCGGTAGCCACCGCCACCGTCTCGGAACGGTCCTTCTGCTCGGCCGAGTAGCCCACCGTTTTCTGCGCCCGGTTGGAGACATGGCAAAGGGAGATGGAGATGTTCTCGGCCAATTCGTACAGCACCGTGACCGTCTCCCTGAGTTTTCGCACCAGGTGGTTGATGTGCCGCGCCAGATCCCCGATCTCGTCACTGGAGCGGACCGGAATCTCCTTGGTGAGATCCCCTTCCCCTTCTGCTATGTCTTTGAGCTTCTCTGAGAAAAAGAGCAGGTCGCGCACCACGGTCTTCTTGAAGAAGAGGTACATGCAAAGCATCATGGCCAGGAAGAACACGATGCCGGCGACGAGCAGGATCGCTATCATCCTGATCGCGCTCTGGTACCCCTCCTCCATGGAAGACGTGAGGAGCAGCGCGCCTAAGTACTTGTCAGAGCCGTCGTGGCACTGCTTGCAGCGTTCCTCGTTCAAAAGCGGGACCGCCGAGCGGAGCGTGTGTATCCCGTCCAGAACCTGCCTGATCTCCATCCGCTTGCCGGAGGCGAGACTGTCGGCCACCTGCCGGTCCACCTTCTCCGAGACAGTATCCTTCCCTTCCTTGTTATAGACCTGGACATCGAAGCCGAACCGTTTCTCCTTGGCCACCTTGGCCAGGTTCGCCACCGACTTGGAATCATCCTTCATCATGAAGGCCGCGACCTCCTCGGCGATGACGGCTTCCATGTTACGGCTGTTTTTGGCCTGCAACTCCATGCTTGATCGGTACTGCAGCCAAATGGCGAGGCAACCGACAATGGTGATGCCGATAAAGAGGTTGATCCCTATTATCGACAGTATTTTGTGCATCAGTTTGTTCTTGAACATCAGGCCTCCCCCGGATAATCCTTTGCCAACGCCTCTTTGGTAGGAGTATCGGCAACCTGCCTTTCTACTTTAGAGGCTGGGCTTACAATTATTTTATTTTAAGCAACGCAAACTCCTTCCCGACAGATTTGATTCAGGCATAACCGCCACGATTGCCTTGCCTCAACTGTCTCTTTCCTTTTTTCATACAGACGCTGCAATTTTCCGCTATTTGACCTGAATCAAGGCCTGTCAGTGCAAGTGATGATATGCTCTTATAAAAGCACGCGGAGGTGTTCCATGAATGAATTACAGGACGATGAACTGCACCGGCAACTGGTGCAAGAGTGCAACGACGCCATCATCTTCTCCGACCGGCAGGGGGTAATCAGGCTCTGGAACAAGGGAGCCGAGCGGATGCTGGGGTTCACTGCGGAGGAGGCGATCGGCCGCTCGCTGGACATCTTCATCCCGGAGAACCAGCGCGCCCGCCACTGGGAAGGGTACTTCAGGGTGATGGAGACCGGCTACACCCACTATCAGACCGATCTCCTCGCGGCCCCCGCCCTGCGCAAGGACGGTACCCGCATTTCGTCGGAATTCTCCATGACCATCATCAGGGACGCAGACGGCCGGGTTGCCGGGACCGCAGCGGTGATGCGGGACGTAACTGCCAAGTGGCAAAAGGAAAAGTCGCTGCGGGCGAGGGTTGCGGAGCTGGAAAAGGAATTGGGCCAGAGCTGAGGCCGGTACAACACGTTTTGAGCCATCAACAAAGAAAGGGCTCCGGGGTTTGACTCCGGAGCCCTTTTCACGACCGAGATGGTAAGGAGGTGCGTCTTCACCCCACCTGGTCGACCAGGTAGTTCTGCACGCCCATCTGGACGATCTGGTCCAGCTGAGCCTCGATATCGTCGATGTGCTCCTCTTCCTGGTCCAGGATCGACTGCAGCAACTCGCGCGTCCCGTTGTCGCCCAGCTCCACCGCAAGCCTGATGCTCTCGTTGTACCCCTTTATGGCGGTCTCCTCGAGGGCGTGGTCGAACTGGTGCATCTTGGGGATCTCGCCTCCGATATGGATCGGATCCAGCCTGCTGACGATGGGTCTCCCCTCCAGGAAGAGTATCCGCTCGATCAGTTTCTCGGCATGCTTCATCTCCACGATCGCCCTCTCCCTGATCTTCGCGTGCAGCCGCTTGTAGCCCCAGTTCTCGCACATCTCCGCGTGAACCATGTACTGGTTGGTCGCAGTCAGTTCTTCGGCCAGGCGCACGTTCAACTGTTCAATCACCCTTTCATTCCCCTTCATGGAAGACCTCCTTTTATCTGCGAGTTGACAGCCGCCGGACCGCTCGACGTTCCGACACCCTTGGCGTTACGCTCCCTCGGTAAACATTAGCACTCGTTAATTTAAAGCGAATATGAGTATATCGAGCGAGAACTGATTGGCAATGCCAATAGGTGGTGCTGTGAGAGAGGATTTCACTGCTGTCAGTAAAGGATGGTTACAGAATGAAGGCGATGGAGCGTAACCCAGGAGAGATGGGGGAGATCGGAATATAGGGGTACCTAAGGGGCACGCTACACGGGTTGGGGAGGCGACGGGGAAGGGGCGGTACAGGGGAAAAGCTGGCGCGCCGGCGGCAGAGGCCGGCGCGCCAGGATGAATGAAATCAGGGGACCGTCTCCGGCTCCGCATCGTCCGTCTCAACTCCCATCGGTGGTGCCTCGCCTTTGGGCAGGACGAGGTTGAGCAGGATTGCCGCGATGCCGCAGAGCGAGACGCCGTGCAGGTGCTGCCCGGCAACGTTGAGGCTGAGGCCGCCGATGCCGAAGACCAGAACCAGCGAGACGATGACCAGGTTGCGCGGGCGGTGCATGTCGACCTGGGCGTGGATCAGGGTGTTGAGACCGACCGATGCGATGGAGCCGAAGAGGAGCATCATGATCCCCCCCATGACCGGCACCGGTATCGACTGCAGGATGGCGTTGAACTTGCCGAAGAAGGCCATGACGATGGCGAAGCCTGCGGCCCAGGTCATGATGACCGGGTTGTAGCAACGGGTGATCATCACCGCCCCGGTCACCTCGGCATAGGTGGTGACGGGTGGGCCGCCGATCAGCGCGGCCGTGCAGACGGCGAGCCCGTCCCCCAGCATGGTGCGGTGCAGGCCCGGCTTCACGGTGTAATCCTTGCCGGTCACAGCCCCGATGGCGACGACGTCGCCGACATGCTCGATGGCCGGGGCAAGCGCCACCGGGATCATGAACAGGACAGCCGCCCAGTTGAACTGCGGGGTCACGAAGGTCGGCACCTCGATCCAGGGGGCGGCGGCGATCTTGGTGAAATCGACCAGCCCCAGGAAGATGGAGAGGACGTAGCCGACGGCGACGCCGGAGAGTACCGGCAAGAGCCGGAAGATCCCCTTGGCGCGCACGGCCACCGCGACGGTCGTGGCAAGCGAGACCGCCGCCACCAGGATGGCGGTTTCGTAATCGACCAGCACACCCTTGCCGTCTCCGGTTTTGCCCATCGCCATGTTGACCGCGACGCCGGCAAGTCCCAGGCCGATGACCATGATGATGGGGCCCACCACCACGGGAGGCATGATGCGGTGGATGAAATCCGCGCCGCGCAGGTAGATCACCAGGGAGAGCGCGAGGTAGAGCCATCCCGCGGCGAAGAGCCCGCCCAAGGTCGCCGGCATCCCCCAGGTCTGGACGCTGTAGACGATGGGCGCTATGAAGGCGAAGGAGGAGCCTAAGAAGATGGGGACCTCGCGCTTGGTGCAGAGCTGGAAGATGAGGGTGCCCACGCCGGCGCCCAAAAGCGCCATGCTCGGATTGAGCCCGGTGAGAATCGGCACCAGCACCAGTGCCCCGAACGCGACAAAAAGGATCTGCGCTCCGGAAAGCGCCTGGCGCCATACCGGTTCTTTTGCTTGTGACATGCAGTTGACCTCGCTAGGAAAGTGATACGGGAGGGAACGCCCCCGCTTTGGTTGCAGCCGGGTGCGTTACTTGGTGCCGAAGATCTTGTCGCCGGCGTCTCCCAAGCCAGGGAGGATGTACCCTTGCTCGTTCAACCGTTCGTCGATCGCCGCGACGTAGATGTCGATCTCCGGGTAGGCAGCGGTGATCTTCGCCAGTCCTTCCGGAGCGGCGACGAGGCAAAGGACGCGGATCTGGAGGCAGCCGTTCTTCTTGAGCATCTCTATGGTGGCGGCCATGGACCCGCCGGTAGCGAGCATGGGGTCGATGATGAGGGCAAGACGCTCGTCCAGGCTCCCGACGAACCTCTCGAAATAGGTATGCGCCTCCAGCGTCTCTTCGTTGCGGGCCAGCCCCACCACGCTCACCTTGGCGTTGGGGATCATGTCCAGTACGCCGTCCAGCATGCCGATGCCGGCGCGCAGGATCGGGACCACCGTCACCTTCTTCCCTTTCAACTGCTGGATCATTACCTTGCTGCCGTCCCAGCCGGTGATGGTTCTAGGCTCGATCTGGAAATCCCTGCTGGCCTCGTAAGCTAGCAGGCAGGCGATCTCCGAGGTGAGTTCGCGGAACTTCTTGGTGCTGATCCCGGCCTCGCGCATCAGGCCGATCTTGTGCTTCACCAACGGATGGTTTACTTCGTGGACACTCATCAGGATCTCCCGGCAAAAATTTTGATGTAACCATACCGGAATTTATCCATACAAACAAGCAGTTGCGCATTAGACGCGACCAATTGGGCACAGTCGGGAGGGAGGGCGAAAAAAAAGGGGGACAGGCTACTTTTTGTTTTTTAAAAGTAGCCTGTCCCCTTTTCTGGTTCAGCTGAACCGGTAGGCGAGGGAAAAATAGGCGGCATAGCAAAGGACGGCCACGGTGGCGACGACGCAGATCAGCGCCAGCAGGCGGTGCGCGCTGTTCTCGTGGCTCCGCTCCTGGTACCCCAGGAGTTTCGCCAGCACGATCCCCCCCACTACGCCGCCGCCATGCCCCCAGTTGTTGATGCCGGGCATGATCAGGCCGAAGAGGACCAGGCTGATCAGCCAGCCGCTCACCTCGCGGGAGACGGCCGCGCCGTAATTGCCGCCGCGGCTCTTGCCGAAATAGAAAAGGGCGCCGATCAGGCCGCAGACGGAGGCGGAAGCGCCGATGGTGAAGGGGATCCCGGCAAAGAAGGAGGCGACGTAGCCGGCAACGCCGCTCAAGGTATAGATGACGAACATGCGGCTCGCGCCGAACTCCGCACTGACCCAAGGGCCGATCTGGCGCAGCGCCATCATGTTGAAAAGGATGTGCAGCAGCCCCCCGTGCAGGTAGTTGGCGGAGATGAGGCTCCAGACGCGCCCAAGCTCCAGCACCGGTATCGTGCCCGTGGCGCCCAGCAGCAGCAAGCTGTTCTGGTCCGGCGACAGGAAGCTCAGGGGGTTCATGTCGAACCCGCGCCTGCCGCTCACCAGCAGCGAGAGTAGGTAGAAGAGCGCATTGGCAGCGATGATCGCCTGCACCACAAAGCCTGCATCGAGCCCTCCGCGCAGCATCTCTCTGAACCTGGCGCCGAAGCTTGGACGCGGCGCACCGCACCAGATGCACTGAGGCTCCCTGGCATCTATCTGTCTTCCGCATCTGGAACACTTTGTGGAACTCATCTGGAATACCCCTGTAATTTCGGCTGCCCCCCACTGTACCATTTCACCTTGATAAAACAACAAAATCAAAGGAAAGTTTTCAAAGAAACAGCCAGCATCTCTGACATAGAAAACGGAAATGCAGTCATTGCGGCACCCACTTGAGATGTTGGATGTTACGGGTTCGCTCAAAGGAACCCGATCAACAAAGAGGAGGGATTTTATGACAGAGATCCAGCTTGATGATTTCGGCCCAAGTAAAGTGATACAGATCTATTCAGCCAAAGAAGGAGTATGGGCGACTTACTGGTTCCGGCCGCGGCCCCGGATGTGATCCGCTTTAGGGGCTAGGGGCTGGGGGGGGCTGGGGGGGGGCTGGGAGGGGCGCTGGTGCTGGTGCTGCCGGGCCCGAAACGGCGACGGCCCGGGCTAGGCGCTGTCCAGGAAGAGGAGCGCGGGGTCCTCGAGGTAGCGGAGCACCTTGCCCAGGAACCTGGCGGCGTCGGCGCCGTCGGTGGCGCGGTGGTCGAAGGTGAGCGACAACGGCAGGATCTTCCTGATGGCGATCTGGCCCCGGTGCACCCAGGGGCGTTCTACGATGCGCCCAAAGCCCATGATGGCGACGTCGGGCCAGTTGATGATGGGAGTGGCGAAGGTGCCGCCGAAGTGGCCGTAGTTGGTGATGGTGAAACTGCTGCCGCGCAGTTCCTCCAACGAAATGCTCCGCTCGCGCGCCTTGCGGCCGAGTTCCTGGACCGCCTGCGCCAGCTCGATGATGCTCTTCTTGTCCACGTCCCGGATCACCGGGACCATGAGCCCCTCCGGGGTGTCCACCGCGATCCCGAAATGGTAGTGCTTTTTCAGCACCAGTTCCTGCGCCTCGTCGTCGATGGAGCCGTTCAAAAGCGGGTGTTCGCGCAGCGCATGCTGGACCGCCTTGATGAAGAAGGGGAGGAAGGTCAGGTGCGCCCCCCGCGACTCCACTTCCCCCTGCTCGCGCCCCCGCATCTCCCATATGTCGGTAATGTCGACCTCTTCCATGCTGGTGACGAAGGCGGTGGTCCTTTGGGAGGCCAGCACGTTCCGGGCGATGGTACGCCGCAGGCCTCTGAGCGGCACCCGTTCCCCGTCTGGCGGCGCCGGCTTCGCTTTCTGCGCCGCCAGGGGAACCTGGTCCAGATCCTCGGGCTTGATGCAGCCGCGCGGCCCGGTGCCCCGCACGCTTTTCAGGTCGATACCCCGCTCCCGGGCCATCTTCCTCACCATCGGGGTCGCCAGTCCCTCGAACCCCGCCGGTGCGGCCGGAGTTGCCTCCTCCTCCGGTTCCGGCAGCGAGCCGACGATGCCGACCGAGGGCGGGCGCTGCGCCGGCCTGCGCTCCCCTTCGGGCTCCTCTTTCTTGGCGGCCTCCTTCGCCTCGGCGAAAGTCACCAGCGTGGCGCCGACCTGAACCGTCTCCCCCTCCTTGCAGTGAAGGCGGGCGACGACACCGGCGCGCGGGGATGGGACCTCGACCACCGCCTTGTCCGTCTCCACCTCGACCAGCGGCTGGTGTTCCGCAACAGCATCCCCTTCCGCCACCAGCCAGCGGCGCAGTTCCACCTCGGCGATGCCTTCGCCCAGATCGGGGAGTTTGAAATCGATAGACATAGTGAACCCCTCAAAACCGAAAAGCGTGACCAGGGAGCAAAGAGCAACAACAAAGCCTTCAGATTTTGCCTTCCTCTGTGTTCCTCTGTGGTGAGAGCCTTTGCTTTTCCCGAGAAAACCTCTGTGGCCTTCGTGAACCCCCGTGCCCTCTGTGTTCCGCATTTCGCCGTTTGCTCCGGCTTTTGTCAGTACTTCAGCACCTCGTCCAGCGCGGCCCGTATCCGGTCGGGGCCCGGCAGGTACTGATCGATCAACTTCGCCAACGGTACCGGCACATCGGGGGCAGTCACCCTCAGAATCGGCGCGCGCAGGTGCAGCATCGCCTCTTCCGCCAGGGTCGCCGCAATCTCGGCGCCGAGCCCGCAGGTCTTGATCGCCTCGTGAACGATGACCGCCCTGCCGGTTTTCTGCACCGAAGAAAGCAGCGCCTCCAGGTCCAGCGGGTTCAGGGTGAGGAGGTCTATCACCTCGGCGTCGTAGCCGTCGATGGCCCTCAGCACCCGCTCCAGCATGCTCCCCCAGGCGACGACGGTAACGGCGGAGCCTTTGCGCGCTACCCGCGCCTTCCCCAACTCCAGCTGATAATCCCCCTCCGGCACCTCCTCCTTCACCATGCGGTAAAGCCGGGTCGGCTCCAGGAACAAAACAGGGTCCGGGTCGCGCAGGGCCGCCAGAAGCAGCCCCTTGGCGTTGTAGGGACCGGACGGCACCACCACCTTGAGGCCGGGGATATGGCAGAAGATCGCCTCCGTACTTTCCTCGTGCAGCTCCGGCGCCTTGATTCCGCCGCCGTAGGGTGTGCGGACCACCAGCGGACAGCTGTAACGCCCGCGGGACCGGGAGCGAAGCCTTGCCGCATGGGCGAAGAGCTGCTCGAAGGCGGAGTAGGTGAAACCCATGAACTGGATCTCCGGCACCGGGCGGAGCCCATAAGCGGCCATCCCGATGGCGGCCCCCATGATGGCCGATTCGCACAGTGGGGTATCCAGCACCCGTTCCGCTCCGAACCGGTCCTGGAGCCCATCCGTGACCCGGAACACCCCGCCGTCCCGCCCCACGTCCTCCCCGAGGAGCACCACCCGGTCGTCGCGCGCCATCTCGTCGGCGAGGGCCTGGTTTATCGCCTGTACCATGTTCAGTTGCGCCATGTCAGCGTCCCTTTCTTTGCCCGGCCTGCCGCGGTGTGAGTGCCGCCAGGGTCGCGTCGAAGAGTTCTGCCGGGTCGGGGGGCGGTACAGCCTCCATCTCCCCTACCCCCCGGTCGATCAGCGAGGTCGCCTCCTCCTTGACCCCCCTCCCCTGTTCCGGGGTCCAGGCGCCGCTCGCAGCTAAGAAGCGCTCCAGCCTGAGGATGGGATCCCGCCCATTCCAAAGCGCCACCTCCTCGTCGGAGCGGTAGCGCCCCGCGTCGTCGGCCGTGGTGTGGTCGGCCATGCGGTAGGTGAGGCATTCCAGGAAGGTGGGGCCACCGCCGCTTGTCGCCTTTTCCAGCGCCTGCTTGGTGGCGCGGTAGACCGCGAGGACGTCGTTGCCGTCCACCTGCACCCCTTCGAACCCGTAGGCGAGCGCCTTCTGTGCCAGCGACGCCGAAGCCGTCTGCCCCTTGAGCGGGACCGAGATGGCCCACTGGTTGTTCTGGCAGATGAAGACTATCGGCAGCTGGTAGACCCCGGCCATGTTCATCGCCTCGTGGAAGTCCCCCTTCGATGTCGCCCCGTCGCCGAAGTAGACCGCCACGGCGGCCGAATCCCGCCGGTAGCGGGCGGCGAGCGCAGCCCCTACAGCATGGGGGATTTGGCTTCCGACGGCCACGCAGAAGGGAAAGATGTTCAGCTGCGGCGGCGTCTTCTGGGCCCGCTCGTCGCCGGCCCAGTACTGGAGGAGCTGCGGGATGGGATACCCCAGCGTCAGGTGCACCCCCATCTCGCGGAAAGAGGGGAACACCCAGTCGTCGGCCTTGAGCGCGAAGGCGCTCCCCACCTGGGCCGCCTCCTGTCCCCGTATGGGCGGGTAGGTTCCCAGGCGCCCCTCCCGCTGTAACGAAACGGCACGCTCGTCGAAGCAGCGCGAGAGCACCATGAGCTGGTACATGCGCCAGATCTGGTCAGCCGACAACTCAGGCATGAGGTCGAGATCGGCGCTGCCGTTCTCATTAAGAACGCTTACGCGTTTAACTTGGAAAGTGGCAAGGACTTCTTCGGGCATGGTCGGCCCCTTCCGCGGAGGTGGCGATCAAAGAATTACGAGAGTGTAAATGCACACTTGGAGGATGTCAAAAACGAGTTTAAAAAAAGGAGGGACTTTCGACCCCGCCCCCGCAAGGGGCACGGGGCTAATGAATGAGATTATTAGAAGCGCGGGAGTGGGGGAGTTAGGCGTTCTTTTTAATCTTCCCGTAGATCACCGGGACTAGTGCGAAGAGCCCGAGGAGCGCGAAAGAACCGAGCACCCGGGGAGAGGCGACGTCGGAGAGGGAGTTGATGGTGGCGAGGCTCGCCCCGGCATTCACGAAGACGAACCCTCCCGGGATGATCCCGATAAGCGTCCCAGGGACGAAGACGCGTAGCGGCAGCCGGGTGAGGCCGGCCGCGAGGTTGATGAGGAAAAAGGGAAACAGCGGCACCAGCCTCAGAAAGAGCAGGTAATTGAAACCGCGCGTTTCCAGCTCCCGGTTGAGCCCCTCCAGTTTCGGTCCGAACTTGTCGAGCACGAGGTCGCGCAGCAGGTAGCGTGTCACCACGAAAGCGAGCGTCGCTCCGACTGTTGCGGCCATGACGGCGTAGAAGGTCCCGGCGAGGGAGCCGAAGATGGCGCCTGCCGCGAGCGACAGAATGGCTGCACCGGGAAGCGAGAGCGCCGTCTGCAGGATGTAAAGTGCCATGAACCCGGCGACGGTGGCGGCCTGGTGCGCCGCGTAGTACTGGATGAGCGCCTGCCGGTTGGCCTTGAGCGACTCCAGGGTCAGGTAACGGCCGAGGTCGAGGTAGAAGAAGAGCGCCACTGCGATGACGGCAGCGACAAGTATGAGGATCTTTTTCAGGTTCATGCGGAGCGGCTCCTAACTGCAGATAAAGATTGAGATTGAGATTAAGACTAAGAGAAAGAATTATCGGTAGATGATCTACGTACACTGAGAAGTGATTTTTCTCAATCTCAATCTCAATCTCAATCTTAATCTTAATCTCACTTTATCTTTATCTGGTTTTTATTCCCTTTGCCAGCGAAGCCATGCCCCCATCAGCTTCTTGACTCGCGGGGTCAACCTGCCGCGGTTGTAGCTGTCGGCAAGCTTTCTGAGGCTCTCCGCCTGAGTGGGGTAGGGATGGATGGTGCGCCCTATGGCGGAGAGCCCCAAGCCGGCGTTTATGGCAAGGGCGACCTCGCCGATCATCTCCCCCGCGTGGCGCGCGACTATGGTGGCGCCCAGGATGACGTCGCTCCCTTTTTTCAGGTGCACCCGCGCAAACCCTTCGCTCTCCCCGTCCAGGACGGCACGATCCACATCGCCAAAGGGGATGGTGAGGGTCTCGACCTTCAACCCGCGCGCCAGGGCGTCCGCTTGGTACATCCCGACATGCGCCACCTCGGGGTCGGTATAGGTGCACCACGGCACGGTCAGGCTGGAGTTCTTCCTCCTCCCCGGAAAAAGAGAGTTTTCTATCACTATCCTCGCCTGCGCGTCGGCTACGTGGGTGAACTTGTAGCCGGAGCAGATGTCTCCGGCGGCATAGATGCGCCGGTTGGTGGTCTGCAGGTAATCGTTCACCTTGACCCCGCTCTTGTCGTATTCCACTCCCGCGGCCTCGAGCCCCAGCCCCTCGGTGTTGGGCGCGCGCCCCGCTCCGACCAGAATGGCGTCGACGGCAATCTCGAACCCTACCCCGTCCCGCTCCAGGAGAAGCCGTTTTTCCGAGCCGCTGCTCCAGGCCCTGACGAGCTTCGCCCCGAGTTCCAGTTCGATCCCCTCACGCCGGAAAGCCGTTTCGAGGATAGCGGCCGCATCGCGGTCCTCGCGCCCCAGAATCCCAGATCCCCGCTCGACCAGGGTCACCTTGCTTCCGAAACGGGCGAAGGCCTGCGCCAGCTCGCAACCGACGGGGCCCGAACCAATCACCGCAAGCCTGGCGGGAAGCGAGGTGAGCGAGAAGACCGTCTCGTTGGTCAGGCATCCCGCCTCCTCCAGACCCGGAACCGGGGGGATGGCCGCCCGGGCGCCGGTGCAGAGCGCAGCCTTGGCGAAATGGAGCGCGGCCCCTTCGACTTGGAGGGTGTCCGGGGCGGTGAAGGTCCCTTGTCCCAGGTAGACGTCGACACCCAACTCATCCCGGAAGCGGAGCGCCGAGTCGTGGCGGCTGATCCCGGCCCTCAACCTGCGCATCCGCTGCAGCGCCGCGGCAAAATCGGCCAGCAGCGCGTCGCCCCCGACTACGCCGAAGCCGCCGCTATGACGGGCATCGAAGACGGCACGCGAGGCACGGATCAGCGCTTTCGACGGGACGCAGCCGACGTTCAGGCAGTCTCCCCCGAGAGCCAGCCGCTCGACCAGAGCCACGCGCGCCCCCAACGAAGCCGCCCCAGCGGCGCAGACAAGGCCCGCGGTCCCGGCGCCGACCACCACCAGGTTGTAACGTCCCGATGGCACCGGGTTGATCCAACTTTTCGGGCACACGTTGGCCTCAAGTTCCCTGTTCTCCGCCGTGTCCGGCTGAAACACAAATTGGTCGCTCATCGCAGTCATCCTTTGCAAGGTTTTCCTCAATGCATTAACATAGTGAAGATACAGTAGCCGCTCGCATGGGCAAAGCAGCAACTTAGGCGAGGATAATTCAGGGTGAACTTTTCCGCCAATTACCTTATCATCTTCTCAGCGGCTGGCAGATAGCAATCCCACCTTTCCTCCCCTCTGCCAGCTGTGCAGTTCATAAAGCTTATCCGGTAAAGTGCTCCCCTTCCGAAGAAGTTCAGAAGCATCGGAGGAGTCATGAACGATGCAGATAGCAAAAATGCTGTGAATCGTTCCAGAGACCGCAACGCCTTTGACAGCGACAACGCCAACCTGTCCACCGAAGAACTGGTCAGGGAACTGCAGGTCTATACCGACCTCTACGAGTTCTCCCCCGTAGGCCTTTTCACCCTCGACGACGCCGGGAACATCCGTAGCGTCAACAACACCGGGGCCAGCCTCCTCGGCAGGGCTCGGCCGGAACTGGTCGGTGTCCCTTTCGAGCAGGCGGTGGCGGAGCCCTCCAAGGGGGACTTCTCCGTTTTGCTAAACGACGCCCGCACCAGCCAGTCCAAATCCGCCTGCGAATTAACCCTCATCTCCGACTCCTCCCGCCAGCTGCCGGTGCGCATAGATGCCCTCTGCTGCAAAGAGGGGACCGAATACCGGCTGTCGGTTCTCGACATCACCAAGCGCAAGCAGTCGGAGCTGGCGCTCCAGCGTTCCGAGGCCCGCTACCGCCGCCTGTTCGAGACCGCCAAAGACGGCATCATGATTGTCGAAGCGGACAGCGGCGCCATCGCCGAGGTCAACCCTTTCCTGGTCGACATACTCGGTTGCAAACGGGAAGCGCTCCTGGGCAAAACGGTCTGGGAGCTCGGCTTCTTCGCCCGCATCGTACCGGGCGCCTCCGACTTCAAGGCGATGCAGCAAAAGGAATACTTCCATGGCGATGACCTGCTGCTCGCCACGGTGGGGGGGCGGGACATCCCCGTGGAGGTGGTAAGCAACTGCTACCAGTCCGAGCAAAGCAGTGTGGTGCAGTTCAACATACGCGACATCAGCATCCGCAAGAACGCGGAACAGGCACTGCTCACCAGCGAAGAACAGTGCCGGACCATAGTCAGCAACATCAACGAGTACGTCTACAGCGTCCGCTTCGAAGAGGGTGACATCACCTCCGTCTACCACAGCCCGAAGTGCTTCGACATCACCGGATACACCCCGGACGAGTACTACCGGGACCCCCTGCTCTGGTTCACCATGATCCACGAGGAGGACAGAAACCTGGTGGTCGAGTTTCTGAACGGCATCTTCGCCGGGCTGGACCACGAGCCGATACGTCACCGCATCATCCATAAGGACGGCTCGGTGCGCTGGATAGTCAACAACTGCGCCGTGCAGAGGCAGCGCAGGGGGGACCGCCTCAGCATCACGCGACTGGACGGCTTCATCCTGGACATCACCGACATCAAAAGGGCCGAGGAAAACATCTTCTTCCTGGCCCACCACGATCCGCTCACCAAGCTTCCCAACCGCAGCACCCTCTACGAGCGCATGGAGCAGGTGATCTGCGCGGCCCAGAAGAGTTCGCGCAACGTGGCCCTGCTTTTCCTCGACATCGACGGTTTCAAGCAGATCAACGATTCCATGGGGCACGACGTAGGGGACAGGCTGCTGCAATCGGTAGCCAAAAGACTCAGCGACTGCACCCGCTCCTGCGACGTCGTCTCCAGGCTTGGGGGGGACGAATTCGTGGTGATGCTGTGGGACTGCGGCGAGACCGAGACCACGGTGGTCGCGGAAAAGGTCATCAACGCAGGTTTCCCGGTTCTGGGCAGCAACGTCACCGTGACCCCCAGCATCGGGATCAGCGTCTTCCCCGACGACGGCCGCGATTACCTGACGCTCTTGAAGCACGCCGACATCGCCATGTACCACGCCAAGAAATCCGGGGGAAACAACTTCCAGTTCTTCACCCACCGGCTGAACGAGATAGCGCACGAGAGGTTCGTGCTGGAAGCGGAGCTGCGCCGGGCGCTGGACCGGGAAGAATTCGTCCTTTATTACCAGCCCAAGGTCGACCTCTCGACCGGGAGGTTCAGCGGCATGGAGGCGCTGATCAGGTGGCAGCACCCGGCCCACGGGCTGATGCTCCCGGAGAGCTTCATCCGCATCGCCGAGGAATCCGGCCTTCTCACCCAGATCAGCAAGTGGATCATCCCGACCGTCTGCCGCCAGATTCAACAGTGGCAGCAGCAGGGAATAAACTCCGTTTCCGCTGCGGTCAACCTCTCTGCCAGCTTCTTCCAGCACCCCGACTTCGAGGAAACCATCGAAGACTCACTACTGCAAACCGGCATCGCCCCGGAGTGCCTGGAATTGGAGCTCACCGAGGCGACCATCATGAGCGACCCGCAGCGGGTCTTAGGGAGCATGGCGGCCATGAAGGCGCTCGGGCTGCAGCTTTCCATAGACGACTTCGGCACCGGCTATTCCAGCCTGAGCTACCTGAAAAAACTCCCCGTCGACAAGCTGAAGATAGATCAATCCTTCATCCACAACATCGCCCGCGACGCCGACAACGCCGCCGTGGTGCGTGCCGTGATCAGCATCGGGCGCAGCATGCAGCTCAGGGTGATCGCCGAGGGGGTGGAGAACGCGTCCCAGCTCGCCTGGCTGCAGGCCGAAGGGAGCGAGGAAGCGCAAGGGTATTATTTCAGCCGCCCCCTGCCGGTGGCGAAGATGACCGCGCTTTTGAAACAGAGGGCGAACTTCCTGCACAACCCGCGCGGAAAGACACAGTCGAAGACGCTTTAACCCCCGGAAATCAGATCCCTGCTGCTAAACGGCAAAGAAAAGGCTGGCAGGTCGCGGTTTCCCGGCCCTGCCAGCCTTTTTCCCCCCTCAGGTCACGCCTCAACGGTCAGTCGGCGGTGACGTCCTCCTCGTCCTCAAAATCGTACTCTTCGTCTCCACCCTGGTCCTGGTCCTCGTCGTCGTTCAGCATCTGGTCCGAGCCGGGATACTCTCCCTGCATCATGTCGTGCATCTTTTGCATGTCCGCGGTCAGCTCGGCCCGCTGCTGCACCATGGTCGCCACGGTCTCCGCCACCAGGTCCAGTTTCGCCTGGCCGTCAGCCTGCCGCATCCGCTGCACCAACTGGGCCAGCTCCGCGTCCTGGCTTTTTACCTTCTCCATCATGTCGTCCATCATCATGGCGTGGTCGGGGTTCCCCTTGGGGCAGTCGCACCCCGGCCTCCCGCCGTAGGGACCTTTTCCCTGACGGCCCCGACCCACTGGGCTTGGCCGGGCACAGCACCCCGCCCCGTCGCACTCCACGAAGATCGATTGCAGCTCTTTCTTCACCAGCCCGGAATCGATCCGCTCCTTTTGCACCATCTCTTCCAGCTGCCGCAGGTGCGTCTTCACCTGCACCAGATGCTCGTCCATCATCTTCTGCCGCTCCGGCGGCAGCCGCATTGCGCCAAGCGCCGTTGCCCTTTGTTTTTCCATCTCGTCGACGCTGCGCCGCATCTCGGAGACGGCGGTGCGTGCCAACGAAGGCTGCACAACCGGGCCCTGGTCCGCCGCCTGGTAAAGGGTCTGGGCGAAGTTGGCGACGTTTCTGTGATAGGCCCGCATCAGCAGGTGGGCGGGTGTCGGCATCATCTCCTGATTCATTTGCTGTCCGGGAGGCACTTGGCGTATCGTCGCAGCGGCACCGGTCCCGCCGGCGCGTCCGGCAGTTGCGCCACCGTTTGCGGCAAAACAAGGTACTGCGGCAAGGGCAAGAACTGTTATTACTGCAGCTGTGATTCTCACTGGCAACCTCCCCTTTTCGTTTTTCTGTCAACCAGAGCCCCGGACAGCGGTTGCGACTGGTCTTTCACTCTACAAAGGCCGTCTTCCCTGAATCAGGTTGATTATAACCACGATGATGGCAAGCACCAGCAGCAGGTGAATGAATCCACCCAAGGTATAGCTGGTTACCAGCCCGAGAAGCCACAGGATCAGCAAGATAACCACGATGGTCCACAGCATGTCGTCCTCCTTTTGGAAGCGCCCTGTTACAGCAGCCGGCCGCCTCCGGTTGTTTTTTACCTCACTTTCCCACCCTGAGCCGAGTGATGTTTTCCATGAGCCCGAATACGTTCAAAAGCCAGATTACCACCACGATGACCACCACCGCGTTGAGGATCGACTTGATGGAACCTGCCATCGGGACATAGGTGTTCACCAGCCAAAGCAGTACTCCCACCACGATGAGAACCAGTAAGACCTGTATCAGGGGCATGACGGATACACCTCCCTTGTCGTTCGTCGTCCGGAACCTGATCTCCCCCAGCGCCGGGACCCTGTAATTGCCCGACCGTTTCGATCACCAGCAGAGCGACCGCAACCACCACCGGCGCCTTGGAGAGAAGCTGCTTCAGGACACGCGGGCTGCCAGGCTCTTAAGGCAGCACCGCGTCAGGCGCCTACTTCTCCGTTTTCTTCTCTGCCTTTCCGGCGGTTTTTTGCACCTTGCCGGTCACCTTCTCCGCCCTTCCCTGATGCTCCATGGATACGTTGCGGCTGATGTTGCCGGCTTCTTCCTTCACCTGTCCTTTCAACTCGTGCAGCTTGCCTTTTGTCTGGTCTTTCGTGCTCGGTTTCATGGTTTTTACCTCCTGACCGATTACCTTCGTGCCGGATGATGCATCTTGCCTGATGACTGCGGCCGCTCTGCTGGTGATCGATGCTGCAGCGGGTGCTGCGCAGGGGAAATGGGTTGTGTGAACCACGGGAAATCCAAACCATTAATTAATGCTCATTTTACAACTCGTCTAGTGTATATGGGGGTGATTTGGTGTCAAGCGGGGGGCGGCGTGCCTTAGGCAGCCAAGGAAGGGATGCGCGGGGAGGAAATATGCAGGGGAATCGGCAGGAGGGGGTGCGTGGTGCACCCCCCTCACGGCCTGGTCAACTGAGCGAGGTGAGACCCTGGCGTACGGCGTACTTGGTCAACTCGGCGATGCTGAAAAGGTCCAGCTTTTTCATGATGCTGTGCCGCTGGTTCTCCACCGTCTTCACGCTGACACCGAAGCTGAAGGCGATCTCCTTCGCGTTTCTGCCGTCGGCGATCAGCTGCAGGATCTCCCTTTCCCGCTGTGAGAGGTTCTCGTAGGTAGCCGGCACCTCGTCGGGAATGCGCTGCAGGTACTCCTTGATCAAAAGCGTGGTCACCCTGGAAGGGAGATAGGTCTCCCCCGTGGCGACGGCCCGGATCGCAGTGGCGAGTTCGGCAAAGGCCGAGTCCTTGAGGACGTAGCCGTTGGCGCCTGCCTTCAGTACCTCCACCACGAAGCGCCGGTCCGACTCCATGGAAAGCGCCAGCACCCGCGCCTGCGGCCACTCCGCGATGATGGCGCGCGTGGCGTCGATGCCATTTAGGTCGGGCATGGTGATATCCATAACCGTGACGTCGGGGCGCTTTTCGCGGGCCAATCGGATCGCCTCGGCGCCGGTGGCAGCCTCGGCGATCACCTCCATATCCTGTTCCTTGTCGATCAGTACGCGCAACCCCTGCCTCACTATGGTGTGGTCGTCCACGATCAGTACCTTCATACTCATATCCCGCCTCCTATTTTGTCTCGGTTTCCACGGGAACCTCGATGGCAGCCCTGGTGCCTCCCTGCGGCCTGGACTCTATGCTGAACACCCCGCCGAGATGCTCTACCTTCTGCTGAACATTCAACAGCCCGAACCCGCCGCTTCTGGAACGGGTGCCGTCGCCGGCGCCTGGCTTGAGGCCTGTCCCGTCATCCTCCACCTCGATCACGATGCGGTCCCCGACCCGGGTGAAGCGCACCCGGCATTTCTTGGTCCCAGCGTGCTTGGCCACGTTGAGCAGCAACTCGCGGACCGCCTGGAACACGGTGGAGCGCACCTCGTAGCGGAGCGGTTTGTCCTTGCCGTCGTCGCTGAACTCCACTTCCAGACCGAAGTCGGCGTGCAGTTCCTCCCCCAGCCAGCGCAGCGCGGCTTCCAGGCCGGCGGTGGCCAAAACGGGGGGACGGATCTGAAAGGTGAGCGACCGGATGTCCTGAAGGGTCTGCTCGATCAGGGTCTCGACCCCCATTGCCTCCGCCTCGCACTCCCCCAGGGGAAGGTTGCTCGCCAGGGAGTCCAGCTTGATCTTGGCGAGGATCAGGCGCTGCCCCACCTGGTCGTGCAGTTCGCTCGCGATGCGGTCGCGCTCCCGCTCCTCCGCCATCGAGATCTCGAATGCCATCTCTTGCAGCTTCTGCTGCTGGGCCAGGAGTTCGACCTCAACCTTCTTGCGCACCTCGATCTCCTGGATCAGATGCTTGTTGGTCAGGGAAAGTTTCGCCGTCCTAAGCTGCACCTCCCGCTCCAGTTGCTGCCTCGCCCCCAAAAGTACCTGCTCGGCGACCTTGCGCTCGGTTATATCCATCACCGATCCGGTGAGGCCGATGACCGCGCCGGTCTCAGCGAACAGGGGCTGGAAGCTCACCAGCCAATGGCGCTCCCCGCTGGGCCAATCCGCTTGCCCCTGGACCTCCAGGTTCAGCAGGGATTCGCCCCGTTCCAGGACCGGGCGCCACATCTCCTTGAGGGCGACCACGAACGCCGGGGGGTGCACCTCGTCGATGGTTCTGCCGACATGCTCGTCCATGGGCCTGCAGTTGTAGCCGGCCATCTGCTCGTTGAGGCGCAGATAGCGCATCTCGCGGTCCACGGCGAAGAGGCCGACGGCAGTGTGGGTGTAGATGTTGGTCAATTCCTGCAGCTGCATCCGGTAGCGGCTCTCGCTTCGGTGCAGCGCCTCCTCAGCCCGTTTCCTCTCGGTTATGTCCGAGATGAACCCGTGCCAGAGGGTGCCGCCGTCGGGAAGCCGCATGGGGCGCGCCTGCCCGCGCAGCCACCGCATTCCCCTGTCCGGGACATCGATGCGGAACTCGTGCTCCCAAGGCTCAAGCGTCTCGGCCGATCGCCGAAAGGTCCCCAGTATGGCCTGGTACTTCTCGGGGTGTAACCTCTCGAAGAGCTGGGCAGGCTCCTGGAGAGGCGCCGCTGCGTCGCCCTGATTGAGCTCGTCCCCCCCCCTGCTCACGTAGGGGGTACTGAAGAGGCCATCCGGGGTGAGGCAGGCCTGGAACAGTATGCCGGGGACCTGGCTGGAGAGGCCGCTCAACAGGTCGTGGCTTTTTTCCAGCTGCCCGGTGTAGTCCTGGACCTTGTCGAGAACGCAGTTGAATACCCCGGCAAAAAGCGCAAGTTCGTCGCTTCCCCGGCACTGCATCCTGTGGCTGAAATCCCCCGCTGCGATCCTCGCCACACCTTCGTTTAAGAGCTGCAGCCTGCGGCGCAAAAGGGAATTGATGAAAAAGGCATTGGCCCTTCCCCCAGCGACCACCAACAGCACGAAGGCGAAGGTGAGGAATATGGTGCGAAAGTTTGCCCTGTTGTAGCGCTGGCGGGTCAACTCCTGCAGGGCTGCCGAGGATTGCTGCAGGGCGGAATCCTTAAGCATGATCTGGCTGTAGAGCCGGCTGGCCAACTCGTCGTGGTGCGCTCTCTCCAGCTCCGGGCCCGACTTTCCGCGCAAAAGCTCGACCAGCCGCTGCGAAACCAGCTCCGATTCCCTGAGGTCCGCCTGCACCTTCTCCAGGACCTCGCGCTCTTGCGGGGCGCGCAGATGCTCGTTCCCCAGCCGGATCGACGCCTCCGCGTCGCGGTTCAGGCCGAACCACTGCACCCTGGCGCGTTCCAGACCGTAGAGGAAAAACTCGTCGCGCAGCGTGGCACGCTCGAAAACGATGGTCTGGATGTCATCCGACAGCACGTCGTTTTGTCGGGCCGAGTTCAACTCCCGCGAGGACCAGAACAAGACGGCCGCTCCGAAAACGAGCAGGCTGAAGAACATGATGGAGCTGATTTTCATCCGCTCGGCAAAGGTCACGCGCTCACCTTCTGGTGTTGATCTTTATCGCTTCAGGCTTCACCTCCTGCAGTGGCCTGACGTCAATGTACTCAAGATAATTCGGCATGGCCGCCTCCGGCACCGGCTTGCGCCTCAACGCCCATCGGCTCTCCTCCTCGAGCAATAGAATCAGCGAGTGTTCGAGCGAAACCCTGAATCTGCTCGCGTTCCAGAACTCGCCTAGTAGCTCGGGGCTCAGCTTCAAGGTCGCGGCCACCAGGGTCCGGGCCTCTGCCGGATGCAGGGAAGCAAAAGCCTCCGCCTTGAGCAGGGCGCGCAGCACGCGCTGCACCAGATCCTGGTTAGCGGTGACGTAGCTGCGGTTTCCCGCCAGGACGTAGGTCTCGGTGTAGAGGTAGGGATCGTAAAATATCCTCCCGGCTGCACCCAGTCCGGTTGCAGCCTCCTTCATGGCGGGATTCCAGGTGGAGGCCGCGTCCACCTCGCCTGCGGCGAGTGCAGCCGGCATCTGCTGCGGGGACAAACCTACCAAGGTCACTTCCGACCTCTCGATCCGTTGCGCCATCAGGAAAGTGTCCAGAAACATCTCAGAGGTGGTGCCCGGGGTGTATGCTATCCGCTTCCCACGCAGCTCGGGTGGGCTCGTGAGCCCCCTGGCGACGACGCCGTTGTTCTGCCACGAGGTGAAGATGCTGGCGACCAGGGAGATCCGCTTCCCGTTCAGCGCGGCGAAGACAAAAGGAGTCTCAGCCACGGTCGCCAGATCGGCCTTTCCCTCGATAACGGCGGCCAAAGCCTGCCTTCCGAAGCCGAACAGACTCGGCTGCAGCAGCACGCCCTCTTCCAGGAAATAACCCTTGGCCATGGCGATATGCACCAGCGCGCAATCAGGCTGCATGGTATAGGCAAGCCGCAGTGGAAGCGGCCGCAAAGGCTCAGCAGGGGTCTTCGACTGGCAACCGAGGACCAGCAATGACAAAATCAGGATAATTGCAGCTCTTTGCATTGACACCTTCCCCTCCGACTGGCAACCGCAAAGCTACCTGACCGGTTACGAGCTGCCAAGAGAGGGCTTACTCTGTTTCAGCCTGATTTCGTTACGCAACTGCCATTATGCCCGGTTGTTTAAAAAGTACAATACTTTTTGTGGGAATGAACAAAGCGGTTGTAGAAGAACGTTCAAGATTGAATGGATATAGAAAAAGGGCGAACTCTAGTTCGCCCTTTCTTTGTCAAACTATAAACATAGTGCCATTAACCACATTTAACACGAATGAAACAGAGTCATTACTTTTACTTCTTGGCCGTTTTGACAGTCTTCGCGAATCTGGCCGATACTTTTGCCAGTGAGGCATGGTCCGGGTACTTCTCCAGGCTGGAAGAAAGGCGCGCGATGCGCTCGTCCAGCGGGGGATGCGTCGAGAACCACGACCCCTTCCCGGAATCGCTCGCCTCCAGCTTTTTCAGCTTCTGGAGCACGCTGATCATGGCGGCCGGGTCGTACCCGGTGCGGTAGGTGGTCTCCAAGGCGGCCAGGTCCGCCTCGTACTCCATCCCCTGGTCCAGCCCCTTGTCGAAAAGGGTCGACTGCAGGTCGCCGATCATGGATTCGAACTTCTTCCCCTCGCTCCCCTTCATGGTAGCGGCGGAGATGGTCCCCACCCCCTGGAGGAACTGCGCGCGCCGGATGCTCTTCAAGGCATGCTTTTCGGCCACGTGGCCTACCTCGTGCGCCAGCACAGCCGCCAGTTCCGCCTCGTTCTCGACCACGTCCAAAAGCCCGCGGCTGATGAAGACCATCCCGCCTGGGGCGGCGAAGGCGTTGCGCACCGGGCTGTCCAGCACCACGAACTGGTAAGGGATGGTGGAGCGCCGGCTGTTCCTGGCCACGGCGTTTCCTACCAGGTTCACGTACTTTTGCAGCGCCTCGTTCGACACCGGCTTGCCGAAGCGTTGCATGCTCTCAAGCGCCAGGCTCTGCCCCACGGTCCGCTCAGTGGCATAAGTCATCTCCTGCGAGGAGGATACGACCTGGGTCGCGCCGGAGAGGATCTTCCCTTCCTTGGATTCCGGGTTCATCAGGTTTTGCAGCTTGTCCTGCCAGCCGGCGTGCGCCTCGGTGGAGCAGAGGCAGGCGAGTGCCAAAAACAGCGTCATGGTAAACGATTTCATCGCATCCTCCTTTTATTGGGCGTACTCGCCGATTTTGCCTTCCTTTAAGAAGGTCCTGACTTCCTTGTCGCTCACCTTGCGGGAAAGGATCTTGTCCAGTTCCTTCTTGAGGCTCTCGGGGGTTCCCCTTTGCTTGGCGTACTGCGCCACTTCGGGCGAGAGGCCGCGGATGCTGCGGGCACTGTCCGCCTTGGCGGTGTTGATCTGGCTTTTTTGCATGGAGTCGCCGAAGAGCCCGTCGCCCCCACCCACCTCGGCCACCGGCGCGGTGTCGGAGACGCGACCGGCGTATACCCAACCTTCTTTCCCGTTCGCGCTTCGCACCTTAAGCCAGCGACCCGCCCCCTCGACTACGGTCAATTCCGCCCCCACCGGCAGTTCGGCTACGCTCGCAGCGGTCACCGACTGTTCGGCCTTGAGCGCCGTCCCCTCGCTTACCACCCAGCGCTTCTCCGCGCCAAGCGCGGGCGCCGCGGCCAGCGCCAGGAGCAAAAGCGCAACTGTCGTCTTTTTCATGGCTTCCTCCTTTTTCTTTATCCGCCGCATGCATTGTGCGGCAGGACGGTTCTTGATGCAGAGATGTCGAACGCCCCCTCCCGCAAGGTCACTAGGGAACTCCCGGGAACAGCCCCCCCCTCCCGCAAGGGGAGGGGGAACGAAAGCCTCCGCAAGGGTAGGGGGGAGTTTTTCGGCTGGTACAACATCTTGACCAGACAACTCTTCGAGTTGCGAGATTCTACTGGTAATCCCCGGTGAGCACAAACGCCCCCCAATACCCCGGGTGCGGATAACGGTTCCTTACGTGCAGCATGGCCAGGCGCAGCGCCTCGGCCTTCGAGCTGCGGCTGTAATCGCGGTAGAACTGCTTCATCAGCACAGCGCTGGAGACGTCGCTCACCCGCCAAAGGCTCGACATGAGCGCGTGGGTCCCGGCGAAGAGGAAGGCGCGGTTCATCCCGATCACGTCGTCGCCGCTTCTCACGTCCCCAAGCCCGGTCTGGCAGGCGGAGAGCACTACGAGGTCCGCCTTCACGTCCAGCCCGAACACCTCCTCCGCCTGGAGCCTTCCGTCCGCCTTCGCGTCCTTGGCGAGCCGGATCGAGGAGAAGAGCGGGTTCACCGTGTCGAACTCCCCGTGGGAGGCGAGGTGGATGATCCCGAAGCGGGAGATGTTCTCCCTCACCCAGGTCTCGGTGGCCCGCTCGCGGGTAAGCGTGGTGACGTCGCTGTAGTTCCAGCGCAGCGTCCCCGCCTCCTTCTCGGCGAAGGGAAGGTCGAGCGCGGAGTTCCCGAGGTCTGGGTTCCCCACCGCCAGGATGCGGAGGTTCTTCTGGGCCTGGCGGCGCGACAGGGTGTGGCGCAGTACCGACGCCGCGGGGAGATGGAACAGGGTCTGCCGGTCGATCAGGTAGTTCCTGCCGTCGTAGAGCGTCGCGAAGGAGAGGTAGTGGAGGCTTCCGTGCGGCACGATCCCCACAGGCTGCAGCTCCTTCACCCCGGCCAGAGGCTCCGCCAGAAGCAGCTGGTACAGCTCGCGCGAGCTCTTCTCCAGGGGCTCCAGGTTCTGCAGCATGCGCCGGTAGTTGGAGATCTTCTCCGCCAGATCCTTTGCCGCCACCGGGAGCACGAAGAGCTTCGACCCCTCTTTGGTGAGGCGCCAGCAAAGGAGCCGGTCCGGCAGCTGGTAATAGGAAAGGAGCGTCACGCCCGGCTCCAGCAGTGAGCGCACCTCGTCCCCCCCCACCGGGGCCACCTTCACCAGCGAAAGGAGCTCCGGCCGCCGCCTCTCGATGTCGAGCAAGAGGTCCTGGTAGTCGGCCTTCAGCCGCTCCAGCGCCTCCGCGTACATGGCGCGCTCGGTCTGCTTTACCGCCTGAACCGAGAGCTGCTCCTGTTCCAGGATCTGCTCCTTCAGCCGGTTCTGCCGGTCGTAGAGCTCCTGGTCGCCGGCACCCGATAGGGAGAGCCGCTGCCTCCCCAAGATGTCGATCAGGTTCCTGGCGCGGGAGCGCTCCGCCACCGCGAAGGCCTCGTCGGCACGCGCAAGGTCGACCAAAAGCCCCACGAGGCCGGTGTAGACGTCCATCTTGTCGGCCAGGAAGCCGTCTTTGAGCTGATCCAGCCGGATCTCGGCGCGCAGTCCCTCCACCGTGTCGAGCGCCTGCCGGTAGGACTCGATCGCCGCTTTGCTGTCCCCTCCCTGCTGCTGCAATCGGGCAAGGCCTAAGAGGGCGCGCCAGCGCACCTCCCGGACCAGCATGGCGTCGGCAAGCTCCAAGGCCTTGCGGTAGCTAGCCTCGGCCTGCGCGTTGAGAAGGCTCTTAGCGCGGGCGTCCCCAAGGGCCAGGTGGATCTTCGCCTGGTTCACCTTGTCGCCGATGGCGTCGGCCAACTGCGCCGATTCAGTCAGGAGCTTCAAGGCGCCTGCCGGGTCCCCCATCTTAAGCCTGGTCTGCCCGAGGTTTCTCAGATCGTAGGCGATGGCCCAGCGCGACCCCAGGGAGCGGTCGATTTCGAGCGCTTTGCCCAGCGTCTCCAGGGCTCCCTGGTAGTCGCCCGACTCGCGCTGCACGAGGCCGATGTTGTTCAGCGTGGTGGCGCTCTCGTCCCGCCGCACCTCCAGTTTCCCGGCCTTGGCCAGCGCCTCCCTCAACTCCAGGAGCGCCCGTTTGTTGTCCCCCAGGGTCCACCAGATCAGGCCGCCGGTGTTCTTCGCCATCACCTGTTCCAGGGGCCAATTCTCTTTCACCGCCGCCTTTTCCACCTGCTCGCGCAGATCGAACGCCTCCTGGTAGCGCCCCTGGAACCAGGCGTTGTTCCCCTGCTCCAGGACGATCCGCATCCGGGTCTTCAGCTCCGAGTTCCCAACCTTGCCGAGCGCCTCGCGGTAGAGGAGATCGGCGGCCGGGAAATTCCCCAAGAGCCTCTGGCAGCGTCCGCGGTCGAGGATTGCCTCTGCCTCCAGGGCGCCGCTGCCGTTCTTCGCGTAGAGCTCCTGGGCTTTCTTGTAATAGCTTTCGGCGACGGCGAACTGGTTCAGGCGCAGATCGTAGATCCTTCCTAAGTTCCGGTACTGGTCGGCCAACGACAGCTCGTCCTTCAACTGCAGGCGCAGCCCGGCCGCCTCCTCGAAGAGGGAGCGCGCCGCGGGGTAGTCGACCGCGTTTTCCATCACCGCGCCGAAGTCGGAAAGGGCTGCGGCCTGGTCCTTGGTGAGGCCCAAATCCGCCAGTATCCCCACCCCCTCCTTGAGCGCCGAAGCCGCCTCGCCGAAACGCTCCAGCCTTCCCTGCAGGAGACCGAGCCGCAGGAGTGCGTCCGCATGCTCGGCGGAATAAGGCTTCTCCTTGGCAAGCCGCTGGACCAGGAGGTTCGCGTGCTCCACGGCGCGTTCGGTCAATCCCGCGCCGAAGGCGCTTTCCCGGGCATGCCGGTGCAGCGGGGCCGTGTTCTTGGCAAGCTCCGGAGTCGAAGCCGCAATGACGAGCGCGTTGTCGAAAAGCGCCAGCGCCTGCGGGTAGCGCCCATCGTTATGGGCCTTCACCCCCTTTTTCACCATCTCGGCGAACTGCTTTTTGGCGAGCTTCGCGCTCTCGGCGGCATCCCCCCCGAAATCCCCCACCAGAAGCCATCCGGCGGGAAGCTTGCGCCTGGCCAAGGCGAGCGACTCGGTGGCATATGCGCGGACGAAGGGTTGCGCGTCCCCCGCACCCTTATCGGAGACGAGGAGGCTCGGCACCCCCACCAGCGAGGCGAGCTGCCCCAGCTCCCAAGCCCGGTCCAGCCCATCCTTCGGTGCCACCACGAGCGACACCGACTCTCCCTGCGCCAGCTCCAGCAGGTCATGTCGCGCGCCGGCCGCGTCCTCATAGGCGGCAGTCGCCCTACCCCCCTCTCCCGGGCGGTTGGGAACGGCGGCAAGAAGCCCCGCGCCGCCGGCAAGCGCCAACGTGTGGGCGTCGGGTAAGGAGTGCGGGGGGAGCTTCACGAACGGCTCCAGTGTGGGCCACCATGCGGCCTCGTCCAGCACGCGTGAGCGCAGCGGCCGGCGCCCGTCTACCGAGCGGAGCAGTTGCGTCGCCGTCACCCCCCAGGTGAGGACCGGGGCGGAGGCGAAGCTTCCCGGCTCCTCGTAGACCGCCACCGCCGCCGGGTCCTGCAGCCGCGTTAAGAGCGCGGTTCTATCCAGCGTCTCCGCGGCGACGCCCGCTTTGCCCCCCAGGGTGAAGAGGAGGAAGCGGTCACCCGAGAGGCGCGCCAGACGCAACACGGGTTTTCCCGGAAGACGCTCCAGGACGTCTATCGCCTCCACCGGCTGCGGGGTCAGGAGAGCGCAGAAGGGTTCCCCTTTCCCTGCCGCACAGCCTTTCCTGAAGCCGGAGAAGAGGGAGTCGAAACGCTCCCGCTCCTTCTCACCGCCGCCGGGAAGCGCCAGCACGAAAGCCGCGAGCCGCAAAGTCCCCGGGCCGGCGAGCCGGTAGAAGGAGGGAAGCTGTTCCAGGTCTTTGCCGAGAAGCGAGTCGATTACCGTCTGCTCCTGCTGACGGCGCAGTTGCAGGTAGGAAAGCTCCCCTTGCGCAGGAGGCTTGGCCAGCTCCGCGTTCACCCGGTCCAGTTCGGCCAGGCGCGGCGCCGCGCTTTTTAACGCCTGTGCCGTCACCGGGTCCGAAAGCCCCAGAAGGGTCCGCCCCAGTATCTGCACCCGCTCCAATTCGCTAAGGCGCTCCAAAAGCGCGAAGGCCTGCTCCGCGTCCTTTGCGGCCAGCGCCTCCAGACGGGGGGCAAAACGCGCAGTCAACTCGCCGCGAACAAGGTCGTAGGCTGCTGGGGAGATCCGCTCCAAAAGCGCCAGCGCCTCGTCGTAGCGCGAGAGCGCCGCCATGGAACGCCAGGCGAAGGAGTCGCTCCCGCTTTTCTGCGCCTCGGCAAGCGTCGCGGCGAAGCCGGCCTGGGCCGCGTCGGGAAGCCCCAGCGCCGCCAGCGTCTCGGCGCGATTGAGCCTTGCCGCCAGCTTCGAGCGCGGCAGGTCGGCAGCTTCCTCTTTCCCGGCTGATGCTTTGAGTGCGAGTACCCGGTCCCACCCGGCAACGGCCCGGTATAAAAGCGCCTCGCGGCTTCCGTCCGCGGGAAGCCCGGCAGCAAGCCTGGAAAGGATGGCGCCAACGTCGTTGCCGTAGCGGGCGAGCGCGTCGGGAGGAAGCGTCTCGCGGTAGGAGCTGATAAGGGCCGAGGTCCGCGCCTCCAGCTCCAGGAAGCGCCCGGCCTCCACGCCTGCGTCCTTTTCGGGTATCAGCATCCCGTAGTTCACCAGGTTCAGCATGGCGCCGACCGCGTTGCCGCTCCTGACTGCGATGGCCGTGGCGTCCCTGAACTGAGCGGCAGCGGCGTCCCGTTCCCCGCGGGCGAAGGCCAGTTGGGCGCTTCGGTGGATGAGGAGCCCGACTCCGAAGAGGTCACCCTCGGTTAGCTCCTCCACCTTTTTCGGGTAGCGCTCCAGAAGCTTCGCGAAGAGTTGCGCGGAGGAGGCGTTGTCCCCCAGGTCCCCGTAGATGCGGGCCAGGTAGCTCTCGGCCAGGCGCCGCTCCTGCTCCGCGCTGAAGCCGAAGGCTGCCTCGGTGGCCCCTCCCTTGTCGAGGGCGACGTTGGCCTGGACCTTGAAGAGCCCCCCTCCCCTGCCGGCGGAGGCCTTTTGCCGCGGCGGGTACTGGTCGATCAGCGACAGCACCTCGCGGAAGCCGTCCCGCGCCTCTGTGAGTAACCTGTGCCGGTCGGCGCCGGAGGCTTCGGCCGCCTCGCGGTAGGCCGCGATGCTCGCGGAGCGGCGGTTCGCCACCAGGTTTTCGGTGCGGCCAAGGTCTCGGTTTAATTTGAACGCCCGGTCGAAATGCTCCCGCGCTAGGGCGAAGCGGTCCGCGTCGAGAGCGGCGAGCCCCAGCCGGTCGTGCAGCTCGGCACCCGTCTCCACGAGCCGCGGCACCGCGTCCAGGTCGCGCTCGACCCCGGCCAGCATCCCCTGCAGCTCCTGCACATGCTTCGCCTGGGCGGCTTCCCGGCCGGAGGCGGCGACGAGCTTTCGCTCCCGCGAGATCAGGCGCCTAAGCGCCGCGTCGAAGCGCAGCCAGGCGGCGGAAGGGGGAGGCTCCACCCGGTCCGCGCCCAATAGTTCCAGCTCGGCGTTGATTGCCTGCTGCTCGCGCAACCCCTCTTCCTGGGGTGCGGAGAGCTTGGCGCCCGAGAAGAAGCGTTCGACGGCGCGGCGGGTGAGCCGTCCGAACTGCTCCAGGGGGCGGGCCGTGTCCAGGCGCGACTCGTTCAGCTTGAGCGCCCTCTGGTACCCATTGAGAGCCCCTTCCTTCTCGTGCACCTGGAAGGCGACCGCGGCATAGCGCTGCTGGAACAAAAGCTCCGTGTCCGGGTTGTCGAAGGGGACCGCAGAGGCAAGGCGCGCCGTGTAGTGGTTCCAGGCCATCGAGTTACGCCCGAGGAGGTAGGCGATGTTGCCGATGTTCAGGTCCAGGTTGGCGGCGTTGTCCGGGTTCTCCTGGGGGCGGTTCAAAAGCTTCGCGCGCCGGTAGAAGTTGAGCGCCCGCTCCAGCCCGCCGCGCTCGCCGTGCACCGTCTCCAGCACCTCGGCGATGTAGCCGCGGGTCTGCGGCGGATACTCCGAACCCGGAAGCCTCTCGGCTGCCCGGGCGATGAGCCGGCCCCCTTCGAGCAGGCGCTCCTTCCCCGGGAGGTAGGTCTGACAGAGCCCCGCCGCGTAGAGAAGGACCGGGTCGTCGGGGTAGCTTGTCAGCATGCGCTGGTAGAGGGCGAGGAGCTCGGGTGCCTGGTTCTGAGCGGCCACCGATTTGATGTAGCCGCGGTGCGCCTCCAAGCTCCGCCCCTCGTAGCGAATCAGGTCCAGGAACGCCGCCCGCGCGGCGGAGACCTCTCCCTGCCGGTACAGGCTCTCGCCGGCAGCGAGGCTCTTCCTGATGAAGGCCGCGCGAGCCAGCTGGTAGAGGGGGGCGTCCTCGGGATGCTGGGCCATCTCCTTTTCGTAGAGCGCCGTAGCCTCCCCGAAACGCTCCTCACGGTAGAGGATCTCGGCGAGCGCAAAGCGTGCCGCCGCCGTCGGGGTCGCCACGGGGGGGTACTTCTCCAGCACGGTCCGGTAGGCGTCCTTGGCCCTGACCCAGTCGTCGCCGCGGTAGGCGAGGTCGCCGATCCGGTTCCAGGCCCCCATGGAGAGGCGCGGCAGCGTGGTGCGGAACTTTTCGGCAAGGGCTGCCAGGCGCTCGCGCGGGTCCCCAGCCTGCGCCGTCAGCTGCCGCAGGATCTCCGCGATAGCCGCCTCGGCCCAGCGCTCCTGGCCGTCGTAGCGGCGCGCCACTTCGGTGAGCGCCGCCACGGCCCCCTCCCCCCCCTCGATGCGGGAGAGAAGCGCTGCCCGACGGTAGGCCGCCTCGGCGCGTATCGCCTCGTCGGCCCCTGCCCCGTTCCCCGCCTTTTCCAAAAGTGCTATGGCGGCGAGCTGGTCCTCGGCCCCCGAGCCGAATTCGGCCATAAGGCGCGCCCCGTCCACCAAGGCGCGCGCAGCGGCGTCGGCACCCTTCCCCTCGCCCGCCTGCACCATATCCTTCCGCGCCTCGGCGATCACATCCTTGCGGCGGCCGGATACCACCACCTCGCCGCAGCGGCGCGCCGCTTCCAGCCTGATGCGGGCGATTTCGGCCAGCGCCGACTCCGCGGGGAAAGAGGCATAGCGCCTGGCGGCCTCGACGTAACGGGCCTCGGCGCCAGGAAGGTCCCCACCCTCTTCCAAGACCCCGGCGAGGGCGAGGGAGGCAAGCGCGCCCTCTCGGCTCGGCTCCTCCTCGCGGGCCAGCACGCGCAGGCAAGCAAGACGCGCCATGGCGGGGTCGGCCGGCTGCCGCTCCAGGATGAGGCGCGCCAATTGCCACTGCCCGGCCAGATCCGGCCGGTCGGGAAGTTCGCCGGAAAGCGGAAGCGACAGCACCTGTCCGCCCCCCGTCTCCCCGGCGACGAAGAGCACCCGGTCCGGCGCGGCCAAGGGGGCGGCGGTGGAGAGAAGACCGGAGGTGAGCGGGAAGGCGGCGGGAAGCCCGTCGCTCCCCTTGCGGGAGAGCTTCAGCCGGAAGATGGCGCCACCTTCCGGTCCGGTGGCCGAGTCCCCTGAGGGTGGGGCGAAACGGGTGAAGAGGATGGTGTCGGAATCCTGCCAGGTGGGGTAGAGGTCGCGCTCAGGCCCCGAAGTAAGCTGGGTGAGCGAGCCGCGGTCGTAGAGCCAGAGGTCCCCGCCGGCGTCCTTCTCGCGCGAGACGAAGGCGAGCTTTTCCCCGTCCGGGGAGGGGGCGGCGAACGCCGCGTCTATGCCGATGGGAAGCGCTTTGGCGCCACCCGCTGCAAGCTCCAGGCGGATGATCTCGCGCCGCTCGCTGCCCGGGAGCTGGCGCTGGTACAAAAGCGCCGACCCGTCGGGGGAGAAAGCGGGGGCGTCCTCGCCGGCGTCGTTGCCGGTCACGCGGCGCGGTTCGGCGTCCAGGCGGGCAAGGTCGATGAGCCAGATGTCCCCCTTCAGGTCGTCCCGCTCGTCGGCATAGGCCAGAAGCGTCGCGGCGGCGTTGAAGGCAGGCGCGGAGATCCGCATCGGGCTTTGGCGCAGAAGGCGCGGGAGCGCCTCGGCGTTTCCCGGCGCATGCAGCCAGAGCTCGTAACCCGCGTCCCCCCTCTCCACCGTGGCCACGAGCTTACCGTCCCGCGATCTTGCCGCGTAGAGCACCGAGCGGGGGGTGTAGACGGCGGGGGCAGGCGCGGACTCCGGCCGCGACCTGGGGGCGGGGCGGGGAGCCGCCGGTGCCAGGAGCTCCTCTCCCAGCGGCGCCGCGCCGGCGCCGATCCCGGCAAGGGAGGAAGCCAGTGCCAGAAGGAGCGCAATGCGAGCGGGCGCGCCTCTCATTGGTTCACCCATTTGCCGTCGTCACCCTGGACCCTGGTGCCGGGGGCGCTATTTTGACGGTTGATGCGGGCGAAGACCTTCCTGATCGCGGGAAGATCCTTCGCGGTGAAGTTCTCATTGGTCCGCACCACCCTGAGCATCAGGATCTCGCGGGACCGGTTCACCTCGTCGACAACCTGCTTGAATTCCCCCTCCGTGAATCGAGCCGCGAAGGCCTTGAGGTCAGCCGGCGCCTTTTCCGGAAGCGCGCGCTCGAAGGGGGCGAGCGTCCCCTCCAAGCTCTCCCCGACCCACCCCAGCCGCTTGAAGGTATCCACGTCGTCGGCATGGAAAGCTATCGCCTCCAGCGCCTGTGCCGCCTCCTGGTGTTCCGGCGAGTGTTTCTGCGGTGCGTCCACCTTGCCGGTGGGGGATACGCCGCGCACCGAGGCGACAAGGAGCACGTCCTCCGAGAGCGCGTTATAGGTACCGAGCACCTGGTTTTCCAGCGAGGTCCTCTCGCTCACCACGTTCACGTCCACCTTGGCCAGCGTGCACCCCCCGAAAAGGAGCGCCGCCAGCAACAGCAAGCTTGCCCCACTTCCGACCCGGACGCCGGAACGTTGAACGTTGAACGTTGAACCGGCTTTGATGGTTTCGGTTTTGGAACGTTGAACGTTGAACGTTGAACGGGTTTTATCTTTCATTGCTCCTCCTTTTCAGCGACAACGCGCCGTCCGCCCCAACCACCAGCGTGTCGGCCCGGGCCAGCTCCAAAAGCGCCTTGGAAGACGCAATACCTGCGATGAGGCGCTCCAGCTCCTTGCGGATGGGGAGCTCGGAGAGGCGCAGCCGCTCCAGCTTGGGGATATCCACCCCCACACCCTTGACCAGCAGCTCCCCCTCACAATCGAGCGCGCCGTCCACGGCGCTCACCCTGAGCCCCTTCAGGTCGGCCAGCTGCAGCGATTTCCTCTGCGCCACCACCTTTTCGTTGCGCTGGTACGGGTCGATGGCGAATAAGGCCCGGTCCAGAATCCGCGAGCTGAAGCGCCGCAGGTTCAGGTTCATCTTCAGCCCCTCCAGGAGCGCCCGCTGTTCTGCGGCAAGCGGCGCGGAGAGGGAAAGCTCCCCAGTCAATTCCTCGCCGGGACGCGCGCCCCCCGAAGCGGGGAATAAAAGCGCCGGATCGAGGCGCGAGAAATAGCAGTAGGTGGACAGAACCGGGACCTCCCGGGAGAGGTCGATCACCCCGCGCGCCCGCACGGTCCCCCCTCCCACCTCGGCCTGCAAGAAGGACAGCCCCAGCGTATCCGGTTCCAGCAGCAGGTCCGCCTCCAGGGCGGTGGCGCTCAAGGGGACCGCGCCGGAGTTGAAGGACGCGCTCTTGATGCCGATCTTGCGGGGACCGCTCGCTTCGCCGCGCAGGTCCTGATAGATCCTCGCGGCCAGGTCGGAGTTCGCGGCGAGGGGGGGCGCCACCGGGGCGGGACGCACCAGGAGCGCCGAGAGCGGGATCCACTCACCCCCTTTCCCCTGGGCCAGGGCGTAGCTGCGGTCGAAGACGAGGTCGGCCCGGATCCCCTGCGCCGACATCCCTTTGCCGTCGGCGACGCCGAAGTCGCGGCACTTGGTGTAGCCGCGCATCCTCAGCTCCCGGGCGGCGGTGAGGTCCAAGCGCGCGCCGGCGGCGACGTTGCCGGAGAGCTTAAGCCCGGCGAGAGCCTGCTTCGCCTCGCGCGGGAAGTTCCCTTCCAAATGGGCGAACATGGTGGCGTCCAGGCGCTTCAAAAGGGTCGGGGTATCGAGCTTCGCCGAGTCGTCCAAGAGCCGGTCGATCCCCCCCACCGTCAGCTCCGCAACCTGCGACAGCCCCAGCGAGCGAACCTGCAGCTCCTCGGTCAGGCGGAGATCCTTCCACTGCGAAAGCTCCCCCTCAAGGGTGAGCGCGCCCGACTGCAGCGGGAGCTGCCCGGCCGCGCCGGCAAGCCCGGTGATGCCGGCAAAGCTGAAGGCGCCGTCGATGGCGAGCGGCTTACCGGCTGCGGGAAGCGAGAAGGAGAGAGGCTTCGTGGTGCTCAGGTTTTGTACCTTGTAGGTCGTTTTCGCTGCGGGGATACGGAGGTCCAGGCCGTCCAGTTGCAGTGCGAGATTTCCCTTATCGAGCAGGGCGCAGGCGCCGCGCGCCGCCCGGAGCGGGTTCTTCTCCTTGGCTAGCGTCGCGACCGGCAGAGGCGCCTCCATGTCCCAGGTCGCCGCGGCCAAACCTTTGGCATCGAGCCCCGCCGGAACAAAAGGAGCCGCTACCGGCATGAGCTTATTCAGATCGAAGCGCGCCTTTCCGGTGGTCGCCGCCACCTGCTTGATCAGGCCCGAGAGCCCCGCCTGCGCCTCGATGGCAAGCGCGTCGGCCGCGGTTGCGGTGAAGTGCGCCCGCTTCACCGTGGCGCTCCCCTCCCCCTTCTTCGGGAGGTGCACCCCTTCCGCAACGAGGGTCGCGGAAAGCGGGGTCAGGACCACCTGCTTCCCCCCCTGGTTCGCGGAGAGCTTGGTCGCGGAAAGCTTGAGTCCCGGGAGCGTCGCTTCCAGCTCCCCCCCGGAGAGCGCCCGTCCCTCCAGCTGCAGCTCCTCGCGCAGCCCCTCCACCGCAAGCTCGGGGCCGACCTGCACCAGCGCGAACTCCAACGACTGCCCGATCAAGGCCCTCGCACGCTTATGCTTCAGGTCCAGCTCGGTGAGCGCCAGTGCCAGCGCGCCTTCCCCCCCCTGGAGCAATACCTTCTTCTTTCCGGACAGCTCGACCTTCTTCGCGCCCAAGCGGAGATCCGCGGCTAAGGAGAGCGGGGCGAGCTTCTTGAGCGGAACCGCCGCCCGTTCCAGGACGAGCGAAAGCCCCTCCCCCTGCAGCGACCCGTTCGCCAGGCGCAAGCCAAGTTGCGGCAGATCGACCCCCGCCTTTTCCAGAGTCAATTCGCCGTCATTGTCGGGTCCCTTGAACCGCGCCGCGAGTTTCGCCACCGAAGCCGTCCCGGTCAGCACCTGCACCGGAAGGTTCGCCGGCAGAAAAGGCGCGGCCAGACGCCTTGCCGCAGCCAGGTCCAGCCTGAGCGGCCCCAGATCTGCCGCCACCGAGCGGGAGCGCTCCGTCGGGCGGTCGACCACCGCGCTCCAGGCCGCCGACAAAAGCCCGGGGCTTTCCAGGGCGCCGTCGCTGAAGGTGACCCGCTGACGCTTGTGGTCGCTCACGAGCTTTTGGTGCAGCTTGAGATCGAGCGGCCCCGCCGTCCCCTTCTTCCCGGGTATTTTGCCCACCGAAAGCCGGTCGCAGGCCAAGTCCAGGAGGACCATGAGGTCGGCGTTTCGATCCAACTCCGCGCCCAAGTCGAGCGCCAGCTTGCCGTCCAGCGTGGGCAGTTCCCGGTGCGCCATGGCCGTCGCCAGCGGCGCCAGCTCCGGCAGGTTCACCCGCAGCTTCGCCTTGAGGCCTCCCGGGCGGTTCACCCCGCCGCCGGCATCGAGCGTCACCCCCGGGAAACCCGCCTGCACCGACAGGAGCGCCGCAGCCGGCTTGATCTTATCCTTGGCCGTCACCAGGTCCGAAAGCCTCGCCTTGAAATGCACCCGCTGGGGTTTCGCGTCAGGCAGCGCGACGCTCCCCTCAAGCGAGGTGTCGATGGGGAGCCGCGCCAAAGAAGGTGCGGCAAGGGCGAAGGAGACCTCGCGCAGCACCGTCTGCCGCCCCGACGCCGGATCGAGGTAGCTGACGGTCATGGGAGCGGCGTCGACGGCAAGGCGGACATCCACCGGAAGGGGCCACTCCATCCCCTGGAACTTCTGCACCGCCTCGGCCACCTGCGTCAGAGGGTCCTTGGCCGGCTTCTCGGGGGGAGGTTGCTTCGGCCCCGGAGCAAGGCTCGCTTCCAGCTTCCTCAGCTTCACGTCGAGGGAGACCGTATAGCGCCCGGAGTCATCCCACTCCAGCCCCGGCTTTACGCGCAGCTCCGCCAGGTTCGCGTTCAGAAGAGGCGGAGGCCCGTCGCCAACAGTCAGCCCGGAAAGGGTGAGGCCTTGCGACCACGACAGGGTGAGATTGGACCAGGAGACAGGTTTTTTCAGTGACTTGGAAAGCTGCAGCCTCAGCAGGGACTGGGCCTGCGAGGTGGAAAGGAGGGTCGGCAGAAAGACCACCAGAAGAACGATGGCGATCACCCCCGCCAAAGCGGTCACAGCGCCCACGAACATGATCTTTTTAAACCGGAGGGCACGCATGTAAGCAAGCAGGCTACGGAGCATCAGTCGGTATCCCGGAGGCAGCGCTGGTCTAAGGGGAAAGGGACGGCAGGAGCAAGGTGATTTTCTTATCACCTCCGAAATTTAAAGTCAAACGGTTCGCTTCGTCACACCCCCGGCCTCAGGTGCTTATGGCGGATGTAGCACAACTGGTCGCCGTTCCTTATCAGGCGCGGAATGGGCCGGGTCAAGTTATGACAGGAAAGGCAGGCGATTTTGTCGTCTTGCAGCACGTACCCCGCCTGTTTGATCTCGGCCACCGTCGTGTACTTGAGTTCTTTCCCATCTTTACTGTCATAGGCTTATTCGTCGTCTGTCAAAACTAGCCTTTAAAAAGGATAGCATAGGGGCGGAAGCAGGCAACGCCGGGGCCATTATATTCGGTTCACTCAGTGCTGGTTCGTTTAGTTACTTGTACGGGTGAACACGGAAGGCCCTATGATACCTCCCGATTCATTCGCTGAACAACTTCCCTTCCCCAGCCCAGTCAGATGGCGCCACGTCTTCGAAGATGACGTAGATGTACTTCGGATCTGTACCGGTATTCCTGACGATGCTTTCAGTGATCTCAGCTGCAACTGCCTTTTTGGTTTGGGTGTCTTTACCTTCAAACCAGGTAACACGTACAACGGGCATGACGTCCTCCTTGAATCGGGAAATGTGGTTGGTTTGCCTGCCTGCTAGTGTGCTCAGGCGACGAATGACTATCTTCGGATCAGCGTTCCAGAAATTCACGCAGGTCCTGCGTGAATTTGAACGGGTTCTTGAACATGAGGAAGTGATCCCCTTGTTCTTCCTTTGTGTAGACGTACAACCGAGCGTTGGGGATGACCGAAGCCATCCAGCGCTGGCTGGGCAGGTTATAGCTGCTGTATTCGCCGGTGAAAATTGCCGTTGGCACTTTGATCTTCTTGCTTATTACATCGCGCCAGTCATTGCTGGCATGGTCATACATGATAAGGCTCATGTATTTCATATCGCTCTTGATAAAGAGCCGGGCAAAGCTCTTGGAGTTTTCGTAATAAGGCGAGTCCATCGCATTAAAACGTTCGACAAGAGGATGGGGTGCGCCGGAAGTGAGGGCGTTTAGTACTTGCTGCGGAGAATCAGCCATTGCGGCCGCATTCAGGCGTTCTTGTTCCGTCCAGCCTGGCCGTGTGAGAATAGACGGCGGTTCGTCCACGAAAATCACCTTGCGGACACCATTTATACCGAACAGATCGATGTAGCTCCACAGGACTGAGGCTCCCATCGACCATCCACAGTAGTCGGCAGACTTCACCCCGATGTGATCGGTGAATTCCTTTAGATCCATTGATAGTCTGCTGATTCTCATACCCGAATCAATATTCTGAGAAAGCCCTTGATTGCGCGGATCGAGAACGTAGACGTGGTACTGTTTGCTGAGCAAAAACAGCACATTTACATATTCTGCGCCATTTGCGGACCACGCCGGAACGAAGATGAGGGGCTTGCCTTTACCGGCTTCCCAATAGCTAAGCCTCACCCCATCGCTCGTATTGAAAAATTTGATTTCCAGATCTTTGAAGTCGGAGAGTTTCGCGGGTAGCCCACTGATCTTATTGGGGAACTCATAGTCCCTGCCGAGAACGGCCAGGGCCGGCGCTGCTATGGCGTCGCTAACGGACAAGATGAAAGATATGGCGCAAATGGCTAAGAAGGTTTTGTTTCGCATGAAATAGACTCCTCATTTGCTCAACTTTCTAGTTCAGCCAGGAAGGCTTACCCTCAACAGGAATGCCATCGTTCTGAGTAAACTGCACAAGGCTATTCGCCTCAGTCTGAATGCAGATAAACCGGATGGAGGTTTCCGGGTCGGCCGCGATGCAGCGCTCTCCAGCAGGATCAATGCGAACCACATCCCCGGTTTCAATCGCGAATTCCTCGCCGTCTATATAAAACCTACCTTTACCGCTTAGAATGACATAGACCTCTTCGTTGCGCTTGTGTGCATGAACAAACGGTACGCTCACTCCTGCCGGCAGTTCATTGATTGAGATTTCGGATCCAGTTAGGGAGAGCTGTTCGTTCAGGACCACGCGTCCAAGCTCCTTGATATTGCCAAGGGACACTGTTTTGTAATTTTTACCTGTTTTTTCCATTATCATTCTCCTTTGTAATTGTGTAAACCGCATGGCTACACAGTTATTGAAGTGGCGCCTCGATGGCGGACACTTACGCTCGAAAAAAGTTCGCGGCCGAACCAAATTGGTAAAAAAAATCACGCCTTCAGATTGTTTTCGATTACGGACAAGAGTTTCATAAGACACTCGCGGTCATCCTGCAACATCTCTCCATACACCTGCTTTTCCAAAATAACCGAGATCTCTTCAAAATCACGCCGGATCGCGTTGCCTCTTTCGGTAAGACCGATAAGCGTAGAGCGCGCATCGTCGGAGCAATTCTGCTTGTAGATGTATCCATGCTTTTCGAGAGTATTTATCATCCCCGTCACTGTTGATTTCACTCTACCGGACTGCTGAACCAGGGCTTTAATAGGAATTGCCTCGTTTTGGCGAAAAAGGAATGAGAACACCAAACCATGGGCCGGCACAATACCCGTGATGCCACGCCGCTGGAGCTCTCTTTCAATCAGCAGATTAGCCGCCTCACGTATCTTGGCAATTTGATCGATGACGTTCCGTGGGGCTGGAGTACTCATGCCTCATGTATAGTTCGGCCACGAACTAAAGTCAAGAACTTTCTGAGCCCCCCGCATACCACTTTCGCTGCTCGCTCGGCATTTTTTATGATCATGCTCATTTTATCGTTGACGAAAAATTAGCTTCTGCTATAGTGAGCGCGTTCACATTTTACGGATGGAGCTTCAATGCGTATCACCGAGCAGGCAAAACAGCAGTGCCGGGCACGGATCCTGGAGAAGGCATCCGAACTCTTTTGCGCCCGCGGCTTCGACCAGACCACCACCCGCGACATCGCGCTTGCCGCAGGGGTCGCCGCAGGAACCATGTTCAATTACTTCCCCAGCAAGGAGACGATGGCGATGACCATGGTCTCCGACGCGCTCGCCGAAGGGGAGGCGGAATTCCGGGGTCGCACCTGCGGCGAGCTTGTCGAGGATCTCTTCGGCTTCATCGCCTCGGGGCTTCGCAGGCTGCGCCCCCTGCGCCCTTTCCTCGGCCCCGTGCTGGAGCGCTCGCTAAGCCCGTTCCCGCGCAAGAACGTTTGCCCCGTGGGAGAGGCGGCGCGTCAGCGGCACCTCGACTTCATGCAGCAGATCCTGGCCAGGCACGGGTTCAGCTCCGCACCGGATTACGTCGCCACGACCATTTATTGGTCGCTCTACCTGGGTGTGCTTGCCTTCTGGACCAGCGACCCGTCACCGAACCAGGAAGCCAGCCAGGCGCTGGTCGACTACTCGGTCCGTACTTTTGTGCATATTATCTCCGGCAGCGCCGGGGTAGATGGAGGTGAGCATGTCCTGTAACGTCGCAGTGGCACCCGCCAGCCGCGAGCGCCTTATGCAGCTCCTGCCGCGAGACGAAGACGCCGCCGCTCGCCAGAGGCTTGCCGAGCTGGTCGAGACCGCCTGCAGCAACAGGCCCCCGACGAGCTCGCTTTCCCGCCTCTGGATCCTGGGATCCATGCAGGCGAAGGTCGCCGGCGCCTACGTCGCCTGGTGGCTCAGGAGCCGCTTGGTCGATCCCGACGAGAAGGAGCGGACCAAGAACGAGACCCACCTCAAGGCGGCGCTGGAGCTGTTCGGCACCATGGGGTACCTGCGCGGCGCGGTCATGAAGGTTGGGCAGATGCTGACGCTCCCCGAGATGGTTCCCGAGCAGTACGCCCGCCTGCTCTCCTCGCTCAGCTTCGAGGCCCCGCCGATGCACTACGCCATGGTACGCGAGGTGTTTTTCGACGAATTCGGCCGGGAACCCGAAGAGATGTTCGCCAGCTTCGAGAAGAAGGCCTTCGCCGCCGCATCCCTGGGGCAGGTGCACCGCGCCCGGCTCCATACGGGAGAGCAGGTGGCGGTGAAGATCCAGTATCCCGGGATCGCCCGTACCATCCAGGCAGATCTCAAGAACCTCCGCCTGCTGCTGCAGCCGATGCGCATGGGGGACGATTGGCCGAACCTCCTCGACAAGCTGGCCGAGGTCGAGAGCGTGCTTCTGGCAGAAACCGACTACCTGAAGGAGGCCGAGTTGGCCCAGGCGGTGCGCAGCCATTTTGAGCCGGGGGACGGGATCGTGGTTCCGAGGGTATATACCGAGTGCTCCAGCCTCCGGGTCTTGACCACCGAATATCTGCAAGGGGTACACATAGACGAATTTCTCGCTTCCGACCCGTCGCAGGAACTGCGAGATCGCTTCACCCACCTGATGACCATGGCCACCATCCGTCTTTTGTACCGGACACACTGCATCATGGCCGATCCCAATCCGGGCAACTACATTTTCATGCCGGACGGCAGGCTGGGGGTGATCGACTTCGGCTGCGCCCGCATGTACACCGACGAAGAATGGCGGATGCAGTGCGAGGCCGAAGCGGCAGCGTTCCGGCAGGACGAGAAGGAGATGGAACGCATCATCGTGGAAGCATCGCTCTACGAGTCGGCGCAGGAGATGGGGGCGGAGCGGGTGGAACTGGTGGGGCGGGTGATAAGTTGGCAGTTGGAGCCCTGGCTTTCCGAGGGGCTCTTCGACTTCGGCGACAGGGACTTCTTCCTTCGGGGGATGGAGGCCATGCGGCAAGCCACCAAGAAGGGGTACCTGCGCGGCATGCCATTGCACATCTGGACCACGCGCTTCGTCCTGGGCGCCCGCGCCGTAGTCTATCGGCTCAAGGGGCGCTGCCATTTCAAGGAGATCTACCGGCAGGAGTCGGCACCGAGGTAGTAATCGCGCGCCCCCTCCCTGTCCGCGAACACGGGGGGAAGCGGAAGTCCATCCCCTCGCCCTCTGGGAGAGGGGCAGGGGTGAGGGATGTGGGTGAAGCCGGCAGCGTCGCGAATGATGGCACCTACCCCCACCCCCTAACCCCCTCCCGCAAGGGGAGGGGGCCCCTTTTCTCGTTCTCCCATTTTTCTCGTTCCCAAGCTCCAACTTGGGAACGCAAGATCCTTACACAGGAGGTAGCACATGCTGCAGCTTCGTGATGTGGTCAAATCGTACGACGGGAAATCCACGGTGACCGCACTTGCCGGTATCACCCTTTCCATCGCCCCCGGCGAGATGGTGGCCATCATGGGCCCCTCCGGCTCGGGGAAATCAACCCTCTTGAACCTGATGGGGGGGCTCGACGTCCCGACCTCGGGGCAGCTCCTGGTCGCCGGGAAGGATCTGGCCCGGGAAAGCGAGAAAGCCCGCTCGCTCTTTCGCCGCAACAGCGTCTCCTACATCTTCCAGGCCTACCACCTGATGCCGACGCTCAGGGTGCGGCAGAACGTGGCGCTCCCGCTGCAGCTGGCCGGCGTATCCGCGAAGAAGGCGGCCCTGCAGGTGGAGCGGGTCCTCGCCGAAGTGGGGCTGGAAAAACGCGGGGACCATCTCCCGGACGAACTCTCCGGCGGCGAGAGGCAGCGCGTCGCCATCGCCCGCGCCTTGGCGACCGACGCCCCCCTGCTCCTCGCGGACGAGCCCACCGGGAACCTCGACAGCGCGCGCGGCAGGGAGATCCTCGCTTTGCTCCGCTCCATCCACGCCAACAGGAACACCACCATCGTCATGGTCACCCATGACCACGACGCCGCCTCCGTCTGCGACCGGTTGATCAGGCTGCGCGACGGGAGGGTGGAGGACGACGGCGTCGTCATCGGAGGTGGGAGATGAGGTTCCTGCTCCGCACCCTCTCCCTCTCCTACGCGCGCCGCCACCTGGGGAAGACCATCCTGACCCTCCTGGGCGTCGTGGTCGGCGTAACCACCTTCAGCTCCATCAAGACCGCGCAGGACGCCCTGGTTAAAGGAATAGGCTCCACCGTGGACCGCGTCGCCGGCAAGGCGCACCTGCAGGTGACCATGGACGGAGGGGTCCCCGAGGAGATCCAGGAAAAACTGAGATCGCTCCCCGGGATCAGGGCCACCTCGCCTGTCATCGAGCAGATCGTGGTCCCGGAAAAGGCCGAGCTGGGAAGCCTGATGGTGGTGGGGATCGACCTTCTTGGCGACCGCGAGATGCGCGACTACGGCTTCGAGGGGGACGACGCCGACCTGGACGACCCGCTCCTCTTCCTGGCGCAACCGGACTCGGCCCTCTTCACCCGCGACTTCGCCCGGAGGGCCGGGCTCTCCACGGGGAAGGCGCTCTCGCTGAAGCTCCCGACCGGATACAAGCAGGTCACGGCGCGGGGGGTGATGAGCCCCAAGGGGTTCGCCGAGGCCTTCGGTGGCAACCTGATGGTAGTCGACGTCTATGCCGCGCAGGACCTCTTCGGAAGGGGGAGACGCTTTGACCGGATCGACGTGCGGCTCCAGGACGGGGTGACCGTGGCGCAGGGGACCGCGACGCTGCAAAAGGCGCTCGGCCCCGCCTACCAGGTGGAGACCCCGGCGCGCCGCGGCGAGCAGATGGAGCGCCTGGTGGCGAACTTCACCGCCGGCTTCAACGTCTCCAGCGCCTTCGCCCTCGCCATCGGCGTCTTCCTCATCTTCAACGCCTTCAACGTGGCGGTGAACCGCCGCCGCCGGGACATCGGGACGCTCAGGGCGCTCGGGGCCACGCCGCGCCAGGTCCAGGTCCTCTTTCTCGCCGAGGCACTCATCCTCGGCATCATGGGCGGGGTGCTCGGCTGCTTAGCCGGCACCGCCTTCTCGCAGGGGCTCCTGGTGAGCATGGGCCAGAGCACCGAGGCGGTTTACGGCATCAGCGGCTCCGGCATCGTCCATCTCACCCCCGCAATCGCGCTGCAGTCGATCCTGCTCGGGGTCGGCGCCTCGCTCGCCGGGGCATGGGGGCCGGCCCTGGCCGCCTCGCGCATCCCCCCGACGGAGGCCTTCGCCAAGGGGGTCTTCCAGGCACGCGTCGAGCGCCGGGTGGCGCCGCGCTTGGCTGGCGCGGCAGCGCTTCTCGCGGCGGCTGTCTACTTCGCCCTTTTCTCCGGACTTTCGGGGAACCAGATGCTGCTCGCAGTGCTCCTCCTGGGTGGTACCGGGCTGATACTGCTCCTCGGTCCACTCTCCCGGACCCTCCTGGTCGCGGCGGCGCCGCTACTCTCGCGGTTCTTTCCCTCCGCCGGCCCGCTCTCCTCGGACGCACTCATGGCGAACCCGCGCAGGAGCGCCGGCACCATCATGGCCATGACGCTCTCGCTCACCTTCGTCCTGGGATTGGGGGGGTACCTGGGATCGACCAAAGGGACCATCGTGCGCTGGATGGACGACGTCCTCACCTGCGACCTCTTCGTCAGGGCCTCCGCCAACTTCACCCGCGGCGACTTCCTCTATCCCGGCGCGCTGCGGGAGGAACTGGCGCAGCTCCCCGGCGTGCGCGCCGTCGAGAGCATACGCGCCATCCGGCCGCAGTTTTCCGGGAAGCGGATCCTGATCAACTCGGTGGAGATAGGTCAGCTCCTGGACCGCACCAAGTACGAGTTCGCGCAGGGGGACGCGCGCGCCATGCGCGAGGGGGCCCCGAAAGGGATGTGCGCCGTATCCGAAAACTTCTACCGGAACTTCCATCTCGGCGTAGGTGACCAGGTAGAGCTGATGACGCCGGGTGGATTGGTGAAGTTTCCCATCTCCGCCGTGCTGCGCGACTACAGTTGCGACCAGGGATCGATATTGCTCGACCGCCCCGTGTTCCTCAAGCACTGGAACGACGACCGCGTGGACATCTACGACGTCTCGGTGCATCCCGGGGTGGATCCCAAGGCGGTCCGGGAGGAGATCCGGGCCAAGCTCGCTGGGAGGTACCCCGCGCTCGTGTCGACCCGCGCCGAGTTCAAGGCAGAGATCGGCAAGGCCATCGACGCCTTCTACGCCGTCATGCGCATCACCGTCTTCCTCGCCCTCGGCGTAGCATTTTTAGGTATCGTGACCTCGCTCCTCATCTCCGTTGCGGAGAGGACCCGGGACATCGGGATACTGAAGGCCTTGGGCGCCGTCCCGTCCCAGATCGCCCGCAGCATCGTCATCGAGGCGTTGGTGCTGGCCCTGGCGGGGTTGTTACTGGCTCTTCCCGCCGGCAATCTGTTCGCTTCCTTCATGGAGGGGCCGGTAGCCGTTGCCTTCACCGGCTGGAGCATGCCTCACAACTACCCGTGGGACGTCCTGGTGCAGCTTCTCATCGCCCTGCCGCTGGTGTCGGCGCTCGCCGCCTGGGTCCCGGCCCGGCAGGCAGCGAAGGTCAAGGTGACCGAGGCGATAGAGTATGAATAGACCAACGGCATAGCACACGGATTTAACGGATAACGCGGATAAAATCGGATCGACCGTAAAGAACAGAGGTTTTTGTCTGATCCGCGGTAATCGTTTTTAATCCGCGTCATCCGCGTGCGATGCCTCTTCGCATTTTTCTCCACTAACCATTCCACACGGAGGAGCAGCAGATGATTGCACGATTCGCCAGACCACTAGCGGCCGCGGCCGCCGCCCTTTTCTTCTTTTCGCTCTGCGCCGGGACGGCGCTCGCCGCACCCGACGCCCGCACCCTCCTCAAGGATTCCGAAAACAGGCACCGCACCAAGACCCAGCAGTACGCAGGCGACCTGACCGTGGTGAACAAGGAAGGGAAGGTCCGCAAGAAGGGGTGGCGCAGCTACCGGGAAGGGTACGCCGGCGACGCCAAGAACCTGATCCGCTTCACCGACCCCCCCGAGGTGAAGGGGGTCGGCTTCCTCTCCCTTTCCCGCCCCGGCTCCGACAACCCGGACCAGTGGCTCTACCTCCCCTCCATGAAGCGCGAACGCCGCATCGCGCCGCAGGACCGCGACGCCTCCTTCGTCGGCACCGATTTCAACTACGAGGACATGGAGGAGTTCGACCACGAAAAGTACAAGGTTTCGCTCATCGGCGAGGAGACGGCAGAAGGGGTCCCCTGCTACGTCATCGCAGCCATCCCCAACGACAAGGGGACCAAGTCGGTGTACCAGAAGATCGTCCTCTACCTCAGAAAGGACATCCTCTACCTGGTCCGCGAGGACCTGATCCGAAAGGGCGAAAAGGAGCCGGCGAAACGGATGATCCTCTCCGACTTGAAGAATGTGGAGGGACACTGGGTGGCGGGACGGATGGAGATGACCGACCTGAAAAAAGGGAGCAAAACCACGGTCAACCTGAAGCAGATCACCTTCAACCGCCCGCACCCGGCCAGCCGCTTCACGCTGCAGAACCTGACCCGCGAGGGGGGCGATTGATCCTGCCCCTCCTTTTCCTGATATCCCTGCTGCTTTTGCCCTGCACGGCGGAGGCAAACGACTTCTCCGGCTATGCCGAACTGAAGGGATTTGCCTACAGCGAGCGCTACGACGGGGAACCGTACGGAGCAGGCTCCGGGACCCTCTTCTCCAAGTGGGAGCACAGGCCTGGCGAGGCGCAGTTGACCGCCTCGCTTAGAGCCGAGTGGCTCACCTCGCCGCAAGACCAACTCTCCTTCGACCCGGCAGACCGCAGGCTCAGACGCTCGCCGCTGTCACTGCGCGATCTCTGGGTGCGCCTCCCCCTCGCCCCTTCGCACGACGTCGAATTCGGCCGCTTCCAGCTGGGGTGGGGGCAGACCGACGGCTACTCCCCTGCCGACGCCTTCCTTCCGCGCGACCTGACCGACCCCTTCACCGACGAGAAGCTGCCGCTTTGGGCGCTCAGGGTGAGCGGTCAAGAGGAGTCCTTCCGCTATCAGGCTGTGCTGGCGCCGGTCACCACCCCTTGGCGCCTTCCGCCGCTCGGGAGCCGCTACGCCCCCATCGCCGCCGGCGCCTTGCCGCAGCAAACGGTGCTGCGCGAGCGGGAAGACGACCCGCCGGTGCCGGGTTTCATTGCGCTGCGCCTATTGGCCACGAGGGGGGACTGGGACCTGGGACTCTGGATGAGGACGGGGGTGCGCCCGGCGCCGCTCCTTCAGTTCTCCCTCGACCCGGCGCTGCAGACCGGCCCCGCCCCGATAGTTTCCGTCGAGCGCCGCTATGCCCGCGAGCAGGGTGTGGGGGTAGAGCTCTCCCGGGTGGCCGGCCTCTACGTGCTGAGGGCCGAACTCGCCGGGCTCCTGTCGAAAGACCCCGAGTTGGGCGACGCCGTCATCGGAACGGCGAGCGTAGAGAGGGGATTCGGCGACGGCAAGCTCCTGGTGACGCTCGCCGCGAACGCCATCGAGCCCCCGGTGAACCAGACGCTCCTCTTCGACCGGGCGCTCCTCCCCGCCCTCATCGCCGCCTGGAACCAGACCGAACCTTGGGGAGACTGGAAGGTGGTATCGACAACCGGGCTGGAGCACATGGACGGAATGGCAAAAGGTGAGGTCGGCTACAACATGACCGACACCTGGAAGATCACGACCGGGGGAGACCTCCCCTACGGCTCGGACAACGGCGCGCTCGGCGCGCTCAAGAAAGCTCGGCGCATCTACCTGGCGCTGCGCCGCAGCTGGTAACCTGCCCCAGCGTCGTTCCAGCTCTCCCCCTCCCTTGACGGGTGTATAGACTGGGGACATGGTTTACAAATGTTCGGGGACATAGTTAACACTTTTGCCAAGAATGACCTTTCCTCGGAGGAGGGAGACCATGCCTTGGCGACCGGTGGATACTATGACCCTGAGATTCGAGTTCGTTCATTTGGCGTTGCAGGAAGGCAGCAACATAGCCTTCCTTTGCAAACGCTTTAACATCAGCCGTCCGACCGGCTACAAATGGATTAGCAGGTTCCTTGAAACCGGCGTCGAAGGCCTAATTGACTTATCTCGCAAGCCACTGACCTGTCCACATAAGACGGTCACTGCGACCGAAGATGCTATTCTCAAGCTTCGCGAAGAACATCAGGCTTGGGGAGCACGTAAGCTACGTAAGCGTCTTGAAAAACTTGGGCATCAGGGGGTGCCTGTACCTTCGACCATAACAGCAATCTTGCGCCGCAACGGCTGCATTGATCCAGCTGAGTCAGATAAACATACTGCTTTCCAACGGTTCGAGCACCCATACCCAAACGACCTATGGCAGATGGATTTCAAGGGCAGTATTCCGATGAAGCATCATGGTCGCTGTCATCCGTTGACTGTTCTGGATGACCATTCCCGGTTTAGTGTGGTGCTTGTAGCCTGTGCCAATGAGCGAACAGAAACGGTTAAAGCTGCTTTGATTGAGGCATTCAGGCAATATGGATTGCCATATCGAATGACCATGGACAATGGCAGCCCATGGGGTAACGATCAATACAACGACCTTACGCCATTAACGGTCTGGCTTATCAGAAACGAGATACGGGTCAGCCACTCTCGCCCCTATCATCCTCAAACACAGGGTAAGGACGAGCGGTTTCACAGAACTCTGGTTGCAGAAGCAATCGCTGGAAGAGTCTTCGAAGACCTAGCTGACTGCCAGCTTAGATTCGACACCTTCAGGCATTGCTACAACTTGGAGCGCCCACACGAATCACTAGGTATGGAAACTCCGATGACGCGTTATAAGCCTAGCCGGCGGACTTACTCAGAAATACTGCCCGAGATTCAGTACGCCCCAGACGACGAGATCCGAAAGGTCCAGGCCGAGGGTAAGGTGTCATTCAAAGGCCGATGTGTGCGCCTCGCGAAGGCGCTCAGGGGGCAGCCGGTGGCATTTCGGCCAACCATACGCGATGGCGAATATGGCGTTTATTTCTGCAGCCAGAAAATCGCAGAAGTCGATCTCAAAGAACAAAAAGTGTAAACCATGTCCCCGAACAACTGTAAACCTTGACCCCGGTCCATACAACGGGAGGGGGCAGGGGGGTGGGTGAACTCGCCAGCAGCTCGAAAGGTGGCACCTACCCCCACCCCCTAACCCCCTCCCGCCGGGGGAGGGGGGACGGATAGCGCTGAACCTGCCCCCCCTTCTTTGCCCCCCTCCCCCCCCTGCACGGTATACACCCGGTATACACATTTGAAGCTACAGCGGCTTTTGCGCTACCATCTGCTTCCCTTTCAATCTTAGGAGAACATGTGGCGGCAATAAGCTCTGAAACCATTTCCGGCATCCGCCTTTTCAGCACACTCAACCGGGAGCAGCTGGACCGCATCGCCCGACACCTGCAGCTGCGCGAGTTCGCGCCGGGTCAGATCATCCTTTCCAGGAACGAGCCGGCGCTGGAACTCTACGTCATCCTCGCCGGAAGGATCAGGGTGGAACTCCTGGACGAAGGGGGGCAGGTGCTGACCCTCACCGAACTCGGCATCGGCAACGTCATCGGGGAGCGCGCCATCCTGACCGACGAGAAGCGCTCCGCCGACGTGAGGGCGATCACCGAGGTCCAGGCGGCACGGCTCTCCCGGGAGGATTTCGAAGAGCTTCTGGACCAAATCCCCGCGCTCTACGCCAACCTGAGCCGGATCTTCGCGGCGCAGCTGGGTAGCTGGGCGCACCGCCACCAGCGCGAGGAAAGCGAACACCGCGAGGTGATCACCAACATCATCGGCTGGCAGTTGCTTCCCGAGTTCGGCCAGTTCCCCGGCGCCTCGCACTGGGTGCGCCTTTTAAACCAACGCCTGCAGCAGCTGGGCGGCACCCGCAGCCACGTCCTCATCCTGGGCGAGCCCGGCACCTGGAAGGATCTCGCCGCCCGGCTGATCCACTTCCACAGCGAAGCCGACCGCCCCGTCCTTTTCCTGGACTGCGCCTCCCCCCCGCCGGTACTGGAAGAGGAAAACGAGCCAGCCGAGGGCGCCTCCCAAAGGGGTGTGCTGCTAGGTCTCGCCCAGGAGGCGGCGCTTTTCGGCCATGCTTCGCAGGGGGCGGTCTATGCGCGGCGGGTGAGAAGGGGGATGATCGAGCTTGCCGCAGGGGGCGACATGATCCTGCGCAACGTCGACTGCCTGGCCCTTGCGGTGCAGGAGGAGCTGGTCGATTTCCTCGACACCGGGCACTTCACCAGAAGGGGCGAGACCAAACTACGCAGCGCCCGGGTGAGGATCATAGCCACCAGCGGCAAGGCCCTGGAGCCCCTGATCGACAGCGGCAAGTTCAACGGAGAGCTGTACCGAAAGCTCTGCGGCGAAACCGTGGAGTTAGCCCCGCTGCGCGAGCGCAAGAAGGACATCCCCGTCATCGCGAAGAGCCTCCTCGCCTCTCTCAACGCCAAGCACAACCGCAACGTGCGCCGGCTCTCCCAAGACGCCCTGAACCGCCTGGTAGACCACGACTGGCCCCTCAACGCCACCGAACTGTACCAGGTCGTGAGCCGCGCCGTGGTGGTCTGCAGCGACACGGAGATTCAGCCCGAGCACATCTCCCTCCAGGGGCACCCCTTCGAGGACGGCCGCTTCAACCTCTTGACGCTTCCCTCCCTGGAGCGGCTCGCCTGGAACCCGCGTTTCCCGAAGGTGCTGCGCTGGCTGACCGTACCGGCGTTCCTGCTGATCACCCTGTACACCCTGCTCGGCCCCGCTTCGGACAACGCGGCGAACCTTGCGGCCTGGACCCTGGGATGGCCCGCGCTGATACTCACCGCTTTCCTCTTCGCCCGCGGCTGGTGCAGCTTCTGTCCGATGGAAGCGATCGGCGAACGGCTTGGGGTCACCAGCCGTGTGGTGCGCGACCCGGCACCGTGGCTGCGCAGTTTCGGGCCGTCGCTCAGTTTCGCCGCACTGGTGCTGATCCTCCTGATGGAGCAGGCGACCGGGATGTTCTCCCACGCAGCGGCCACGGGGCTGTTGCTGAGCGGCATGCTGACGGCGACGGTGAGCGCCGACCTGGTGATCGGCCGTCGCGGCTGGTGCAAGTTCCTCTGCCCGCTGGGGCGCATCGTGAGCCTCGTATCGCGCATCTCGCCGCTGGAGATGCACAGCAACCACAACGTCTGCCTGAGCAGGTGCCGGGTGGACGACTGCATCAAGGAGAAGGCCTGCCCCATGGGGCTGCACCCCTCCGGCGTCGACAGCTCCGACCACTGCGTCCTCTGTCTCAACTGCGTCCGCAACTGTCCGCACCACTCGATGCAGCTCGACCTGAGGAACCCGACCTGCGGCGTGTTCAACAAGGCCCGGCGCGGCTTCAGGGAGGCGTTTTTCAGCGTCACCCTGCTGGGCGCGGTGATCGCCGCCAAGGGGACCCCGCTTTTGGCCGGGCGGCAACCGGAACTCTTCCCGCGCACCCTCTGGACCCTGGAGGACTACCTGCTGGCGCTTTGCCTCGTCGCCGGGTTCACCTTCCTTGCCCTCATCGCTTCGGTGGCTGTGCGCGGCGCCCGCTGGCGTTCCGTCTTCACCAGCAGCGGGCTCGCCTACCTCCCTCTCGCCGCCGCGGGTCTATTCCTGATCTTCTTCCGTCCGCTGGTGGAGGGGGGCGCCAGGCTGGTCCCGCTCGCCGTTTCGGCCCTGGGAGCGGAAAATTTCCTCGATGCCACGGCGCTCACCCCGGAACTTGGGACGCTGCGCCTGCTCATCTACCCGATTATCCTTTTGGCGGCGCTCTTTTCCTGGGTGGTGCTGGCCCGGCTGCAGCGCCTGGACGGGCTCCCGCCGGCGGCGCTGCTCCGGCACCGGCTGCTCATCCTCGGCGCCACCGCGATACTGATAAAAATCCTTTAGTTGACATTCCGCGAGGGTCGGTATAAACAGGACGGGTTCCTCGTTACGATGAGGCGTTTGCTCAAACACAGGCTACTGCCCGGAAACGTCGAAAGACGCCAACGGGTAGACCAGGTCTTGCCGGCTTAAGGCTTGACCCAAGGTAGCTGGTCCCCCGGGACCTACGTTGCGCACTGCCGAAAACCTACGAGAGGGGAATCCGCGCCAGAAATAAGGCCATGGTCCCCCATGGCCTTTTGCTTTTTCATATCACGACAAAAAAGGTGGTGGTTTTTCACATTGGACAGTCATAGTAGCGACTATCACTTACTCATCCCGCAGTTCCGGCAGTAGCCTTTCCGAAGCTTCCCCCCTAACCTGGGCCTGCTTCCGGTTCTCCTGCCGCGCCGCGGGGAACAGCCGAAGCGAGGAGTCCAGGGACCTGTTTCCCGACTTCCGTCAATTAATCATTCTCACTGTGCGATGCTTGAGCGCATCGGCAGTAGGGGTCTGTCCGCGCGTGCTCCGGCATGAGGCCAGGACGACCCGCGTCCGGATAGCTGCGCCTTTACGCAAAAGGGGTAGAGTATCCGGCAGCACGGAGGAAGCAGGATGGCCAACCGGTCGACACCGTTCAGTAAAACAACAGGAAGAGCCGCTCCCAACTTTTGGGACCTGGCCGCCTTTCTCATGGTCATGGGGCTCGTCACGCTCTTTGCCTGGGGCAGCCGCGAGATGGGGATACCCTATATGCCGGGTGAGCAGATCCCCCTTTCGCTCGACCCCGTTAACCTCCCCGAGTACGCGCTGCGCACCGTCTTGCGCATGGCGGCGGCACTGGCGTTTTCGCTCCTTTTCACCTTCAGCTACGGAACGCTCGCGGCGAAGAGCCGCCGCGCCGAGCGGATACTCGTTCCGCTTTTGAACATACTCCAGTCGGTCCCCATCCTCGGCTTTCTCTCGGTCACCGTCACCGGCTTCATCGCCATGTTCCCTGGAAAACTTCTCGGGGTGGAGTGCGCCGCCATCTTCGCCATCTTCACCTCCCAGGCCTGGAACATGGCCTTCAGCTTTTACCAGTCGCTAAAGACCATCCCCTCCGACCTGAGCGAGGCCTCGGTCCTCTTCGGGCTCTCTCCCTGGCAGCGCTTCTGGAAGCTGGATGCCCCCTTCGCCATGCCCCCCTTGATCTGGAACATGATGATGTCGGTCTCGGGGGGATGGTTCTTCGTGGTGGCGTCGGAGGCGATCACGGTGGGGAAGACTTCGGTAACCCTCCCCGGGATAGGCTCCTACGTGGCGCAGGCCATCCACTACCGCAGCCTCTCCGCCATCGGCTGGGCGCTTTTGACCATGCTGCTGGTGATCCTCGTCTACGACCAGCTGCTCTTTCGCCCCATGGTGGCCTGGGCCGACAAGTTCAAGTTCGAAACGACCGAAAGCGGCGAGGGAAGCGGCTCCTGGGTGCTGACCCTGTTCCAGCGCGCGAGGCTCCTGCGCGCCGCCGGACGTTTCCTGGTCAACCGGTGGATCCGGCTCACCGACCTGCTCCCCAGGAGAAAGCAGCGCGCGAGCTTCCGTGACGCAACGCAGGCCACGATCCCCAAGGCGCAGGAAATTGCCTGGAACGCGCTTCTAGCCATTGGCGTCGCCGGGGGCGCGTGGCTTTTGGTCCAGTTCGTCGGGGGAGAGGTAGACGGCGCCGAAATTTGGAAGGTCTTCTATCTCGGCTTCCTGACCCTGGTTCGGGTCACGGTGCTTTTGATCATCGCCAGCCTGATCTGGGTACCCATCGGGGTGTATATCGGGCTCAACCCGAAATGGGCGACGAGAGTCCAGCCCCTGGCGCAGTTTCTGGCCGCGTTCCCCGCGAACCTTTTCTTCCCGGTGGCGGTCTTCTTCATGGTCCACTACCACCTCTCACCGGAGATCTGGACCGCCCCGCTGATGATCCTGGGGACTCAGTGGTACATCCTTTTCAACGTGATCGGCGGCGCCTCGGCCATCCCTACCGACCTGCGCGAGGCGGCCCGCAACTTCGGCGTCTCCGGGTGGAAGCTTTGGAAAACGCTGCTTCTCCCCGGCATTTTCCCATCGCTTGTCACCGGGCTCGTCACCGCTGCAGGGGGGACCTGGAACGCCAGCATCGTCGCCGAGATCGTCACCTGGGGGAATACGACCCTTACCGCAACCGGTCTCGGGTCGTACATCGCCATCTGGACCGAGAAAGGGGATTACCCCCGCATCGCCCTGGGCATAGCAGTCATGAGTATTTACGTCTTGGTACTGAACCGGTTTTTCTGGGAGCGGCTGTTCACCGTCAGCCAGACCCGCTACCGGCTCGGCTAGAGGAGAAGAAGGATGGAAGCGACAGACAATAAAGTTCCGCTGCTCAAGCTGAGCAACATAAGAAAGTCGTACAAGAAGTCCGACTCGGGCGAGCACCTGGTGCTGGACGGGGTAAACCTCACCATCGCAGATGGGGAGATCGTCGCGCTTTTAGGGCGCTCCGGCTCCGGCAAGTCGACGCTCTTGCGGATCATCTCAGGCCTCGCGCAGCCCGGCAGCGGAGAGGCCCTTTACTGCGGCAAACCTATCACCGGCCCCACGCAGGGGCTCGCCATGGTGTTCCAGAGCTTCGCCCTTTTCCCTTGGCTCACCGTGCTGGAAAACGTGGAGCTTGGGCTCGACGCCATGGGGGTGCCGCAGGCCGAACGCAGAAGGCGCGCACTGGAGGCGATCGACCTGATCGGCCTGGACGGCTTCGAATCCGCCTACCCGAAGGAACTCTCCGGCGGAATGCGGCAGCGGGTAGGTTTCGCCCGGGCGCTGGTCGTCGAGCCGACGCTTCTTTTGATGGATGAGCCTTTCTCTGCGCTCGACGTCCTCACCGCGGAGACGCTTCGCACCGACCTGATCGAGCTCTGGCTGGAGCGGCGCATCCCGACGAAAGGGATACTGCTGGTATCCCACAACATCGAGGAGGCGGTCCTTCTGGCGGACCGGATCATCATCCTCGGGAGCAACCCCGGCCGCGTCGTCTCCGAGATCAAGATTCCGCTCGCCCATCCCCGCGACCGCGACGCCCCTCTTTTCAGGCAATTGGTCGACACGGTGTACGGCCAGATGACCCAGCGCTCCCGCGCCGCCGGCAAGGTGGAGGCGGTCCCCATCTCTTACCTCCTACCAGAGGCGCACGTGAACCAGCTCTCCGGCCTTTTGGAGGCGCTGGCCGCCGAACCGTACAACGGCAAGGCCGACCTCCCCGAACTCGCCGACCAGATGGGTTTCGGTGTGGACCAGCTCTTCCCGCTTCTGGAGGCGCTCGACATACTCAACCTGGCCCGCATCGAAGGCGGTGACGCCGACCTCACCGCCTCCGGCAGGAGTTACGTCGACGCCGACATCCTGCGCCGCAAGGAGATCTTCGCCGAGCATCTGGTGCGGCACGTAGCACTTGCCGCCCACATCCGGCGCGTGCTCGACGACCGGCCGGGAAACCGCGCCAAGGAAGACCGATTCCTGCGCGAACTGGAAGACTTCTTCAGCGAAGAGACCGCGGAGACGGTGCTGCAGGTAGCCATCGAGTGGGGGCGCTACGCCGAGCTCTTCGCCTACGACGAGGGCTCGGGCATCCTCAGCCTGGAGAACCCCGCCAGCGGCGAGCAGGGGTAAAGGGTAAATAAACGAATGGGGAGCAGATATCGTGCTCCCCCTTTCCATTTCCTGATTTTCCCTGGTTTCCCTGGGCTGGCAGATGAATTACTTTCCCCTGTATTTCCCTCGCCTGATGCCGATAAGCGTAGAAGGAAGCTCCCGTAAATTATCGTTTTGCACACAGGCCGGCCGGGGAAATTGCACATGGTCCAAAAGTTCGTCAAAAAGGGAGGGCTGGCCCTCCTCATCCTTGCCTTCACCTGCCTGTGCACGGCCATCTTCTACTTCTCCTACCAAAAGGCAAAACAATCGGCCATCAGCCGGCTGAACGACGAGCAGTTCATACATGCCAAGCAGGCGGCCAGGGGGATCGAAGAGTACTTCGTCACCTGGACCGGCATCCTCACCTCCCTTTCCAGGCTCGACGCCATCGTCGCGATGGATCCCGCCGGCAAGCGCCAGATGGAGTTCTTCTACGACGCCCACAAGGACCAGATAAGATCTTTCACCCGCATGGACGAGAAGGGGAACATCCTCTTCGCCGTTCCGAATCGGGAGATCTCGGGAAGGAACATCGCGCAGCAAAAGCACGTACAGGAACTGATCGCAACGAAAAAGCCTGTGGTGAGCGACGTCTTCCGTACCATCCAGGGGTATGACGCCATCGCCCTGCACGTACCGGTCTTCGAAGGAAGCCGGTTCCGGGGGAGCATCGCCATCATCGTCAACTTCCAGAGCCTCGCCCAGCGCTACATCGAGGTGATCCGGGTCGGCAAGACCGGCTATGCCTTGGTGGTAAGCCGCGACGGCACCGAACTCTACTGCCCCGTTCCCGGCCACAGCGGCACGAACATTCTTGCCGCCGCCAAGGAGTCGCCGTCGGTGCTCCCCATGGTGAGGGCGATGCTCAAAGGGGAATCGGGGACGGCGAGCTACGACTTCAACACGAAGGACGGCGCCTCCGTCAAACCTGTGAAGAAACATGCCGTCTACCTTCCCATCCACCTCGGCAACACCTTTTGGTCGATCGTCGTCGCGTCGTCGGAGCAGGAGATTCTCTCCTCCCTTGCCTCCTACCGCAACAGGCTGGCTCTGGTTTTCAGCGGCATCCTGTTCGGAGGGATCATCATCTGCATCCTGGTGCTCCGTGCCCTGCTGATAGTTAGGGAGGAAGACGTTCGCCAGCAAGCCGAGGCTGAGTTGCGTGCCAGCGAGCAGAGGTACCGCTACCTCTTCGAACAAAATCCCGCCCCGATGCTCATCTACGAAAAGGGAACCCTACAGATGCTGGCGGTCAACGACGCCTTCGCCATCGGCTACGGCTACAGCAACGAAGAGGCGCTGGCGCTGCAGCTCATCGACCTTTATCCCGAGGAGGAGAAACCTAAGATCACCGAGGTTGCCGCCGGGCTCAGCGGCCACACCTATGTCGGGGAATGGCATCATCGCCGCAAGGACGGCACCGTCTTCCCCATCTTCGTCACCTCCCATGACATGACCTACAGCGGCAGGACGGCTCGCGTTGCGGTCATCACGGACATCACGGATCGTAAGCTGATGGAAAAGGCACTCGAGGAGGAAGCAAACTTCAACCGCCTCCTTTTCGATCATTCGCCCGACGGCATTGTCATCATAGATCCGAAGACAGCCCGCTTCATCAACTTCAACGCCTCAGTCTGCCGTCAGCTCGGGTACTCCCGCGAGGAGTTCGCACAACTAAGGGTCTTCGATGTGGAGGCAGTGGAGACACAGGAAGACACCCGCCGCCGCATCGATGGGATCGTGCGGGACGGACGGGGCGACTTCGAGACCATGCAAAGGACCCGCGAGGGAGAGCTGCGCAACGTCCAGGTGACCGCGCAGATCCTTACCATCCAGGACCGGCCGGTCTACTACTGCATCTGGCGCGACATAACCGAGCACAAGAAGCTTGAGGAGCAGCTAAGGCAATCGCAGAAGATGGAATCGGTGGGACGGCTGGCCGGCGGCGTCGCTCACGACTTCAACAACATGCTCGGCGTCATCATCGGCTCCGCCGACCTCTGCCAGCACCAGATACCGGCGGATAGCCCGCTGCAGAAGTATCTCGATCACATCCTGAAAGCGGCGAAACGGTCGAGCGACATTACGCGCCAGTTGCTGGCTTTCTCCCGCAAAGAAGTGGTTTCTCCCAAGGCGGTGAACCTGAACAGCCTCATCATCGACTCCGAGAAGATGCTCTGCCGTTTGATCGGCGAGGACGTCAAGCTCACCTTCAAACCCTCCACCGGCCTTTGGACCGTTCTGATCGACCCGGCCCAGTTCGACCAGATACTCATGAACCTCTCCGCCAACTCCCGCGACGCCATGCCCAACGGCGGCACCCTCGACATAGCGACCGGCAACGTTCACCTCGATGCCGGCTACTGCCGCCATCATTCGGACACCGTTCCCGGCGACTACGTCAAGATCACCGTCGCCGACACCGGGACGGGGATGGATCGCGAAACCAAGGACCACATCTTCGAGCCCTTCTTCACCACCAAGGGGGTCGGAGTAGGAACCGGCCTCGGTCTCGCCACGGTCTACGGCATCGTCACCCAGAACAACGGGTTCATCAACGTCTACAGCGAGCTTGACCAAGGTTCGGTCTTCAACATCTACCTGCCACGCCTTTTGGAAGATGGAGCGGCAGAGGAGGAGGCCGAGGCAGCGCCCCCCCCGAAAGGAACAGGAACCATCCTCCTGGTCGAGGACGAGGAGATGCTGCTCTGGACCACGACGAAAATCCTTGAGGAGATGGGCTATACCGTGCAGCAGGCCGAATCCCCGGCAAAGGCGATAGAGATCTGCGAAAACGGCAAACAGATTGATCTGGTGCTGACCGACGTGGTGATGCCCGGCATGAACGGCCGGGAGATGGTGGACAGGATAAGGAGCACCAGGCCAGACATAAAGGTGCTGTTCATGTCCGGCTACACGGCGGATATCGTGGCACAGCGGGGAATCGTGGAAGAGGGGATGTTTTATATCTCCAAGCCGCTGGACGCGCAACAGTTACACGAGAAGATAGTCCAGACACTGGCATCGTAGCATTGCCTCATCATTGATGCGTCTTGAGTCATTCGTCAGCTCCCCTTGTACATTCCGCTTTTTGTGGAAAGCTTTTCCTGGTGGAGGAAAAGTCGATGATACAGAGCGCGGCAACTCACATGGAACAGTTGATAGTATTCGTGGTCCAGCTCTTCGTGATCGTCGATCCTCTCGCGGCCGTCCCGATCTTTCTCGCCATCACCGTCTCCCACACAAAGCAGGAACGCAGGTCCATAGCGCGACGCGGCTGCTCGATAGGCCTTCTGGCCATCGTCTTCTTTCTGGTAGCAGGCCCGTCCCTGCTGAGATACTTCGCCATCAACACTTCAGCGGTGCAGATAAGCGGAGGGTTGCTGCTCTTTGTCATCGCCTTGGAACTTCTTTACGGCAACCCGACCGGCACCCAGACCAGCAGCAAGGAAGAACGCCTGGCCGAGAAGAAAGAGGACGTCTCCGTCACCCCGCTGGCCATTCCCCTGCTCGCCGGCCCCGGTGCCATCGTCACCTGCCTCGTTTTTTCCAGCCAGGCAAGCGACGCCCTTTCCGTGCTGATCCTCATCGGCGGGGCGGTCATAGTTTTTTCAGCGGCCTACCTGCTGCTGCACTGGGCCGACGAGCTGGCCCGCATCTTCGGGGAACTGGGGATGAAAGTAGCGGTAAGGATAATCGGCCTCATCCTCGCCTTCATCGCCGTACAGTACGTCATCAACGGCATCACCGCCCTCTGGCCCGCAGTTAAAGTTCCTTCCGCATAAAGGGGACACCGCTTAAAGGGGGACAGGCTACTTTTTGAAATCAAAAAGTAGCCTGTCCCCTTTTTCTGCGTCCGTTCCATAATCTCAGCAAGGTGGATAAAGGTCCCCTCCCCCGGAGGGGGAGGGACAGGGTGGGGGCAACAGGCCGAGTCGCGCCTAATCACGTTGCCTTTTGATGCCGGCGGAAGTATAAAAGAAGCCCATTTGAGCAGGGTCTCGATTAAATCCCCCCTCCCCTTGCGGGAGGGGGTTAGGGGGTGGGGGTAGGTGCCGCCTTTGCGCGGCTGGCAAGTTCACCCACTCCCGTGACCCAGCTGAATATCCATAAACAAGAGTGAAAGATGAAGCACGAGCACGAAAAGGCGGTCAAAGAGAAAAGACGGCTGGCGCAGAAGCTTTCGCTGGAGTTACTTGGCCCAATCATCGGCAAGATGCCGAAGTCGAGCATCGAGTCGCTGGAAAAGCTCTCCTACCTCCCGAAGATCCAACGGCACATCCTCGACATCATCCAGGTCGCCGACCCCCGCGTAGTACGCCACGACCTGAAGGCCGCCTTTCCCCCTTTCATCAGAACAGAGGCGGCATTCGGCAAACGCAACCTCTACCTCTTGAAAGACGCGGTAGTCTCGCCCGATTCCGGTATGGTCTGGATCGGCAACAGGATCCTGGAGGAGAGCGTGGGATCCTTGCGCCGCATCATGGACTGGGGAGACATGCTGCACGAACCGCTGCTTCCGGTTAGCGAGCTCAAGTCGGATGAACCTGTCGTAGTCTGCCCTCCCGCCGCGGGGTACTACCATTGGCTCCTGGAGGTCCTGCCCAACCTTCTCTTCGCCCTCTCCAGGTTTCCCGAGGTCAAGATCGTCCTTCCCGAGAACTCCCCAGCCTACGTCATGGACGGGTTGTCCATGATCCTCGGCCCCGAGGCAGCCGACCGTTTCATCTTCTGCTCCACTCCGCTCAAGGTCCGGAACCTGGTGATGCCGCAGTACCTTACCGCACCCGAATTTACCAGCCCGCAGGTCATCGACCTGCTCAAGTCGCAGGTTAAGCCGAAGGTCGTTGCCGAAGAGACCTCCGGCGTGCCCGCATCCGGAACCAAACTCTACATCTCGCGGCGCAAAAGCAGGAGGCGCCGTCTGCTTGGCGAGGAGGAGCTTGAGAGGAAGCTCCAGGAAAAGGGTTTCAGCATCCTGCACCTGGAGGGTGTTTCTTTCCAGGAGCAGATCCGCATCTTCCACCAGGCCGATACGGTAGTGTCGACCCACGGCGCCGGCCTGAGCAATCTCGTCTGGTCCGAGCCTCCGTGCAGGGTGATCGAGATATTTCCCAAAAACTACATCCTCGACTGTTTCGCCTGGCTCAGCTTCAGCCAAGGCTTCGACTATCGCTACGTCATTTGCAGCACCGGCCACAAGATAGACGACGAAGCCATGGCCGCCGTGCTGCGGCAGCTGTAATCCTGCCTCAAGATCCCGCTGAAGCCGGGAAGCCATCTCACGCCCGCTCACTACGCTCGCTCAAGACGCCAAGGCGCGAAGAACGTCAACAGGCTCTTGGAATTTCTTTGCGTCTTTGCGGCTTTGCGTGAGAAGAAGTTTTCACCCTGCTGCAACCCCTCCGACACATCCCCGTGACCTGCGGCTGTTACCCTTCGTCTTAACAACACGAAAGGAGCCAAAACATGTGGAAAGCAGACGTTGTTGACCTTAACCTGACCCGCTTTTACGAGATGTCCACCAGAGTAGTCCTCTCCTTCCTGATTCTGGCGATACTGCTGGCCATCGTTGCCGGCGTCGGATGCGCCGTCTACGACCTTCGCCTCATCTTCCAAACCGACTTTCACGCAGCCTTCAAAACCATCATGGTCGACATGCTAACGGTCCTCGCCATCATCGAAGTTTTGAGGACCGCACTGGCCTACTTCAGCGAGGGGCGGGTCAAGGTCACCTACATCATCGACACGGTGATCGTCACCGTACTTACCGAAGTCATGGCATTCTGGTACAAAAACATCCGCTGGGAAGAAGTCGCCATGACCATTTCCCTGGTGATCTCCCTTTCCCTGGTAAGGGTCATGGCCGTCAGGTACTCCCCGGCAGCTATCAGGAAAGAGCTTTGATCGACCGGCCCTCACTCTCATAGCACAATCAGTTTTCCTTTCTGGACCGCCCCCCTCCCCTCGCCTTATCTCTCATCCCATAGCTCATCTGTCACTCGGCTCTCACCGGGGTCTCCACTCTGCATTTAAAAAAAATAATCACCCGCACATTGACTATCAAAAGCAGCATGTGTTACTTGAATACAACATTCATTTTCTGCAAGGTAGTCATTGAAAACATACCGATTCATTGACACTTTTATTTGATATTCAAGTTGATTTGAAACTGAAACACAAAATCCAGCTAACTCTAGAATAGTTGAGTAGCTTTGTCTTGCGGTCAGTTTCAAGTCAACATTTCATCAACAACAGGAGAGGAAAAATGCACAAGAAGTTGGTTACCAGCACATTGGCCGCAGCACTTATCGCCGTATCTTCCATAGCCGGAGCATCGGAAATCGATACGCTCCGCAAGCAGGTCGACGACCTAAGCGACCAGGTCAAGCTGCTGCAGACAAATTCCGCGACCCCGACGGAAGCATCGGGCTTTCGCAAGAAGCTTTGGGACAACACGCGGTTCGGCGGGTACGGCGAGCTCGACTACATCGTGAAGCGTGAAAACGGCAACGGCAAAGGCAGCAACACCTTCGATCCGCATCGCCTCGTGCTCTACGTAAACTCGGACCTCTCCGATTGGATCACCCTGAACACCGAACTCGAGTGGGAGCACGCCGGGGTCAACGAAGATCTGGCCAGCGAGACCGAGTTGTCCGGCGAAGTCGTGGTCGAGCAGGCATTCCTCGATTTCAAACTGCAGCGCGAGTTCAACGTGAAGGCCGGCATCATGCTGGTGCCGCTGGGGGCGACCAACCTGTACCATGAGCCGACCAACTTCAACTCAACCGAACGTCCCGAATTGGATCGCTACCTGATTCCTTCTACCTGGCGCGAAATGGGCGTAGGCATCCACGGCGCGCTCGGCGACAGGGTGGATTACCAGTTGATGGTCATGAACGGCCTGGACGGAACCGAGTTCTCCGCCAAGAACGGCATCCGTGAGGGGAGGCAGAACATGAACAAGGACCTCAACCGGAACAAGGCCGTCACCGGCCGCTTAGAGGTGAGACCTGCCACCAACCTCTACACCAACCTCTCCTTCTACACCGCGAACTCCGCCAAGGACGGGAGCGCCTACACTACGGTTGCCGCCTTCGACGGCAGGTACAGCATCGGGAGGCTTGACCTTGGCGGAGAGTACGTCCACGTCTTCCAGAACAACCCCGCCCTTTTGAGCGACGATGTCGGGCACAACATGTCCGGCTATTGGGTGGAAGGAGCATGGCACGCCATGCCGGAGAGCTGGAAAAAAGGTAAGCTCGCCAATGCCGATGCAGTTGTATTCGTAAGGTATTCCGAGATCGACACCCAGGACGGCGGAGCCATCAACCCGGCGAAACAAAATGGGAGGTTCGACCGGAACTACACCACCTTCGGCGTCTCCTTCAAGCCCGTCACCCAGTTGGCGATCAAAGCCGACTACCAGATCTACGACGATCACGGCACCGGCGGCAGCACCAAGCTCGACAACGACAAGTTCCAGGTAACATTGGGATTTGTCTTCTAAATGAAAAAGGGGAGGCCGGATCGGCCTCCCCTTTTTTGTTCCCCCGTAGCTATCAACAAGGAGCTTTAATCGCTCTCCCGCCCTTCCATGTCCCTCTTTCCGGCTCGACTCGCTCGCAACTCCCCTGGGAAATGACGTTTTGGTTTTTGAATATGTCATATTTCCATTCAAATACGTCACATTCGTTAGTGAATATGTCATATTCGTTAGTGAATACGTCACATTTTGAATCAAATATGACGTATTTGATTTCGAAAATGACACATTTGGAAAAAATAGGATGTTTCCCGCTCCGGAAATGACACATTTGAAAAAAAGATGACCTTTTCCGTGCAAGATTTCACCTGATGGGAGCTCTTATGTTCCGGCCTGGGAACTGAGCATCTCCCACTGTTGCCGATTAGGAGCTTACTGCGGAACTTGTTGATTTAGCTGATTGAGGTGAGAAGGTTAGAGCGGGAAGATCCAGCCCCCCTGGTTGTCGCCAAGGGGGGCTTGGGTGGAGTTATGGGAAAAGACTGATGGGATTGGACCAGGGACCGAAGATGTCCCCCCGCTTACCTCTGATCCTGAGCCAGTTGAGTTGCGTGCGGTTCAATCCGGTGATCGGTATGCTCTGACATTTCGTCGACCATTCCACCAGCCTCCAATTTTCTTCCAAGCTGGGATCGGCGTCGCAGGCCCACACTTCGTATCCCTTTGCGCCCATTATCTTTGTGAGTGACACCTGGGGATGACCTTTCTTGTCGAAACTGACCCTGAAATTCTTGGGACGCTCCAGCACGACGGCGGAAGCCGCTGTTTTCTCCGCTGGGCGATTGAGACCGAAAGACTCCATCACGGAGGGATCTTTAGCTGTGACAACCTTGGCCAAACCCAAAAGGATGGAGAGGTTTTGGTCAATCAGCTGACGATCCGCAGCGCAGGCTTTGATCTTCTCCGGGTCTCCTTTCAGAGAACCCGCGAAATTGGTCGCGTATCGTTCGTGAAGCTCGATATAAAAGTCAGGCGTGGGGATGAGCGATAAAAGGTAGTCGAACATCTCCTTGTTGTAGGTCGCAGTCACCACTGCGGACTTGGTGATTATCTCGGGATGGCTCAATTTGCTCAAGGGCATCTGCGACCTCCGCATTAGCTATCTCCAATACACCAAAATAGTAAACGGGCTTTAGCCGCTGTCAAAAAAAATCTTGAAGGCCTCGGAAATAACCCAAAACAAATAAATGGGTCGACGACACTCCGCTGCCAAAGGAATCATTCGGCTCCACAAGAGCCTCCCCCTTAACGAAATAACCAACGCTGAACTAGTCTTGTATAGCGTGGCATCACCACGTACACCATAAGAAAAACGACGAGTCCAGTCACTGCTAACGTAGCTATTAAACGATTATTTGGGATCCCAAGGAATTGCAGAATTGGGGTAACTATCAGAGGAATACCTAACGCTAAAGGGTAGATGGCTGACCATGTCACCAGATACTGTTTCCAGCGAACCGGCACCTTGGCTTTCGCCCCCGCGGGTGTAAACCAGAAATCCAGTCCGCTACTGATAAAAAAGTCGTCGTCGGTCACAAACAGTGGCCGAACTTTTTCTATCAAACGGGCGCGGGTCGGGGATTCCATCCACTCCCGCAAGTGCGCTTCGGTATCGAATCGAATGATGATGGTATAAGTTTCCGACAATCCAGATATCGGACGCACGATATGCCAGTCCAAATGACCGGGCGAAGCTTTGCAGAGAGGCGCAATTTCCTTGAGCCAGCTTTCGTATTCTGCCTGCTTGTTTTCACGCAACCGGTGCGTAATAACTACCGTCGCGCCCTCGATCGGTTTTGGATCAGCTGATATGACGGCGTTCATGGCTTTGCCCTCTCTTAATTACTATGCCAACGACCGGCGGATGAGCGGCAGACTTGCTTTGTTTTTCTCAGACTTCTCCCCCACTTTTATAGGCACGCGAAGTCCATCTCCACCCATGTGGGTGTATCTTTCTTCTGCTCCTCATGTGTTACAGAATTATCGGTATTATGTCACCCGAAAATTCACGTGAACCTACCGCAAGTTGGATATCATACCTCCATAAGCTTCGTCCACCTCCCCCAATTGCAAATATTCCGCGTGACTTGACAGGCGGGACCTCGACTGCTTCGGAAGAACCATCAAGGCTGACGATCAGTTCAGCCATTCAGCACATGACCTTTGACATAGATGAAGGATCTCTATATATTGCGATCATTTAAGCTGGGTCAATGAAGGTTGCACGTGAGTAGCGTCAGCATATTCCACTCGAGAAGGGGGATGAACAGTTTTCTGTCCATCCCCCCAATTGGCACAAATTCCGACCATCACAGCGCGTCATATCAATGAGTTGGGCGAACGTAGCCTGATAGATATTTTAATGTTGCATGCCGACAAGGGGGGATGACGGCAATTTCCTCCTAATTACATAGTTATGTGAATCAATAAAATAAGGAGATGCAAAAATGAGCAATCAAAGAATCAAAATTCCACGTGCCTCTGACCGATCAATAGTCGATGCATTCAAGGAACTTGGTGAGACATACGGAGTGTCCTCAGCTCACATCTCCGCATTAGGCTTTAGCAACCTCGGCGAAGTCAACATCGGTGGTAACGCGAGTGGAGATTTGGCGGCACTCCTTGAGTTGAAATCAGCTGTAATTGATGGAATGTCTTTGCAGATAAGAGGCCTTGGAATTTCTTATTCTCGTGGCGGACAGTATCAACCTGAGCAAAAATCCCCAATTTTTGATGAAATTGTTTTGAGCTATAACCAGCAGGGCAATCTAAGTAACACCGAAAAGATGCAAATTGTTGCTTTTATCAACAAGAAACTTAAAGCGTTTGATCCAGGGCGACTTGCTGGTCGGGGAGTTTCCGAAGAACAAAACCAGATGATTGCAATTCATGAAAGCACCCTTGAACGACTTGAATTGTTAAACGAGGATCTTGTTAGGCAAAGCTCCGCATTTAGGGAGAATCTTGAAGTTCAGTACGCAGATAAAGTTACAAAACTGGAAGAGGCAAACTTACAGCAAAAAGCCATATTAGAAGAGGACTACAAGGAAAAGTCGGTCAGCTTAAAAGAAAAAGAAAAGCTGCTTGAAGAAAAAATTAAAACAATTGATGACAGAGACAATACCCATGTCCGTAGAGAAATCCGGGACAGAATGTTGGAAGATGTAAAAACCAGAATTAGTAACTTTGGAGTATCTTCCAACACCGAAAGAAAAAGAAAACCAGTATTTTTCGGGATGCTGACATTGGTGGTAATCCTGCTTACATTATTACTGTATTCCGGATTAGAAGCAAAAATGGCTATAACAGGCACAGACAAACTTCCAATGTACTGGTTATGGGGGCGGTTTACGCTGTATTCATTAGGCTTGGTAGGAACAATACTTTATTACATCAAATGGGAGAATAAATGGGCTGAACAACATTCTTCCTCCGAGTTCCAACTCCAACAATTTTATATAGATGTAAATAGAGCAAATTGGATTATCGAAAGCTGCCTTGAGTGGCGCAAAGAGACGCAGTCAACCCTCCCCAAAACACTCATTGAAGGAATTTCAAGGAACCTCTTTGTCAAAGAACAAGATGAAACCGAAAAAGTTATTCACCCTGCAGATCAACTTGCCTCGGCGCTTATGGGAAGGGCATCTAAGCTTAAGTTGAGGCTTGGTGAAAATGAATTGGAATTTGACAAACCGGGAAAAATTCCGAATAAGCCGCTACGTGTCAGGCCAGTATCAGAGACTGACACATAACAAGCGCTCGGACCGTGATCGGGCATAAAGCCGCCCGTCAGGTCAAGCGCGGCCCCGTTGAACAAGTAAATATATTCGGAGGATGCGAATGCCAGACAAAAATTATACTTTTCAATTACTGACAGTTGATAGCAGTCGTACAAGCAAAATACAAACAGAAGAACAAATGCTTTATTCATTAATGTCTAACAACGACTTGTGGAATTCGCCAAAACTCCATAAGAATAAAATTGAATGGGGTGGCCTTTCCGTTACTGTCACCGAAGTTGACATGAAAGGCACATCCGAAAGCCCACAAAAAGCCTTCACTATAAGTTCTGTTGGACACATTGAACCGTTAGAAAAATTCAGGTTACCGTTGACTTCACATATTCAAAAACAAGATTTTTCGCTTGTTTACATTTTGACTGATGAAATATCAGAACAGATCGCATGTGAGATATATCCAAAACTAAACAGGATTGAAAATAGGTTGAGACATTATTTAATAAAATTCTTTGTTACAAAACTTGGACCAGATTGGTGGAGACTCACAGCAGATGCTGAAATGCAAAAAAAAGCACATCAACGACGGAACAACGAAAGAGTTTTTTCTCAACATATTGATAACAAGGCGTATCTCATAGATTTTTTTGAACTAGGTAAAATTGTTTATGCCCAAACTTCAGGATATATAGAGAAAGATGACATTATAAGTAAGTTAATGAGTCTTGACGAGAGCGTGGAGGCATTGAAAAGGTTCAAAGAAGAATTACAGAGTAACTATACAAAATATTTTAAAGAAACCTTCAAAGACAAAGGCTTCCAAGATAAATGGATTCGTTTAGAAGAAATTAGACATAAAGTAGCACATAATAACTTGTTTGTGCATGAAGACCTAATAAAAGCCAACGAATATATAGATAGCTTGCAATCTATAATAGATGAAGCTGAACAAAAAATAGACGAAGTCGCATTCAGCAAGGGCGAGCAAGCGGCAATACAAGAATCAATAATGGAAAGCCTCTCTCAGCCTGTTACCTCCCCAACAGGTCAATTTTCAGCAATTACGAAAGAAATACTACTAGACGAACTTGAAAAACAGGAACGAATTGAAAGAGAACATGGCGGTTACGTTGGCTTATCTCGATTCGTCAAAATATGCCTTGGCGACCAAGGTTATGACTACGTATCTTCTTATAATATTATCAACGAATTAGTCGAGGCCAAAGAACTTGAGCTATACGACAAATCAACAGCGGACGGTTATCCTGCGCGAGCAATAAGAAGGATGAAGATTGCAGAGGACTGACTATCTTTCACCTTGGCTCTTAGAACCAGCATTTATTAAGGAAACGAGTAAGATGTTCAACCAGCGGCAAGACCGGCTTAGGTCCGGTCAGCCTTGTGACGTTGAAACCATGATGCAATGCGTATGACGAACCAAACAGATTCTATCGAACGTGCCCTTGTAGCGGCAAGCGCTTGGCTGGTTGAACACGGCTTTCAACTGAACAACAGAGAGTGGGCCAGTTTGATCTTGATTGGAGTTTTGGCTGCGTGGCTGCTGCCACAGCCCCATATTAGGCATAGCATTAGGAGCGTAATCCGCTCTGCGATGTCGCCGAAACTTCTCATCATATGGATTTCCTACGTTTTATGGATCGCACTATTTGTGTTTCTTGCGCAATGGCAGTGTCTTTGGGACCAGAGTTTAACTAAAGACACTGTTGTGTGGGCGGTGACCGTAGGTTTTGTATCACTTGCGGGTTTTACTGATGCCCATAAGCCGGGTTTTTTTTCGCGTGCTGTATGGAAGACTGCCGGAATCTCGGTCTTGATGGAGTATCTTGTCAATCTCAGTGCGTTTCCGCTTTTTGTAGAAATTATCCTGCAGCCCGTGATCATTGTGTTCTCGACAGCGCCCGTCCTCATCAAGACGTCGGATGAGAAGAAAAAATGGCAAGGCTGGAGCAGTCGCTTCTTCCTTATTTTGGCTGCGGCCCTGCTTGGAAATACGGCAATATCCCTGTCATCGGCTTGGGATTCTATTGATTTCCGGTTGTTCGTCCTGCGCGCGGGATGGCCAGTGGGCCTAGGGCTTTGGGTTCTTTTGTTGGTCTTTTTATGGAGCTTAGTATCCAGCTACGAACAGGCCTTTATACGCCTGGAATTGGCACGGCCCGATCCGCAAGGAGTGTGGAAAGTCAAAGCCGGCCTAGTATTAGGACTGGGGCCGAACCTGGAGTGGATTCATCGTGCAGCTAAGGGCGGGACACACCACATTGCAAGGACCGAATCTGTGTGGGCCACCGTGCAGGCGGCAAGAGAGTTCAAACACGAACAACTTGCCAAGAAAAAAGCTGAGCAGTCCTATCAAGCGGACCTTAAACGATTTGCAGGCAATCCAGATGTAGACGAACAAGGCCGGCCTGTCGACAAGCGCGAATTCCGAGAGACAAGGGAAGCGTTGGATTGGCTTCACACATGCCACATGGGATGGTTCCGCCATGCACCCACTGTTTACAAACACGAGCTTCTTGACAGGATCGGTGATGATTTTACAAGGCAAGGGCTTCAGATTCCATCAGGGATAGTCATGGAAGTGGCGGACGATGGGACTAAGTGGTACGCGTGGAGGCGCACCATAGGTGGCCATCATTTTGCCATCGGGGCCAATGGCGATCCGCCCAACCAATGGCGTTACGATGGCCGAAATCCTCCCACAGGATTTCCAGGTATCGCTCCGGAGTGGGGCAAGTCGCCGTTCGAAGCCGATGTTGCACCAAACTGGCATGAATAGGAAAGGCTAAGGGGGCGCGACTCCACTTTCAGGCAGTGGACAAAAAGCAAATGTACCAATAAGGCCCATGGACGCCGACCGCCCGATGAAACTGGTCGGGCGGGTCATGGCCCTAGCCGTTGAACAAAAGAAAGAAAACGAATGACAATTCCATTCAAGAATGTCGATGCCATTCTCTTCCTAGCTGAGCTCAATCTTCAATGCGATTTTGCAGAACGTGCCGCCACACGCTTGCAACTGGCACGAGCTGGTTGGCTGAAAGAAACTGATTCTATAAGGATGCCTCCAATAGAGATTTTTGAAGCGTGCCATCAACTGCTTCTTGCGTCTGGTGTGATTTCAAAAATCTTGTTCGGAGCTGGTGTCCGTGCGCAAAATAGGGGGAAACTGCTGAGGGAACTGATGTTGCTTCCAGAGTTACCGCTCCTTGCCGAAAGGAGTGTACGGAATTCATACGAGCACGTGGATGAACGTCTCGATAAAATGACACATAAGTTTTTGCCAGGGGTAAAGATAAGCCCTTTGAGTGTGTCTGACAACAAACCAGAACCTAACGAAATCATTCTAAAACGGTTTTCCCCCAAAGATATGCGCATCTATTTTTCTGAGCAATTCGTAGACCTCATGGGGCTTATCAGTGAGATTGATAGCGTGCGTAGGGGTGTCAACTTCGGCATGGCTAATATGAATGGGCGTCCAGAAAAAGTCCTATGAAACGCAGGTTATAAGCCCAACCGGACAGTTTGAATCAGGTCAAGGGCTGAATTTATCGCGGGAAGAAGGTTCATAAAATAAGGAGACGAATATGGAATGGAATTGTCCTGATTGCAAAACCAACAACTCTGAGGATATAACTCGCTGCACCTGCGGGTATGACATTGATAGGGGATCTCCGTCGAAGAGTACAACAGCAGAGTCGCGGATTCATGCACCCAAGTCAAATAACAATATTGTTCGAAACCCATTTGTTATTGGAATACTGATACTTCTTACAATTATTGCATTGTTTTTTATGTTTGCACCTAGTGAAAGAGTTAATTCAGTAAAAGAAACTTGGTTAAGAATCAGAAAGGACCCTGCGCAAATATGTCTAGATAACGCTAGGTTGAAATTGTTAGATCCAGATAATGCAAGAATAATAAGTTTTTCATATGTGCCAGAAGAGTTTTCGTATGTACTAAAATACAAATCAAAGAATAGCTATGGCGCTTATGTTGAAGGAGAGTATTTCTGTGATGCAAAAGGCGGCCCTGACGATTCAATAGAAAGGTTAACAAAGAAAATAAAAGCAGAAAATGCAGAGCGTGAAAAAACACTTAACAGAGCGAAACCTGCTGCTCGGTAAGAGTGAGCATGCAGTGCGTCAGAAAAGAAATAGCGAAATGTCCAACTTGCGGCACGACCAGACCGCCCGGAAAGGCTGGGCGGGCTGGTCAGCCTTATGGCGTTATGCTTAAAGGAAAGAGATGATAATTCCTGACAGAAAAGAAAAATACGTCTGTAGAGCCTGTGACAACCAATGTTTTCACAGGCCGGCTTCCAATGGCAAGTCTTTTGGAAAGAGATCTGGCACAGGCTCTGAATGGCACTATAAAACCTACGAGGTCCTACAGTGTGAGCATTGCGAGAATGTCGTTCTTTGCATTCACCACTGGACAAACCCTGGCCCAATGATCGGTGACTCGTACATCACCAAGACCGAATTTTTCCCACCTAAACAATTTTGGAAGAAACCGTTATGGTTCCCAAAGCTCTCAAAGGCATACCAAAAGATATTCTCTGAGGTTTACTCAGCTCTAGATTCATCTCTTTTCATTCTTGCGGCAACTGGCATTAGGACAGCCCTAGATAAAGTAATGGTGGAAAAAATAGGTGATATTGGACGGTTTGAGACAAAGGTCGACAGATTAGTGGAAAAAGAAATTATTACCCCCGCTGACAAAGAACTGTTAATGGCGGTTGTGAACGCCGGTAGTGCCTCAGCACACCGCGGCTACTCTCCCACTATCAAGGCCACAACCCACATGATGGAAATTACAGAACACATCTTTTATAAGCTGTGCTTCGAGCAGAACAAAACTGCTGACTTGCTATCAAAGGCGAGAACACTTAGGCGCGCAACTCCGGGAAGAAAGAAGGCATAACCAGCGCTAGGACCATGGCCGGGCAGAGCCCTGCCCGGCAGGTCAAGCACAAGACCGTTGGTCGGCGCGAACAGCCGGTTCATGCAGCGTGTTTATGCTTGAGTGTCTCCCACCCGATACATGCAAGCCAGATATTTCGTGGAATCCGCTTGCTGCCAGTGCGGTAGTGAGTGATCATCCTGCGGGTCATACCAAGCGCCTCCGCAGCAGTCGACAAGGAAAGATCGTTGCGCTTCATCCATTCGTTGAATTCTTCAGGGGACGGTTCACCTGCCTGTGCCTTACAACGGGTGTACAAATGGTCGGCTCCAAGCTCGATGTCTTCGCTCCATTCTACGCTGTGACCGTACCAGCCGACACGAGCCTTTTTGAAGACCTCTGAATCTTTGAGCGGTTCTAATAGTGCAAAACGCAACATCCAGTCTCCAATGTCGGCTTGCATGGTTTCACCGGTCGTCCAACGGATAACCAGACCGGCAGGCACCGTTACAGTGACTTCTTCAATTCGCGGGGGTTTGTTCATCTTGTAATCTCCAGTCGAAGCTGACAGGAACTGCTACTTCAACTGAGAGAAAAGAATGGAATAAAAAAAGAGGCCAGCTATTCAATAGCTGACCTCTTAGTTTTTAAGTGGTGCCCAGAGACGGAATCGAACCGCCGACACGAGGATTTTCAATCCTCTGCTCTACCGACTGAGCTATCTGGGCAAGAGACCAACTTTATACTTGAATAATCCGAACGAGTCAACCTCTTTTTTTACTTTTGTGACTGTTCATAGAACCTGAACATCTTCCCTCACCCTGTCCCTCTCCCGCTGGGCGAGGGGACGTCTGGCCACGGACTATGGCTAAAGAGCAATGTTCTGCTTCAGGCTGAGGCTTCTGCTTTCGGTGCTGCTTTTCCCTGACTACGCGCGGGAGATGAAACGGCCGTCGCGGGTGTCTACTTTGATCTTCTCTCCGGCTTCAAGGTACGGCGGCACCTGCAGACGCAAACCGGTCTCTAGGACTGCTTCTTTGGTCTGGGCTGTGGCGGTGGCGTTTTTCATCGCGGGGGCGGTCTCGGTGACTACCAGCTCGACGGTCATGGGAAGATCGACGTTGACCATGCGCTCCTGGAAGATGCCGAGCTGTACTTCGGTACCGTCCAACAGGAAGGGGGCTATGGCGCTGAAGTTGTCTTCTTCCATCTCGAACTGCTCGTAGGTCTCCAGATCCATGAAGACGCCGCGGCCGCCGTCGGCATAAAGGAACTGCCCCTTGTGGCGCTCGAAGTCCGCTTCGTCTACCTTGTCGCCGGAACGGAAGGTCTTCTCCAGCACCTGGGAGGTGATCAGGTTGCGGTACTTGGTCTTGACCATTGTGTTGGCGCCGCGGGCGGACGGGGACTGGAAGCTTACGTCTACTAACACGCAGGGAGCGCCGTCCAACTGGATGACGAGACCCTTCTTGAAATCATTGGTAGTGTACATGCAGGATTCTCCTTTACGAAATGTCCCTTTTTAGCAGAATTCTGTGATAAGTTCAACCGCGCCATATAGGTGGCGGCTATAGAGAATGGAGGATTTGTGAAGATAGATACTGAATTCATCAAACTGGACAGCTTCCTCAAAGCTGTGGACGCTGTCTGTTCAGGCGGCGAGGCGAAGATCATCATCTCTGAGGGGATGGTGTCGGTGAACGGCGAGGTGGAACTGCGCCGCGGCAGGAAACTGCGCCGCGGCGACAAGGTTCAAGTCGAGAAAAAGACGTTCCTGGTGGAATAGCTTCAAACTAGCCGCCGGCGCGCTTGGCCTTGTAGCCGCGCTTGGCGAGTTCGGCTAAAAGGACGTCGGCGTGGTCGCCCTGGATCTCGATTATGCCGTCTTTGGCGGTACCGCCGCAGCCGCAGCGGCGTTTCAGCTCTCCGGCAAGGGCGGTGAGTTTATCTGCATCGAGGGGGAGGCCGGCAATGACGATGACTGTCTTGCCGCCTCTCCCTTTTGTTTCGCGCCTTAGACGCACTACGCCGTCGCCTGCAGGGGCTGAGGCGTTCTTGCGGCAAACGCAATCCTTGAGGGGCTTGCCGCAACCCGGGCACATGCGGCCGAATTCGGAGGAGTAGACTACGGGGGCGTCGTTGTTGGAGCTGGTCTTTTTCATAGGGGCTTTTGTAGCAGAAAAGACGCTGAGGATACAAGATAAGAAAAGCAAAAAGCGTCTCACGCAAAGCCGCAAAGGCGCAAAGCAAACCAGGAGTTTTTCTTTGCGCCTTTGCGGCTTTGCGTGAATCAGGTTTTTAGTTCCACCGGCCTCGGCACCTCGCTTTCCATGATCGGGCGGGGGGTCAGGCGGTCGGGGATCTTCAACACTGTTACTCCCGGCGGCGGCTCTATCTCCCGGTACAGGGGCTCGCTTCCACGCTGATAGGTCTTGGAGAAGTGCATCGGCAACACGTACTTGGGGCGCAGCCGGTCCAACATCATGTTGAAATCGGCGGTGCTCATGTGCCTTGAAAGCCGCGCCTTGGTTTGCTCGGAGGCGAGGAAAGCGCACTCACAGACAAGAAGCGTCACTCCCTTTACCAATCCTTCCAGGCTCGCCATGTTTTCCTCTGAGTACCCGATGTCGGTGACATAGCCGATGCTCGCGGGTTCCTCGAACTTCCTGATCCGCTGATACAGTGCCGCGGCATCGGGTTCCAGTCGTTCTTCCACTTCTTCTCCGCTGACACAGAGATGCCTTACCGGGTTCCCCTTCATTTCCCCATCACGAAAGAGCTTCTCCAGATCCTTCAGCCACGCGCCTTTTCTGACGCACGCTTCGGCCATCCGTTCGTCGTCAATCACGAAGGCAGCGCCTTCTTCCACCTTGTAGGCGAGGACGGGTATCCTGTGCTCGCACTGCGCGCTGGTCACGGTGAGGTGCCTGTTGCTGTAAAGGACGCCGGAGCGCTCCCCTTCCCTGCTGGCGGCGAAGGCATCGGGGCCGCTAAAAAGCGTGCTGCTGATCCGGCCGTCGTCTATCTCGCTTACCCTGAAGTTGCCCCAGAAGGTGTCGGCGAGGTTCCAATCGTAGCAGGAGAACTTGTGACCCATGCGAGCCGCAAGACCCGGAGGACCGAAGACGTCGATAGTGCGGGGAGAGGCGTGGCTGTGGCGGACAACGCTGTCCATCCCCATGAAATGGTCCATGTGGGCGTGGCTGATGAATATGGCGTCGATGGAGGTGTAGACCCTCTTGGCTAGGTGGTGCATCTTGCCGCAGTCGAAGAGAAGAGCACGTCCGGTAGGGCGCACGCGAACCAAAAGCAGCGGGTCGTCAAAGAGACCGGCAAAAAAGGTGGGTTCCAGGTAGCGAAAAGGTTTGGGCATGCGCAGAATTTTACCATTAGATTGACCTGCATCAATTGCATCACTGTCTGATCGGGTTACAGTTCCTATCAAGAACGAAACCTATGTGAGAGGAGAATGGATATGGCTGAGAAAAAAGGGGTGGCTCTTGGAGAGAAGCTGAATCTGGTGAACCTGGCTGGCTATCAGGATGGCGCGGTGGTGAGCAGGACGGTCATAGACAAGCCGGTGGGAACTATCACTGCGTTCGCCTTTGACGCGGGAGAGGGGCTGAGTGAGCATACCGCCCCCTATGACGCGTTCGTGCAGGTGCTGGATGGGGAGGCGGAGATCAATATAGACGGGACCGCTCACAATGTCGCGGCGGGGGAGATCATCATCATGCCGGCGAATAAGCCGCATTCGCTTAGGGCGGTGAAGCCGTTCAAGATGCTGCTGGTGATGATCAGGGCTTAAAGCACTCACCACAGCGGAACACAGAGGAACCACAGAGGGAAACAACTTCTAAAAGCTCTAAACAGGGATGAAAGGGATACAGGGGATAACTGCATAAAACAAAAAGCTTTACGGTTAAACCAGAAGAGAGCTGTTGTATTTCCATGTCACAAAATAAGGGGCGCAGATGCTCGAAACGAGTATATCTGCGCCCCTTGTTGTTTCTGCCTTTTCCTCTGTGTACCTCTGTGAACCTCTGTGGTGAGCTTTTAGCCTTGCCTGGCTTACCTGCAGCCGCAGCCGCAGCGATCGCTGATGTCGGCTTCGTACCCTTTCCTCAAAAGCTTGGCTACTTCTTTGGAGTGATAGGTCAGGATCAGGTCGGCACCGGCACGCTTGAAGGACATCATGGTCTCCATAATGACGCGGTCTTCGTCGATCCAACCCATCTTGGCGGCGGACTTGATCATGCTGTACTCGCCGGAGACGTTGTACACGGCGGTCGGGAGGTTGAACTCGTTCCTCACCTCGCGCACGATGTCGAGGTAGGGAAGGCCGGGTTTCACCATGAGGATGTCGGCGCCTTCTTCGACGTCCATGCGTGCTTCGCGGATGGCTTCGAGCCGGTTAGCCGGATCCATCTGGTAGGAACGACGGTCGCCGAACTGCGGCGTGGACTCGGCGGCTTCCCTGAACGGACCATAGTACCCGGAAGCGTACTTGACGGCGTAGCTCATCAGCGGGATCTGGTTGAAGCCGTTGTTGTCCAAAGACTCGCGGATGGCTGCGACGCGCCCGTCCATCATGTCGGAGGGTGCGACCATGTCGGCACCGGCCTTGGCATGGGAAAGGGCTTCTTTGGCGAGCAGCTCCAGGGTCTCGTCGTTGTCGACGTCGCCGTTTTTGATCACGCCGCAATGGCCGTGATCGGTGTACTCGCACATGCAGACGTCGGTGATGACGGCGAGCTTGGGAACGGATTTCTTGATGGCGCGAATGGTCTCCTGGATGATCCCGGTGTCGGAGTAGGCGTCGGTCCCCATGGCGTCCTTCTGCTCGGGAATGCCGAAGAGGATGACGGCGGGAACACCCAGCTCGTAAACTTCCTGCGCCTCCTCGACGATGTTCTCGATGGACTGCTGATAGATGCCGGGCATGGAGGAGATCTCTTTCTTGATCCCTTTGCCGAAGGCGGAAAACATCGGGTATATGAGGTCATTGGCGGAAAGCGAGGTCTCCCTGACCATGTTTCTGAAGACTTCTTTGCCCCGGATCCTTCTCGCTCTGTACAGTGGGTAGAACATTGATCTCTCCTTTTTGTCTGTTGTTGCCTTTAAAACCTTCCCTCACCCTGTCCCTCTCCCGCTGGGCGAGGGGACCTGCGGCCACCTGATACAGCTAAAGAGGGAGGTTCTACTTCAGTTACCGTAATTCCCCTGCGCGAAAATATTCGATCATCTCCGCGGCCAGCGCGTCGAGCGTGTACTCGGCGGGCTCCATGTGCACCTCAAGCCCCAGATCCCGGCAGGTCTTGGAGGTGATGGGGCCGATGGAGGCGACCTTTACTCCTTGCATCAGATGCAGGAACCGGTTCTCGCCCAGGATGGCGGCCAAGTTCTGCACGGTGGAGGAGGAGGTGAAGGTGGCGCAGTCGATGCGACCGTCCTCGAGGGCGGCGAGCGCCTCGGCTGGGATATCGTCAGGGGTGTGGTTCGCATAGGCGACAGGTGCGATGACCTGGGCTCCCATCCGCCCCAACTCCTCGGTGATGACTTCGCGGGCACGGTCGCCTTTGGGGAAAAGCACCCATTGTCCTGCCATGTCCATCTCGGAAAAGATTTCGATGACCCCCTCGGCCTTGTAATCGGAAGGGATCAGATCGGCCCGAATGCCGTATTGAGCCAGCGCCGCGGCGGTCTTGGGACCGACGGCGCAGACGCGGCAGCGGCCGAGGGCACGGGTGTCGAGGTTGTGCTCGGAGAGTCTGGCGAAGAAGTACTTCACGGCGTTGTACGAGGTGAAGATGATCCAGTTGAAGCTGTCCAGCCCCTCGATCGCCTCGTCGAGTGCGGAATGATCGGTGGGCGGGGTGATTTCGATGGTCGGGCAGCAGTAAGCCCTGGCGCCGAGCTGCTCCAGCTTGGAGGTGAACCCGCCCGCCTGGTCGGCGCCGCGGGTCACCAGGACCGAGCGCCCGAAGAGCGGGCGGTTGTCGAACCAGCGCAGGGTTTCCCTGAGGTTGACCACTTCGCCGACTACGGTGATGGCGGGCGCCTTGAACTCGGCGGCCTTCGCCTTTTCTGCGATGTTCGCCAGCGTTCCGACCAGCACTTCCTGCTCGGGGCGGGTGCCCCAGCGGATCAGCGCCACCGGGGTCTGCGGCGCGCGGCCGTGCTCCATCATGCTGCAGGCTATGTGCGGCAGGTTGGTGACGCCCATGTAGAAGACGACGGTGCCGCTTCCCAGAGAGAGACCTTCCCAATCGATTTCGGAACTGGCCTTCCCTTTCTTCTCGTGCCCGGTGACGAAGGCGACGGAGGTGGTCACGCCGCGATGGGTAAGGGGGATACCGGCATAGCTGGTGGCGCCGACTGCAGCGGTGATGCCGGGGACGATCTCGAAGGGGATGCCGGCCTCGACCAGCGCCTCGCATTCTTCGCCGCCGCGCCCGAAGATGAAGGAATCGCCCCCCTTGAGTCTCGCCACGATCTTGCCCGAGAGCGCCTTCTGTACCAGTAGTTCGTTGATCTGGCTCTGCTCCCGGTTGTGCTCGCCGCCGACCTTGCCGGCGTAGATGAGCTCCGCCCCCTTCGGGGCGAGGCGCAGCAGTTCCTCGTTGGCCAGGTAGTCGTACATCACCACCTGGGCCTTGGTCAGGCAATCGCGCCCTTTCACCGTGATCAGGCCCGGGTCTCCAGGACCCGCACCGATCAGATAGACATATCCGTTCTTCATATCAGCGCTCATAGCGACACCACACCAAAAGGCAAAAGGCTAAGGGGAATCCATTAGCCTTGAAAAGAACAAAGTGAAAGCTGCAACCTAAAAAGCATTAACACAGAGGTCACGGAGGATCACGTAGGTCACAGAGAGAAACAAAAAGACTTTGACTCGGGGAAAGCCGTTCTTGGTCCCCCCTCCCCTTGCGGGAGGGGGGGGCGAAAAGCTTTTGTAGTTCCTCAGATTTTCCTCTGTGTACCTCTGTGTCCTCTGTGGTGAGTGCTTTTGAGGTTTTGGTTATACCGGGATTTCCTTCTCCCGGGAGACTTCACGCTGGTATACCTCGGCGAGGATGGCGTGGCCACCTTCGGAAAGGAGCTGCTCGGCGAGCTTCACACCAAGCTTCTCGCAGTCGTCGGCAGGACCAGTCACGACTCCCTTGACGGAAACCTTGCCGTCGACGGAGGCGATGAAACCGGTCAGCTTCAGCTGGTCGCCGGTCACTTCGCCGAAGGCGGCGATGGGAACCTGGCAGCCACCCTCGCAGCGCCACAGCAGAGCGCGCTCGGCACGAACGGCGCGGCTGGTGTCCGGAGAGTTGAAGAAGGAGATGGCGTCCTTCACATCCTGGTTGGAAAGGTTGCACTCGATGCCCAGCGCGCCCTGGCCGATGGCGGGGAGGGAGAGATCGGTCGGGAGCATCTCGGTGATCTGATCGGCAAAGCCCAGGCGGTTCAGGCCGGCCGCGGCGAGGATGACGGCGTCAAGCCCTTCGGTCTTAAGCTTGTCCATGCGTGTCTGCACGTTGCCGCGAATGATGACCATCTCGAGGTCGGGACGCACCTTGAGGAGCTGCGCCTGACGCCTGAGCGCAGAGGTGCCGATACGCGCGCCCTGCGGCAGGTCGGCGAACTTGACGCCGTTGGAGATGACCGCATCGCGCGGATCTTCGCGCTCGGTGATGCAGTAAAGGCCCAGACCCTCGGGGAATTCGGTCGGCACGTCCTTCATGCTGTGCACCGCGATGTCGATCTCGCCGCGCAGCATCGCCTCCTCGATCTCCTTCACGAACAGGCCCTTGCCGCCCACCTGAGCCAGGGGCACGTCGAGGATCTTGTCCCCGATGGTCTTGATCTTGGTGAGGGTGACGGTCATGTCCGGGTAGCGTTTTTCCAGCTCGGATTTGACCCAGTTTGCCTGCCAGAGTGCGAGCTGGCTCGCGCGGGTACCTATTCTCAGCTCTTTCAGCGCCATGTACTTCTCCTTTGTGTTAATCGAGGGATTAGGGACTAGGGGCTAGGGGCTGGCGTACAATCCGCCGTTCCCCTAACCGCTACTACCTAATCCCTTGGATAAAGTGATATTGACCGGACCCGTCGCCGGTTCAGGCAGTTCCAGCCCCCAGCCCCTAGCCCCGGTTTTTCAGCCCCTAGCCCCTGCTTCTCAGTCTTCCAGTTCCATCATGTTGTCCTGCGACTCCCCCCCGACTTCGAGGTCGAATAGGTTCCTCAGCGCGTCGACATAGAGGTCGTTGCGGTTTCCCTGGTCGATCCTCTTCAGCACGCTGGTGGGCTGGTGCAACAGCTTGTTCATGATGGCGTTGGTGAGCGCATCGAGCTTCTTCTCGGCGCCGGGGGGAAGGTCCTTCCACCCGGAGATGGTCTTGGAGAGCTCGGCCTTGCGGATCTCGTCGAAGTGGGTCCTGAGCGCCACGATGGTCGGGGTGACCTCCAGCGAGGAGAGCCACTTGAAGAACTGCCCGATCTCCTGCTCGACGATGGCCTCGGCCTTGGCCGCCTCGACCTTGCGCTGTTCCAGGTTGGTGGCGACGACGCCGTTCAGATCGTCGACGGTGTAGAGATAACAGTTCTCCACGTTGTTGACCTTGGGGTCGATGTCGCGCGGCACGGCGATGTCGATGAAGAACATGGGCTTGTGCTTGCGGCGGCGCAGCACTTCCTCCATATCCTTTTCGTGGATGATGAAGTGCGGCGCGCCGGTGGAGGAGAGGATGATGTCGGCCTTGGGAAGGGTCTCCATCAACGCCTCGAAATGAACCGGCTTCGCGTCGAATTCCTCGGCCAGCTTTTCGGCGCGCTCGTAGGTGCGGTTGGTGACCATGACGCCGCGCACGCCGGTGTTGATGAAGTGCTTGGCGGCAAGCTCGCACATCTCGCCGGCGCCGATCAGAAGGACGGTCTTGTCGGAGAGTTCCCCGAAGATTTTCTTGGCCAACTCGACGGCTGCAAAGGCGACCGATACGGCGGAGGAGGCGATTTTGGTCTCGGTGCGGACCCTCTTGGCAACGGAGAAGGCCTTGTGCAGGAAGCGGTTCAGGATGATGCCGGAGCTCTTGTACTCGGCGGCGTAACCGTAGGAGGTCTTGATCTGCCCGAGTATCTGCGGCTCGCCGACCACCATGGAATCGAGGCTGGAGGCGACCCGGAAGACGTGACGGGTGGCGTCCTCGCCGTGGTAGCTGTAGAGGTGCTTCTCCAGCAACTCCAGGGGGACGTTGTGGTAATCCGCCAGGAAACGCTTGATCCTCGCCATCCCCCCAGCGACGTCGCGCGTGGTGGCGTAGATCTCGACCCTGTTGCAGGTGGAGACGATGACCGCCTCGGTGATGTCGGGCAGCGCCACGACAGCCTGGAGCGGTTTTTCCATCTGGGTCGGGGCGAAGGCTACTTTTTCCCTTATTTCAACTGCGGCAGTTTTGTGCGACAGCCCAACCACAATAATATTCATAACAAACCTGCCTCTTCCTGAGAATCACAACCGAAAAGCGGTTGCCGCCTCTTGTTGCCCTTACTTGTAGCTGTGCAGCCCCGACAGGAGAAGATTCACGCCGAGGAAGGTGAAGAGCATGATGACAAATCCGAAAATGGAAAGCATGGCAGCTTTCCTGCCGCGCCAGCCGGTAGTGAGCCGGCCGTGGAGAAGCGCCGCGTAGATGAACCAGGTGATGAGCGACCAGGTTTCCTTGGGGTCCCAGCTCCAGTAGGTGCCCCACGCGGTTTCGGCCCAGATGGCGCCGGAGATGATGGCGAAGGTCAGCAGCGGGAAGCCGAAGGTAAGGCAGCGGTAGCTGATGTCGTCCAGCATGTCGAGCGGCGGCAGCTTCTGGAACATCGGCCCGAGCCGGCGCTTCTTCAGGAAGTGCGACTGGATCAGGTACATGACGCTGACGCCGAAGGAGATGGCGAAGGCCGCGTACCCGAGGAAGGCCATGATGGTATGGATGGCGAGCCACTTGCTCTTGAGCGCGGGGTTCAGCGGCGGGATGACGGCCGAGAAGGTCGCCGAGATCGCCAGGATCAAAAGCGCCAGCGGCATGACGAACGAGCCGAGGATGGACGCCTTGTAGCGCCTCTCGAACATAATGAAGATGCCGACCGTGGCCATGCTGAAGAAGGAAAGCGATTCGTGGAGATTGGTGATCGGGGTGTGCCCCGCTTCGAGGAAGCGGTTCAGCGTGAAGCCTAAATGCACAACGAAGCCTGCCACGGTCAGCCAGAAACCGGCGCGTCCGAGGGATTGCTTGGGCTTGACCAGGTAGGCAAGGTAGATGACGGTGGCTACTGCGTAGATGACCAGGGTGCTGTTGAAAAGCAAGGCATTCATGACGGTTCCTTTTTATCAGCCCCATCCGGGCCAGGTCGAGCCCCGGTAGCGGAGAGCTTCAGGAGTATCTGGTCTATTACATCTCTCTGCCCGTTTTTGATCAGCGCGGGAAGATTGAGCGCTGCCAGTTCGGCAAAAACCGGGTCATTGTATGCGTTCCGCACCTTTTCAGTCAATAGCTTTTCACGGACAGTACCTAAAAGCGATACAGCTTCGGCATATTCAGGACCGAAAAGGGGCTCGATCATGGTTACGATCTGCCGTGACAGCGCCGGGCTGGCACCACCTGTAGACACGGTGATCAGAAGGTCCCCCTGTTCCAGTACGGCGGGGGTGGTGAAAGCTCCTTGAGCCGGCGCGTCCACCACATCGGCCAGGATGCCGCGCTCCTTCGCCTCGGCTGCAACCTCCCGGTTCAACTGCGGATCGTCGGTGGCGGCGAAGGCGAGCATTGCCCCGGCCAGGTCGCCGTGACGATACCCTCTTTCCAGGTGCCGCAGCGTCCCCTGCTCGGCAAGCTCCGCAAGCGCCGGAACGAGTACTGGCGCGACCACGGTGAGTCGGGCGCCGGCGGCTAAAAGCCGCTTCGCCTTTCTGGCCGCGACCTTCCCGCCCCCCACGATCAGCACGCTCTGGCCATGCAGGTCTACATTTATCGGGTAGTAGCGCAAGTTGGCTCTCCGATTCAGAATTTTCGCCAATATGGCCTTAAGGCGCGCCACTGTCAACCTTGAATACGCGAACCAGGAAAGGCATCGCTCACCGCACTGTTTTTTCGCCTCTTCTTTGGTTAAGAGGGCTGGGAAGGCCCGTTAATGTCCCCTAACCCCGCGACAAGTTACCCCTTGCATTTTTCATCGGCTCATTTATAGTAGGAATCACTTTTTTTATTAAAGGAGAGGGTTCATGGCCAGCGAAAACGTACACACCTTTACCGACGACAACTTTGAGAAGGAAGTACTCCAGTCCAACATCCCGGTGCTGGTTGACTTCTGGGCCACCTGGTGCGCCCCCTGCAAAGCGATCGCTCCCCTCATCGATACCATAGCGTCGGAGTACGACGGACGCATAAAAGTAGGCAAGGTAAACGTCGACGACAACCCGGGTACTCCGGCAAAATACGGGGTGCGCGGCATCCCCACGGTCATCCTGCTGAAGGACGGTAAAGTCGTGGACCAAGTGGTCGGCGCGATACCCAAAGCACAGCTGGAGGCCCTGATCAAGAAGGCGCTCTAAAAATGAAAAGGCAGATCCCGTCTAAGAAGTTTGCAGCAAAAATTATCCCCTTAGCGCTTGCCGGCCTGCTGCTATCCACGCAGCCGGCAGCCGCCATCCTGCAAAAAGGGGAGGCGGCGCCTCCCATCAAGCTGGTGACAACCTCCGGGCAACCGATCACGCTCAACAACTACAAGGGATACGTGCTGGTGATGGATTTCTTCGCCACTTGGTGCATTCCCTGTAAAGAGTCGATCCCCCACATGAACGCGCTGAGGCAGAAGTACGGCAAGCAGGGGTTGCAGGTCCTGGGCGTCAGTGTGGATGAGGGGAGCGACCGCGAGGTAAGATCCTTCATCGGTGAAAAGAGGATCAGCTACCCGGTGGCGATCGCAGGGGAGGAAATGCAGACCGACTACGGGCTCCGCTCCATTCCGACGGTGTACGTAATCAACAAGAGAGGGGTCGTAGCCGAGAAGTTCCAAGGCTTTTCCGACCAGACGGCGAAAGCGATGGAAGATACCATCAAGAGGCTTCTCGCCGAGTAACACACCTTTCCAGACTCAAACGGAAGCGGCATTCCCGCCATGATAGCCACACGGCCATCGGCGGGGGTGCCGCTTCTTCGCGTTTAAGGCTTTGCTTTCTTTCCTCGCAGAGCAAATCCCCCCCGTCCCCCAGTATTGTCCGGTTAGGTACTTGCATTATCTATAATCAAGCGCTTTCCTGCTCACCCCCACCCCCTACCCCCCTCCACCGGGGGAGGGAGGACTTTTCCCCTGACTCCCACGCATAGCATTTCCCAGAGCCTTGTAGCATCAGGCAAGAATGACGCAGGATCGTTCTACCTCTCTTTGCTCCTTCGGCTGTACCATCTGTGTCATATCTACGGTCTACACATCCGGCACTAAGTCATTGGTGGTTGCCCATAAACTCTGAGACTCGTGATTATGTTTTCGTACTGTACAATTGGCGGATGCAAATTTTGCAGATGCAGGCAGAACGATCTCAAGGTGTGGACGATTCGACATTCAGCGAACCCAAAAGGAGAATAGAATGCAAAAGCGAATACTGGGGAAAAGCGGCCTGGAGGTTTCAGCTCTTGGCCTGGGATGCATGGGAATGAGTTTTTCTTACGGGCCGCCCAAGGACAAGCAGGAGATGATCGCGCTGCTCCATGCGGCGGTGGAGCGGGGGATAACCTTCTTCGACACGGCGGAGGTGTACGGGCCGTACATCAACGAGGAGCTGGTCGGCGAGGCGCTCTCGCCCCTGCGCGACAAGGTGGTGATCGCCACCAAGTTCGGCTTCGATATCAATCCCGATAAGGACCCAAGGGGGATGAAGGGGGCACCGGCCTTGAACAGCCGGCCGCAACACATCAAGGAGGTCGCCGAAGCGTCGCTCAAGCGCCTCAGAATCGATGCCATAGACCTCTTCTACCAGCACCGCGTCGACCCTGATGTGCCGATCGAAGAGGTGGCGGGAGCGGTGAAGGAGCTGATCCAGGAAGGAAAGGTGAAGCATTTCGGCCTCTCCGAAGCCGGGGTCCAGACCATACGCCGCGCTCACGCCGTTCAGCCGGTCGCCGCCTTGCAGAGCGAGTATTCGCTTTGGTGGAGGCGCCCTGAGGAGGAGGTGCTGCCGACCCTCGAAGAGCTGGGGATCGGGTTCGTCCCCTACAGCCCGCTCGGCAAGGGGTTCCTTACCGGAAAGATCGATGCGTCCACCACCTTCGACAGCACCGACTTCCGCACCACCCTACCCCGCTTCACGCCTGAGGCGAGGCAGGCAAACCAGGCCCTGGTCGACCTCATCGGGCAGATCGCGGCGCGCAAGCAGGCGACTCCGGCGCAGATTGCCTTAGCCTGGCTCCTGGCGCAGAAGCCGTGGATCGTCCCCATCCCGGGAACGACGAAACTGGAGCGCCTGGAGGAGAACATCGGCGCAGTGAAACTGGAACTGAGCCCCGGCGACCTCGCCGAAATCGGCAGCGCCGCCTCCAAGATCCAGGTGGAGGGTGCCCGTTACCCGGAAAGGCTGGAAGAATTGACCGGCCGTTAACACGCAGGAAACAACACTAAAGGAGGAATATCAAATGCCCAACGCCAAAGCCTACTCCGCTGCCAGCGCCACTTCGCCGCTGGCTTCCACCACCATATCCCGCCGCGAACCAACCGAGCGCGACGTGCAGATCGAGATCCTTTTTTGCGGCATCTGCCACTCCGACCTGCACTCCGTGCGTAACGAGTGGAGCAGCGTCATGCCCACGGTGTACCCCATCGTCCCCGGCCACGAAATAGTGGGACGCGTCACCAAGGTCGGGTCCGCGGTCACCAATTTCAAGCCGGGCGACCTGGCCGGGGTCGGCTGCCTGGTCGATTCGGACCAAAGCTGCCCCCATTGCCACGAGAATCTGGAACAGTTATGCCCGAACCAGGTATTGACCTACAACTCGCCCGACAGACACCTTGGGGGTGTTACCTACGGCGGCTACTCCGAGAGCATCGTGGTGGACGAGCACTTCGTACTGCACGTCCCCGGCAATTTGGAGCTCGCCGGTGTCGCGCCCTTGCTCTGCGCTGGGATCACGACATACTCCCCGATACACCGCTGGGGGGACATCAAAGGCAAAAAGGTCGGCATCGTCGGCCTGGGCGGCCTGGGTCACATGGGGGTGAAGTTCGCCCACGCCTTCGGAGCCCATGTAGTCGTCTTCACCACCTCCCCCGGGAAGAAAGAAGATGCGTTGCGCCTGGGGGCAGACGAGGTGATCATCTCCACGAGCGCCGAAGAAATGAAAAAACATGCAGGGAGCTTCCATTTCATCCTCGACACCATAGCCGCCGACCATGACATCAACGCCTACCTGGGCATGCTCACCCACGACGGCAACCTAACCCTCGTGGGTGCGCCGGAGACGCCTCTCGCCGTCTCCGCCTTCGCTCTTTTGTTCGGTCGCCGCAGCCTCTCCGGCTCCATCATCGGCGGCATCAAAGAGACCCAGGAGATGCTCGACTTCTGCGGCGCGCACAACATCACCAGCGACGTGGAGGTGATCCCCATCCAGAGGGTAAACGAGGCCTACGAGCGGCTGCTCAAGTCCGATGTGAAGTACCGCTTCTCCATCGACATGGCGTCGCTCAAGGCAGAATAACAAAGTTGGCAAAAGATGCGAAAAAGCCGCTGGATTTTGAGTCCAGCGGCTTTTTCTGTATGGCGATCAGGGAAGAGAAGGCAAATCCCCCCAGTCTCCTTCGCAAAGGTTCATCCGGGAATTCCGGGGAGAAAGTCCCCCCCTCCCGCAAGGGGAGGGGGGACCAAGAGCGGCTTTCCCCGGTATTTTCCGATGACCCTTCGCAAAGGGGGGAACGCAATAGCCTCGCCTGGTCTTTTGAGGCAACACAACCCCTCTGCGGTGTTCCTCGACGAACCTTTGCAACGGCGGAGGGGGACTGGCTCCGCAAGGTGCCTGTCCCCCTTGGTCCAGCTGCCCCCTCCCTAACCCTCCCCCTCCGGGGGCGGGAACTTGGACTCCAGATAATTCTCCGCGTGGTAGCTGCTTCTAACGTAGGGGGCGCTCTCGACGTGCTCGAATCCCATCGTCAGCGCCCTCTCCTTGTAACGTTCGAACAGTTCGGGCTCGACGTACCGCTGCACCGGGTGATGCATCCGGCTGGGCGCAAGATATTGCCCCAGGCTCAGGTACCCGCATCCCGCCTTCAGCAGGTCTTCCATAACGGCGAACAGTTCCGCTTCCTCTTCCCCGAGGCCCAGCATGAGGCCGGACTTGGTGTTGAGGCCGGGGGCCATCCGGCGCGCCTGTGCCAGCAAATCCAGAGACCTTCTGTAGTCCGCGCCGCTGCGGATGGAGTAAAGCCGCGGCACCGTCTCCAGGTTATGCCCCAGGATGTCGGGCGCGCTCTCGACCACGGCGGCCAGGGCGGCCCAATCACCACGGAAGTCGGGGATCAGCAGCTCGACCTTCGTCGCAGGGGAAACGCTCCGGATCCGCGCCACGGTTTCGGCATAGACGGAGGCGCCGCCGTCGGGAAGATCGTCGCGGGTGGGGCTGGTAATAACCACGTGGGAGAGCCCCAGCCGCTTGACCGCTTCAGCGACCGAAGCCGCTTCCCCCGGTTCCAAGGGAAGCGGGGTCTCCTTGGAGACGGAACAAAATGAGCAGAGACGCGTGCAGATGCGCCCGAGGATGAGGAAGGTCGCCTGGCGCTTTCCGAAGCATTCGGTGATGTTGGGGCAGCGCGCCTGCTGGCACACCGTGTTCAGGCGCAGCTCCTTTAAAAGCCCCTCCATCTCCGCATGGGCCGCGGGGATGATCTTCTTTTGCAGCCAAGCAGGTTTTCTGATCGGATCCATGTGCACCTCAACTTTGGAAAAGGGGGACAGGCTACTTTTTCATTTCAAAAAGTAGCCTGTCCCCCTTTTTTGCAGTTCTACTAAGTCCGCCCCTCGAGGTTCCAGTTGGCGTTTCTATACTTCCGGGTTTCCAGCAACGCCGCGGCGCCAAGTTCCGCCTCGGTTGGGGGGTGCGGTCTGAGGGACACCCCCAGGCGCTCCTGGAACGATTCCACCAGCGTCCGCTTCAACTGGGAGGCCTCGACGGCAATGCCGAGCTCGGCGAGGCTCACCGCACCTGCAGCTCCAGGGGCGGGTTCTTTCAGGTAGCGGAGCCCGTGTTGCACCCGGCTCACCAGCGGAATGGAACCGTGCTGCAGGATGGCGCCGTTCACCCGGCGCTGGGCGTTGCCGCCGATCTTGCGGCCACGCACCACGATGTCGAACTCTTCCTTGCCGGCGAAGCAGAAGGTGGTGCGCGCGCCCAGGCGTTCCCCGTCCGGATTCAGGTCCGCGGCGAAGCTGGCTTCGAGCCCGAGTTTCTGGTAGGTCCCCATCAAAAAGGCGCACAACCTGCGGAAGCCGTCCTTCACTCCCGCCGCGCCGCCAATGTGTCCGGGGGCGCAAACGATGCTGTAGGTCAGCTCCTGGGCGTGATAGATGATCCCGCCGCCGGTCATGCGGCGCACCACCGGGACCTCTTCCTCCCGGCAGAGATCGAGCTTCAACGCGGCCGCGGCATCCTGGAATCGCCCCACGGAGAGCGCAGGGGGATCCCAGCCGTAGAGCCGAAGCAGCGGCTGCGAGCGGTCCTTGTCGAAGCAGTTGAGCAGCGCCTCGTCCAGGGCCATATTGGCGGGGCCTTCGAGAGGGCCGGTGTCGATCAAACGCCAGGTAAACATAAATCCTAAACCTCAAAACCATTAGCACGGAGAAAATCTGAGAACTTCTGAGAAAACCAAACTTCTGAGAAAAGCAAATCTTGTTGGAAAACTGCCAGACCTATCTAACAAAACAGCCACGGAGAAATCAAAGGGAATCTGACGTGATCCCTCAGATTTTCTCCGTGGCCGATGCTTCCTGTTCTGCCTCTGCTTTATTCGCAGCAGACCTGCTGCGCCCTTGCCGCCCGGGTCTCGTCCAACCGCCCGACCGGGGTCGTGACCGGCGCCCGATGCAGGGCCTCCGGGTCCTCCCTGGCTATCCTCGCCGCCTCCAGCATCACGTCGATGAAGAGGTCCATGGTCTGCTTACTCTCCGTCTCGGTCGGCTCGATCATGATCGCCTCCTTGACGTTCAAGGGGAAATAGACAGTCGGGGGATGGAAGCCGCGGTCGATCAGGTACTTGGCGATGTCGATGGCGTGTACCCCGTCCTGCAGTTGCCGGCTCGCCGAAAAGACGCACTCGTGCATGCAGGTCTGGTCGAAGGGAAGCTCGTACTCTCCTTTGAGCCGAGCCATGATGTAGTTGGCGTTCAAGACCGCGTGTTCGCTCACCTCGATCAGCCCCTCGCGCCCCAAAAGCGTGATGTAGGCGTAGGCGCGCGCCATGATGGCGAAGTTGCCGAAGAAGTCGGAAACCCTCCCGATTCCCTCGGGATGCGCCTCGACGGCGAAGCTCCCGTCCCCTTTACGCTGCACGCGGGGGGTGGGGAGGTAGGGGATCAGCCCCTTCTTCACCCCGACCGGGCCGCTCCCCGGCCCTCCCCCGCCGTGCGGAGTGCTGAAGGTCTTGTGCAGGTTGACGTGGATGACGTCGAAGCCGACGTCGCCCGGGCGCACCTTCCCCAGGATCGCGTTCAGGTTGGCCCCGTCGTAATAGGTGAGCGCGCCCGCCTGATGGGCTATGGCGCAGATCTCGGCTATGTGCGGGTTGAAGAGCCCCAGGGTGTTGGGGCAGGTCATCATCACCGCAGCAACCTCGTCGTTCATCGCATTCTTGAACTGCTCCAGGTCCATGTCGCCGTAGGGAGCGGTCGGTATGGTGACGATCTCGTACCCCGCCATAGCGGCGCTGGCCGGGTTGGTCCCATGCGAGGAGTCGGGAACGATGACGTACTTGCGCTTTTTGTCTCCGCGCGCCTTGTGGTAGGCGGCTATCACCATGATTCCGGTCATCTCGCCGTGCGCACCCGCCAGGGGCTGGGTGGTCACCTCGTCCATGCCGGTGATCTCGGCCAATTGCTGCTCCAGGCCGTGGACGAGCGAGAGCGGTCCCTGCACCAACCGCTCGCCGCCGGGAAGCAGCGGCAGGAACGGGTGGCATCCGGCGAAGAGCCCCCCCGCGTTCTCGGTCACCTTGGTGTTGTACTTCATGGTGCAGGAGCCCAGGGGATAGAAGTTGGTGTCCACGGAGAAGTTCCTCCGGGAAAGGTTGGTGTAATGCCGCACCAGGTCCAGTTCGCTCACCTCCGGCAGGAGGACCGGCTCCTTGCGCCGAAGCGCATCGGGGAAGGGGGACGCCTTCGGGACGTCGGAGAGGGGAACCCGCACCCCGTTGCGTCCCGGCACCGATTTTTCGAATATCAGCTGCATAGCGCCTCCTCCAAGAGAGCTGCCAGTCGGTCGATCTCCGCCTTGCTCCGTTTCTCCGTTACCGTTACCGTCAGCGCGTTATCCATGCCCGGATAGTACTGTACCAGCGGCACGCCAGCGGCTACTCCGCAGGCTAGGAGTTTCTCCACCACTGGCGCCGCGTCTTTGGGAAGCGATAGGGTGAACTCGTTGAAGGTGGTCCCGGCGTTCATCACGCTCACTCCCTTGACGCCGGTAAGGCGGGACTTCGCGTACTGCGCCTTGTCGTAGTTCAAAACTGCCAGCTCTTCGAAACCCTTTCGACCGAGCGAGGCGCAGAAGATTAATCCGCGCAGGGCGCACAGGCTCTGGTTGCTGCAGATGTTGGAGGTCGCCTTGTGCCTTTTTATGTGCTGCTCGCGCGCCTGGAGGGTCAGCACGTAGCCGCGGCGCCCCTGGTTGTCGATGGTCTCGCCCACGATCCTGCCGGGGAGGTTGCGGATGAAGCGCTTGCGCGTGGCGATGAACCCGAAATAGGGGCCGCCGAAGGAGAGCGGGTTGCCGAGGCTCTGGCCGTCGCCGACCGCGATGTCGGCTCCCATCTCGCCCGGGCTCGCTACGAGGCCCAGGGCGATGGGGTAGCCGGAGATGATTAGGAGTGCCCCTTTCTCGTGGGCCTTAACGGCGAGTTCGGAGAAGTCCTGCACGCTCCCGAAGAAGTTCGGGTTCTGCACGATCACCGCGGCCGTCTCCTCGTCGATTGAATCGATGAGCCTTTTTAGGTCCGAGCCGCAGCCGTCGGGAGCCACCTCGACCGCTTCCGCGGAAAGCCCGTGCAGGTATCCAGTCACGATCTCGCGGTGCAGCGGATTGATCGAGGCGTCCAGGACCACTCGGTTGCGCTCGGTGATGCGGAGCGACATGAGGGCCGCCTCGGCCACCGCGGTTCCGCCGTCATAGAGCGAGGCGTTGGATGCCTCCATCCCGGTCAGCCGGCAGATCACGCTCTGGTATTCGAAGAGCGCCTGCAGCGTCCCTTGCGAGCACTCCGGCTGGTAAGGGGTGTAGGCGGTGTAGAATTCGGCGCGCGAGGAGAGGTGGTCCACCGCCGCCGGTATGATGTGGTCGTAGATGCCGCCGCCGATGAAGGGGACGATCTCCGCCCCCCCGGCCGCGGCCTTCTCCCTCATGATCCGCATCAGCTCGAACTCGGACATGCCGGGGGGGAGGTCGAAAGACTTGGCGCGCAGTTCCGCCGGGATGGGAGCGAAGAGCTCCTCGATGCTACCCGCGCCGATCACGGCGAGCATCTCCCGGATCTCGTCCGGTGTGTTGGGACAGTATCCCATCCCTACAGTCCTTCCAGGTACTTGGCGTACGCCGCTGCATCCAGGAGCGCACCAAGCTCGGAGGCGTCAACACCTTCCAGCCTGCAGATCCACCCTTCGCTCTCGGCGCCCTGGTTCACCAGCTCAGGGGCGTCCTCCAGCTTGTCGTTCACCTGGGCCACCTTGCCGGAAACCGGCGCGTAGATGTCGCTTGCGGCCTTGACCGATTCGATCCCCGCCAGGGTGTCGAACTGCTTCACGCTCTTGCCGATCTTCGGGAGTTCCACGAAGGTGATGTCCCCCAGTTCGTGCGCCGCGTGCTCGCTGATGCCGACGATCGCCTGCGCCCCGTCCATCTCTACCCACTCGTGCTCCTTGGTGAAGAACTTTGCCATCTGGTGATCCTCCGTTTTGTGTGGTTCGTATCGTTCGCATAAAGAGTTAATTGGCAGCCCAGGCCGGTCCGCGCCTGATCTGGGAATGGCAAGAGGGGGGAGGCCGGGTGGGGGGGGGGAGCCTATGCCCTCAGCGAACCTCCGGTGTAGAAGGGAAGCTCGACCACCTGGGCCTCCATCTCTACCCGCTCGTGCTTGATGGTGAGCCTGGTCCCCAAGGCCGCTGCCTCCGGCTTCACGTACCCCATCCCGATGCCGCAGGAAAGCATGGGGGAGAAGGCGCCGCTGGTCACCATCCCCACCTGCGCTCCCTGATGCAGGATCTCGTAAAAGTGGCGCGGAGAGCGGCGGGAGTCGACGCGGAAGGCGACCTTCACGTTTTCCGGCCCCGTTTCCCGCTCCTTAAGGAGCGCATCCTTGCCGACGAAATCCTTGTCCAGGTTAACGAATGCGGTGAGTCCCGCTGCAATCGGAGAGATCTTTTCGTCGATGTCGTTTCCGTACAACGAGTACCCCATCTCCAGCCGCAACAGGTCGCGGGCGCCCAATCCGGCTGGGGCAACCCTCGGGTCCTTGAGCAGGAGCTCCCACAGTTCCGCAGTCTTGCCGCTGGGGAGGAAGATCTCGTAGCCGAGTTCGCCGGTGTATCCGGTCCGGCTCACGATGGCGTCCTCCCCGAGGACGCGGGTCCTGGTGAACTTGAAGAAGGGAAGCGCGCCGAGTTCGCTCCCCAGATGTTCCACCAGCACCTCGCGGGAGAGCGGCCCCTGGAGGTCCAGCTTCCCGGTCTGCACGGAGATGTCGACCAGTTGCGCCGGCTCTTTCAGACGCGAGGCGATGACCTTGAAATCGTTGGGCGCGGTCGCCGCGTTTACTACGATCATCACCTCGTCCTCAGCCAGCCTAAAGACGATCAGGTCGTCGATCACCCCCCCCGACGGGTTCAGCAGGAACCCGTAGCGCGAGCGCCCGATCGGGATCCCCTTGACCGAGAAGGTGAAGACGTCTTCCAAGCCGCCGGCCTGGATGTCCCCCCGGAACCGGAACTCTCCCATGTGGCAGATGTCGAAAAGCGCCGCTTTTTCGCGGCACCACCTGTGTTCGGCGATGATCCCCTCGTACTGGATCGGCATCAGCCATCCCCCGAAGGGAGCCATCAGCGCCTTGAGCCCCTCGTGGTGGGCTTGCAGCGGTGTCGCCTTGAGATCTTCCATAGCTGCTTCTCCTTTCTACCGGCAGCGGGCCGGCGGTTCGCTCCGTTATCACGTAAGGATTAGGCCGGGAGGCAACCCGCTTTAACTTCTTGCCAAATCAGCCCATTTGCTTATAATCTAGCGTTTATTAGGAGATCCGAGATGGATAAAGAAGCTGTCGTTCAAAAGACCGTCGAGACGCTGGCACCCTTCGAGACCGCCAACCTCGTACATTTGATAAAAACCCTCACCGTGAAAAGCGCGATGAGCAACCCGTGGATCATCGGCGCGTTCCTGGTCATCGCCTTTTATGCCATCGTGGTCCGTTCCAAGTTCGTGCTCTCAATGCTTTTCGCCGCTGTCTCACTGCTGCTTTTGCTGCGCTACACCCTGCCGACCGAGGGGGACACCCTTTCGGTTTCCTCCACACTTCCCTTCGCATTCGGCGGCCTCGCCATAGGGGCGGTGCTCATCTACCTCAATTTCATCAAGACGGAGTAAGTTTTGCGCAGAGTAGGCTTTACCACCACCATCCCGCTCGAGGTGCTGATCGCGGCGGGCGTGGTTCCCATCGACCTGAACAACGTCTTCATCACCCACCATGACAACGCGTCGCTCATCGAAGATGCAGAACTCACCGGTTTCCCGAGGAATGTCTGCGCCTGGATCAAGGGGATCTACGGCGCCGTGGTGCAAAGCGGCGTCACCGAACTGATCGCCGTCACCGAGGGGGACTGCAGCTACACCAAGGCGCTCATGGAGGTGCTCTCCCTGAACGGGGTGCACGTCTACCCCTTCGCCTATCCTGCCGGGCGCGAGGCTGTGCCGCTCAAAAAAGAGATCGAAAAGCTGATGGGACAGTTCGGCGTCGACTGGGACCATGTGGGCGAGGCGAAAAAGCGCCTGGACCGGATCCGCGCCAAAGTCCACGAAATTGACCGCCTCTCCTGGCAGGAAGACAAGGTGACCGGGGAGGAGAACCATTACTTCCAGGTCTGCACCTCGGACATGAACGGCGACCCGGACGCGTTCGAGGCCGAGGTCGACGCCTTCATCGCCGCCGCGGCCGTCCGTGCGCCGCGCCACGAGCGCTTAAGGCTCGCTTTCCTGGGGGTGCCGCCGATCATATCCGGACTTTACGGCTTTCTGGAGGAGGTAGGCGCCAGGGTAGTCTTCAACGAGACCCAGCGGCAGTTCTCCATGCCTTTCGGGATCGAGGACCTGGTGGAACAGTACCGAGCCTACAGCTATCCCTATGACATCTTCCATCGGCTCGCTGACATCTCGCGGGAGATAGAGAAGCGCCGCATCGACGGCGTCATCCATTATGTTCAGTCTTTCTGCTTCCGGCAGATAGAGGACATGGTTCTCAGAAAAAGCATCAAGCTTCCAATCATGACGCTCGAGGGTGACAAACCGGGCGCCATAGATGCCAGAACAAAGATCAGGGTGGAAGGATTTCTGGAACTGCTTGAGGATCGTGACTGAGAGGAGGAGCCTCATCGTGTTGCAATCCTGTTCCGATACAGAGCCCATTTACTGACCCGTGACAAAATATACAATGCGACCTTGATTTCGCAAGTGTAGTAAATGAGAAAAAACAATAAACTAGTAAGCAATCGCCACAGTGACAGGAGCAGAGCATTCAGGTGCCAGACAAATTGAAAATAGGTATAGATCTGGGGAGTAGAAAGGCGAAGTTCGCACTGATGCGCGGAGCGAATATCGTCAGGCTCGCGGACCTGGACACCATCTCCTTTTACAAGAAGTACGGCAGCATGGTGAACGACGAGCTGTCGCTCGACCTTTTGGGGAGCGGCATCTTCACGGCGGAGGAACTCGCCGAAGCGGAGATCACAGTCACCGGCTACGGCAGGAACAGCATCAACCTCCACGGCGCCCGGGTCATCTCGGAGATCAAGGCCCACGTCGCCGGCGCGCGCACCCAGACGGGATTAGCCAACTTCACCCTGCTCGACATGGGGGGGCAGGACACCAAGGTGGCCCAGGTGGTGGGAGGCAGGCTGACCGACTTCGTGATGAACGACAAGTGCGCCGCCTCCAGCGGGCGCTACCTGGAGAACATGGCAGCCGTGCTTGAGGTTTCGCTGGAAGAGCTCTCCTCGCACTCGGCAGACCCGGTGGCGCTGGACGCCACCTGCGGCATCTTCGGCGAGAGCGAGCTGATCGGCCAGATCCTGCGGGGGTACGCGCCCGAGCGGCTTTGCGCGGGGGTCAACCTCACCCTGGTCAAGCGGGTGATGCCCATGCTGAAGCGCTTTCCCTCCGACACACTGGTGATTACCGGAGGGGTGGCCCTGAACCGGGCCATGGTGACCCTGTTGCGGCAGCAGTGCGGGATGCAGGTGGTGATCCCGGAACACCCCCAGCATAACGGCGCCATAGGCTGCGCCTCCTGAAGCGGGGAAGGTGGCTAATGGTTTTAGTTTTCTCTTGAATTTTCCGCGCGGCACGTTTACCCTCGCCGCAATTGTTATCTTCGGAGGGCTTACATGCGCATCGGCAAGAAGGACTGGTTCTTCATCATCATCATCGCGGCCGTCTTCGGCACGTTCTACCTAATCTCCGGCGAGGAAACCACCAAGCGGGTCCCCCTGGACAACAACCACAAGGCTTCCTACGAAATATTCAAGAAAACCGGAAGCAAGATCGAGGCGGACAAAGGTTGCCCGGCCTGCCATTACGAGCCCGGCGGCGTTCCTTTCCCGGCCAAGCACCCTGTCAAGCCGAAGGACGGCCCTTCGCGCTGCCTGTTCTGCCACAAGCTGAGGCTCGCCGGGGTTTAGTTTGACCACGCTCAACCTGACCGGGGAGTTGGAGCGCCTGATCCGGGATATCACCGCCCGGACCCCGCAACTGCAACACGTAATCCCCGACAAACTGCTGGTCTGCGTCTCGACCGGCAGGACCACCCGCGGCGGCAGCCTTGCCAAGATCCACCCCCTGCGTTTCGCCGGCGGGGAAAGGTCTGTCAAGGCGCGGCGCGGGCGGCGCAGCGTACTCTGCACCATGCCGACCATCAAGCACCAGGGGGAGGAGATGCTCTACGTCATCTACTTCCTGGTGCCCCGATTCCTCGAGCTTCCCCAGCGGGAGAAGCTGATCACCATTTTTCACGAGCTGTACCACATCTCCCCTGCCTGCGACGGCGACATCCGCCGTTTCCCCGGGCGCAACTACGCGCATGGCTCGTCCACCAAAAGCTATAACCTCCTGATGGGAAAGCTGGTGGACGCGTACCTGGAGCTGATTCCCGAGCCCTCCGCGCTGGACTTCCTGGAGGGGGACCTGGCCTCGTTGCGCACCCGGCACAAGGCCATAGTGGGTCGCCGGTTGCAGGCTCCCCGCATAAGCATCACCCCCGCATAAGCATTCCCCTCAAGTACCGTCAAGGTTCAGCCGATACGGTGAAGTGACCCTAAAGGTCTCCGTACTCCAAGACAAGGAGTAAACACCTCATGTTAAAGCTTGATTACACCATTGCGAGGAAATTCGAGGAACTGGCCGAAAAGGGGAAGAAGGTCAATTCATCCCAGCAGATAAACGATATTGCCGCGGTCGTGGACTCCAAGCTGTTCCAGGATTGGGCCAATTCCGCCCTGAGCCTGCTGCAGCAGGTTTTCGGCGAGGAAAGCGCCTACTACCGCAACTTCGAGGCGATCTACGCCAAAATCATCAACATCACCTACAAGGAAAGCTTCGACAACTGCCGCGCCATCGTGCAGTCTGCGCGCACCGAATTCGAACGAGGCGGGCTCACCGAGGTCAAGCTGTTCCTGGACCATGCCGTTCTGGAGTACCTCGGGGGGCGGACGCTCGATTTCCTGCGCAGGGGGGAACTGGCAACAGCCAGCATCTTGGCCTCGGTCCTGCTGGAGCAGGCGTTGACGTTGATCTGCGGGAGTAATTCCATTCCTGCCGGGGACCTCTCCAAGATGAACGAGGCCCTCTACCAGGCAAAGGTGTACCAGGTGGGAACCTACCAGCGGGTGAAGGACTGGTGCTACATGAAGGAAGACTTCATTGCCGGGGATGGCTCCAGGTACCGCACCGCCGACGTCGAGGATATGCTGCGCGGGGTGCAGAAGTTCATCGCCAAGGAGATTGGGTAAAGCAAAAGGCGAGATTGAGATTAAGATTGAGTTTAAAATCCGAGACTGTGAGTTCAGACCTTGGATTCAGACTCACATCTAAATCAGAGACATCGGGTTGCACCACAAACAGGAAGGGGAAGCCAAAACGGCTTCCCCTTCTTTAGTTCTTCTCAAGTCTTTGCCTTAGACTCAATCTTAATCTTAGTCTTAGTCTTAATCTAGATTTTAGCTATTTCTTGATGACGCAGTCGATGACGGCGTTGATCCTGCGGTTCTTGGCTCGCCCCTCGGGCGTGCTGTTGTAGGCGATGCGCCGCGTGTAGCCGTACCCCTTGGCGGAGAGGCGGCTTTTATCTATGCCGAAATTCTGCACCAGGTACTGCACCGCGTTTTCCGCGCGTCGCTGCGACAACTTCATGTTGTAGTCGGAGCCGCCGACGTTGTCGGTGTGGCCTTCGATAACCGCCGTCGTGGTGGGATACTTGTTCATGTATTCCCCTACTTTGGCCATTTCGTCGCGATACTGCGGCTTGATATCGGCTTTGCCGCTATCGAACTCGAGCAGCAGGGTCATGCAGAGCCGGTCCGGGGGCTGGACTTCCTTGACGTCGAAGGCGCAGTCGATGATCGCCTCGATGCGGCGGTTGGCCTGCCTCCCCTCGTCGGTGTTGTTGGTGGCTATCGGACGCGCCATACCAAAGCCCCGGGCCTCCAGGCGCGAGCGCTCGATACCGTAGTTGTCGACCAGATAATCGACGACTGCCTGCGCGCGGCGCTTGGAAAGATCGAGGTTGTACTGGGGATCGCCGACGTTATCGGTGTGCCCTTCGATAACCGCGGTGGTGGTCGGGTACTGCTTCATGAACTTGCCGACTGTTGCGACCTCGTCGCGGTATTCAGGCCTGATCTCGGCTTTGTCTATGTCGAACTCGCCCTGCAGTGTTACACAATACTTGTAGTGCCCCGGCGCAGGTTCCGCTGCCGGTACCGGCTCCAAGGGGGCTTCCGCTGCCGGAGGTTGCACCACGGGAGCGGCCACGGGGGCGGCGGCAACTGCCGGAGCGGCCTTGGCCCCGCCGAAAATGAAATCGACCCCCAGGCCGTATTCAAGGTCGTGGAAGGTTTCATCCCGGTCCTTCATTATGATATGACGCACATCGCCTCTAAGCGCCATGGCATCGGTAAGAAAATACTTCACCCCGCCGCCATAGTTAAAAGCGGATCGGTTCACTTCCCCATCCCCCTCGTAATCGCGCCAGTGGCCGCCATACCCCATGGCGAGGTAAGGGACCAGCGTATTTTCGGGCATGAAGTGATACAGCATGTCCAGGTGGTAGTTGAGAGCGTCCACGTCCCCGATCCCGGAACCGTCCTTCCCTTCGGTGCTTATGTAGGTCAGCACCGCCTCCATGCCGAAATGGCTGGTGAAGTTGTAGCCACCACGCAATCCGACCGCTGGTCCGGTTTCAAGCCGTTCCCTCCCAAAAAAGCTGTAACCGGCAACGTAGGGAGAAACGGAGAAGCTTTCCGGCTTCACCTCTGCGTACGACTGCGTGAACAGGCCCAAAAGCAACGCAGGAACCAGAACAAGCTGCAGGTACTTTTTCATCTCACACCTCCTATCGTAGTTAGGCTTCAGACTGGGATGAAGTGCAGTTGGGACAACGGGACGCTTTGACAGGTATCATGGTGCAGCAGTGTGGACATTCCTTGGTGGCAACCGGGGGTGTCGGAGGGGGAAGCATCTTGCTCACCTGGCGCACCAGCAGGAACAGCGCAAAGGCGATGATGATGAAGTCAAATACAGCGTTCAGGAAGAGACCATAGGCGATGACCGGCGCCCCCAGGGCTTTAGCCTCTGCTACAGAGCGGATCGGGGTGCTGGTGAGATTCAGGAATAACGAGGAGAAGTCGATGTTTCCGAGGAGTTTTCCGATGGGCGGGGTGAGTATGTCGGATACGAAGGAGCTTACAATTTTTCCGAACGCGGCGCCGAGCACGACAGCTACAGCCAAGTCCAGCACGTTCCCCTTGAGAGCAAACTGCTTGAATTCTTTAAGCATCCGTTACCCCCCCGTTTATGAGATGACCTCAGCAAAAAAACACATGGGAAAGGCTACCACCCTTTACATCGGGCGCAAGAAAAATGGTTTATTTTCCCTTCTATCTGGTGGCACCCGATGCTATCGCGATGCATCCTGCCGGGCATTTTGAACCGCTCCTTTTTAACCATCAGCAAAAATGTGGACATCCTTTTTTCGGGGAGCGGCAGGCTCATACTGTAGGGAATGCCAAGTATCATGCGAGGTTACATCGACCTACGGCACCTGGCACACTACGTGTAAAGCAGGGAGGAACTCGCTGCTTAGCCCCCGGCCGCCAACCGTTTTCAAGGAAGGACGATGGACCAAATCTCGATATTCACGGCAACTCTCGGGCTTGCCCCGCCTTGGCGGGTTACCTCCGCATGCTTCACCGACCATTCGAACCGGCTCGACATCAAGATCGAGTATTCCCTCGAAACCGTCGCCTGCCCTCGTTGCGGGAGTAAGCTGTCTCACTCCCCAACGGGAACCGTGCAGGAAATCTGGTACCACCGTGATTTTCTCAGCTACGCGACCTACCTGCACGCCAGGATGCCAATCATACCCTGCCGCTGCGGCTCCTTCCGCTTGGAGCGCCCCTGGTGCAGGGAGGGGTCCGGATTCATGCCTATCCCCTCGCTTTAGAGCTGAAAAGGAAGGACCAAGCCCCTTTCCCTAGTAGATCACCCCATCGCTCATCCTTACCAGTTTCGGGTTCTCCCCCTTCCCCACCGCAACGACAGGAGCTGTTCGCCCGCGCTGAAAAAAATTCCTGGGAGCGGAGCGCGTGTGCAGAATTCCTATTGACACGCCAAAAGTGCTATGTTATACACGTAATCTCTTCGCGGGACGGGGTGCCAGAGGCGCTCCTAGCGCGGGGAAACGCGAGGTTAACAACTCGTGCAACCGAATATTCCCCATTAGCTCAGTCGGTAGAGCGGGTGACTGTTAATCACCATGTCCGTGGTTCGAGTCCGCGATGGGGAGCCAAACATACAAAGGGTTACGGTTTTCAGCCGTAACCCTTTTTTGTTCACGTATCCTCCCACGTATCCTTTCCCCCTGAAGCACCACTATAAACCTGTTGTTTTGTCACCACCCGTATCTTCGCAGGCCTTTCTCAAGCACCTCGACGAGTTTCTCGCCTGTCGTGTATGAATCGGCAGTCGAGCGGCCGGTAATTAACGGGTAATCGACGATTACCGAATGGGGGCGGCCCACGCTTCCATGGACCCCCCCTTCCGGCCCGGTGGCATCCCTGAGAATATGTTCCAGGGTGTAAAACGGGGGGCCGAAGTTCACCCAGCGGTCAGGGTTTCCCGCCTCCCTGCTCAGCATGGCACCAGTCTCCGGATCGAGCACGCCGGCCAGGTCCCTATAGTCGTACTCCTGGGGATGACCCGTGACGTGTTTTCCCCAGATGATGCTGCGCGGATCGTCGAAGTTGCGGGCTTTAGCCAGGCAGGCGACTCCGTAACATTCCGCGGCGATGGGCTTATCGGCCTGCTTGAAAGCGAGGATGGCGTCGTGGACGCGGTAGTTGTTGACCAGGTCGATCATCGGTCCGCTGCCGCCAACCAGCAGCAGTGCCTCGAATTCCTCCACCAGCGCCTGCTGGGCTTGGGCCCGCGCCCGGCAATATCCCTCCCACTTCCGCAGGGGGTAGTAGGACATTTTCATCTGCCCCCTTTCGTCCGGATAGCCCAGCTCCCCAAGGTCACTCCAGTACGGCCGTTCCGGCAGCATCGCCTTCAAACTCCTCTGGTTGGCGAGGTAGGGATTGGAGGGATCATCGAGTCTCCGTACCTTCTCCGCCATTTCCGGGGTCGCCACGGTTTTACCCAAGGGCGGGTCTTTGTAGCCGGGGTCCATGCTGGGTGGAAGGGCGCGCGGCCGCCGCCCCGTAGGGGTACAAAGGACTGGTTTGTAGTTCCTGCTTTGCAACACCTCCAGAGGTCCGACCAACTCTTCCCCCCAGAACCCCCATTCAGACAGAATGACCAGAATTTTTTTGCTCATCGCGTTCCCCCTGCTTATTTAATCGCCCCGAGGTTTCGGGCTCAATCGCCATCTCGCCATGGTCAATTAAATTAAAAACTTCTAAGTTCTATCATTCGATGCCTGCATGTAAAGAAGGAATTTTACTTTCTAGATCCCATTACAGGTTCTGACTTGCGGGAATTGGTGGAACGCGGAGGGTTTCGCCTTATAGGAGTCAACTGGAACTTGAGAAAACATTTTGCTGAGCGTAACGCCGTGGGAGCCCACAAAACTATGGCCGATTCCTTTAAAGGAATCGACCATTTTGCTTTTGAGCCTCATTCTGCTGCCTTGTAACCGGCCCCACATAGGGCTCCAATGCCTGACTATGCGTTCCTTACTTGCATTGTGCTGCCAAATTGTCCAGGATCCCTATGAGATGCATTGAGGCTTCTACCATTTCGTCGCAGCATTGACCCGCTTTCGCTTTGTCGCCGGAGTTATGAGCGATGATAGCCTGCTTGCCGAGCTCATGTACCTTGGCATGAGGCGCATCGATTTTTTTGAACAAATCGAACTGCCCGCAACTGCTCTGGCCGTCGCCTTGATACCACTTGCCGAAGGCACAGGTAAGATGGGTCGGCAGCAGGTTATGATCAACCGTCTGCGCCCCGTGCAGATGTGCCCTGATCTTTCCCACGAAGATCATATGGGCACTCTTTGCCTTACGCAGCACCAGCCTGTCACTTTCATTGAGCTTGAACTTGCCCAACGACGACAGCAGGGCTTCAGCGCCGGCATTGAGATGACCGGCTTGGAGCGCAGAGGTATGTGCATGTCCTGCGACACTCCTGCCGATATCGTTGATTCTAGTCATGTTGCTGCTGATCTCGCCGGTCGTGGCTGTCTGTTCTTCGGCAGCAGTAGCAATCTGATTGACCTGCATTCCCAAATCGTTAATCAGGTTGAGTATGCGTTCGATGGCTTCACCGGAATGGGTCGCTTGCGCAGTTCCTTGCTCTACTTCCCGGACGCCTTCGTTCATTGCCTGAACCGCATCCTTTGTCTCCTGCTGGATGGCTTTGATCATGCCACTGATTTCATGGGTAGCCCTTGTGGTCCGTTCAGCGAGGGCGCGCACCTCGTCGGCAACAACGGCAAATCCTCTGCCTTGCTCCCCAGCTCTTGCTGCTTCTATAGCGGCATTCAAGGCTAAGAGATTCGTCTGATCGGCAATGTCCTCTATAGTCCCGACGATTTCGCCGATCTGATCGCTTCTGTTGCCCAAACTTGCGACCGTATTTGCTGAAGCACGCACCTGGTCAGCAATACGCGACATGATGTCGATGCTGCTCCGGATGATCTCAGCCCCTTCAGTAGCTTCGCCCGTTGCAGCGCGTGCCCCCTCTGCCGCCATCTGGCAGTTGCTTGCGATATCACAGGATGTCGCAGCCATTTCCTCCCCAGCTGTCGCGACGGTGCTCGCTTGTATAGCCACCTCGTCTGCGCCGATCGCGATCTCTTCGGATGTCGCATACACGGTTCCAACCGCTGTTGCCACATGGCAACTGCTCTCCAGCACCGTGGTCAGAGTTGTCCTCATTTTATCGACGGCGCCGTGGATTGAACGTGACAGCTCACCTACCTCATCGTTTCGCAACTCTTCGCTGACTGAGCTTAAGTCGCCGTCAGCTACCTGCTGCATTCTGACCACAATCGTGCGGAGAGGCCTGATGATTACAGCCTTGGTCATCCATATAAGCAACAGGATTGACGCCAATGTGATGACAAAGGTAATGGCAAAAGAAACAAGCAACTTGTGCCGTATGGCAGTTTCGATCGCACCAAGATCGTCGAGGATTTCATATGCACCATGCTGCTCACCTGCTTTCCATCCTTCAGCTTTCATTCCAAGCAGATCGAGCCCGTCCTTATTGAGTGTGTCGGACGGTACCCCGTGGCACACCAGACACTCGCCGGTAAGTTTGATTGGGCGCAGGTAGCGAATAACGTTGCTGGCCTTGTCGACCATGAATAATTCCGGCAGGTTTTCCTTTTGTAGCCTGTCCAGGAGTACGAGTTCGGTGCTGTCCGGCTCGTTCTGTTTGTTCCGAGCTTGAACCTTAGGGACCTTGAGTTTGAAACCCGATTCAGATGCGTGTTCGCCTGCGATTTTCATGGCTGCAATGATCGGGATGGTGTTGAAAAAAACGGTCTCCCGTGCCGCGGCCACCTTGTCCGTAGCAGACTTCAGTTTGTCATCGAATGCGCTTTTTAGCTCTACCTCGTTGAAGGCTTTGTTACTTCTCAGGGAGGCCATGAAGTTACGAGAGCTTTCCGCTTGGAGCAGTACTGCCCTGGCCTTCGATTTGACTGCCTCGTAGGCCTCATTCCGGGTGTTGACGCTGAAATACGCGATGTTCGCAACGAATGAAACGATCAATGCTACGGCCACGCAGATGGTGATTTTGGTACTAAGCCCACTTCCAAGCATGCTCATGCCACACCTCTTGACGAACACAGTTGATATATTGAATACCAATGCCACTGAGAATTTGCATCTCTCTTCGGTGTGGCAATTTGAAACTTCATTTATTTTTTGCACCCTTGCACCCCACCATGCCTGAAGCAATGGTCGTTCTCCTCCTAAACACGACAGCATTCCTGATAGCCCTGCAAGGCAAAAGGCAGGGTTGGGACTTCCTGCGTAACCTCTCTCATTATCATTACAAATCAATGACTTTAACCGAATTCGCATTGGCGAAAGTGTCGGAACCGGCTACAGTTTCGTTATTGAGTATCCATGGAGTGGGTGTCGGGAAGGAGCAAATGAAAAGGTGCAAGGCCGGTAGGTGACCATCCAGGCGCCCAAAGTTGCCGTTGGATTCCTGGAACAAACCAAATGTCCTTAAGAGGACGCCGCAAGACGAAGGAGAAAGGTTATGAAAACGCGTATAACCAACATGCTGCGCCTGTCGTTCGCTGCAGTGTCTGCACTGGCCATACTCTGGACAGCCGTTCCCGCAGGTGCGACCTTTGTCGTGGATCCCAATCCCGGTGGCATCAGCTTTTACCTAAACAACGAAATGATCAGCCCCAACCACTTCACAGGCAATGTCGGCGGCAATGACATTAGCTACCCCGCCATTGACGTGGTTACCATGGGAGCCGTCACTGTCGCCAGTGGCTACGCTAACATCAAGCAGTCCGGGACCGATTTGCTAACCTCCCTCACCTTTACCCCTCTTGGCGAAGAGAAATATGGAGACTTCTCTTTCCGGGGCCAGCTTGTGTCAGCCGGGACAATCCAAGTCAACGTCACCAACCAAAACGGTGTTAACACCGGCCTCACCTTCGACATCGACCAAGCCAGGCGGAACTTCGAGCGGATAGGCATAGTGTCTCCCGACGGCGACTGGATCGACGCGGTCAATATTTCCTTCGCCGAGGGATTCGAACAAGTCAAACAAATCGATTTTTCCCCGCAGGCTGCTCCCATTCCAGAACCTTCCACCTTCATCCTGCTCGCTTTCGGGCTGGCAGGAGTTGGCTTGTTGAGAAAAAGAAGCAAAGCCTGATCAACAGCTGACCGACCGACACCTCACCTAGGCCTCCGCAAGGAGGCCTTTTTTTGCCCTCGCTTGGAATCTCCTCAAAAAAAAGGCGGTCCAGGACCGCCTCATGACACTGCCGCCAAAGCTCGTTACTACTATTTCATCACGAAAGTACCCTCCACGCTGTTGCTGCTACTGCCGTCGGCATAGGTGACGAAGTAGGTAACAATGAACGAGGTGGAGGTGCTCGAGATGAGCGTCAGGGTTTCCGTTATTCCTCCGGGGTACACGCAGGTCAACACGCCATCCTTGATGACCCACTGCCCGGTTAAAGGCATTCCTACGCTCAAGTTCTGACCGGTGAAGGTTCCGTCGGCGCTGAAACTGACGGTTCCCGCTGCGCCTGTGGAGAAGGTGTAGTCGAAGCTTTTACCGCTTACCATCTCTGCAACGAAAAACACCGCCGGAGCGGCGCTCATTTCAGCCGAGGCCCTGGATTCTCCATATTGATTGGCCGCAGTGACAACGAAGTAATAAGTCGTACCGTTCTGCAATCCAGTGACCAAGCAAGGAGAGACTACGCCGGTTTTTCGCGCGCCCTGGCTGAGCGCTGCGCCACTGGCGGTAGACCAGTAGACGTTATACGAGGTGGCATCGGCAACGGGGTTCCAGGACAGAGTGACTTGACCATTCCCCGGCTGTAGCATGACCTCGGTCGGTGCCCCCGGAATGGCCGCCGCCGGGGACTGGACTGGGGTGGCGCCGGTGTCTCCCGCGCCTCCACCATTCGCGCCTGCAGCGCTGTCACCGGTTCCGCCGGCGGGGTTTGCGGTACCGCCGGTGCTACCTCCGGTTCCGCTGTCGGCGCTGTTACTGGCGGTATCGCTATTATTATTATTACTGCTGCTGCCGCTGCCGCCTCCTCCTCCGCCACAGCCGAACAGAAGTGACGTGACAAGGAGCGTTACAATCACCATTAATTTTTTCATCTCGTACCTCCATAGTTAAACCCGGTGATGCTTTCACATCAGTCGAAAGCGTCCCAGTCGGGCGCCCCAAAGCTTCAGCACCAGGCGGAGGCGGCGCGCGGTTGCGATACATCTCCTCAGGCATAGGACCTCCAAATTTAATTTTTTTAATCAGAAGAATCTAAGCATTATGCATGCCAGCTGGAAAAGGCCTTTTTACAGCAAGTTGCACGCCGGAGCACAGCGGGTGCTGTTCAAGATTTGAGCTTTTCCTGGCGTTTTTCGAACGGGCCTGATAGTGGGAGCCAGGGGATAGGCCGCCGAGAGGCCCGGCGTCTGTCGAGACAGAGAACTGCACCCATATGCTTTAATTATAAAGTTTTGTTCTACGGATAAAACCGCGAAAAATCGTAAAAAGAAGAGATATTATTTTCAGAATTCCTCTTGCGCTAAAACCATTTTTTATTATCATTGATTTGTCTGTAAGCCGCAGGTTGGTACGAGTGGAGTAACGATGGATAGCTATACGCGGTGAAGCCGGCAGCCTATCCTGTAAACTAGGCTGGAGCAGCGATTGGAGAGGGTTCGACAGGGGGGCAAGATGCCTTTACGCCAAAATTCATCGCCGAGAATTCTAGTTCTCGGCATCGGCAATACCATAATGAGCGACGACGGGGTGGGCGCAAAGGTCGTTCAGGAACTGCAGCGGGAGTTCCATTTCCCCAGTGGCGTCGACGTCGTCGACGGGGGGACCATGGGCCTCGACTTGCTGCCGCTTTTGGAAGGGAGAAGCCATGTCATCATGGTAGACGCGGTCGAAACCGGCAAGCGGCCAGGTTCCTGCGTGAGGTTGACCGGCGAGGAACTCCCCTCCGCTTTGGAAGCGAAGCTCTCGCCGCACCAGATCGGGCTGAAGGACCTGCTGGGCGTCGCCCAACTGACGGGGCACGCCATCCCGGAACTCGTTCTCATAGGCGTACAGCCCAAGTCCATTGCTGTGGGTTCTGAGCTTACCGCAGAGGTCAACCTGCAGATGGAGACGATGAAAGGGGCGGTCCTAAAAGAGTTGGAGAGGATCGGCGCCCACGTCAAGCCTCTGGCGAAATCCTCTCCCTTCCGATGGGACCAGTAAACGCCAACGCCTCCGGCAAGTCGACTGTTCGCCGGGGCCTTCCCACCTTACCCCCCGCCGTTCCACAAGCCTCCCGCCTGCCAGGGCGAGGGGCTTTTTCTCGCCCAAGGCCCGCGCCGATAGCTATCTGAGCCGCGAAGCCCGGAGCATACTTACCAGGCATGGCTTCGCCCCGGGCCAGCTCATTAGCCGCGTCTATTCATAATTGCCTATGGCGGCCATGGCAATTTGCTTATAATGTCGCCCAGCTAAGCAACTCCTGCAACACCTATGTTTTTTAGCAACCATAGCGTACGCCGTTTTCCAGGAGAGCAGCGAGTATGGACGAAAGCCGCGACAACCATAGCTTCGCCTTTTTGGAGCAGAAGGTCGAGGAGCGAACCCGCGAGTTGAAACAGGAGATCCAGGAGCGCCTGCGCGCCGAAGGGCAACTGGCCGAGGCGCGGGACCACTACCTGAACATCCTGGCCGAGGCCCCCGCTCTGATCTGGCGTGCCGACACGCAGGCCAAGTGCGACTGGTTCAACCACACCTGGCTTTCTTTCACCGGCCGCACCATGGAAGAGGAATACGGCGACGGCTGGGCACAGGGGGTCCACCCCGACGACCTGGAGCGCTGCGTTGCCATCTGGCTTGGGGCGTTTCACCAGAAGGCCCCGTTCGAAATGGAGTACCGGCTGCGACGCCACGACGGCGTATTCCGCTGGATCCTGGACATCGGCCGGCCCTTCTCCGGGCTCGACGGCAGCTTCGCCGGGTATATCGGTTACTGCTTCGACATCACCGACCGCAAGGGTGCGGAGATGGAGCTGGTATTGGCAAGAGAAGCCGCCGAGGCTGCCAGTAAAGCGAAGACCGAGTTCCTGGCCAACATGAGCCACGAGATCCGCACCCCGATGAACAGCATCATCGGGATGACGCAGCTTCTGGCCTACACTGAGCTTTCAGCCGAGCAGAAGGAGTACGTCGAGGGAATCCTCACCTCTTCGGAGGGTCTCCTTGCTATCATCAACGACATCCTCGATCTTTCGAAAGTGGAGGCGGGGAAGATCGAACTGGAGTCGCGGAATTTCAGCCTCAGGCAGAGCATCAACGAAATCATCAGGACCCAGACGGCGGCGGCCCACGAAAAGGGGCTCCAGCTGAAAGTCAGTATCCCTGAAGAGATCCCCGATGCGGTGGTCGGCGACCGGCTAAGGCTAAAGCAGGTGCTACTCAACATCATCGGCAACGCGATCAAGTTCACCGCAAGCGGGAGCATTGCGGTAACGGTAGCGCTGGCGGAAAAAAAAGAGGAAGCGGCCCGCATCACATTCAGCGTCACCGATACCGGCATCGGGATAGCGCCGGAGTCCCTGGACCGCATCTTCGCCCCGTTCGCGCAGGAAGACACCTCCACCACCCGGAGGTACGGCGGCACCGGTCTTGGGCTTTCCATCAGCACGAAGCTGGTCCGGCTCATGGGGGGACGGATCTGGGCGGAAAGCCGCAAGAACGCCGGCAGCACCTTCCACTTTGAGATCCCCTTCCGGCTCTGCGCCAAAAAGGCCCGCCCCAAGGCGTCCCTCAATACCGCCAAGAAAGCCGTCTGGGACGGGGCCAAGCTCCGCATCCTGCTGGCCGACGACCAGGAGATGAACCGCAACATTATGGAGAAACTCCTGGGGCGACTGGGGCACGATCTGGAAAGTGCGGCGGATGGCGGCGAGGCGCTAGGAAAATGGGAAAAGGGGAACTTCGACCTCATCCTCATGGATGTCGAGATGCCCGGTATCGACGGCACGGAAGCGACCCGCGTGATCCGAGAGACCGAGACCCCGCTGGGAAAGCGGACCCCCATCATCGCCCTCACCGCCCATGCGCTTAAGAGCCACCAGGAGATGCTTCTCGGACTAGGCTACGACGGGTACGTACCCAAGCCTGTGGAGATTCCCACGCTGTTGCAGGAGATGAAGCGCTGTCTGCACCTGCCCGACCTTGACACAGCAGGCAACGGCGACGCCGCCGACGGAGTTCCCATGACTCCCGCGGCAAACCAGCTTGGCACAGTGGACAGGCAGCAGCTTGCGGATATACTCACTGCAGTCAGCTCACTGTTGCGTCAAAGAAACATGAAGGTCATAGACAAGGTAAATGACCTCTCCGCACTGATTCCCGGTTCACCTCTTCTAGAACAGCTGAACCAGCAGATACGGCAATTCGATTGCCAAAGCGCTCTTAATACAGTCGGACAAATCCTCCTGAATTACGACATCCACTCCTGATGCAGTTTCTGTGCATTGCCACAGAGAAATGAGGATACCGTGGTCAAGAAAAAGCTGCTGGTTGTCGACGACACGCCGGAAAACCTGATCATTCTCTACAAGATCTTGCGCAAGGAGTACGAGGTCCTTGGAGCCAACAGCGGCAAGGAAGCGCTGCTGGCCCTGGCCGAGAATCGTCCCGACCTGATCCTGCTCGACGTCATGATGCCCGAAATGGACGGACTGGAGGTCTGCCGCATCCTGAAGGACGATTCCAGATACCGGGACATCCCGGTCATCTTCGTAACCGCGCTGAGCGACGAAGTGGACGAGTCACGGGGATTCAAAGCCGGCGCGGTAGACTTCCTCTCCAAGCCGGTCAATCCCGTCATCCTGAGCCATCGTGTCGCAGTGCATCTAGAACTGCAGTCCCAAAAAGAAGCACTGACCCGGAAGAACCAGGAACTGCAGGAAGCCCTCTCCAGGGTCAAGGAGCTATCCGGGCTGCTCCCCATCTGCATGACCTGCAAAAAGATCCGTGACGACCAGGGGTATTGGAACCAGTTGGAGAGCTACATCTCGCTCCACTCGGAGGCCCTTTTCAGCCACGGCTACTGTCCGGAATGCGCCGCTGCCGCGATGAAAAAGATCCTACCGGTGCCGAACTTGCGATAGCAGCACCCTCCCCCCCGCACCGCCCGGCGCAGGCCTACCTCGCCAGTACGAAATCGGCTATTGCATGGGCGATGCGGTCGGTGGGGCAGCGGTCGTTGTTGAAAAGCAGGTCGTAGAGAACGGGATCGTGGTCGTCCTGATTCAGGAAATCACGGGTGAAGTGGTCGCGGGCTTTCTGCTGCTTGTGCATCAGCTTTTCCGCCGGCTCGCTTTCCAGTCCGAGCCGGCTGGCGAGGGTCGCCGTTTTGAAGTGGGCTGAACCAAAGAGCCTGAAGTGGTAGGAATTTTCGATGTGCCTGGAGATGATGGCACCTCCAAGCTCTAGGATGATGACGTTACCCTGCTCGGCCAAGGCGACGACATGCCGGGATAGCGGCAGGAAGTAGTCGTAGCTGCTTTTCCAGCGCGGAGAGAAGGTGGCCAGTATCTCGTCCAGGATACGGTTCTCCGCCCCCAGCGTCTGCAGAATCTCCTCCGAAAGGTTATGGCGCTTTGCCACCTCTTCGAGCACGGCCTTGTCTATCAGTACCCACTCATCCCCGGTCCTTTGCATAAGCCGCTCCCGGAGCAGTTCCGCCGTGGGGTACCCGGTGCAACCGTATTCACGCGAGATGGTGATACAGGGACGCGGCTTCGCCTTCGCGTGCCGCAAGGAGGCCTTCTCCTTCTGCCTGCGGTTGTACTCCTCGAGCGAGCCGATCCTCAAGTCGACGGACGGGATAAAGAGATTGTCGGGCACGGCCTGCTCCTTTGGCGCCAAGGCTCGCTTGCCGCCGCGGCTTCAGCTCTGCTCCTTCAGTTCCCGGATCAGGTCCACTTGCCGCTGAAAGATGAAGCGCGAGATGACCCCCTCCACATGCGGGTCCAATTCGATGGAAAACCGGCACACCTCCCCCTCCTCTTCGCTGCCGACCGCAACCACGGTTGACCTTACCTCTAACGAGGTCCCTCCGCTTTGCAACAGGTTCGGCACCATGAGCTTCAGTGCCACCTCGTCGCTTTCGCGCAGGTTTGAGGGACCTGAGGTCCTGATGGAAACGCCTCCCAGGGAGATGTCGAGCACCTTCCCGTCGACAGGGCCGCCTGCGCCGACGATCTGGGCGTCGCATGGCGGCTCCAATTTAAGCCTCAAAGACACGCGCTGTTCCGCCAGGATCTCTACGAACCGAAAATTGAAAAGCGATGCCATCATCCTGCGCACGTCGGCGTCCTTGACGTCGGCCAGCATGGGGCGGTCGAAGTAGCTGCACTTTATGAAAGTGGAACCGGTTTGCTCCAGCGCCACCGCCTGCTGGGGATGGACATCCAGCTCCAGGACACAACCGGCCATCTCGACGGGGGTGGCTGGATAGCTGATCGGGAGCCCTTTGAAATAGTTCACCAGCTTGAGCTGAACCCGGAGGTTGCCCTTGATGATGTCGATGAACCCCGCGGCTATCTCGGCGCTGTCTTCCTCGAGCGTTTTCCTGATGTTTTCCCGGTAGTAATAAGGTTCCATGCCCATGTCCTTGCCACGCGCGAGGCGCGCGGTTATCAAACCAGCAAACGGTACCTGCGCAATAGCGCCAGCAGGTCGGCACGCACTATTGGCTTTACCAGGTAGTCGGTGCAGTCGCCGTCCCACAGGGCCTGCTGCATCTGCTCTGCCGAGGTGAGCGCCGTGGTCATGATGATGACGGCCTTCTGCTTTTCCGTTACCGCATAATCCTTTTCCGCCTGGCGCATCAACTTCAAGGCCTGCTGGCCGTCCAGCTTGGGCATGACCACGTCAAGCAGCACCAAATCGAACCGGTTGCCGCGGGCAAGGGCATTTTGGAAAAGCTCCACTCCCTCCTGCCCGTCCGCCGCCAGTTCTATCTCGGCGTGAGGCGCCAGGAAAAGCCTCAGGGCTTCGCGGGAGAACTCGTTATCCTCGACGATAAGACAGTTCATGCTGCTCCCTCGCCACCTCGCCGGTTGCGCACCGCGGGGGTCACAATACCTTGATCCGCCGGAAACCAAAGCTCCGGCAACAGTACTCTCTTCGGACGCAGTTAATTAATCTTGAGCTTTTGATCTTTAATTTATGCAGGGGCAATGCAGGGGGGGCGTGGCGATTTTCAGGATGACTCTTTGGGTGGAGCGCTCTCCTCCTCGAGTGCAATTCTCACCGCGTCGTCGTAACTCGTCAGCTTCAGGGGAATAATTTCTCGAATCTTGTCGTCGCGGCAGACGACCTCGACGCCAAGCCCTTCGATGAGAGGGGCCGAGATGGAGGGTTTTATCGGCGTGACCAGCCAGACCCAGTAGGAAGAGAGCTTCGGGGTAAGAAAGGGAACCGGCAGGATCTTGATGAACTTCTTCTCTATCTCGGCGAAGCGCTCCATCATCTCCCGGTAGGAGAGGATTTCCGGCCCGCCGATGTCGTAGGTCTTACCCGCGGTCTGCTCGTGCAGCAGGCACCCCACCAGGTAGGCGATTACGTCCCCGACCGCTATGAACTGGCAGCGGGTGGAGACCCAGCGCGGGGTGATCATGACCGGGAGTCTCTCCACCAGTGCACGTATCATCTCGAAGGAGGCCCCGCCGGCGCCGATGATGACGGCTGCGCGCAGGTAGGTGGTCTTGAAGGGACCCCCCTGCAGGATCCGCGCGACCTCCAGCCGGCTTGCCAGGTGCTCGGAAAGGTCGTCCTTCTCATCGCCCAGCCCGCCCAGGTAGATGACCCGCCTGAGCCCCTGCTTTGCGGCGGCGGCGACGAAATTCTCGGCAGCTTCCCGGTCGCGGCGTTCGAAGCCCGCGCGATCGCCGGACATCGCGTGCACCAGATAGTAGGCGGTCTCGATCCCCTCCAGCGCCCGGTCCAGGGTATCGCTCTGCAGCAGGTCCCCCTGGACCACCTCCCCGCAAGCGGGAACAGGCGACTCGACGTTGCGCACCAGGCAGCGCACCGGTATCCCCTCTTCGGCTAGGGCTGCTACCAGCCTCCTGCCGATGAACCCGGTAGCCCCTGTCACTAGGACCATCGGTTTTTTGCTGTTGGAAGTGCTCATTTCGCCCCCGACTCACTCAAAACTGCCGTTACCGACAGGGTTTAGTTTAGGTAGCGCGCAGGGTATGTCAACCAGGGCGGGCGCAATAAGGCAGGACGATAAAGGGTTACTGTCTGGATCGCGACAGTATCAGCTTTAACTTTATTTGATACTGCCTTTGGTCTATGATTGCCGCGGTGTTGTCATCCCAAATCTGTCGTGACAGGAGAAAAGAAGATGAAAGTTCTGGTGGATCTTTGCGTCGTTCCTCTTGGTGTCGGCGTCTCTGTTTCGAGTTACATCGCCGCATGCGAGAAGGTACTTACCGAGGCGGGGCTGAAGATTGCTTTGCATAGTTACGGGACCAACATTGAGGGGGAATGGGACGAGGTGTTCGCGGCCATCAAGCGGTGTCACGAGGTGGTGCACGGCATGGGGGCTCCGCGCATCACCACCACCATCAAGCTCGGGACCCGGACCGACCGGAACCAGAGCATGGAGGACAAGATCAGGAGCGTCCGGGAGAAGCTGTGACTTCGTCCTTGACGGAAAGCATCTCCACCTCGAACAGGACGTCGGTGCCTGCGGGAAGCGGCTCCCGGTAGTCCCGGTTGCCAGGGATGGAGTGGGAGACGTCCCCTCCCGCCCCGGGGCCGAAATCGTAGGCGATTCCCGGTGCCCCTCCGGTGCTGAAGGCAAAATGCGATCCCTTGGGGAAGGGGAAGAGCTCCGCCTCCGCGGCGGGGACGCGTACCACGCGATGGTCCCCCTGCTGCATTCCTAAAAGCCCCGCCTCGAGCGACTTCGGGACGCGCCCGGAGCCGACCAGGAACTCCAGGGTGTTCCGCTCGCCGACGAGGTAGACCCTGCCGTCATCCAGTTTGCATTTGTACCTGATGTTGACCCTTTTGCCTGGTTGCGTTTCCATGAGGCACCGCCTGTGTGAGAGCTGGTGGCTTGGTGGGCCGGCTGTAGGGAGCGGACTGCCGCGGGTTTCCGGCTACCGGGGGGCCGGCACGAAGACAAACTATAGCAGCAGCAATTATCAATTCAAACCAATGAAGAAATGGCGGCGCTCAGGGAGCCGAACCGGTACCGATCCAGGCCGCGCCGAACACCCCGGCCGAATCCCCCAGCATGTGCTTCAGGATCGGGGTGCGCAGGTCGTTGTGGAAGGCGTAGTGCCTCACCCGCTCGACGCCTGCGAGGTAGAGTTCGTCGATGTTGGAAAGTCCCCCGCCCAGTACCACCGCATCGGGGTCGAGAATGGAGATGACGCCGCCCAGGCTGCGCCCGAAGTCGTCCAGGAAGGCGTTGAAGGCAGTCGCGCAGCGCGGATCTCCGAGCCTTGCCCCCGTCACTATCTCCTTCATGCTGAGGCTCTCGCCGTAGCGCGCGGCAAATGCGGCCTCTACCCCGGAGCCGCTGATCTTGGTCTCGATGCACCCCCGGTTGCCGCAGTAACAAGGGGGGCCGGAAGGGTCGAGAGAGAAATGCCCCCACTCCCCGCAGATCCGGTGCGGTCCCTCGCGCACCACGCCGTCGACGCAGATCCCCCGCCGCAACCGGTTCCCATGATGACGCCGAAGACAAGGCCGTAACCCGCTCCCGCCCCCTTGCGGCATTCGGCCATGGCGAAGCAGTCGGCGTCGTTTCTTACCCCGATCCTCCTACCCAAAAGCCGCTCCAGATCGGCCTGCAACGGGCGCCCTATAAGGCAGACCGAGTTGGCGTTGCGCACCATTCCGCTGACGGCATCGACGGAGCCCGGGATGCCGATGCCGACCGTGCAGCTATTAGCCGCCGGCACCCGGCAGGCCCCATCCCGCACCAGGTCGGCCACGCAGTTCAGCACGGCATGGTATCCCTCAACCAGCGGGGTCTTCCTCCTTTCCCTGAAGACAACCCCGTCCTGCGGATCGAGCACCACGACCTCCGTCTTGGTCCCGCCCAGATCCACTCCTATGCGGTACGGTTCCGATGCCGGCATCGCTGCTCCTGTTGCTGCGGGAAAGAGGGCGCTACCCTTGCTCCGGTTCCGGCGCCTTCTTTTCCTTGAGGAAGACCACTACCGCGCCGCTCCCCCCCATGTCGTTGGGGGCCTGGATGAATTCGGAGACCATCCCCTTTCCCTTCTCCCTGAGCCAGCCGGCGACTGCGGACTTGAGAACAGGTTCGCCGGCGGAATTGTTCCCCTTGCCGGTGATCACCAGCACACCTTTCTGCCCGCGGTTATAGGCCCCCTTGACGAAGCGGTCCAGGTTCTCCAGGGCCTCCTCCCGGGTCAGGCCGTGCAGGTCGAGCTGCAGGTCGATCCTGATCCCGCCGCGCCTTATCTGCCGCAGCCGGTTCACCGGGGCCGGACGGTCGGGGGATTCCGGCTCCGCGAACTCGTCCTGGAAACGGACATCGAGCTTCAATTGGTCCAGGGCCTGCAAGAAGGCGCGCTGCTCTTCCTCTTCGCGCTCCCTCCTTGCGGCGCCATGTGCCTTGGCGTTGGCGTTGGCCTTGGCCGGGGTGACCGCGGTGGCACGCAGGGGGCGCACATCGGCTACGGCGTCGAGGAAAAGGAGCTCGTCGCTCAGGTTCGGGGCGCTTTTTTGCGGTTTTTGGGGCGCCGGCGCTTGGGGCTGGGCTTCCGCACTCAAATCCAGTGCGGCGCCCTTCAGCGCCTTAAAGGGGGAGGCGCTGAACTCCTTCTGCTTTTGTTTCGGCTTCTCTTTCTTCTTCATGCTACGGCCTCTCTATCTATTCACCCCGGCTGTTGTCCTGTCCCCTTCTGGAACGGAGTGCACCCTGAATCTAATGAACATAGCGATCCAAGCGCTCCAACCCTGCGCCGATCGTCTTGCCAAGGGAACTAAGGCGGCAGGCGCCACATTTTTTGCAGCGGCGGCCACCGCCATTCCGGCGGATAACTATTCAATATGCCTGGGGAAAATTCAGCGAACAAACGGCGACTTCTTCAGAGGAGTTAAATTAGCTCACTCCAATTGGCATGGTATACTACCAAGGAATCGGGACCCATGTCAATGAAGAGTGGCTGCGATCGGAACCAATGTAAAGAGAGGGCGATCAGCACGGGCGCAGGAGATGGTGTATGGAGAGTCACGGCAACTATAAATTAGAGGCGGATCGCAAGGAAGGGATGGACGACTCCGGCCTCGAGATCGCGGCCCTGCTGATGAAGTCGGGTTACCTCGCGGACACCCAGCTCAGTTACGCGCAGCGGGTCAAGGCAAAACTCCTCTCCCCGAGAACGCTGGTCGGCGTGCTGCTGGAGCTCGGCTTCTTCACCCGGGAGCAGCTCAGGGAGACGCTCCGGAGCAACATGGTATCGGTGAAGCTCGGGGCCCTGCTGGTGGAACTCGGCTACCTGAAACCGGGAGAGTTGCAGGCCGCCCTCGGGATACAGCGGGACGGGGAAAACTGCAAGATGCTGGGCGAGATCCTGGTGGAACAGCGCTTTATCGAGGAGTACACCCTGGCGGAGGTGCTCGCCTTCCAACTGGGGTTCCCTTTCATCGACCTGGACGCCTCCAGCATCGACCGGGCGCTTTTGGGCCGGGTCCCCCAGCACTGGCTGGCGCAGCACAGCTTCGTTCCCGTCAAGGAGGAGGAGGGGAAGGTCCTGGTGGCGATCGCGGACCCCCTGAACCTGGAGGGGAGAAAGACGGCGGAGAAGCTGTTCGGCCAGAACACCACCTCCTTCGCCATCTGCACCATGAAGGCGATCCGGGACGCGCTCAGCCTCTTGAAGCGGGGGATGGTGCAGGGGGACGGCACGGCGACCGACGAGCACACGGTGACCGGCATTGTGAATTCCATCTTCGAAGAGGCCCTGAAGGAGGGGGCAAGCGACATACATATCGAGCCGATGCGCAGCGCGCTCAGGGTGCGCTTCAGGCGGGACGGGATGCTGGTCCTATACAAGGACTTCGCCAGGGAGCTGGCGCTTCCCATCAGCAGCAGGATCAAGGTTATGGCCGAGGCGGACATCGCCGAGAGGAGGAGGCACCAGGACGGCCGGATCTGCTACGAAAGCGCAAAGAGCGGCAACACTCTGGACATGAGGGTCTCCTTCTACATCACCATCCACGGAGAGAAGATCGTGCTCCGCCTTCTGAGTATGAAAGCGGAACTCCTCGATCTCAAGGAGATCGGCATGTCCGGGCGCATGCTGGAGCGCTTCATCGACGACGCGCTGGATACGCCAAGCGGCGTCCTGATCGTCACCGGGCCTACCGGCAGCGGCAAGACCTCCACGCTGTACAGTTGCGTGCACCACCTAAACGACCTGAACACCTCCATCGTCACCGCCGAGGAACCGGTTGAATACGTGATTGAGGGGATCGCCCAGTGCTCCATCAATCAGAAGATCGGGGTGACCTTCGAGGAAACCCTCAGGCACATCGTGCGCCAGGACCCCGACGTGATCGTCCTGGGAGAAATCCGGGACAGCTTCTCCGCCGAAACCGCGATCCAGGCGGCGCTCACCGGGCACAAGGTCCTCACCACCTTTCACACCGAGGACAGCGTCGGGGGGCTCCTGCGCCTGATGAACATGAACATCGAGGCATTCCTGATCGCCTCCACCGTGGTCTGCGTCCTGGCGCAGCGGCTTTTGCGCCGCATCTGTCCTGAGTGCAGCGAGAGCTACCTTCCCACGCCGACCGAGCTCCGGCGGATAGGCTACAGCAACGCCGACCTGCGGGGGGCCGAGTTCAGGATCGGACGGGGGTGCGCCAAATGCAGGTACAGCGGGTACCGCGGCAGGGTTGGCGTATTCGAGATGCTGATACTGAACGAACTGGTGAAGGACGCCATCCTCAGCAAGAAGACCTCCTACGAGATCAGGAAGATCTCCACGGAGAGCACCGGAATGGTCACGCTCCTGGAGTCGGGGCTTTGCAAGGCAGCCGCGGGGCTGGTGTCGCTGCACGACACGGTGCGGCTCCTCCCCAGGATCGGCAAACCGCGCCCGATTTCCGAGATCAGGCGCCTTTTGGGGGATTGACATGCACAGCAGACCCTTTGTCGAGGTAGTAAAGGAGCAGCTAGAATCAGAATCGCTCAACCTGCCGGTGTTCCACCCCATCGCCCTAAAGTTGCAGGGGATCCTGGCGGCCACGGACTTCAGCATCGATCAGGTGGTGGCGCTGATCATCAAGGACCAGGCGCTCACCAGCCAGATCCTGAGGCTCGCCAACTCCGCCTTTTTCAGCGGTCTCGCCAAGGTCACCACCATCACCGACGCGGTAATACGGCTGGGGGCGCGGGAGATCGCCAGCGTCGCCATGCTCGCCTCACAGCAAAGCAGCTACAACAGCTTCACCATGCCCGAGTTGAAGAGCCACTCCCAGCTTTTGTGGAAGCACGCCATCGGCTGCGCCATCGGGACCAGGTGGCTGTGCGAGAAAAGCGGCTATAAGCAGCTAGCGCAAGAGGGGTTCATCGCCGGGCTCCTGCACGACATCGGCTGCCTGTTGATTCTCAGGGTGCTGGAGGGGATCATGCTCGCGGACAGCGGGCAGAAAGGGGTGTCACGGGAGTTGACCAACGAGATCATGACTGCGATGCACGCCGAAACGGGGTACCAGCTGATGCAGAAGTGGAACCTCCCGGAGATTTACTGCACCATCGTCAGGGACCACCACAAGGAGCAAAGCGACACGAGCGACGTGCTCCTCACCCTGGTGCGCTTGGTGGATCACGCCTGCCGCAAACTCGGGCTCGGCTCGCCGCCGGAGCCGAACCTGATGCTCGCCGCAACCTTCGAGGCCCAGGGGATGGGCATCAAGGAGATCATGCTGGCCGAGCTGGAAATCACCATCGAGGACGCCATGGAGATGGTCACCGTCACCTCTGCCGCCTGAGGAATTCCATGAACCCCTGGTCGAAGACCCGCTGCACCTCCCACTTCTCGCCCCGCTGTTTCGCCACCAGAATGGCCCGCGCCTGGCAGCCGAGGAATCCCGCCAGAAGCGCAAGAACGAAGGTCACCTGCAGGCGGCGGCGCCAAACTGAAGGCTCCTCCGGCGGGGGGAGCAGCACCCGCGGCCCATGTTGCGACATCTGGTGCAACTGCTCGGCCGAAATGTAGCCGATCAGCCGGTCCCGGTCGGCCTCGTCGATGAAGCGGTACCTGAGCGCCGTGCTAAAACGCACCCGGTCCGGAAGCGCCGTCACCTGGACCACCTCGCCGATGATTTCTATCATCCTGGAGTGCTGTGGCAGGTAGATGCTCAACTCCACCAACTCCCCCTCGGCAAAACGCTCGGCGATGTTGAGCCTCGCCCCCCCGCCGCTTAGGTTGGCGGCCAAAGGGGGCGCCGTCTTGCGCTTTTCCAGCCTCGCCCTGATCTCCTCCCTTGCGTCCGCCACTTCCTCAGGCTCGTCCGGATCCGGGTCTTGCGCGGCCAGCTCGATCTCCCGGCGCGAGTGCTCCCAGCGCAGCCGGACCTCCTCGGCAACCTGGCTCAAGGTGCGCCGATAGATCAGGGGAAGGTAGACGTCCTGACGGAAGTATTCCCTCGGCTCATACGGGACCACGTCCTCCACCAGCCGCAGCACCAGGCGGTGGTCCGCTGCATGGTCGGCGACCAGCACGCCGCGGCAGGCGAGCGGCCCCTGCTTTCCGTCGAGCGCCAGATCCAGGGTCCGCCCCAGTTCCAGGCGCGCCTGCTCGGGAAGCGAGTCCCTTGAGAGGTAGAGCTGGAGGAGGTCGTCGTCCAGCGAAGCCACTGTTCCCCATTCGGAGAAGGCGCCTCCCCCCTTCAGCGGCACCCCTACCCTGACCCGTCCACCTTCCTGGAAATGCGCTTGGTACTGCTCCAACTGCTCGGTCATAATCGCCTCTCCGGAAAGCCTTTAATATCAACCTGACCAGTCTAATCGCTGGCCACCCCGCTCCCTGATCTAGTGCGCCTCGCTCCAGTTAAGCCCGAAATTGAGGTCCACCTTGAGCGGCACCGACAGCGGCAGGGCTCCCTCCATCTCGGTCCGCACCAGTTCCTCCATGAGATCGCGCTCCGCCTCGGGAACTTCGAAAACCAGTTCGTCGTGGACCTGCATGATGAGCCGGCTCGCCACCCGCTCCTGCTGCATGCGGCGGATCACCCTCAGCATGGCTGCCTTGATGATGTCGGCGGCCGATCCCTGGATCGGGTAGTTAACCGCGTTTCTCTGGGCGAAGGCGCGCACGTTGCCGTTTTTGCTGGCTATCTCGGGGATGCAGAGCCGTCTCCCCATTATGGTGGTGACGAAGCCGCAGACCTCCGCTTCCCTGATGCAGCTGTCCAGAAAGCTCCGCGCGCCGCTGTGGCGCTCGAAGTAGCTGTCGATGAAAGCCTTTGCCTGCTTGGGGGTCACCCCCAGCTCCTTGGCGAGGCTGAAGGCCCCCTGGCCGTAGATGACGCCGAAGTTGATCACCTTGGCCTGGCGCCTCATCTCGGAGGTCACCAGCTCCGGGAACATGCCGAACACCTCGGACGCGGTGCGGCGATGGATGTCCTCGCCGGCGGCGAAGGCCTCGCAGAGGACACGGTCGCCGGAGAGGTGCGCCAGCACCCTGAGCTCGATCTGGGAGTAATCGGCGGAAAGCATGAGGCTCCCCGGCTCCGCGATGAAGGCGCGCCTGATGCCGCGCCCCTCTTCGCCCCGGATCGGTATGTTCTGGAGGTTGGGGTCGCTGGAGGAGAGCCTGCCGGTGCTGGTCACCGCCTGGTTATAGGAGGTGTGCACGCGGCCGGTGGCAGGATCGACCAGTTTGGGGAGCGCGTCGGTATAGGTCGACTTCAGCTTCGAGATGCTTCGGTACTGCAAAAGGAGCCGCGCCACCTCGTGCTCCTCGGCCAGCCGCTCCAGCTCCTCCACGTTGGTGGACCAGCCGGTCTTCCCCTTGGTTTTTTTCCCGACGGCAAGCCCCATACGCTCGAAAAGCATCTCCCCCAGCTGTTTGGGGGAGTTGATGTTGAAGGGGCCGCCGCAGTGCTCGTGGATCTGCGCCTCCAGCTCGATCAGCTGTTTGCCGAAACCGGCGGAAAGCTCCTTCATGAGGTCAACGTCCAGCTTCACCCCGTGGAGCTCCATATCGGCCAGAATCCGCATCAGCGGCATCTCCAAGTCGAACAGGAGCTCTTCCATCCCCTGCTCCCGCACCTTGGGGAGCAGTATCTCGTGCAAGAGATACGTGGCGTCGGCGTCCTCGCAGGAGTAGGGGCCAGCACGGTCCAAATCCACCTCGGAGAAGTTCAGCTCGCATTTGCCGCTCCCCGCCACCTCCGCGTACGAGATCATGCGGTGGTCCAGGTACTCCAAGGCCAGGGCGTCCAGCCCCTGGCTGTTGCGCGCCGGGTTGACCAGGTAGGCGGCCAGCATGGTGTCGCACCAGATCCCCTCCATTTCGAACCCCGCCATCCGGAGCACCTGGTAGTCGTACTTCAGGTTCTGGCCGATCTTGCGGCGCGCCGGGTCCTTCAGAAGCGGCCCGAGGATCTCAAGCACCAGGGCCTCGGGAAGCTGCTCCGGAGCCCCGAGATAGCGGTGCCCGACCGGGATGTACCGGGCCTCGTGCGGCCGGCAGCTGACCGCGTATCCCACGACCCGCGCCTCCCTGGGGTTCAGGCTCGTGGTCTCCAGGTCGATGGCGAAGGCGGGGGCCGCCTCCAGCTCGGCCACCACGCGGCGCAGCTCCTCCTCGGTAAGGACCAGCGAGTAACGGTCGCAGGAGAGGGTGGGAGAGCTGGTCAGGTCCTTCAAGAGGGTCACGAAGCCGTACTCCCGGAACAGGGCCGCCAGGCGGCGGTTGTCCGGCGGAGTCACCGCGAAGTCGTCGACGCTGTACTCGATGGGGACGTTGCAGTCGATGGTGGCAAGGGTGCGGCATAGGCGCGCCTGGTCGGCGAACTCCACGAGCCTCTCGCCGTTTTTCCCCTTCACCTCGCCGGCGCGGGCCAGAAGCTCGTCCAGAGAGCCGAATTCCTGCAAGAGCTTCTTGGCCGTCACCTCGCCGATGCCGGGGACGCCGGGGATGTTGTCGGAAGCGTCACCCCAAAGCGCCAGCACGTCCACCACACGCTCCGGCGCCACCCCGAACTTCTCGTACACGTCGGCTATGCCGAAGCTCTTCTCCTTCATGGTGTCGAGCAGGGTGACCCGGTCGGAGACGATCTGCATCAGGTCCTTGTCGCCGGTCACAACGACGCAGGCCATCCCTTGAGCCTCGCACTTCTTGGCGATGGTCCCGATGATGTCGTCCGCCTCGAACCCCGGCAGCTCCAGCGCCGGGATGTTGAAGGCGCGCACCATCTGCTTGATCGGCTCGATCTGCTGGGCCAGGTCCTCCGGCATGGCGCTCCTGGTCGCCTTGTAGGCGGGGAAGAGCTCGTTTCTGAAGGTGATCTTGCCGGCGTCGAAGATGACGGCGACGTGGGCGGGAGCCCGGTCCTTCATCACCTTAAGAAGCATCTGGGTGAAGCCGTAGAGCGCGTTGGTGGGAAAACCGCTGGGGGAGGAGAGGTGCCTGATGGCGAAATAGGCGCGGTATATGTAGGAAGAGCCGTCCAGAAGGTACAGCGTCTCTGTTTCAGTCGTCACTAGGGCTCCTCGCGTGTGAATACTACAAAGGCCATGGCGGGGCGGCGGCTTCCGTCCCGCATGGCGAACTGCAGGGCGTCGAATTTCCATCCCTTCTGGGTCCATTCGTTCAACGCTTCTTCGATAGTTTCATCGGAAACGTGACTCAGTTCGACCACCTTGTACTGCAGCATAATCACTCCTCTTTGGGGGCAAATTCCCGCCCATATTATCCGATAACCCCTTGTGGTTCAAGGCGAAATGTTCTATTGCAAAAAAGTGTCAAACTGCTATGATTTGGAAAACTAAAAAGGGGGTGCAGCAGGTTCAAGACATTTGGTAATCGACGCCAACACAACCAGGATCAAGGGGAGCCAGCATGGCACGAAACGAAGAGAGAACCATCGACGAATTGGCACAGGAGATGGAAATCAACCTGGCAGTGGATTACGACAGAAAAGACCTCAAAGCACAACGAGAACTGACAAAGCAACACCTCTATGACGGCTCCAAGAAATTGAAACACACAGTTCCCAAAGGTAAGAGAGTCTGAGAGATAGCGGAATAGGAACAACGGGGAGGGGGCTTGAGGAGACGGCCCCCTCCCCTTAATTTGATACCTACATTTTGGGGCGCCCAGGCGCCGGACGGAGGAACGCGATGGCGATCGTCAGGTACAACCCGTTGAGCGAGCTTAGAAGCATGCAGGACAAGATGAACCGGCTCTTGGACATGGCGTGGACCAGGGAGGTCGGCGAAGAGATCAGGGAGGGTGTCTGGCATCCCCCGGCCGACGTCTACGAAGACGCCTCGGCGGTCACCATCAAGGTCGAAGTTCCGGACATGGAGCAAAAGGACATCGAGATCAAGGTCGAGGAACAGACCCTCACCGTGAAGGGGGAGCGCAGGCACTCCGAGGAGATCAGGAAGGAGAACTTCCACAGGATCGAGCGCTACTTCGGCCCCTTTCAGAGGAGCTTCGCGCTTCCCGCGGATCTAAATACCGATGCCGTCAGCGCCAGCTGCGACTACGGCGTCCTCACCATAGTCCTACCCAAAACCGGTGTCATGCCGGTAACAGTCGAGGTGAAATAGGGCGCCGGGCGCCCTACCCCTCGTTCATGCTCCCGGTACGATACCCCTGCAGGTCCAGCGACACATAAGTGAATCCGGCGGCGCGGAAAAACTCAATGGTCCTCCCCCTGAGGGAGGGCTCCAGCATGCGCGGCAGTTCCGCCTCGCTCAATTCGATGCGCGCACTCTCCAAGTGAAACCTCACCCGATACACGGTGAACCCCTCCCCCTTCAAGAACTCCTCGCAGCGCTCCACCTGGTTCAGCCTCTGCTCGGTGATCTCGGTCCCATAGGGGAAACGGCTGGCCAGGCAGGCATAGGCCTGCTTGTCCCAGGTGGGGAGCCCGAGCCCGCGGCTCAACTCGCGAATATCCCCTTTGGAGAGGCCAGCTTCCAGAAGCGGCGAACGCACCTTCAGTTCACAGGCGGCGGTGCGGCCGGGGCGGTAGTCGCCCAGATCGTCTGTGTTGCTCCCGTCGGCGACGAAGGCAAACCCGTTGTCGCGCGCCTTCTCCGTGCAGATCCGGAACAACTCGCTTTTGCAGTGGTAGCAGCGGTCCTTGGGGTTGTGGCGGAAGCCGGGTATCTCCAGTTCGTTGGAGACCACGAGCTCCTGGCGGGCTCCGATCCGGGTCGCGAGCCTCTTCGCCTCGGCGAGTTCAGATTCGGGATAGGTCGGGGAGGTGGCGGTGACCGCTAACACCCGTTCTGCGCCCAAGGTGTCGAAGGCGGCCTTAAGAAGAAAGGTAGAGTCGACGCCGCCCGAAAAAGCGACCAAGAGCGACCCCATTTCGCGCAGGATTTCCTGCAACTTCAAGTACTTGTCCTGGGCAGTTTGCATAAGTTCTTTGCGGGCAGGGCCGGCGGCGCCGCGGCAGCATGTCTCTGCCGGCAGTCCCCTTTCCGCCCAGCCCCTAGATGAAGTACATGAAGCGGTGGTCCTGCTCTCGCTTGATGCCGAGCGTCTCGCCGCGGTCGCACAAGGTCTTCAGCGTGATCGACTCGAAGAACTCGTTCAACCTGTTGTTGGACTCTTCCCACACGGTCTGGGTGACGCAGCTGCCGTCGAAGTTGCACTCCCCTTTTTTCCGGCTGGCACAGTCGACGATGAGGGTATCCCCTTCGGTCGCCTCGATGACGGCGCGCACCGTGATTTCCTCCGGGCTCTTGGCGAGGCAGTAGCCCCCTTGCGGCCCGCGCTTGCTCTTCAAAATCCCGTGTTTCTTGAGTCCCTGGAAGATCTGCTCCAGGTAGCGCGGCGAGATGTCCTGGCGGCGGGATATATCCTGGATCTGCGCCGGCTGGCTCCCGGCGTTATAGGCGATGTCAAAAAGAGCACGCAGGCCGTAACGGCTCTTGGTCGATAATCTCATGGTAGTATCTCCCCTGGATTTGTGGATAAGAGAAGATACAATACCACATTTGTCATGTCAACAATTTAAACCGGACCAGACCTGCCATTGCCGACCGGCGCAAAGGGGCATAACTACCAGTATCTCTGTGGGGGCTCGACCCTTCCCACGTGGACGATGGCCGAGTCGATGATCTCGAAAACGTCGCCATAGGCGTTAGTCCATTTGTCTCCTTCTTCCAGCGGAATAGGAACCTCGCGGCTCCCCAGAAAAACCTCGGCGTCGCCTATGTAGGCGTACCATTCGAGATTCCCGTTCATCCAGATCCTGTTTTTCAGCTCCATGAAGCCTCCGAGTAAATTTTTCCCAGATCTTACTTAAAAGATGTCCCCGCGGTCAAGCTACTCCGGTTTTTTCTTGTTGGACCCAGCCGATTTTGCTATTAGAGAGTGATACTTTTCCCGGGGGTCTTTCCTTATGAAATTCACAAAGATGCAGGGTGCAGGCAACGACTACGTGTATGTCAACTGTTTCGAAGAGGCGGTGCATGACCCTGCCGCGGTGGCGATAAAGGTCTCCAACCGCAACTTCGGCATCGGATCGGACGGGCTGATCCTGATCATGCCGAGCGAAGTGGCCGACGTAAGGATGCGGATGTTCAACTCGGATGGATCAGAAAGCGAGATGTGCGGCAACGGCATCCGCTGCGTGGCGAAATATGCCTACGACCACGGAATCGTGACGAAAAATGAGATAACTGCGGAAACCGGCGCCGGGATCCTGACCCTGCAGCTTTTCACCGACGCCGGTTGCAAGGTGGAAAAGGTGCGGGTGAACATGGGGCCGCCGAGGCTGACCAGGAAGGAAATCCCCATGCTGGGGGAACCGGAGGAGCGGGTGGTCAACGTGCCGCTCAACGTGCTCCACTCCAGCTTCAACATCACCTGCGCCTCCATGGGGAACCCCCACTGCGTCATCTTCGTGGATGACGTGGACACGTTCCAGGTCGAGAAGTACGGTCCGCTGATCGAGAATCACGAGCTGTTCCCGCGCCGCACCAACGTGGAATTCGTTCAGATCGTCTCCCGCACCGAGGTGCGCCAGCGCACCTGGGAGCGCGGCGCCGGCGAAACGCTTGCCTGCGGCACCGGTTCCAGCGCAGTCACCGCCGCCTGCGTCCTGAACGGGCTGACAGAGAAGCGCATCTTGAACCACTTGACCGGCGGCGATCTCGAGATGGAGTGGGGGGAGGACGGCAACATCTACATGACCGGCCCGGCGGTTGAAGTGTTTACCGGAGAAATCGACTTATGAACTGCCCAATCTGCAGCAAATGGCAGGACGATCCGGACCAGAGGGTGGTCGAACTGAAGCACACCCTGGTCTCCTTGAACCGGGACCAGTTCTTTGCCGGATACTGCTTCGTCTATACCAGGAACCACGTCACCGAATTGTTCCACCTGAGCGAGCAGGTCAGAAACGGGGTGATGGCCGAGGTAACCGCCGTGGCCCAGGCGCTGCACAGCGTCTTCAGCCCGGACAAGATCAATTACGAGCTGCTGGGGAACATGGCGCCGCACATGCACTGGCATATCGTGCCGCGCCGCTCCAAGGACCCGCTTTGGCCCCGTCCGCAGTGGAGCGAGCCGCACCAGGAAGTGGTGCTCAAACCCGAGGAGTACCGGGAGCGGGCCGCGCTGATCAAGGCACAGTTGAAGAACATCCTGGGCTAGCGCCTGCAACACGTCTCTCCCCCTTCACCGAAGGGGCCAAAAGCCAAAAGGAAAACCATGGACCTGCTGGGCGCACACGTCTCCATCGCCGGAGGCATACATAACGCTGTTGACCGCGGGGTAAGCTCCGGCTGCGGGGTGATCCAGATCTTTACCCAGAACTCGAACCAGTGGAAAGGAAAGGCGGTTTCCCCGGCCGACGCCCAGCTCTTCCGGGACAAACTGACCGCCTCCGGGCTCTCTCACGTCGTCAGCCACGACATCTACCTGATAAACCTGGCAGCCGCCCCCGGCGAGGTGAAGGACAAGAGCCTCATCGCCTTCAAGGAGGAGATGCAGCGCTGCGCAGCACTCGGCATCGACAAGATCGTCATGCATCCCGGCTCCCACACGGGCGACGGCGAGGAGACCGGCATCCGGCGCATCTGCGAGGCGTTCGACCAGCTCTTCGCCGAGGTGCCGGAGTTCACCGGGAAGGTGCTGCTGGAAAACACCGCCGGCCAGGGGACGAACCTCGGCTACCGCTTCGATCACCTGAAGTCGATCATAGAGGGGAGTTCCTATCCCACCCGCTTCGGCGTCTGCTTCGACACCTGCCACGCCTTCGCCTCGGGGTACCCCATCGCAGACCGGGACGGCTATCGCCGGACCTTCGACGAGTTCGACAGCGCGCTCGGGATCGACAAGCTGATGGCCTTCCACCTGAACGACTCCAAGAAGGGGCTCGGCTGCAAGGTGGACCGCCACGAGCACATCGGCGCGGGGGCGCTCGGGCTGGAACCCTTCCGCTTCATCCTGAACGACCCGCACTTCAAGCTGGTGCCGAAGTTCATCGAGACGCCCAAGGGGGACGCCGACGAGATGGATGTGGTGAACCTGAAACTCTTGAGGAGCCTGGTCGAAGGGTGACCGGGCGGGGGGTGCCTTCATGAGCGCTACGAAGCTCAGCGAAAGGGTGGAGATCATCCGCGGGGACATAACGAGGATAGCCGTCGACGCCATCGTCAACGCCGCCAACGGCACACTTCTGGGCGGAGGAGGCGTGGACGGCGCCATCCACCGCGCCGCAGGCCCCGAGCTTCTGGCCGAGTGCAGAACATTGTCGGGGTGCGCCACCGGCGAGGCCAAGATCACCGCCGGCTACCGGTTGCCGGCGCGCCACGTGATACACACGGTCGGCCCGGTCTGGCACGGCGGGAGCCGCGGCGAGCCTGAACTCCTTCGCTCCTGCTACCGCAACGCCTGCCGCCTGGCCCACGAAAATGGGCTCTCCAGCATCGCCTTCCCGGCCATCAGCGCCGGGGTCTACGGCTACCCGATGCGCCTCGCCTGCAGGATCGCGCTGGAAGAGGCAAAGGCCGCACTGGAGGGCTATCCGGACCTGAAAAAGGTGGTCTTCGTCCCCTTTTCGCCCGAGGCGGAACAGATTTATCAAGAGCTTTTGCAGGAGGTTTTTTCGTGAAGGCAGTAATCCAGCGGGTGAAAGAAGCGAAGGTCTCGGTTGAGGGGAGGGTGGTCGGCGAGATCGGGAAGGGCGTCCTGGTGCTCTTGGGCGTCGAGATCGGCGACGGCTGCGCCCAGGCGGACTGGATGGCGGAAAAGATCGTCAACCTGAGGATTTTTGCTGACAACGAGGGGAAGATGAACCTGGCGCTGCCAGAGGTGAAGGGGGAGATGCTCGCCGTTTCCCAGTTCACCCTGGCCGGCAACTGCTCCAAGGGGCGCCGCCCTTCCTTCGACACCGCCGCGGCCCCCGAGGAGGCGAACCGCCTTTACAGCTACTTCATGGGACAGGTATGGGAGCGGGGGGTGCCGGTGCAAAGCGGGATCTTTCAGGCTGATATGGAGGTCTCCCTGGTGAACGACGGTCCGGTGACCTTCATCCTGGAGACCCCGCCCAAGCGCTAGTCACATCAGGGGGCGCACCTCTTCCACCTTGAAGTAGGCCACCCGGGTCACCGCAGCGCTCGCCTGAGGGCTCGCCACCTGCGCCGTCCTTTCCCTGATGTTCTCCAGCATTTCCCCCTCGCCGGCTTCCTCGGCCATGGTCAAGGTCAATCTCCAGCCGTTGTATCCCCTGGACGGTGCGAGGTAAAGGTAGCTCGCGTGCGGGTTCTCCCTCAAGTTGGCGATCGTGCGCCCCTCGCTGAAGCCCCAGGCCAGCGTCTGCTCGTCCACTACATGAGGTATGGCGAAGACCGCCTGGTTGACCACGCCTGCCGCGTCAGCGGTGGCGATGATGCCTCGTCCCCCCTCTGGAAAGAGTTCTGCAAGTCTCATGTGTTGCACCCCCTTTTTCCTTTAAGCTGATTTAGCACTATGATAACTTAGCAGGTTCAAAAGGATTGTCCATAACAGCTGGGAGCGCTGCGCCAATGAGAAGCTCGCTGGAACTTAAAACCGTACTCGATTCACTTTACGCCGTCCGCTCGCAGGAGCACCTCGCCAACGACCCGCTTTCGTTCTGCCACCGCTATGCCGACCCGCGGGACCAGGAGATCGCCGGCCTCATCGCCTCCTCGTTCGCCTACGGCAACGTCAAGATAATCAAGAAGAACCTCGCCTGGATCTTCGACCGGATGGGGGATTCCCCGCGCCGCTTCGTCGAGCGGTTAGAGCCGGAGCAAGGCTCCCGGCTCTTCGCCGGTTTCAAGCACCGCTTCAACGACGCCCGCGACCTCTGCGCGCTCCTTTTCGCCTGCCGCACCATGCTGGAGCAGGCGGGGTCCGTGGAGGGGTGGCTGCTCCAGTTCCACGTCCAAGGGGAGGAGGACCTGACCGGGACCCTCTCCGGGTTCAGCGAGGCGGTGAAGTCCCTCGACTTCACCCCCGTCTTCGGCGCCGCCACTCCCCCCGCCGACTCCTACTTCCCCTTCTTCTTTCCCTCCCCCGCCTCGGGTAGCGCCTGCAAAAGGCTCTGCATGTACCTTCGGTGGATGGTGCGGCCGGCCGACGGCATCGACCTGGGGATCTGGAAGGGGATCAGGCCGGACCAGTTGGTCATCCCCGTGGACGCGCATATCCAGCGCATCTGCAGGCTTCTGGGCTTCACCGCCCGCAAGCAGGCGGACTGGCGCATGGCGCGCGAGATCACCGCGGCGCTGCGCGAGCTCGACCCGGCGGACCCGGTCAAATACGACTTCTCCATCTGCCACCTGGGGATCTCCGAGGGTTGCGACGGCAAGGACCACTTGAAGTGCGTAGCCTGCCCCATCGCCGGGCTCTGCCCGGTTGGATCGCCTTGACCGCGGTCTCCCCCGCATACCTGCATGGCTACAGCTTCTACGCGCCGGCGGGCGAGGTCTACCAAAGCCGCTTCCAGGCCCCCTTCCCGCCCCATGACAGCCCTTTCTACTGCGGCGACTCGCGCCCATCGGTGGACGCGGCGGCGTCCGACCGGGGGGGTGCGGCCATGCGGAGGCGCTCTTTCTGATAAACTCGGTGCGCAAGTGGCGCCCGGCGGCGCTGGCATCGAAGAGATAGCAGTCGATAAATCTATTTCCAAGGAGAAGAAGATGGAACAATACGGATTTTTAGGATTGGGGATCATGGGAAGCGCGATGGCCAAAAACCTGCTCAAGGCGGGTTTCAAGGTGACGGTCTGGAACCGGTCGCAGGAAAAGTGCGCCGAGTTCGCGGCGCTCGGGGCCACGGTTGCCGCCACCCCCGCCGAGGTGACCTCCTCCTGCAGCGTCACCATCGCCATGCTGGCCGACCCGGCAGCGGCACACGCGGTCTGCTTCGGCCCTGAAGGCGCGCTGGAAGGGATCGGCGCCGGAAGGGGTTACGTCGACATGTCGACGGTCGACGCCGCGACGGCGCAGGAGATCGGCGCTGCCGTGACCGGCAAGGGTGGGAGGTTCCTGGAAGCTCCCGTTTCCGGCAGCAAGAAGCCGGCCGAGGACGGCACCCTGATCATCCTCGCCGCAGGCGACCGGGGGCTCTTCGATCAGGCGCTCCCGCTCTTCGAAAAGATGGGAAAGAAAAGCCTTTATCTTGGCGAGGTGGGGCGCGGCGCGCAGATGAAGCTCATCGTCAACATGGTCATGGGAGGGATGATGACCATCTTCTGCGAGGGGCTCGCGCTCGCTGACAAGGCGGGGCTCGAATGCAGCGACCTATTGGACGTCATCGACGCCGGCGCCATGGCGAACCCGATGTTCAAGCTGAAGGGGGCGCAGATCGGGCAGGAAAACTTCGCCACGGCCTTTCCCCTCAAGCACATGCAAAAGGACATGCGCCTCGCCGTGGCGCTCGGGGATCAGTTGGGGCAGCCGCTTTTTTCCGCCTCCGCCGCCAATGAAAGCTTCAAAAGGGCGAGGTCGCAAGGGTTCTCGGACCAGGACTTCAGCGCCGTCTTCAAGGCGATCGCCTCGTGAAAAAGCTCCTCTCCCTGGCCGCAGTGACGCTCCTCACCAGCGCCTTCCTCGATCCCCTGATCTACTCCGGGCTGGACAAGCCCATACCGTGGGGGCGCGACGCGCTGATGGCCGTTGGTGGGGTAGTCTGCTTTTACCTGCTGGTGAAATACCGTAACGACTTGTAAACCGCCGGGCAAGTTTGCCGTTGACAAATATAAACGGCTCCCTTATCCTGCAGCCACAATTGAATAAAAAGACCTGCTTATCTAGAGTGGTGGAGGGAAAGGCCCTGCGAAGCCACAGCAACCGGCCCAGAAATGGGCGACAGGTGCTAAATCCTGCCGAAAGGCGAAGATGAGAAAGGCGCTTTAGCTCCATCACCACAAAAGCCCCTTCTCTCATACCGAGACGGGGCTTTTTTAATACCTGCTGCATGCGGCGCATCATTTAAGAGAGAAACATGTCCTACGGCATAGTGACAGAACAGATCGCCACCTTCGATACGGAACTGCGGCTGGAAAGCGGGCGTATCCTGGGGCCGATCGACATAGCCTACGAGACCTACGGCACCTTGAACGAGTCGCGCTCGAACGCCATCCTGGTGACCCATGCCTGGACCGGCAGCGCGCACTTGGCCGGTCGCTACAGCGAAGACGAGAAGCGCGCGGGCTGGTGGGACGAAATCGTCGGCCCCGGCGCCCTTTTGGACACCGACCGCTACTTCGTGATCTGCTCCAACGTGATCGGCTCCTGCTTCGGCTCCACCGGCCCCACCTCGATCAACCCGAAGACCGGCAAGCGCTACAACCTGGCCTTCCCGGTGATCACGGTGCGCGACATGGTGAAGGCCCAGGCCCTGCTCATGGACCGGCTCGGAATCGGGAAGCTTTTCTGCGTGCTGGGGGGGAGCATGGGGGGGATGCAGGCCCTGGAGTGGGCGACCCAGTTCCCGGAGCGGGTAGGCTCGGCCGTGGTGCTCGCCACGACGCCGCGCCCTTCGGCGCAGGCCATCTCGCTGAACGCCGTGGCGCGCTGGGCCATCTTCAACGACCCTAACTGGAAAAAAGGGGAATACCGGAAGAACCCCAAGGACGGCCTGGCTTTAGCCCGCGGCATCGGGCACATCACCTTCCTCTCGGACGAATCGATGACGGCCAAGTTCGACCGCCGCTTCTCCGCCCGCGACGGGCAGTTCGACTTCTTCGGGCAGTTCGAGGTGGAACGCTACCTGACCTACAACGGCTACAACTTCGTGGACCGCTTCGACGCCAACTCCTTCCTCTACCTCGCCAAGGCGCTCGACCTCTACGACGTCGCCTCGGGGTGCGAATCGCTGGAGGAAGCCTTCGCGCCGGTTACCGCCCCGATCCAGTTCTTCGCCTTCACCTCGGACTGGCTCTACCCGCCGGCGCAGACCGAGGAGATGGTCGCATCACTCAAGACGCTGGGAAAACAGGTCGAGTACCACCTGATCACCTCGGCCTACGGCCACGACGCCTTCCTTTTGGAGCACCAGACCTTCACCCCGCTGGTCGAGTCCTTCCTGGACCGGGTCAAGGTCTAGGCAGCACCCGCCTCGCGCACCGGCCACCCCATAATGGCGGCCACGTCTTCGTTGAGCATCATCTCCTCGCCGCTGGGAAGGGCAAACACCTTGACCTTGGAGCTGTCGGCGCTGATCAGCATCTCCCGCTCGCCCCGCAAGGCCTCCTCGTCCCGCTTCAGGTCCACCTCGATGCCGAACTGTTCCATCCCCTTGAGCGCCATACCCCGGACCGGCCAGTCCTCCCACCCCTCGCCGTAGGTGAAGACGATGGCGTCGGGCTTGCCGATCACGGCGATGTAGGCCCCTATGTACTTGCGCAGACGGTAGGACTCCATGTCGAGAGCCAGCTGGCAACGTGCGTCTCCCACCACCGCCTCGTCCACCACCGTCCTGCGGCTCACCCGGCGCCCCACTATCCCCGCGAGCCCGCTCTTCTGGTTCAGGAAGAGATCCATGTCCGTCGCCGAGATGCCCGCCTCGTTGATCATGAACGGGACGATCCCCGCGTCTATGTCGCCGCAGCGGGTCCCCATCATCACCCCTTCCAGCGGCGTGAGCCCCATGCTGGTATCGACCGAGACCCCGTTTTTCAGCGCGCAGAGCGACACGCCGTTGCCGGTGTGCACCGTCACCAGGTTGCAGCGCTCCAGGGGAACCCCGGCGAGCGCGGCCCCCCTCCTGGCGGCATGGAGGTGTGACTGCCCGTGGAAGCCGTAGCGCCTGATGCCGTGCTGCTTGTACCAGTCGTAGGGAAGTGGGTAGATATAGGCTTTTTCCGGCATGGTCTGGTGGAAGGCGGTGTCGAAGATGGCGACCTGCGGCAGGTCGGGCAAGAGCTCCTGCGCTGCCCGGATGCCGGCCAAGTTCGGGGTGTTGTGCAGCGGGGCGAGGTTCGCGGTCTCCTTGATGGCCGCGACGACGTCGTCATCTATCAGCACCGACCTGGTGAACCTCTCTCCCCCATGAACCACGCGGTGCCCGATGGCGCGGATGCTTGCTACATCAGGGAGCACCCCGTCCTTCGCGTCGGTCAGCGTGTCCAACACGAATTGCAGCGCCTGGGTGTGATCGGCGCAGTCGGCGTCAAGCTGCCTGGGCTCCTTGCCGGGGACCTTGTGGATGAGGAAGGTATCCCCGATGACGATCCGCTCCACGTTCCCGCTGGCCAGGGTGCGGTTTTGCCCCCAGTCGAAAAGTTGATACTGCACGGAAAAGCTCCGGCAGTTGAGGGTGAGGATGAGCATGCTGAAAGACTCCAGTCCGGGCGCGCAGGCGGCCCGATCGCTTGTTCGTTAGACCGACCATAACTAGCATGCTCGGTTGAAAAGTGCAATTACAAGTGGGGGAACTCCACGACAACTACGGGGAATTCTTTAGTAAAAAATCGGCGATCACGGGCCGGTGGTCCGACGCCCTGCCGGTCCCGACCCGGCAGCGGGAAGCGGTGAGCCAGGAGTTGGTCATGACGTGGTCGATGCGCATCCAGGAAACGCGCAGCAAGGGAATCCTGTTTTTCAAAAGGAAATGCCCGTAGGTGTAGCCGTACCCCTCTCCGGCCGCGGCGAAAGCGTCCGCCAGCCCCGCCTCCCTGAGCGTGCGGCAGACAAGGGAAGAGTCGGGCGAATTCAGGTCCCCCGCCACCAGCACCGGCCCCTTCTCGCGGGAGAGGTATCCGGCGACAGTCCTGGCCTGGATGAGCCGCAGCGTCACGTTGTCCTCGAACCTTTCCACCGCATCCGGGATATACCAGGGACCTTGCTTCGCTTTCCGGAAGGCGTTCAAGCTTCGGCGCGGGGTCTTGAAGTGGACGTCGTAAAGCGATATTTCCGAGGAACCGACCCGCACCTTGCAGCGCAGGAGGTACTCCTTACTCCGCCCCGAGTAGGGGAGCTCGAAAACCTCGGCCGCCGAGAGGGGATACCTGCTGGCGATCAGGTATCGCCCCTGGCTGAGCAGGTGCCAATCCTTGAAGTACCCCGCCAATGGACCAGCCCCGGCGCGCACCGCATCCTGGAAAAGGACGATGTCGGGGCGGCTGCGCTCCAGTTCCTCCACCAGCGGCATGAGGTCATGCTTTCCGTACTTGATGTTCCAGGTCATCACCCTGAGCGGGGTCCCCGACACTTCCCCCTTCTCCCGGTTCAGGGGCCAGTTGTACCCCATCACCGGGCCGATGACCCACATGAGGGCACAAAGGGGGAGCCAAACCCAGGGACGCTCGGCTTTCCAGGTAACCGGCAGCAGGATGATGCCAGGCAGTGCCCACATAACCTGAGGGAGGTAGAGGTTCAAGGCGCCGGGCCAGAAGCGGTCGGCGCCTATCCGGTGGGAAAGGGCGATGGCTGCGATGACAGCCGCGTAGAGGAGGTTCAACCACAAAACGGGCCTCATGCGCCACCTCCGGGGACCGGGTCAGATCCGCCCCTGTCGCCCACAGGCGCTGGCGCATAAGGGGCGCCCGCCCGGTTACCGTAAGGCGACACGCTCGGTCCAGAATGAGGCGATTTCATGAGGGAGGAGATGACAGTACTCACCTTGGTACTCAGTCCTTATGTGCTCCAAAAGCTCCCGGTAGAGTTCACAGTGATACTCGTCGAACTGCCGGTTGCCGTCGAAGTTCATGTAATCGGGGTGGGTGATCAAGAGGGCCATGCCGCCGTGCTCCGCGATCCAGCGCAGCTTCTCTTTCCAGATTCCGATCCCCTTTTCCCTGAACAGGATGAACATGGTGAAGTCCTGCGGCAGGGTATAGGGGAGCACGACGTATTCCCGCCCCGGTACCGCTGTCTGGTGCACCGGGAAAATGGTCCTCAGGCTGTCGGACTGCGGCTCGAACGGGTCAGTGTCGAAGGCGGACGCCTCATAGCTGATGTCAAGTTGGTGCAGCCATTCGAAGTTATGGTAGACACAGGGCGATCGGAAGCCGACTGCGCCCCACTCCTTCAGGTACCCGTTGATCAGCGCCGCCTGCCGGGCGAAGGTGTCAGGCGACTCGTACAGCTTCCTGTTGTGCTCCAGGCCGTGCACCCCCACCTCGAACCCCTGCTCCACCAGTTTCCTGCGCAGCTCCGGAGGTAGCACGTAATCGTGGGCCACGAAGTTGAACGAAGAGCGGAATCCCATCTCCTTTTCCAGCTCCATAAGCTCCTCGCACCGCTCGAGGCCGCGCGCCGTATCGACGTCGTGGGTGAGGACCACGGAGAAACGGTTCCCATTGGGCCAGCCGGGAAAGCCCGCGGGCTTGCCGCCTGCATCGGGATCGATGGGCCAGATGGAGCGGTGCAACGCCCTTTTGCGCCTTGCCACCACTCTGCGCAGGAGAATCTGCAGCTTGCGTGACATCAGAGGCTTCACCCAGTAGTACGCGCGTGCCACCATCTCTTCCGTGATGAGCTTCATGCGGCTCTCCTTTTACCTCTCTCCCACTCTCCCATTAGAAAGAGGAGGCGCCCGTGCCGGCCCCGAAGCCCGCCAGCCAAGGCCGCAGGATTAACGGAACCAATCCTTAATAACGCTCGTCGGCCCATTAATTAGCAAACACCAAGACAAAATATAGCCAAACAAAATGACAACGCAAGCAGCGTCAGAAAAGGGGACAGGCTACTTTATTTTTTGAATAAGTAGCCTGTCCCCTTTTTAGAGACAGCCAAGTGACGATGTGCTATGTTTCCGTCTTCCTTTGCAGCCGCCCGGAGGCTGGGAAGGGCCGCGAATCGCAGAGACGAGGGAGTGGGAAATGCCGCTGAAGATATATACCAGCAACCGCATGGAACGCCTGGTGGACGAGCTGGAAAGGGTGGTCCGCGCCCCCCGTCCCGCCCCCTGCACCCCCTTCGACAAGGAACTGGTCGTGGTGCAGAACAAGGGGATGCAGCGCTGGCTCTCCATGGAACTTGCCACCCGCATCGGCGTCTGGGCCAACGGCGACTTCCTCTTTCCCAACAAGTTCGTGGAAGAGGTCTTCGCCTACGTGCTCCCGGAGAGCCCCGCGGACGCTCCGCTCTTCGCCCCGGAGGTGATGACCTGGAGGATCCTGGAGCTGCTGCAGCAGTCCGCCGGAAGAGCCGGCTTCGAGGAGGTCGCCGGGTACCTCGCGGACGACGGTGACGGCCTCAAGCGGATGCAGTTGGCCCGGCGCATTTCAGACACCTTCGACCGGTACACCATCTACCGTCCCAAAGAGCTGCTCCGCTGGGAGCAGGGGGAAGAGGAGCACTGGCAGGCGCAGCTCTGGCGGGCTCTCAACGACCGCGCCGGCCAAAAGCACCGCGCCCGGCTGCTGCACGACTTCCTCGCTTCCCGCAAAAATGACCGGTCCTGGCGGCGGCGCATCTCGGTGATCGGCATTCCCTCGCTTCCCCCCTTCCACCTCGACGTACTTGCCAAGGTGGCGGAGCACGCCGAGGTCAACCTGTTCCTCTTGAACCCCTGCCGCCAGTACTGGGGCGAGATCGTCTCCGAGCGGGAGCTGGCCCGGCTGGAGAAGCACGGCCAGGGGGAGGAGCAGTGGTACGAGACCGGGAACCCGCTCCTTGCCTCGTGGGGGAAGCTCGGCCGCGACTTCTTCAAGGCGATCATCGACGACTGCGGCGACCACGAGAGGGAGGACAGCTTCTACGAGCTTCCGCAGGGGGTGCTGCTGCACGAGGTCCAGGCGGATATCGTGGAATTGCGGGGCGCCGAGGCGGGGCCGCGCCAGGTGCAGGCGGGCGACCTCTCCCTCAAGATCCATTCCTGCCACTCCCCGATGCGCGAGGTGGAGGTCCTGTACGACACCCTTCTCTCCCTCTTCGACGCCGACCCCCTGCTGTCCCCCCGCGACGTGCTGGTGATGACCCCGGATATCGAAGCTTACGCCCCCTACATCTCCGCGGTCTTCGACAATCCGGAAGAAGATCGCAAGCGCATCCCCTATTCCATCGCGGACAGAAGCCTGAAGAACGAGGGGGAAGCAGCCCGTGCCCTTGTCGCCATCCTCGGGCTTTGCGGCGGCCGCTACGGCGTGGCGACCGTGCTGGACATCCTGGAGTCCCCTCCGGTAGCGCGCCGGTTCGGGCTCTCCGGCGACGACCTGGAAAACGTGCGGGACTGGCTCAGGGGGGCCAACATCAGGTGGGGCATCGACGCCTCCCAGCGCGCGGAGCACGGCGTCCCCCCTTTCAGCGAAAACTCGTGGGCAGCGGGGCTCGACCGGCTGCTTTTGGGCTACGCCATGAACGGCGACGGGCGCTCGTTCTATAACGGCATACTCCCCTACGACGACATGGAGGGTGGCGTGGCGCTCTCCTTCGGGCGCTTCCTCACCTTCTGCGAAAAGCTTTTCGCCCAAACCGGGGCGCTTTCCCGTCCGCGCGTGCCGTCCGAGTGGGTGCCTGCGCTGCGCCAGATCCTGGACGACTTCATCCTCCCGGACCAGGAAGGGGAGCGCGAGTTCCTCCTCCTGATAGAGATGGCGAAGAAACTGGGGGAGTTTCCCGCTGCGGCCGGTTTCGAGGAAGAGATCGGCATCGAGGTGGTGCGCTACTGGGTCGAGCAGCAGTTGGGGGCCTCGAAAAGGGACCTCGGCTTTCTCACCGGCAACGTCACCTTCTGCGCCATGCTCCCGATGCGGAGCATCCCCTTTCCGGTGGTCGCCTTGTTGGGGATGAACGAGGGGGAATTCCCGCGCCGCAACCCGCCCCAGGGGTTCGACCTGATGACCAGGGAGCCGCGCTCCGGCGACTCGTCCCCGCGGGACGAGGACCGCTACCTCTTCCTGGAGGCCCTCCTCTCCGCCCGCAAGAGGCTGCATATAAGCTACGTGGGGCAGAGCATCAAGGACAACGCCGAACTCCCCCCGAGCGTGCTCGTGAGCGAACTTCTGGACTACCTGGAACGCGCTTTCGTTACGCCTGAGGGTAAGCCGGCCGCAGAAGTAGCGCGCCATCCGCTGCAGCCTTTCAGTCTCCAATACTTCAACCGCGACTCCGCACTTTTCAGCTACTCGCAGCAAAACTGCGAGGGGGCGAAAGCAAAGCTCTCCTCCCCCACTCCACGGGAGCCGTTTCTGGATGCGCCCCTTCCCGCCTGGGAGGAAGAAGGGACCGTCACGCTCAAGACGCTGATCGATTTCCTCTGCAACCCCGCCAAGGAGCTGTTGCGGCGCCGGCTCGGCATCCGCATCGAGCAGGGGGTGGAGCCGCTAGAGGAATCGGAGCCCTTCGCGCTGGATACCCTCGCCAAGTACCAACTGGAGCAGGAGATGGTCACGGCCCTCCTGCGCGGAGAGGAGCTCGACACCCCTTACGCCGTCGCCTGCGCGCGCGGCGACCTTCCTCCCGGAGTCTGCGGCTCGGCCCTTTTCCGCAAGCTCGGCGAACCCGCTCAGGAGTTCGCCGCCAAGGTGGTCGAGGCGTCGGACGGTGAGCCGCTCCCTCCCCTGGACATCGACCTGGTACTTCCCGGCGGGAGGATCATCGGGCGCATCGAAAACCTACGCACCGACCGGATGGTGCGCTACCGCTACACCAAGCTGAAGGCGAAAGACCAGCTGCGGCTCTGGGTCGAGCACCTGGCGCTCAACTGCGCGAAGGCCGAAGGGTATCCGCTGGAAAGCAGCTTCGTCGCCTCGGACAGCACCATCCACCTCCCCCCCGTCGAGGCATGCACGGAGCACCTGGACCGGCTCCTGGAGCTGTACCGAATGGGAATGACCTGCCCGCTCAAGTTCTTCCCGGAGAGCTCCCTGGAGTACGCCAAGAAATCGCGCGACCCGAAGAAGGCGGCGAAGGCGCTCGCCGATGCGCTGGGCAAGTGGCACGGCAGCGAATTTTACGAGGGCGAGGGAAAGGACGAGCACTGCCGCCGCTGCTTCGGCGATGACGCGCCGCTGGACGAGGAGTTCGCAACCCTGGCGCTCCAGGTATGGGAGCCGCTTCTGGAGCTCCAGAAGGCCAAGGGGAAGGGCAAAGACAGACTCTGATGCAGGCAGTACTGTCTGATCAAGTTCGCACTTTGCTCCCCCTCCCTGGACGGGAGGGGGCCGGGGGGTGGGTGAAGCTGCCAACGAACTCGAACGTGGCGCCGTCCCCCCCACCCTGACCCTCCCCCGCTAGGGGGGGAGGGGGTTGAACAGAGGAAGTCTGACGAAAGACCATCGTTAACGTGGAATGCAAATGAAACGATTCGACCTGCTCCATACCCCGCTTGCCGGGCGCAATCTGATCGAGGCGAGCGCCGGCACCGGCAAGACCTTCACCATCGCCGGGGTCTACCTGCGCCTGGTGCTGGAACAGAAATTCGACGTCTCGCGCATCCTGGTGGTCACCTTCACCGAGGCCGCGACGAAGGAGCTCAAGGAGCGGATCAGGAACAAACTGAAGGAAGCCGAAAACGGCTTCCTGACCGGCGCCACGGACGACTTCCTGATCGAGGGGCTGCTCAAGTCGACGCAGGACCACTCCGAGGCGCGGCGGCTTCTGTCGAGCGCCATACGGAGCTTCGACGAGGCCGCCATCTTCACCATCCACGGTTTCTGCCAGAGGATGCTGCAGGACAACCCCTTCGAAAGCGGCTCCCTGTGCGATACCGAGCTTGTCACCGACCAAGGGAAGATCCTGATGGAGATCGCCCAGGACTACTGGCGCATCAACTGCTACGGCCAGCCTGAGGAGAGGATCGCCGCGGCCGGCGCCGCCAAGGTCTCCCCGGAGTCCCTGCTGAAGCTGGTGCAAAGGGTCTGCGGAGACCCGAACGCCGCAGTGATCCCGGACCCGCCCGCCGACGCCAACGAGCTGGATGATTGGCTCCAGGGGCTCAAGCGCGGCTTCTTCGACTACCTGCGCGCCGAGCTCCCGAAACGAAAGCGGCTCAAGAACCTGCGCTCCTTCGACGACCTCCTCCTCGACCTGCACGCGGCGCTGCTGCGCCCCGCATCGACGCTGCCGCGGCTGATCCGCGAGCGCTACCAGGCAGCCCTCATCGACGAGTTCCAGGACACGGACCCCCTCCAGTTCGCCATCTTCGACGCCATCTACCCGGTGGGACACGAGGCCCCTTTCTTCCTGATCGGCGACCCGAAGCAGGCCATCTACAGCTTCCGCGGCGCCGACATCTTCGCCTACATGGGGGCGGCCCAGGCGACAAAAGAGCGCCACACCCTGCTGCAGAACTTCCGCTCCGAAGCGGGGCTGATCGATGCCGTCAACGCCCTCTTCGCGTCGCGCGAGCTCCCCTTCCTCTACCCGCAGATAGGCTTCAACAAGGTGGAAGCGGCTCCCAAAGAGAAGAGCAGGCTCGTGGAAGCGGGGCAGAGGAAGGCGCCGTTAAAGCTCTGGCTCGCCCCGCGCAAGGACGCCGGCAAACCGATCAACAAAGGGGATGCCTGGGAGCAGCTCCCGGAAACGGTGGCGGCGGAAATCTCGCGCCTTCTGCGCGACGGCGCGGACGGGAAGCTGACCGTCGAGGAGCTCCGGAAGGACGCCGAGGAGGGGAGCGAGAACTGGGTGCAGCGCGCGGTCGAACCGAGGGATATCGCCGTCCTGGTGCGCGCGAACCGGCAGGCGAAGCTGATGCAGCGGGCGCTGACCCACAGGGGGATACCGAGCGTCCTCTGTAGCGCGGGTAACCTCTTCGAGTCCGACGAGGCGGCGGAACTGCTCCGGCTCCTCTCGGCGGTGGCGCAACCGGGGCACGAGTCGCTTCTGCGCGGGGCGCTGGCCACCGACCTGGTCGGGGTGAGCGGGACGGAACTGGCCCGGCTCATGGACGACGAGAAGGGGTGGGAAGAGATCCTGGAGGAATTCAGGAGCTATCACGACACCTGGAACAGCGGCAGCTGCATGTCCATGGCGCTGCAGTTCATGGAAAAGCGCGAGGTCAGGAAGCGGCTGCTCGCTGAACCGATGGGGGAGCGGCGCCTTACCAACCTCCTGCACGCCATCGAGACCATCCACCAGGCGCAGGTCAACGAACGCCTGGGGATGGAAGCGGTCATCTCTTGGCTCGCCTGCCGCATCACTGAAGAGCCCAAGAAGGATGAGTACGAGATCCGGCTGGAGACCGACGAGGCCGCGGTGCAGTTGGTCACCATCCACAAGAGCAAGGGGCTCGAGTACCCCATCGTGTTCCTCCCTTTCTGCTGGGCGGAGTACGCCGGCAAGGACGAAGGGGCGCTCTTCCACGACGAGGACGGCCGGGTGGTGCTGGACATAGGCTCCGAGCAGATGGGAGAGCACAAGGCGCAGGCCGCGCGGGAGGCCCTGGCCGAGAGCCTGCGCCTTCTCTACGTAGCCCTCACCCGCGGCAAGCACCGGACCTACCTCACCTGGGGCGTCTTCAAGGATGCCGGCGACAGCGCGCTGCACTACCTGCTGCACCCTGGCGAGACGCCGGTCAAGGGGCAGGTGACGCTGAGCGATGCCGACATCCGCAAAAGACTCGACACGCTGGCGGCCTCCTCCGCCGGGAGAATCGAGGTCCTGGATCTCCCTGCGGCCGACCTGGCGCCATACCGGGCGCACGACAAGAAGGCGCCGGACCTCGCGCCGCTTCCCTTTACCGGCGCCATCTCCCGGGACTGGCGTGTGGCGAGCTTCACCTCGCTCTCCAGCCACAAGCACCACACAGCCGAGCTTCCCGACCGCGACGAGGGGAGCCCGGTCGAGGAGCGGCCCGTGCACGATGTCGAGCCGACCGGGATCTTCGCCTTTCCCAAGGGGGCCAAGGCCGGCATCTTCCTGCACAAGATCTTCGAGGACCTCGATTTCACAAGGGTGGGCGAGCAGCTCTCGCCCCTGGTGAAGGAGCAATTGGACAAGCACGGCTTCGCCCCCGACTGGAGCCAGGCGGTGCGCGACATGGTGCAAAACGTGCTGCAGGCGCCGCTGGGAGACGGGGAGATCGCGCTGGCTCAGGTGGGGTTGGAGCGGCGCCTCACCGAAATGGAATTCTTCTTCCCTCTTTCGCACGTTACCTCCGACCGTCTGAGGGAAGCCGCCGCCCGCTTCACGGCCGGACACGGCACGGCGGGAGTCGCCGGGTTACCGGTCGATCTGGCCGATCTTTTCAGCCGCCTGTCCTTCGCGCCAGTGCAGGGGATGCTGCTCGGCTTCATCGACCTTGTCTTCGAGCACGGCGGGCGTTACTACATCGTGGACTGGAAGTCCAACCACCTGGGTAACACCCCCGGCAACTATGGGCAGGCGGCGCTGAAAAAAGAGATGGAAGAAAACTTCTATCCCCTGCAGTACCTCCTCTACACGGTGGCGCTCGACAACTACCTGAGGCTCAGGATCCCCGGGTACGATTACGACCGGCACTTCGGCGGCGTCTTCTACCTTTTCCTGCGCGGCGTCGACGGGACCGGGAACGGGGTCTACGCCGACCGGCCGCCCAGGGAACTCATCGCCCATCTGGCAGAGGTGCTGCTCCCGGAGAGCGCGAGACCTTCCCGGATTGATGAACCAAGCCCCTCACCCCTACCCTCTCCCGCCGGGCGAGGGGGAGTTGGGAAGAAGCCGAGAAAGACCGAGATAGAGGGGCAGCTCAGCCTCGATCTCTTTGACTGAGGTCGGACGGTAAGGAGAGCATCTGGTTCCCAAGCTCCAGCTTGGGAACCAGATCATGTCCACTCTCCCCCTTTTTCGAAGGTTCTTGCGGGAATTGTGGGGAACTCGGGTCCCCTCCCCCTCTGGGGGAGGGACAGGGTGAGGGAGACGCCACGAAGGCAAGACGTTGGCTGGGGCACCGCCCTCACCCCCTCCCCTCTCCCAGAGGGCGAGGGGCGACAAGCCTTCCCCGGAATTCCCGGATGAACCTTTGCGAAGGGGGCCGGGTTGGATTTCACGTTTTAGGATTCACCAGGAAACCAAATGGCTGCTGAAACATTCCAATTCAACGACATAGACCGGCAGTTCGCCTCATTCATCTGCCGGCAGGCGGCAAGCCGCGACGCGCACCTTGAGGCTGCGGCGGCGCTCTTGAGCCGCGGGGTGACGGCGGGGGACGTCTGCCTCGACCTGGAGAGCGCCCTGGAAGACGCGCGCGCCGCTGGGTACCGCATCGAATCGGTAGCCGCCTGGCGCCAGAAGCTCGCCGCCCACCCGGTAGTCGGCGAGCCCGGCGAGTTCAAGCCGCTCATCCTGGACCACGCCGACCGCCTCTACCTGCAGCGCTACTGGCGCTATGAGGATGAGCTCGCCGAGGCGATCATGAAACGCGGCAAGACGGTGCGGTTCGACCGGGCGCTGTTGCAGAAGGGGCTCGCACGGCTTTTTCCTCCCACGCCTGGAGAAACGGACTGGCAGCGGGTTGCTGCCCTCGCCGCCGTCACCAGGCGCTTTTGCGTCATCTCCGGGGGGCCCGGAACCGGCAAGACCTCGACCGTAGTAAAGGTGCTATCGCTCCTCCTGGAGCAGGCGGAGGAGGCTGGAACCGGCGCCGGCCTCAGGATCGCACTGGCTGCCCCCACCGGCAAGGCTGCCGCGAGGCTTAAGGAATCGATCAGCGATGGAGCCCGCTTTGCCGAAGAGGGGGTACGCGGGCTGATCCCGGAGGACGTCTTCACCCTGCACCGCCTGCTCGGTTACCTGAAGGGTTCCAGCGGCTTCCGCCACAACGCCGATAACCCGCTCCCCTACGACGTGGTAATCGTCGACGAGGCCTCCATGGTCTCGCTCCCCCTCATGGCCAAGCTGGTCTGCGCCTTGCGGCACGACACCCGCCTGATCCTTTTGGGCGACCGGGACCAGCTCGCCTCGGTGGAAGCCGGCGCGGTCCTGGGCGACATCTGCGACACCGGCGGCGTGCACGGCTTCTCCCCCGCTTTCGCCGCCCTGGCAGCCGACCTCGCCGGCGATGCCGTCACCTCCAGCTCCGGCATGTCCCCGCTCGGCGACGCTGTCGTGCAGTTGCAGAGGAGCTACCGCTTCTCCTCCGCCGGAGGCATCGGCAAAGTTGGTTCGCTGGTCAACGCAGGGGATGCTCCCGGCGCTTTGTCGGCCTGCCTCGACTCCGCCGTAGCCGGCGTCACGCTGGCGCCGCTCCCCACCGCAGCCGCCCTGGCCGACGCGCTCGCCAAAAGGATTAGCGAAGGCTACGGCGCCTATCTGCGGGAGGAGAGCCCGGAAGCAGCCTTCGCTGAGTTCAGCCGGTTCCGTATCCTTTGCGCCATGCGCAGCGGCCCGTTCGGAGTCGAGGCGATCAACCTCCTGGTGCGTCAACGATTGTCCCAGGCGGGAATGATCCACCCCCGCGGCCGCTGGTACGCCGGCGAGCCGGTCATGATCACCAGGAACGACTACAACCTTGGGCTCTTCAACGGCGACGTGGGGCTGATTTTGCCCGACGCCGAAACCGGAGGAGAGCTGCGCGCCTTCTTCCCCTCCGGCACCGGCGGCATGAGGAAAGTCTTGCCGCTCAGGCTCCCGGAATACGAGTGCGCCTTCGCCATGACCGTGCACAAGAGCCAGGGTTCCGAGTTCGACCGAGTGCTGCTGGTTCTGCCCGACCGCGACGCGCCGGTCCTGACACGGGAGCTTTTGTACACCGCCATAACCCGGGCGAAAACGTCGGTCGACATCCTGGCGAACCAGGAACTTTTTCTCTCCACCGTCACGCGCAGAATTGTCAGACGGTCGGGACTGAGAGACAAAACGTGGAAACCCAATTGACAATTGACAATTGACAACGAAAACCGTGGAGAGGCAATTAAGGCTAAAACCCAATTGATAATTGACAATTGATAATTGACGATTACAACCTTTCGGATGGAAACTAATGCTGTCAAAGATAAGTCTTTCGCATTCGCATTGAGAATCATCAAGTTGTATCAGTATCTTTGCGAGCGAAAGGAGTTTGTGATCAGCAAGCAGTTGCTGAGGTCCGGCACCGCTGTCGGTGCACTGGTGCGCGAAGCCGAACAGGCGGAAAGTAGAGCCGACTTTATTCACAAATTGGCAATAGCCCTGAAAGAAGCCAACGAAACAGAGTACTGGCTAGAACTCCTCCACCAGTCCAATTATCTTGAAGATAAAAATTACCAATCGATATCTTCAGATTCAAAATGCTTACTAAGACTACTGACCTCCATAATTAAAACGACGAAGATGCACAACAAAAAATAACCATTGTCAATTGTCAATTGTCAATCGTCAATTGGTTCAAAGGGTTTCTTCATGCTAACGCAAATAAACAACATCCGCCTCGCCTACGACGACCTCGGCCACGGCCCGGCCGTCTTGCTCATCCACGGCTTCCCGCTGAACCGCCAGATGTGGCAGCCGCAATTAAAACCGTTGGCCGACGCCGGCTATCGCGCCATCGCGCCGGACCTGCGCGGCTTCGGCGCCAGCGACGCGCCCGCTGCCGGCTACAGCATGGACCGCTTCGCCGACGACCTGGTGGCGCTGCTCGATGCGCTGCAGATCGACAAGGCAGTGGTGGGCGGGATGTCCATGGGGGGATACATCCTCATGAACCTCCTGGAGCGCCGCCCCGACCGGGTCCGCGCCGCAGCCTTCATCGCCACCAGGAGCAACGCCGACGACGAAGCTGCACGCCAGCGCAGAAGTGAAATGGCCGCCCAAGCCGAAAGGCTGGGGGCAAACCCGATTACGAAGATCTTCGCCGAACTTCTTTTTGCCGACGACACCACCGTGTCCCGCCCGGAACTTATCGCTCAGGTCACCTCCTGGATGCGCTCCACCAACCCCAATGGACTCGCCGGTGGCCTGGTCGCCATCAGGGACAGGAAGGAATACACTCCCCTTCTCGCCTCCTTCGGCAAGCCTTCGCTCGTTATCGCCGGAACCGAGGATCGGGCCGCGCCGCTTGATGTCGCGAGGGTGCTAATCGAGGCGCTCCCCGGCTGCCGGACCAAAATCATCGAAAAGGCGGGGCACATGGTTAACATGGAACAACCAGAACTCTTCAACAAGACGCTGGTCGACTTCCTCGATTCGCTTCCTGATTAGCGGGATTAAACATGACACCTGACCTCTTTCAATTGATCATCCTGCTGCTTGGCGCCGCCACCTTCGTGTTCGCGTTCCTTTGCTACCTGCATCTCAAACGGGCGCACATCGCCGAAGCGCGCTTCGACCAACTGGAAAAGGGGTTGGAGCGGCTGGAACGCACCCTGCAAGCAGAACTCGGGAGAAACCGCGAGGAGCTGGGGGGGAACCTCAGGCAATTCGGGGAGGCGGTGCAAAAGCGGATGGTGGATATCGCCTCGCTGCAAAAGGGACAGCTTGAAGGATTCACTCAGCAGCTTGGCAGCCTCACCGCCAGCAACGAGCAGCGCCTGGACAAGCTGCGCGAAACGGTAGAGCTGCGCCTCAAGTGGCTGCAGGACGACAACTCGAAGAAGCTGGAGCAGATGCGCGCCACGGTTGACGAAAAGCTGCACGAGACCCTGGAAAAGCGGCTGGGGGAGTCGTTCAAGCAGGTAAGCGGCCAGCTGGAGCAGGTCCACAAGGGGCTGGGGGAGATGCAGTCGCTTGCCTCCGGGGTCGGCGACCTGAAGAAGGTCCTCTCCAACATCAAGACCCGCGGCACGCTCGGCGAGGTGCAACTGCACAACCTTTTGGAGCAGATACTCACCCCGGACCAGTACGGCGCCAACGTCGCCACGAAGCCCGGGAGCGACGCGCGGGTCGAGTTCGCCATACGCCTTCCCGGCAAGGACGACAAGCCGCTCTGGCTCCCGGTCGACGCCAAGTTCCCGCAGGAGGACTACCTGCGGCTGGTCGAGGCCCAGGAGCAGGGAAACCAGGCCGCGGTACAGGAGGCGACCAGGCAGTTCGACAAGACCGTCGCCGCCATGGCGAAGCTCATCTGCGAGAAGTACTTAGCCCCTCCCGACACCACCGATTTCGCCGTCATGTTCCTGGCCAACGAGGCAAGCTACGCCCAGGTGTTAAGCCGCCCCGGGCTCTTCGACGCCATCTTGCGCGAGCACAAGGTCATCGTCGCAGGCCCCACCACCATCGCCGCCCTCCTTTCGTCGCTCAGCCTCGGCTTCAAGACGCTCACCATCGAGAAAAGGAGCAGCGACGTCTGGCGGTTATTGGGCGCGATAAAGACCGAGTTCATGACCTTCGGGACGTTGCTGGAAAAAACCAGGAAGAAGCTCGACGAGGCCTCCTCCAGCATCGACACCGCCGCGACCCGCACCCGCCGCATCCAGCGCAAGATGCAAGGGATCGAGCAGTTGCCGGAGCATGAAGCGAAGGGATTGTTGGGAGGGGAGTTTGGCGCCGCGGAGCCGGAGAGCGAAGTTATTCTGATCGATGAAGCGTAACGATCTTCCGAGACACTGGTTCATCAGACGCAAATCCCCCCTGTCCCCTCTTCGCAAAGGTTCATCGGGAAATTCCGGGGATAACAGTCCCCCCCTCCCTTGACGGGAGGGGGACGGGGGGTGGGTGAAGCCGCAAATTATGGAAATGATGGCACCTTACCCCACCCCCTAGCCCCCTCCCGCTGTATAGACTGGGGACATGGTTTACAAATGTTCGGGGACATAGTTAACACTTTTGCCAAGAATGACCTTTCCTCGGAGGAGGGAGACCATGCCTTGGCGACCGGTGGATACTATGACCCTGAGATTCGAGTTCGTTCATTTGGCGTTGCAGGAAGGCAGCAACATAGCCTTCCTTTGCAAACGCTTTAACATCAGCCGTCCGACCGGCTACAAATGGATTAGCAGGTTCCTTGAAACCGGCGTCGAAGGCCTAATTGACTTATCTCGCAAGCCACTGACCTGTCCACATAAGACGGTCACTGCGACCGAAGATGCTATTCTCAAGCTTCGCGAAGAACATCAGGCTTGGGGAGCACGTAAGCTACGTAAGCGTCTTGAAAAACTTGGGCATCAGGGGGTGCCTGTACCTTCGACCATAACAGCAATCTTGCGCCGCAACGGCTGCATTGATCCAGCTGAGTCAGATAAACATACTGCTTTCCAACGGTTCGAGCACCCATACCCAAACGACCTATGGCAGATGGATTTCAAGGGCAGTATTCCGATGAAGCATCATGGTCGCTGTCATCCGTTGACTGTTCTGGATGACCATTCCCGGTTTAGTGTGGTGCTTGTAGCCTGTGCCAATGAGCGAACAGAAACGGTTAAAGCTGCTTTGATTGAGGCATTCAGGCAATATGGATTGCCATATCGAATGACCATGGACAATGGCAGCCCATGGGGTAACGATCAATACAACGACCTTACGCCATTAACGGTCTGGCTTATCAGAAACGAGATACGGGTCAGCCACTCTCGCCCCTATCATCCTCAAACACAGGGTAAGGACGAGCGGTTTCACAGAACTCTGGTTGCAGAAGCAATCGCTGGAAGAGTCTTCGAAGACCTAGCTGACTGCCAGCTTAGATTCGACACCTTCAGGCATTGCTACAACTTGGAGCGCCCACACGAATCACTAGGTATGGAAACTCCGATGACGCGTTATAAGCCTAGCCGGCGGACTTACTCAGAAATACTGCCCGAGATTCAGTACGCCCCAGACGACGAGATCCGAAAGGTCCAGGCCGAGGGTAAGGTGTCATTCAAAGGCCGATGTGTGCGCCTCGCGAAGGCGCTCAGGGGGCAGCCGGTGGCATTTCGGCCAACCATACGCGATGGCGAATATGGCGTTTATTTCTGCAGCCAGAAAATCGCAGAAGTCGATCTCAAAGAACAAAAAGTGTAAACCATGTCCCCGAACAACTGTAAACCTTGACCCCGGTCCATACACCCGCAAGGGGAGGGGGGACTAAGAGCGAGGCTCCCCGAAACTCTCCGCCAAACCTTCTCAGAAGGAGGGGAATGCTGAGCGGAAAATCCTTAATAAAAAACCGCCGGCGATCGATCCATGGAACCGATGCCGGCGGTTATATGTAAGCAATCAAAGACTGCTTATTTGATCTGTCCGCGGATCTCGCCGTCCGGGTACTTGTCGGTGTGGACGTTAACGTAGGTATCGCCAGACCTCATGAGTTTAACGAGCTCGTCGAATTTCCCTTTGTAGTCGCCCATAAGGTCGTTGCCGCTAACCTTGCCCTCGGAAAGAACGCCGCTGAATTTCCCTTTTTTGCCGCCGCTGAAAAGGCCTACGATCGGAGGGCCGTTTTCACCCTTTTTGCCGACGTGAATGTGGGCGGCGCTTGCGTCTACGACGTCCTTAACGTGGAGCTTATAGGTCAGTTCCTTGCCGTCTTTGCTGAGTTTGAACTCAGCCTTGCCGGAGGACTTCGCGTCAGGCTTGCCGACTTCCTCCTTCGGGCTCAATTTTGCTTTAAAGCTGTGCTCAGCGGCATAGCCAGTAGATACGGCAAAGAATGCGGCCAGCACTACCAACAGTAACAGCCTTACCCTTTTCATCTCCTGCCTCCTTTACTGCCTTCATAGTACCACTGCCCCGATTATACCCTTTACATTCAAAAAGCACTATATTTTTGAAGGTAAGGTTTCATTAGGCAAATTCGGCAATTGCCTGTCCAGGCTGCACCGCTTCGCCCACGGAAACCAGAATCTTTTCCACCTTCCCGGACATGTGCGCGGTGATGTTGGTCTCCATCTTCATCGCCTCGAGGACGACCAGCAGGTCGTTCATCTCCAGGTGTTGACCCACCTGCGCCACGATCTTGAAAACCACCCCCGCGATGGGACTGCGGCAGATCTTTTCCGAACTGGAGGCCGGGGTCGGCGCGGCCAGCGGCGGGGTCGCGGTTGGATGCGCCGAATACACCGGGTACGCCTGCATAGTCGCGGTGGGAGGGAAGGCCCCTTCCGTACGCACCTCTTCCCCTTCCTCGACTTCTACGTCCACCCGGTATTTCTTTCCGTCAATGGTCATGGTCAGTTGCACGGTGGTCTCCTTTTGTCTGTAGCGGCAGGGGTGAGGGTGGTGGTCCATGCCCCCTCTCCCTCTGGGAGAGGGTCGGGGTGAGGGAAGCCTCTATCTCCTCAAGTTGTGCGACGCCTGCAGCACCACGCGGCTCGACTGTCCCCAGGCGTTGATCAGATTCGGGTCGACGAACCTGGCCCGCCTTATCCTCACGGTCTTGCCCAGATACGCGGCTATCGCGGCGGACATCACCATCAGCAGTTCGGGCGTGATTTCCGGATCGTGTTCCTGCTCCATCTCTTCGTCCACGGCTTCCCCCTTACAGCGGAATGAGGCCATGCTTCTTCATGGGCCTGAATTCGCGCTTGGTGCTCAGGATGTCCAGCGTCATGGCGAGGTGGCGCCTCGTATCGGCGGGCTCGATGATGTCGTCCACATCGCGGCGTGCCGCGGCCGCATAGGGAGTGGCGAAGGTTCCCTGGTAAGAAGCGATCAGCTCGTCGCGCTTTTTCTTGGGATCTTCCGCCTGGGCGATCTCGTTCCGGAAGATGACGTTGACCGCTCCCTGCGGTCCCATGACCGCGATCTCGGCGCTGGGCCAGGCGAAAACCCGATCGGTCTCCAACTCCTTGCCGCACATGGCGAGGAAGGCGCCGCCGTACGCCTTGCGCATGATGACGGTTATCTTCGGGACGGTGGCCGCGGCGTAGGCGAAGAGCATCTTGGCGCCGTGGCGGATGATCCCCCCCTTCTCCTGCTGTACCCCGGGGAGAAAACCCGGAACGTCCACCAGGGTCACCAGCGGGATGTTGAAGGCGTTGCAGAACCGGACGAACCTGGCTCCCTTGTCCGAAGCGTTGATGTCCAGCGCCCCCGCCAAGACCGACGGCTGATTGGCGACGATGCCGACGCTCCGCCCGAGTATCCTGCCGAACCCGACCACGATGTTGGCAGCGAACAGAGGCTGCACCTCCAGGAAGTCGCCGCCGTCGATCAGGCGCGTGATCACGTTCCTCACGTCGTAGGCCTTCTTCTGCTCCGACGGCACGATGCTGTTCAACGTCTTGTCCGGGACGATGACGTCGTCGCTTTCCAACTGCGGCGGGTCCTCGATGTTGTTGGAGGGGAGGTAGGAAAGGAGCTTCTTGCAGATGCGAAGCGCCACCAGGTCGTTCTCCGCCACGAAATGGGCTACGCCGCTATGGTTCATCTGCGACAGTGGCCCTCCCAGCTCCTCGGCGCTGATCTCTTCGCCGGTCGCCTCCTTGATCACGGAAGGGCCGGTGATGAACATGCGCGCCTTGGCGGTCTGGATGATGAAATCGGTGAGCGCCGGGCTGTAGGCCGCGCCCCCGGCACAGGGGCCGCAGATGAGCGAGATCTGCGGCACCACCCCGCTGAGCATCACGTTGTGGTAGAAGACCTTGCCGTAGCCGGCTAACGAGTCGATCCCTTCCTGGATCCTGGCGCCGCCGGAATCGTTCATGAAGACGAAGGGGGTTCCGGTCTTCAGCGACCCCAGCATCGCCTGCACGATCTTGTCGCTGTGCACCTCGCCCGCCGATCCCCCGGCGACGGTGAAATCCTGGCTCGCCAGGTGCACCATCCTCCCGCCCACGCTCCCTGCGCCGGTGACCACCCCTTCGGCCGGCAGTTCCTTCCCGGCCATGCCGAAATTGGTGCAGCGGTGCCTGGCGAAGATGCCGATTTCCTGGAAGCTGTCCTTGTCCACCAGCGCCTCTATCCGCTCCCGGGCGGTCAGGCTTCCCTGGGCGTGCTGCTGGTCGATCTTCGAGCGCCCGCCGCCCAGCTTCAGCTTGCTCTTCTTGTCGTTCAGCGCTTTTATCTTCTCTTCTATGGACATGAGCTCGCTCCTTGGTCGGTGCGGCGCCTATTCCTGGCCGTAGGGTGCAACCGTCACCTTGTGCGGCTGCCCGCTCAAGGTGACCGTGTAGGTGACGGGGCCGGTGATCTTCCCGGGGTGCCCTTCGGGAATGCTGGTTTCCGAAGCTCCGGTGACGGGATCGCGCCCCAGGTTTCGGGGTCCTTCACTCCTCGTGGCGAAGAACTTCGGCGCCACCTGCGGAAAGAGGGCGTAGGTGAGCACGTCCTCGTCGCTGCCGTCGCAACCCTCCAAGGGGAGCGCCGCCGCCCGCAGCTTGCCCCATTCCGGCTCCAATAGATCTGCGGGGCGGCACTCTATCGGCTCCTTATTCGCGTGGCGGCGCGCCTGCTCCACCACCTCCGGGTTCCGTTCTCCCGGCGTGAGGCCGTAGTAGCCGAGCATCAGGTCGGCGAACTCGCCGGTCAGCACCTTGTAGCGCCCCATCAATACGTTCAGCACCGCCTGGGTCCCGACGATCTGGCTGGTCGGGGTTACCAGCGGGACGTATCCCGTGTCCTTTCTCACCAGCGGTATCTCTTCCAGCACGTCGCGCATCCGGTCCCCAGCCCCCTGCTGCTTCAACTGGCTCTCCATGTTGGAAAGCATCCCGCCTGGAATCTGGCTCCTGAAGATCTCCGTCTCCGCGCCGGTGATGGTGGAGAGGAATTCTGAGTACCTGGGGAGCACCTTGGCGAAATGCTCCTTCACCTTGTTCACCCGGCCGAGGTCGATGCGCGTGGTGTAGCCCGTATTTTCCAGCATCTCCGCAAAGCTCTCCGTCGGGTTGTGTCCGGGCCCGAGGCTCATGGAACTCACCGCCGTGTCCACGCCGTCCACGCCCGCCTCCACCGCCTTCATGTAACTCACCATGGTCACGCCGCTGGTGGCGTGCGCATGCAGCTGTATCCGGATCCGGTCGCCGCAGGCCTCTTTGATCCCTCTCACCAGGTCGTATGTCGCGTGCGGCTTGATCAGCGCCGCCATGTCCTTGATGCAGATGGAGTCGCACCCCATGTCGACCAGGCGCTTCGCCTGCTCCACGAATTTCGCCGTGGTGTGAATGGGGCTGATGGTATAGGAGATGGCGACCTGCGCGTGCTTTCCGCACTGCTTCACCGCCTGGACCGACCGCTCCAGGTTCCTCAGATCGTTCAGCGCATCGAAGATCCGGAACACGTCGATGCCGTTCTCGGCGCTCTTCTGGACGAACCGGTCCACCACCTCGTCCTGGTAATGCCGGTATCCCAAAAGGTTCTGCCCCCGCAAAAGCATCTGCAGCGGGGTTTTCGGCATCAGCTCCTTGAAGGTCCTAAGCCTCACCCACGGATCTTCGTTGAGAAAGCGGATGCAGGCGTCATAGGTGGCCCCGCCCCAGCACTCGATGGACCAGTAGCCCGCCTGGTCCAGGTCCTCGCACACCGGAACCATGTCGTCTATCCCGAGCCTCGTAGCGATAAGGCTCTGGTGCGCGTCGCGCAGAGCCAGTTCGGTTATGTCGATAATGCGGTCCATGTCTCCCTCCTTAGTCACGAAGGGATATTCTACGGACTGCAAGCTCATTGACAAGAGCTAATACTCTTTTTTTTAAAAATGGATTGGCACCATCTTTCGCCCCGATGACTGTTCCACTCCGCTCTTTGACAAAGGTTCCGGGGGAACTGAAGTAGATTCGTCCACGAAGCGCTGCAAGAGAGTTCGCGTTCCCCCCTTTGAGAAGGGGGGCAGAGGGGATTTGTCTCTGGTGCACCAGCAGAAAATCCCCTGAGTCTCGTTGCTTCAAAGGGGGCTTATCGCTATGACGGTGTTAAAAGACGGCGGGAGTTGGTTGGCTGACAGAACGCGAACAAGGAGGCGAGAAGTGAGAGAGGATCAGTTTTTTTGCAGTATGTCGCGGTAGAGAGTGAGGTAGGAGGCAGCTTCTTTGTCGGGCGAGTAGTGGTCCCGAACCTGTGCTCTGCCATTGTTGCCAAGCTTCTCCCGCAACCTGGCGTTTGCCGCAAGCTTCCCGGCTTTGGCTACGAGATCCCCGGCGTCGCGATACAAAAGACCGGTGACGTTCTCTTTGACCACGGAGCGGTTTCCTTCTATGTCCGCAACCAGAAGCGGCTTGGCGTAGGCCATCGCCTCCAGGACGGTGTTGGCCATCCCCCCTTCGCTTAGCGAGCTGTTCAGGACCACGTCGACCCGGCGGTACAGGTCGCCCATGCGGTCGTGTCCCACCACGCCAAGATACCTGGCGAAGGGGTAGCGTTCCAAAGCCTCCATCACCTGCGCGGCGTAATCCTTGTCGAGCACGGGGCCGGCGAGGAGCAGGCGCACCTGCGGATGATCGGCATAAAGCGCAGCCAAAGGCTCAAGCGGGAAGAGCACGTTTTTCACCGGGCGCAGCCCCGCGGGGAGCAAAAAGGTGAAGGCCTGTTCCTCGGCTGGGGGAAGCGGGCTGTAGTCGTCGGGAAGATCGACCCCCTGGGGAATGATCGCGGTCCGCTCCTCCAGGGTCGGCATGTGTTCAGCCAGCCGGTGGCGTATGCAGCCATGGAAGGCGACCAGCCGGGACGCCCCCCTCAGGGCGCCATGCAGTTCCATATTGCGCTGGTCGCAGAGCGCCTTGTAGATGTCGGTGCCGGTGAAGGTCACCAGGTACGGAACGCCCAGCGCCTTGGCTAGCGCGCAGGCCACCCTGCCGCCGTGGTAGGCGTGAAAGGCGTGCAGGATGTCGGGCGCGAATTCCTTGACCGCCGCCTGCAGTTGTTCCCCCGCCACGCGGTCCGTCGCGAAGACCTTGACCTCGCACCCGAGCGCTCTCAGGTGCCGCTCGATGCGCCTCACCGTCACGGCGTTGCCGGTTTCCTCGGCGAAGTAGTTGGGGGATATTATGCCGACGCGCATGAGAACCTCTGCTTGAATTTTCGCTCAAAAACGACCGCCAGGGGAGGCCGGCCAGCGTGTGATAATAGCCGCAAAACCCGCGCAAGGCAAGGGATAAACCCCTTGCTTCACTGGCTCATTCCATGTTACCTTACCCAGCATTCCGAGGGGCGACACATGAAGATTACCATCCTCGGCTCTGGCACCTCGACGGGTGTTCCCATGGTCGGCTGCCACTGCCAGGTCTGCGGTTCCACTGACCCGCGCGACAAAAGAACACGTGCCTCGATCCTGGTCGAGTCCTGCGGACAGCGCATCCTGGTAGACACCTCGACCGATCTCAGGGCGCAGGCGCTGCGTGAGGGTATTCCGCATGTCGATGCGGTTCTCTTCACCCATACCCACGCCGACCATATTCACGGCATCGACGACCTCCGCGGTTTCTATTTCATCCACCGCCGGATCATCCCCTGCTACGGCAGCCCGGGAACGATGCAGTCGGCGACCGACAAGTTCGCCTATATCTTCGACGGGCTCACCTCCGAAGGATATTCGCCGTTACTTGAGCCCTTCCCCGTCGAAGACCCTTTCGAGCTATTCGGATGCCGGGTGGTGCCGGTGCCGATCAAGCACGGTTCCTTCGATGCCACCGGCTACCGGTTCGACAACGCTGCCTACCTGACCGACTGCAGCGAGATCCCGGAGGGGTCCCTGCCCCTCTTAGAGGGGCTCGAACTTCTCATTATCGACGCCCTGCGTTTTTCCCCGCACCCGAATCATTTCAACATCGAGGGGGCGCTGCAGATGGCGCAAAAACTGCGGCCGCGCCGTACGCTCTTCACGCACTTAACCCACGAGGTGCGCCACAGCGACGGCAGCCGTCTCCCGGCAGGGGTCGAATTCGCCTACGACGGCATGACGGTCGAACTTTGAAGAGATAGAAGTTATCCAGAAACGGACGGAACCGATGTTTAAAGACATTCGACTGCACGGCTATGCAAACGACCAGATCGAGTTTTACGCCATCACGGCAGGAACCGAGGCGTACAGCCGTTACTTTTTCAACACCGACCCCTCCGACCCCGACGAGATCCGTTTCTTCTCCCCCGGCAACGAGTTCGTCATCGGCCGCAAAGGGATCACCCACCGCGGCAACGGCGGCTCCTTCTGCGAATACATGTTCGGTGTGGACCAGCCTATCGCCGACCTCGCCAAGGAAGAGGTCTCCAACCGGCTCATCGTCTACGGCACCCATTACGACAACCGGACCGGCACCCTCAAATTCAGCGACCGCACCGAAGGCTATCACAGCTACGACAAGATCTTCTTCGACGGCAACGCCATCTTCAACTATTTCTTCGCCCTGACCGGCTCCTCCTTCACCGGCGCCATGCACGAGCAGCAGGAGCGCATCGTCAAGGTGCTGGGGAAGGCGCTCAAGCGCTCCGACGCCGTGGGAGAAGAGCAGGACAACCTCATCATCGACGAGATCCTGAACATCGTCGACGACCCGGGCGCCCATCTTTTCCTCTTCAAGCTCATCAATGTAAGGCACCGGGAATACGGCGACTACTTCAAGACGCTTTACTTCAACAACAAGAAGATCACCGATTCGGACTTCCAGGTGCTGGCAGGTTTGGCCGAGTGCTACGGCATCGACCGTTACCAGCAGGAACGGATCCGGATCGACGTCATGTACAAGCACCCCGACAACCGCCGCATCGTCGACGAGTACCGTAACATCCTCATCGCCTGCAACCGCAAAGGTGAGATCAACAAGCTAGAAAACGCCAGGCTCACCCGCCTGAAGACCCTCTCGGTACGCAACAAGATCCCCGGCGCGCTCTTCTACACACTCGACGAGATGCTGAAGAAGGACAAGAAGCTGGTCGACCTGGAAGAGAGCAACTACATCTCCGAGACCAGGCAGATCCTGGAGGGGATGTTCCTATCCGAGCGGCACATCGAGAGCACCATCGAGCCCGAGGACATGCTGAAGCTCCTCTTCGCCAAGAAGCAGGCGGCGGAAAACCGCGACCATGCGTTCGAGGAGATGCTGCTGGACGCGAGCAAAGCCTGCGACGAGAAGATCCGCGACGGCGCCGACATCTCGATACTCGAAGGGTACTCCTACATCATCACCTACTTCGACCGCTACGACGCCACCTCGTCCGCCATCAACCAGCTGGCCTTCATGGAGAACGTGAAGATATCGGAAGAGATGATCCGGAGCCTTCTGGGGAACAAGAGCGCCTTCGACATGCTGGCCCCGGACCTCTTCACCAAGCTCTTCCTCTCCGGCATCTTCGAGGACAAGTACCTGGGGATCTACGGCCGCAAGAAGGTCACCAACCTGGCGGCGGGGCTGAAGCTGATCGAGGAGAACCGCCTGACCACGACCGGACTCCTGGAGCAGTTGGTGCGCATAGACAGCGACGAGCGTCTTTACCTCACCCTCCTGGATCACGTAAAAGACCGCATCCGCAATTTCTATTCGAAATACGCCACCAAGGGCGACCAGGACGCCCTGAAGAAAGAACTCGCCGAAGAGTTGGTCCATAAGAAGATCCTTTCAGGCGAGATCCCCGACCGGCTGTTCCAGGAGGCGATCCTCACCATCAAGAAAGAGGCAGTCTACATCCACAACCTGCTTCCCCAGATCATCAACGAGAAAAACTGCCTGCTGCGCGAGGATTTCCTGGAGAACTCAGGCCTCGACCGCTTCTACGTCGAGGAGTTGGAGCGCGAATTCTTCGAACTTAACGGGCTGAACCTCGAAGACCTGTACCAGATCCGCAAAGGGTTCAACTAGTCCCATCGTCTCCTCCCCTTGGGCCACCTCCCTCACCCCCGCCCCTCTCCCACCTTCGGACCGAAGCCTACGGTGGGCGAAGGCCCACAGGGCGAGGGGAGACAAGCAACTCAAGGTTAGGAAGCCACTAATTGCAAAGAATCAACGTCCCCGCTTCACCGCATCCCCTAACTCCTCCTCTGTTGACACGGCCCCCGAATTCCTCTACTGTGCCCCTGGTGTGTAAAATTTGTACTCAGAGGAACAGTTACCCGTTATGGACCAGCAACTGAAAAAACTGGGCGACCGCATCGTCTCTTTCGGCAAGGAAAACCTGGACGAGATGCTGCACCTGGTCGGCGAAGGATCCCGGCTCGTCTCCGAGCAAGAACGCGTGCGCATCTACCTTGAGGATCTCACCAAGGGCGCCCTTTCCTGCGCCTTTTCCTGCGGCAGCTTCGCCACCGAAATAAGGCAGGAAACCTTCCCCATCATCTCCGCCGAAGCTGCGGTCTCCCGCACCTTCGTTACCCAGCAGGTCGCTCAGTACCAGAACCCCGCCGAGACCGGTCTCCCGCTGGACCAGGAATTCTCGCGGCGGTTCCAGATCGAGGGGACCACCATGCTCCCCATCACCAGCCTGGGCAAGTCGATCGGCGTCGCCTGTCTGGATGGCGGGACGCTCTCGCAGGAGAGGATCGACACCCTTATCCCGTTTCTGGCGCGGGCGGGCGAACGGGTGGACCAGGCCAGGAAATACCATCAGCAGTTGCTATTGGCCCGGCGCGTCGAACTCTACAAGCGGCGCGAAGCCGCCGGTTTCATGGTGCGCTCCGCCGTCAACCTGATCGACGGGTTGACGCTCGCCTCGGTGCTGGTCCCGGTCAAGGGGGCCATGGAAGTGCTGGCAAGCCACGCCCAGGATCCGGATCTGAAATACCGCTACGACAACGTGGGAGGCATCGATCTCAAGCATGGCACTTCGCTAGTTTCCCGCTACGTCAACGAAGACGGCGTGGTCACCGACCCGAGCCTTTTGAAGCCGATCTTCTTCCCCGACCTTTTTGACCAGTCCATCCAGCGCCGCGCCCTAACCGAAGAGATGGGGCTGCGCACCCTGTACATGGTGCCGCGGGTAGAACCCGAGACGCGCCGCATCATCTGTCTGATGAACTATTTCACCCGCGACGTCACCAGCTACACCGACTTCGAGATGGGACTCTTGCAGACCCACGCCGAGATGGTGGAGCGGGTCATCAACGAGGTGGGGGGTGAGCATCTCGAGATCAAGGTGCTTTCCGAGATCTCCGACCTGCTCCAGGAACCCAACGAGGGACTGCACGGCTTCCTCACTAAGGTCCTCTCCAAGGCGACCGAGCTGATCGGCGCCGACACCGGCAGCATCGCCATCGTTCAGGAGCGCGAGGGGGTGAAGTGGCTGGTGGTTGAAAACGAGGAAGGGACCATCGTCGGGGCCAAGAACAAGGAATGGCTCAAGAAGAAGATCCCTCCCTTCAAGATCGGCGGTGCCGACCTTTCCCCCGAGGAGCGTAGCCTCACCGGCTACGTCGCGTGGACCAAAGAGCCCAAGATCATCGAGCAGGTGGCCGACCAAAGCCAGCACGATGGGTTCCACCGCCCGATGAACGAGCTGATCCAGAGCGAGATGGCGGTCCCCGTCATCAGCGACGACGAGGTGATCGCCGTCATCTGCCTCAACTCCCTGCAAGACGGGTACTTCACCGAAGAGCACAAGCGGATCCTGCAGATCATCGACCGGCTCACCTCGCGCCACATCTCGGACATCCAGCGCATCGAGAGGCTGCAGTCCGAGGTGAACAAGCTGCAAAGCGACATCGCCTACAAGGACCCGAAAGTTTCCTCCTACCGCCTGGGGAACATCATCGGCAACAGCCGCAAGGCCCAGGAGATCGTCGCCTTCATCAACACCGTGGCGCAGCCTTTATCCAACCGGATCGGGTTGTGGAGCAAGCACATATTGCAGGAGGCGACCATAGGCCTACCCTCCATCCTGGTGCTGGGACCTACCGGCGCCGGAAAGGAATTCTTCTTCAACAACCTGTACAACAAGCTCAACGAACTGTATCGGCAGCAGATCAATCCCGAGGGCGAGCTTCCCGTAAAGAAGACCAACATCGCCGCCTACAGTGGGGACCTCACCTACTCCGAACTTTTCGGCCATATCAAAGGAGCCTTCACCGGCGCCTACAGCGACCGCAAAGGGATCATCGAAGAAGCCGCCGGAGGGATCGTCTTTTTGGACGAGATTGGCGACGCCGACCCGAAGACCCAGGTCCAGTTGCTTCGTTTCCTCGACAACGGCGGGTTCGTGCGTCTGGGCGAGAACCGCGAGCGGATCAGCCGCGTCCTCTTAGTTGCCGCCACCAACAAGGACCTGAGCAAAGAGATCGCCATGGGTAACTTCCGCGAGGACCTCTTCCATCGCCTGACCGAGCTCTCCGTCGTGGTGCCTTCACTGAACGAGCGGCGCGAAGACATCCCCGACCTCTCCACCCACTTCCTCGGAAAGCTCTACCGCACCTACAGAAGCCGCGAGGAAGAAGCGCGCGACGACGAGCCGAGCCTCTCCAAAGACGCCAAGGACGCCCTGGTAAGCCACAACTACAAAGGGAATATAAGGGAGCTGCGCAGCATACTGTTGCGCGCCCTCTTCTTCAGGACCGGCAAGATAATCACCGGCGAGGACATAAAGAAAGCCATCAGGGACGGGATGCGCGAGCAGATGACACCCGCCGCGGAAAGACTTTCCGAAGAAGTCGCCGGGGGGATACTCGCAGAGATAGAAGCAGGGAGCGATTTTTGGGAAGCCGTGTACCAGCCCTACTCGCAGAGCCAGATTTCCCGCGACGTCGTGCGGCTGATAATCGAGAAGAGCCGTGTGGCCGCCGGCAAGAACATGCCCGAAATTGCCAGGTACCTAAAAGCCATCACCGGCGATCCCCAGGTGGATGAAGAAGAGAGGAAACGCTTCTTCCGCTTCAAGAACTTCCTTTACAAGACGGTGAAGATTTAAGGGAGTTGGAAGGGTTGCAGCCAGCACAACAGAGCCCCCTGTCATATAGCGACAGGGGGCTCGACTTTCTACTCGGCTCTATTCACAGTACAGAACCATCGCTTTGGAAGCGGGGGGCATATGAACAAAGGTGTCAGCGAGAAGGTACCTAAGGGAAAATAAAATTTTTACTAACAAGTCTTTTCCAAGACGAGAATAATTTCATTTTGCATTGTAGTTACTTGACCATGTTCCCGATTAACTGCCGATTTGGAACGAGCAAAACGATTAATTTTCGAAGGGAACCGTTTCTGGGTCAATGGTCGGACTTCCTTCTGAGTTAAGCTAAAGCCTAAACTTTCAAAGCAATCCACAGTGAAATCATCTAGATTTAAAAGGGCTCCACCAGTTGAACGCCTGCCTACAACTAATATAGCTTTTCCACCAACTCTCAAACAAGCTGCCACGTTTTTACAAAAAAGGTCATAATCGTAAAGAAACTTCGCAATGGGACGTACACGTGAAGACTCATTTGAACCGACCCAATAGGAATTAAGATTAGGGCTCATATCAATCGGCAGGGTTCCACCGCCAAGACAGGTGCCATCAATAGTTTTACCAGCACGTGGCAAGTGCTCTAAACCCTTCAGATACCCAACAACTTCCAGACTTAAGGAAGACGCGGCTCCATATTGCACTGTAGATAATGAATCACCATAAGGAGGTGAAGTTATTACAACATCAAATAGGCCATACTGCTTAGTTGTATTAGAAAATGTCGCGTGGTCACGTGAGTCACCAATTTCAACATAAGAAGGGCCTTCTAATGTCTGGCCTGATTTCAAAGCAGTGCAGCAATACATCAATCTTTTTTTAAGGGAATCCCATGCGGAGATGTCCAATTTTTCTCGTGCATCAGCATTAAGCCGGTGCAGCTTCCAACCCCCTTGGCGGGCGTATGAGACATCTCGAGTAGTTGCACTCAAAACTGAACCTAGAAGAAGCAATTCAGGCTCATCAAGCTGTAGACCATTTATCCACTCAACGATGCAAGCAAGCTCATTCTTTGCACGAGCAGAGAACCAGGGGACTTTTCGATCAGAAGCTAAATCTAAGCAACTCGCAGATTGTATTAACCTAGCCTGTTCAATAGTATTTCCAAGCTTCATTATTTTAGCAGGGTCAACTGCTGACAGTTTAGTCTTAGTTAAAAGCCATGCAAGTGGGTTGGTGTCAATACCAACTCGCAATTTGGCATTTTCTACTGCAGCAAGCAATCTTCCCGATCCGCAAAAAGGATCCATCACAGCTGATTTGGTAGGGATGAATTTCTCAACAAGCGCGACAGCAAGTTCATCGGCCACCATAGCAGGATAGGGGTGGAGACGGCTCAAACGCGTTTTTAGAGCAGTGGCTTTAACTTGGTTTTTATCAGCTCTAAGCATTCGTTAACCGTTAAAAGAGAAGTGTCTATAGTAAATGTTGGATCTAACGGCAAGAGAGACTTGTAGTTTAAAACCCGAAAGGCCTGATCCTTCCGATCAATCTCACATATCTCATCTAAAGAAACTTCCTTCCCAACTCGCAAAGCCATTCTATTACGCCTTGCGGTGGCTGATGCTGTCAACTGAACTAAAATTATGCCATGTTTGTGGCTTGAAAGAACATAATTCAAATATCTACCTTCAATTATGCAGCAACAATTATCACTTGCCCACTTAATAGTTTCTTCATCAATTAAAAGGTGTTCACTGATAGGCATATCATCAATAGAACTGCCTATTGCTTTGGCTCTTTGTTTAATTTCCTCGCCGCATGATCTCAGAGGTAATCCAAGGTACTTAGCTAACGGCCTGGCGAGAGTCGATTTTCCTGTGCATGATGATCCAAAAAAAGAAATAATCATAGCTTTTGAAAGACGCAAACGAATTCAACGGGATCTCCAGCAACCCTATCAGAAACCCTACGACGCGATAAGTAGCGCGATTTTGGCCCCCAAACTATAGGCATGGACTGTGAAAAGTCCTCAATAAGGAGACTTGCAGTGTTTGGAAACTTTTTAGATTCACCAACCACAATTGCGCAATAAGACCCTTTTTTGAGAACCCTGTGTATTTGGTCTCGACATAACCGCATATCAGATAAATATTCCTCCACAGCATTTTTTCTATTCCGTCTATACCTAGCACCGATTTCATCGGCACGTTCTTCCCCCATTGGCCATCCCATCCAAAGATAAAGTAGTCGGTTAGCATGAGTATAATCAATAACACCAGCATAGGGAGGAGAAGTGACTACAAGATCGACAGATTCGTCTTCTAACTCCATGTTACGGGCATCTTGTTGAATAACTTTAGCGGTAGTTGAAATCGGACCTCTGTTTGTATCCATAACAGCACGAAGATTCTTACAAAACAATTCTATCGCATTATGGAAAATCAACTCTTTGGGGCGCACATTATCAGCCACCCAACCCCAGTGATGTCGCCTCAGCTTCCCAGTATGTGTGCGAGATCCATTGGTCGAAGCACAGGCAAAAAGTACATTTGAAAATAACGCAAAAAGGACTTTCTGCACTTGTGATGATTGAAGTTCTATTATTTTCCAAATATAGCGAAGTTGGCCCAGTGTCTCAGAGGAGTACCAACACTCTAGATCCTCAGCTCTCCCCTCTCCATTGACACCTATTTGGGTGCTTTGGCAAAGGTGTTCAAAGGTCAACGAAGAAAATATCTTGTTGCAAACATCACGATCAAGTGGGTTGCCAAGCAAAGATAACTTGGCTTCTGTAATTTGTACACATGCTGAAATACGGTCAGAGACCACAGCGAATCTGCCAAGCTTTAAAGCTTCAATTGCAGTTGTTCCACTTCCCCCAAATGGATCAAACACTACTTCGCCAGTTCTAGATAGAACTTGAATAAGTGCAGCTGGAATTTGTGGAATGTAGTTTCCTGGGAACCAATGGATAGAATGAACGGACCCTAACTCAGTTCCAGCACTAGGAAAGTCCCAGTTTATACGATCAAGTCGTTTAAGGCTTAAAACAGACATTCTTGTATATCATTGTGGCTATTATTGTTTGCGGCCAGGCCAATAATCGTTGTTGAGAAATACGACTCTGAAAGTTGGAAGATTTGTTCTAGCTCATCGGTTTTAAAGGCCGCCCTCTTTGAAGAGCCAACACCAAGAAGCCATTGCTTTGAATGAGTCCCAAATTCTTCTTTTTCCCCCGTATCAAATGAGATGGCGAGATGTCTATCTCTTTTATCCTTAATCCCGTATGCAAAGCATTCACGCCCAAGGACAGACGACACCTCTTGAGAAAATTCTAATAATTTTGAGTATTTAGGTCTATCGCCGTGTAGCCAAAACAGTGGACTGCACACCCAAAGGTCACCCGAAATCCAACGTTGGACTGCTTCACAGACCTCTTTTGTCTTTGACTTGGCAAAGGTTGATAACAACGTATGATCCACCAGGCACCAGTCCTCTTTTGTGATTTCTTGATTTTCAAAAGCTAGGACCGATGCATAAAGCATCATAATTTTCCCAATAAAATCACGTTCAGATAGCATTAAATGCTGATATACATTCTTTCTAGTTGAGCACCATGTTTCAATATCTTCTCTTGCTGAAATACTGAAGATCGGACCGCCGTCATCAACACCTACAATAGATCCAGCCAACCGAGTTGGTACACCGCGATCAACATTTATTCCCATATGAAAAGCCATTCGAAAGACATTATCAATATTATCAATATCGATATCACAAGATATAATTCGGCCTAGAGTTCCTTCTCCGCCAATGTATTTTGTAATGTCTTCAATTAAAGTATCAGACTCAACACCTACATTTTTTCTGGACCACTTTCTTAGGTTAGTTGGTCTCCCAGAAAGAATTTGGAAATCTATACCACCGACCACATGCTCATCGCCATTGCTGAGGATTTCGCGAAGTGTTGATTCATGTTCAAAACCTGTCCCAACATATTGAAGAGCTTCTTCTATCAGATGTCCATAAGACGTAATTGCCCAGTCATGAAGTAATGCAGACGAAACAAGTGCGAGATTATCAAACTTGCTCAATGGCTTCCTGAATTTGATTATGCTAGCCAAATGGGCGACACCTAGCACATGCTCAAATCTAGAAATATTTGAAATTCCAGGCATATCAATTGAATCTATATTCGATAGACGGACATGCCTAAGTCTCTGGACGATAGGCTCTTGGATTAAGTCTACAATAGTGTCGTCAAAGCTGATACGGCCATACAAAGAATCTGTAAAGGGCTTTTTCCAAAGTGGTGTTGCCACGGCAATATTCCTTAAATAATTGTCTAAGTATTATTTATTTTCAGTCGAACCAACTTTACGTAAATCCAGTACCATACTTGCGTAAGCTTTTAGAAGCATCCAATCATTTTCAGGTTGATATGATTCTACAAAAACTGTGAACATGCTATTCCACATTCTCTCAGCAGGAAGTACATGCCTTAGAAAAATACGGTATTGTTCCGGTGACTCTAGATCTGTTAAGGCGTAGATCCCTTCATAAATATTGAGACTCGGCTGCCTTGCAGTCTTATCAACCATTTGACTTTCGAGGGTGTTGAATGCACTTGTTGTGGCACTGTGCATGCCAGCGTAAGTCATTTCGGAGGTAACAAAAGCAATATTTAGACTCTTAAGTTCTTTAGTCTTTTCATCATAAATAGAATCAGTAAATCCAAAATGTGGTGAATGAGCATCGATTACGACTATTTTATTTATATAATTCCCTAAGTCATCACCATTGTCTGACATATACTTCTTTAAATATTCTATAAATTCTACAGGGTGCCGCGATGCCGTCATATATTGAATCGTAAACCCTTGCTTTAAAAAGGAAAGGGCTAATTCCGCTAGTAACTCGCTACACTGGTCCTGATTCTGCGTAGAAACAGCCAACGATTTTAAAGTTTTTTCCTGTCGTGTAAAAATTCCACCGTTGATTCCAAATTTTTCCAAGACTCCTATTATTTTTTTTTCGAATTCTGGTGGAACTGGCACTGAGCTGTGAGCATATGGGGTGCGATGTCCTTTTTTTTTCTTCCAACGGCGAAAGTGACGGATACCCGGCCAATGCTTCGGATTGATACTGTCGACAAATAGCACAAATCTGGTGTAGAGCCTTAAGACCACAAACAATGAATAGATAAAGGAACCTGCAAGGACGCAAGTGCTGACTGCCAGTACTACAGATTTGTAGCAACCAAGCAATAAAGATGCAATTGCAGCAAGGGCGGCGACGAACAAGCTAAGCAAAAAAACGGGGAAAGCTGAGTTGATAAGGTAAGGCGACTTACGTTCACGCCCTACAAGTGTGTAAAGTCCTATGTGAAATGCCGTCAGAGCTCCAGATGCAGTGAGAACTGACCATGGAGAAAGCTCAGGCACCATCATGGAAATCTCCAATTTTTTTATGACTAATTACCGAGATCGCGATATCGGCAATATTCAACATCGATCGTTCTATGGCATCTTCCCATAAGTCAACCTGTTGAATCAGCCTTTCTTCCGACAGGGCTACATTTGTGATCTGACGCAAACATTTTTGTTCCAATGAGGAAGTACTCAACCCATAGGCTCCCAGTTCCTCAATTGCCACCTCACGGGACGGAAGGTCATAAACAGGCAAAAGAAGTTCAATGCCATGGCGGGCCAACGTAGTTTTAAGCCTAGCAATAGCTAAGGGTGTTTGTTCAGGCCAGTCACTTTGATAGTGTGTATACCCAAAAGCCATCTTTGAAGCATTTATCTTTTTCGCAATTGCAACAGATACGACTACGTAAGCATGGTGGCAAGGTAGGCAAGTTTGGTCATAGAAGGAGGTATCTGTCTGGAGTTGATCTGGCTGTTCTATATGAAGCCAATCGGTGCCAGGTGGCAAAGTTCGCGCCAATTCTGCAAGCCGCAGATGGACACGTCCTATCCCCTCAAGATGCTTCGATGTTATGGTAACAAGGGTCACAGGCACCCCAATTGAGTTGAGACGCGCAGCGGCAAGGGTAGAGTCCCGCCCACCAGAAAACATTAATACGACATTAGCCTCATCAGCGCTTTGAATGATGTCGAGATCCACATCCGTTTCCGCAATTTGTTGAACAAAAAATTGACCCACGTATACTAAGCCCTCCCTCCGACACCGGCTAGCTTCGCGTACGTTAATGCACTTGAGCAACTAAGTCAAAGGATTTTAAAGGGTATGAGCTGCAAAGATGATGGATAAATAAGCCAGGGGGGCACTCATTTGCTGTTTCCCCGGAATTCCCATCGCGGCTGTCAACGAGGTTAACTAGACGCTTCTTCCGGCAATCCCCTTTACGGCACCAAGTATGTCTGCCGGCAACACGAAGTTTTTCGTGTTGGGCGAGGTGGAGAGCTTCTGAATGGCATTCACATAGCGGTCGCCAAGGAGGAAAAGGGCGGGGAGCTCTTTGTCGCCTACTGCTACGGCAATGTCTTCGATGGCCTTGGCGGACGCTTCGGCTAACATCATCTGGGCTTCGGCTTCTTTCTTCGCTGCTTCGAGCTTGCCCTCGGCTTCTCGGATCATCGCTTCTTTTTTACCTTCTGCTTCCAGAATCATGGCGCGCTTCAACCGCTCGGCAGTCGCTTGCTGCTCCATCGCCTTTTGCATGGACTCGGACGGCTTGATGTCTTGTATCTCTACTGATTTCACCAGGATGCCCCAGTCGGTGACGTCATCGGAGATGATGTCCTTCAGGCGAGCCTTTATGATGTCCCGCGAGGAGAGGGCGAGGTCCAGTTCCATCTCGCCGATGATGGCGCGCAGCGAGGTCATGACGAGGTTCTGGATGGCGTACTCGTAGTTGCTGATGCCATACACTGCCTTTACGGGATCTACGATCTTGATGAAGGCGATGGCGTTAGCTACGATGACGGCGTTGTCCTTGGTGATGGCTTCCTGTGCGCCGATTTCCAGCGGGATGTCCTTGGTGGTCAGACGGTAGGCGACGATGTCGACGTATGGAATGATGAAATTGAGACCGGGCTTAAGTGTGGAGTGATACTTCCCGAGACGCTGCACAACGAACTCGAACCCCTGCGGGACGAGCCGCACGCCCATGAAGATGGTCACTACGACGACTAAAAACAATATTGCGAACACTACTGCTGCTGGTTCCATCACTTATCCCCTTTTGCTATTTTTTCGACCTTCATGACATGTCCTTCCACGTCGACTACCCGGACGCGATCTCCAACCGCTAAAGGATCATCGGCCACACACGGCCACTCGTCCGCTCCCATCAGCGGCAGATGGAACTTTACTGTCCCCTTGTCGTATTGCTGGGCGCCACGAATTACCAGCCCGGTCTCGCCTATCACGGCTCCCTTTGACGATCCGGCCTTGGTCCTGTCGAGGCGGGTATTGAAAAAACGAAACCAGGCAAAGGTGAGCAGTGCCGATGCCACGGTCCAGATGAGAATTTGAACGGAAAGGGGACAACTCGGAAGGGAGGCTAGGACGATGCTGACAATAACAGCGCCGAGACCGAACCAGATGATGGTGAAGGATGGAATGATTAATTCAAGCCCAATGAGAATAAGCCCCAAGGTGAGCCAGTGCCACCACACAATATTCACAGAAGCCTCCGCAACGATTGAACAAAAACTACTGATCGCTGCGGCAGCATATCACCGGCATTAATGACAAACAATCAAAAAAGCTGTTAATGGAATCAGGCGGGAGGAGGGTGGCCTAATCTGCCGTATCCGCGTCATCCGCTAAATCCGCGTGCGATGCCGTTAGCTTGTATGTCTAACCAAGGCAAATCCCATAGCGCTCACCCATTCGTACAGACACCGGGCCTTGTCGACTACCCCGGAAAGTGACCGCGTAAGATCAAGGGCGTGACGTCTCTCCATGCGACAGTCGTTGCCACATTACTGCGTGTCCGAGCTGCCACGCTTCTTCCAACGACACTATGCTTGCTTCGGGATGCCGAGACAGCCACGAAGCTGCAGCTTCAGCGGAACTTATGAAGTGCACCCCACTGCAAAAGCTGTTACGGACGTTGCAGCAGCCGGCTTGCTCTGAAGGTGCAACCATTGAAAGGCTAACTCCAGCCGGAGACGGATCGACGACTCCCGTCGGAGTTGCCGTCATACCATGCCTGGGGGTCAGGTCTTTATTCTTGCAGAGCATCCCCCCCCTTTGGCGCGCATAGCGGCTGTCCCGCCGATCGACGATAACTAGACGCTTCTTCCGGCAATCCCCTTTACAGCACCAAGTATGTCAGCGGGCAACACGAAGTTTTTCGCATTGGGCGAAGTGGAAAGCTTTTGAATGGCATTCACATAGCGGTCGCCCAGGAGGAAAAGGGCAGGGAGCTCTTTGTCGCCTACTGCTACTGCAATGTCCTGGATGGCCTTAGCGGAGGCTTCGGCTAACATCATCTGGGCTTCGGCTTCTTTCTTCGCTGCTTCGAGCTTGCCCTCGGCTTCTCGGATCATCGCTTCTTTTTTACCTTCTGCTTCCAGAATCATGGCGCGCTTCAACCGCTCGGCAGTCGCTTGCTGCTCCATGGCCTTTTGCATGGACTCGGACGGCTTGATGTCTTGTATCTCTACTGACTTCACCAGGATGCCCCAATCGGTGACGTCGTCGGAGATGATGTCCTTCAGGCGAGCCTTGATGATGTCCCGCGAGGAGAGGGCGAGGTCCAGTTCCATCTCGCCGATGATTGCGCGCAGCGAGGTCATGACGAGGTTCTGGATGGCGTACTCGTAGTTGCTGATGCCATACACTGCTTTTACCGGATCAACGATCTTGATGAAGGCGATGGCATTAGCAACGATGACGGCGTTGTCCTTGGTGATGGCTTCCTGTGCGCCGATTTCCAGCGGGATGTCCTTGGTGGTCAGACGATAGGCGACGATGTCGACGTAGGGAATGATGAAATTGAGACCGGGCTTAAGTGTGGAGTGATACTTCCCGAGACGCTGCACAACGAACTCGAACCCCTGCGGGACGAGCCGCACGCCCATGAAGATGGTCACTACGACGACTAAAAACAATATTGCGAACACTACTGCTGCTGGTTCCATCACTTATCCCCTTTTGCTATTTTTTCGACCTTCATGACATGTCCTTCCACGTCGACTACCCGGACGCGATCTCCAACCGCTAAAGGATCATCCGCCACACACGGCCACTCGTCCGCTCCCAGCAGCGGCAGATGGAACTTCACTGTTCCCTTGTCGTATTGCTGGGCGCCACGAATTACCAATCCCGTCTCGCCTATCACGGCTCCCTTTGACGATCCGGCCTTGGTCCTGTCGAGGCGGGTATTGAAAAAACGGAACCAGGCAAAGGTGAGCAGTGCCGATGCCACGGTCCAGATGAGAATTTGAACGGAAAGGGGACAACTCGGAAGGGAGGCCAGGACGATGCTGACAATAACAGCACCGAGACCGAACCAGATGATGGTGAAGGATGGAATGATTAATTCGAGCCCAATGAGAATAAGCCCCAAGGTGAGCCAGTGCCACCACACAATATTCACAGAAGCCTCCGCAACGATTGAACAAAAACTACTGATCGCTGCGGCAGCATATCACCGGCATTAATGACAAACAATCAAAAAAGCTGTTAATGGAATCAGGCGGGAGGAGGGTGGCCTAATCTGCCGTATCCGCGTCATCCGCTAAATCCGTGTGCGATGCCGTTAGCTTGTATGTCTAACCAAGGCAAATCCCATAGCGCTCACCCATTCGTACAGACACCGGGCCTTGTCGACTACCCCGGAAAGTGACCGCGTAAGATCAAGGGCGTGACGTCTCTCCATGCGACAGTCGTTGCTGCATTACTGCATGTCCGATCTGCCACGCTTCTTCCAACGACACTATGCTTGCTTCGGGATGCAGAGACAGCCACGAAGCTGCAGCTTCAGCGGAACTTATGAAGTGCACCCCACTGCAAAAGCTGTTACGGACGCTGCAGCAGCCGGCTTGCTCTGAAGGTGCAACCATCGAAAGGCTAACTCCAGCCGGAGACGGATCGACGACCCCCGTCGGAGTTGCCGTCATACGAACCGGGATGCCCGTAACCGGGCAATGCGATTCCACCTGTGCGACCTGTTCCAGCGCCACGGGATACATGAGGGCATCCAGGGCACACCAGGTGTAAAGCTGATTGCCGCAGACCGTAAAGGAATGCGGCGTAGGCATGAGCGACAACCCGCAGGCCACCACGTCGCCTTTCTCGTCGTACACCGTGTCGGCAAAGGACGCCAACGCCGCCTCAATCTCGGAGAGAGAACTGTTAAGAGCGTTCGCTATAGTGGTGCGGGAAACAGGCCGCCCCTTCGCCAGAGCACGGAGGAGGAACAACCAGACCCGTGGGTGGTCACAGTGCAAGCCAGCCAGTACATCGTGTAAAGTGCCTCCTGCCATCGTCCCTCCCCCTCCTGGAAAGCTGCCATTATTCATTCAGTTCCCTTATTGCCTTGTTCACACCACGAACGCCGAAAAGGCAGCATCGGGCCAATGGACCCGATAACTTACCACGCCCCTGCCCTATGAGTCACGCTGGGCCAAGACATAAAGACGTGTGCAATGAGCATTTTATGCCTTAAGTGACTGTGTCATATTTGTACAGGCGCTGGCTTGTGCTTGCCATTGTTTCTGATAAAGTAATTTTCGTTTTCGGGTATGCCTGGACATAATCTTCGCCGCAGTAATTAACCATCACATTAAACAAGGAGATTACGCATGAGACTTACTGCAACGTTGGCCGGACTCACTTTACTTGCAGCTTCCACCGCTTTTGCCGCCCCCAAGACCTATCAGGTAACCGGTCCGGTTCTGGAGGTGAAAGCCGACACGATCGTTGTTGAAAAAGGGAAAGAAAAATGGGAGATCGCCAAGGATAAGGACACCAAAATTACCGGCGATTTGAAGGTCGGAAGCAAGGTGACGGTTATGTACACTATGAAGGCCGCTACCATTGATGTCAAAGGCGAAGCCAAGCCTGCCACCAAGAAGAAGTAGCTTTTAACGGCTTTAGTCGTGGCAACCCGGGGAGCGCCAGGGGGCAGAGTTTGAATCTCTGATCCCTTCGCTCCTTGGGTGGTCGCAGTGCAAGCCGCCCTGAACATAGCCACCCCCTCCTTGAAAGTTGCCATTATTCATTCGGTTCCCTTATCTTGTATCGATCAGGTTGATCGAAGAAGGTCATGTCGGCATAGCCGGCGTAGATCCTCCCGGAATGGGGGACGCCCTGAGGAATGAAATAGCGATCCCCCTTCACGTATGACCGCTTTATCCCGTCAATCACCAGCTCGATCCTCCCCTCCAGAACAACACCCCACTGGCTTTCGTGCGAATGCTCAGGCAACTCCACATCCTCATCGAACTGCATGAAGATGATTTGATGGCTGTCCGCTTGGGAAAGATAGGCCGTTATGCCCTTCAATGGAATGTCGGCTTGCGGCAGGTTTCTTACAGGATCGGGGAAAAGTTCCGACATAAACTATGTCCTTAGCTCAATAGGGTGGGAGTTGTTCAATCTTTCAGACCTGACTCGGCTCTAGAAAATGGGTTCAGATCAGTATTGACCTCTTGGTGGATGACTATCGGGTCTGAGATGAGGCCATATTTTGCATCCTCGGGGTACGTCACCGCAATCTCAGGCGTCTCACCGGCAAAAGCGCGGACGGCTTCCCAGGAAGACCACAGAGTACAGAGAAAGAAATGCGAGTGTGCATCTTGTTCTACGCGATGCACATACGCAGCAGCACTACCTGGTATTGATCGTGATTCTTGAACTCCGGTTTTTTCAAGATAAGCAGCGAAAGCATCACCATGTTCAAGAGGCACCGAGCCGTGCCACGTACGAGATATCAACATTAGAATGTGCGTCCCCTTGTCTTCCTTGTCTTGGCAGAGAATGGTGTCGATTCCGCATCATGCTGCTCGGACGGCGGCAGCATATCACTCGGATTCACTACAGACAACGGAAAAAGCTCAAGATTATCGAGCAACTCGCGAAGTTGTCGTTGTCTGTCAGCCTCGCCCCCAAAATGCCGACCGCAGCGGGTTGTAAGAAAAAGGCTGCTTGACAATATTTAATACTCGCTAATAATTGCCCCCATAAATTCAACGCCACGCACAGAGGTAACGATGAGCGAGATATTCGACATCCAAAGCTTTAAGGATCTCGGCGACGGGGACTTGGCCTTCCAGGCAGAGACGTTAGCCGATCGCATGGAGGGCCATGAGGCTTTCAAGGATAAAGCCATTCCCCCCTGCATTCCGGGTCCAACCCAAATCAGGGAGAACGCGCAACAGGTCAAGCAGACATCGAGTGCGGCAAGGCTGGATCCATCGAAGGAGGCCGAAAGGCGGGCTGCGCGGAAGAAGATGATTCAGTCCATAAGGTTCTCCTGCCAGTACGTGGTGATGTATGCGGACCATACCGACAACCCCGGCCTCCTGGACACCATCGGCGTGGATAGAGCACACAGAGCCATTCGGCATACTACCGTCAAGGCACCAACGAGCTTCTACAGGTTCACCGTAACCCACGGCAAGGAGTCCGGCACCGTCAAGGTTCACGTCAGCAGTTGGGAAGGCAAGGGCAGTGTCGAGCTGCACGTCTGCTACGGCAACCCAGGATCGGAAGAGTCGTGGCAGCCGAGCAAAATCTCGCACTACTGCCACTTCACCGTGGAAGGATTGGAACCGGCGCGCAGGGCCTACTTCAGGGCGAGGCTCCTCAAGGATTCCGGCGTCGCCCCCTGGTCCGAAGCAGTGGAACTCATCATCATTTGAAAAGAAAAAGGCGGCTGCACTCCGGTGCAGCCGCTCATTTCCCCACGAATCCTCCCTTCTCCCATTTTGAGGCCTCATCTAAAAGATAATCCCTCCCGCCAATGCGCAAAGGCCAGCCAACACGAACGAAAACCCTTAGCCACAGAGAAAATCTGAGAAATTCTACCCGCCCCTTTACACGCCCGATTGGCCCCTTCCTGTTGGACAGCCGCAAACCGGAATAATGCAAATGCGCCAGCGATTTCGTTATTTCGGCGACAGATTTGCTTATTTGGATCCGGAAATAGTTAATTGCCGATTCAAATTTGCTAAACCCAAATTCAATTAGCATAAACCCGTTTGGAAATAGCATAAACCCAAATGGAAATTGTTAATTTGCTCGCCGGATTAGTTAATTCCATTCGAAAATAGCGAATTATGATTCGGAATTAACAAATTCGTGGTTGGAATAGTCTAAATCGAAATGGGAATAGCCTATTCTTCTTTCGGAATAGTTAAAACCGGAATGAGTTTTGATAATTTGCGCAGGGGATTGCGCAACTGGGGGAAGCAAATTTTCAAAGCTAATGGGTTGAAGGGCTCTCCTGGTTAACGCCCCGTAAACGGCCCGCTTCAGTTGGGGAGTGCGAGGGTGGTGTGGGATTGCCTCGGAAGATGTGGGCTAATTCGGCAAAGTGAAGTAGAAAGTCGCCCCCTTTCCTACTTCTCCTTCAGCCCAGATGTCCCCACTGTGGCGATGGATTATACGCTGTGCAGTCGTAAGCCCGATCCCTTCGCCCTCGAACTCCGCAGTATGCAAACGCTGGAAGGCAATGAACAGGTTGTCCTTGTACTGCATGTCGAACCCTGCGCCGTTATCTTTGACATAAAAGATCGTGCTGTCGCCTCGCTTTGAACTGCCGAATTCGATATGCGCTGTTACGGTTTTGGAGGTGTACTTCCAGGCATTTCCAAGCAGATTCTCCAGCAACTGTTGCAACAGCGTCCGGTCCCCCAGTACCCGCACATCCTCTTCCACAAAGATTTTCACGGTCCGCTTCAACTCCGTCTCCTGGAGAGCGGTCAAAATGGACGCGGCCATCATGCTCAAATCCACCGGTTCCAGTTTCAGCGCCGCCCTGCCTACCCGGGACAGTTCAAGCAGGTGGTCGATCAATCCTCCCATCCTGTTTGACGCTGAGCGAATCCGCACCAGGTAGTCTTTCACAGGGGCAGGCAGTTCATTCGAGAATTCCTCCATGACAATGGCGCTGAAGCTGTTAATGTGGCGCAGGGGGGCGCGCAGGTCATGGGAAACCGAGTAACTGAATGACTCTTGTTCCCTCATTGCTGCCTCCAAATTGGAAGTTCTCTCGGCAACCCGGCTTTCTAATAGATCATTTGCCAATATCAAATCTTGTTGTTTCTGCAAAAGCTCCTCGTGCAACTGTTGCCGGTCTGTTACGTCCATAATCATGGCCTGTTTGGAAACGATCTTATTGTTTTTCCTTATAGGGGTATTAGACACTTCGTACCAACGGTTATCTTTTGGGCTCTGGACCACCCAACGATGGCTTTCACCTGCGAAAATACGATCATTTTTACACCACGGGCAGATAGCATCAAGCCCATGCAGAGCTTCATAACACAATTCGCCAATGGCGTCGTGGCCAATACGCCGCTTCATAGCTTCATTGAGAAACTCGATCCGGTAATTGGCCGAGCAAATGTATATGAGGCCGTCGAACGCTGTCACCATAGCGCGGTAATACTCTTCACGCTTCCTGAGGCTCTCTTCCTCCCACCGCCGAAGTACCGCAACGGTCACACTGTCTGCCAACAACTCTACAAGTGCAATAAACCCTTTGGAGAATCGGTCTTTGCGTCGGTCATTAAACTGTATTAGTCCAATGATGTCTTCATTATGGTGCAGGGGAACCAGGGCTACCGATTCGTATCCATCGGCGCTGCACCTGTTGCGGGTTGCTGACTGCCTGTCCTCTTCGGCAGTACTTTCGAGCAACTCGCTAGTACTGTTTGTCCAGAAACTGCCATTTGGGGTAAAGAACGATTTATTGGCATCAAACCGTCCACACAGGATGTTACCGCACATGCATTCCAGGACTGGATGGCCGATGGCATCCCTTTTTATCTGGCCGGCCAAGTCTTTCGCGCACAGATAGTTCTCAGCGTTCACGAACTCCGATGGGAACCCCACCGTTTGGAAATAGGGGTAATCCTCTTCTTCGCGTAGCCGTACAGCGACCGCTTCACATCCAGAAAGTTCCTGAAAGAAGGGTAACAACGTCGACATGACCTCTTGGGAGGATTTTCCCGAGGCGAGTAGGTGCAGCAATCGGATCGACGCCAAAAGGTGGCGCTCGTCAAGTTCGCCTCTCATCTTGAGGTCTTGTAACAACTCTTCTGTGGTCATTTTCTGTGGTCGCCTTGTCTCCAGCATTAGATGCTAACAAACACTTCCCACCGGTTCGACCTCAGGTTGAGAGTGCGGTCACGGGACAATCACACTATCACGCATAGTTGGGGGATATCAATTAGTATTTAACAAGGTGGAGTTTTGTAGAGGGAAACTGTGCGAAGGAGGCTGCTGGGGGGGGAGGTGCACGATTAGGCAATAATTCAGAAGGATTGGTCTATCTCTTTTTCCATCACCTGCAGTAGAATCTTCCGACTATAGGTCATAAGAAGCGAAGCTCCAACGGAGGCTCACATGGACAAGGGGAAAATGGAATCTTGCGGAAGCTATGACAGGACAACCCTCACCCGCCGGGAATTTATCAAAGGGGTCGGGATAGGGGGTGGCGCACTCGTTCTGCTCGGACAATTCGGAGTCCATTCGGCAGCCTGGGCGCTTGCGGGAGATCCTGCCCTGAACATGGTGCTGATCGATTACGCCAAGTGCACCGGGTGCAGGACTTGTGAGGCCGCCTGTTCGTCGCGCAACCGGCCCGTGTCGCTCAAGGGGCAGGAACTGCCGGGACTTGGCAACCCTCGCTACGCGAACATCCGTGTCCACAGCTTCAACCCTGACGTGGATGTACCCAACGTCTGCGCCATGTGCGCCGATACCCCATGCGTGAAGGCGTGCCCGGTCGAGCCGGACTCCAAAACCGGCAGGCGCGCCCTCTACCGGGACAACGTTACACACACAATCCACAACGATTCTGACCGGTGCCTCGGCTGCCGGAGCTGTGCAAAGGCCTGCGCCGCACAGAGGACGGGGGTAATTTCTCCCGACCCGGCAACTGGCAAGCCTGAGCGCATGTGCACGCTCTGCGGTGGCGCCCCGCAATGCGTCAAGCGGTGCCCTTTCGGGGCGCTCTCGTATGTAGAGGTCAGGCGTGACCGAAAGTTTTACGGGCTAGATCCTGAAAAAATTGCGGCTGAACTGGCCAAAACCTGGTACGGCACGGCCGACTTCGGAGGGTTAAAATGAGCGGGAAACCGGGTTATCACGGCAAGATATTGAACATAGACCTTTCCACCGGGAAGATTGAAACGGTGCCCGTCCCCGCCGAAGACTTCGATAAGTTCGTGGGCGGGCAGGGACTGGGCATGAAGATACTCTGGGACCGGCTGAAGAAGCCGGGCGTCGACCCGCTTTCTCCGGATAACCTGCTCATGTTCATGCCGGGACCGTTTTCCGGGCTTCCGGTCCCGTCCTCGTCCAGGACCTGCGTGGTGACCAAATCCCCTATCACGTCGCCTTTGAAATCCGACTACACGCACCCGTCCACCGTCACCTACTCGAACATGGGAGGCTTTTTCGGACCCGAAGTCCGCTTTGCCGGCTATGACGGCATCGTGATCACCGGCAAGGCGCGGGTGCTTTCCTATGTCGTGATTGAGGACGACAAAGTGGAGATTCGCGAAGCCGCCAAGTTCAAGGGGATGCGAACCGATGCCTTCGACCGGGCGTTCCTGGCGGAACTGGGGGACCGGCGATTCAAAACGGTATACATCGGCCCTGCCGGGGAGAATCTCGTTCCCTATTCCAGCATCCTGCATACCGCAGGGCGGGCAGCAGGCCGGGGCGGTACCGGCTGCGTCATGGGTTCCAAGAATCTGAAAGCCATTGCGGTGCGAGGCACGGGACAACCGACTGTCGCCGATCATAAAGCGTTCCTTGCCGCGCTTGAAAACGCCAGACGCGCCCTCAACGGTTCCGCCTTTGCCAAATCCTGGGCGGAGCAGGGGACGGCGCGGGCCATCGTCGGCAACAGCAATGCCGGTACCGAGGCGGTTCGCAACTATCGCGAAGGGACTTTCACGGAGGCTGACAAGATCGGCGGCGATGCCGCCCGGCGCGATGTCTGGGTAAAGGACATAGCCTGTTACTGTTGTCCGCTCGCCTGCAAGAAAAGCGGTATGACGAAGGGTAAACACGGCGGGGTCGTCCACGACGGACCCGAGTACGAAACCGGCGTGATGCTCGGTTCAAACCTGATGATTTCCGATATGCCCGGACTGCTGAAGGCGATAACCACCATCGACGATCTCGGCCTGGACCAGATCTCCACCGGCAACGTCATCGGCTTTCTCATGGAAGCGTACGAGCGTGGGTTGATCAATCGGAGTTTTCTAGACGGCATCGACCTTAAATGGGGAAGTGTCGATGCGACGCTGGCGATGATCGAGAAGATTGCCGCCAAGGAGGGGGTGGGAGCCCTGGCCGCCGAGGGGGTGCGGGGCCTTTCCTGGCATATCGGCAAAGGGAGCGACAAGTTTGCCATCCAGGTGAAAGGGCTTGAGCTCGCTGCCCACAACATCCAGGCAAATCAGCCACGGGGGCTTTCCTACGTGACAGCGTCGCGGGGGGCCTGCCACATGAGCGGAGACAACATTGCCATGCAGAACAGGCGGGCCATGATGGATTCCACCGGCATGTGCTTTTTCCCTACCTTCGAACCGACGCTGGAAGAACCGATGTTAGCGCTGCTCAGTGCCATAACCGGCCGGAAATTCGACAAGGCAGAGTTCGAAAAAGTGGGCGAGCGAATCTTCACCCTGGAAAAGCTGTTCAATTACCGCGAGGGGTTTCGCCGCGAAGACGACCGTCTCCCGGACCGTTTTTTCGAGGATGCCTTCACCGTTGGACCGAAAAAGGGAGCGGTGCTGGACCGGGAGAAGTTCGAGAGCATGCTCACCCAGTATTACCAGGATCGCGGATGGGATCCGGAGACCACCGAGCCCGGAAAGAAGAAGCTGAAGGAACTGGGGCTGGATACCATTTAGACGAGTCGCGTCCGCAGTACTTATGCCAGTTCCACTTTCAGGTTTTTACCGAGGGCAAGGGCCGCTCTTTCGAGGGTTTGAAGAGTGACGGAGACATTGGTGGGATCAAGTAGTCGGTCGAGGGCAGTACGGCTGGTATGCATCTTTTCCGCCATGGCGGTTTTTGACAGGTTTGCCTGTTTCATTTCCAATTCGATTTGATATGCAATAACCCTTTTAATGGCCGCCGCTTCCGCATCGGCACGGAGGCCTTCCTCTACGAGGAAAGCGTCGAAATTTGACCCTACATGTTTGTCTTTCATTTTGCGCCTCTGTTGAAATTGCCAAGACGGCTCAACGCCGTCTTGAGTTCATCCGCCACCCACTGTACCATTTCTGGCACTCAAGTCAAAGTGTTTAATGCTGATGCTCCAGTAAGAATTTGCAGCGCCTCTTTACGCTGTACGCGCCGTTCATCATCAGTAGGTTCAATATCCGCCAAAGACGGGGCCGGCGTCGAACCTGCGCTTCCAGTCGTCGTAGCCGATGACGTAGTTGTAGCCGCAGACCGTGGAGAGCTGACGGTTGCGGATAACGTCTTCAATTACTCTTCCCCCTGCGATGGTGAGATCGGCTGGACCGAACGGGTTGTATTTCACGCCGTCGCCATCGAGAAAGACGTAGTCGCAGATGAAGAAGACGTCTTCGAAGATGTAGCAGGTGAATCCGGGTGTATGTCCGCCTATATGGAAGGCTTCTATACCTTTGTGGACGAAGTTCTCTTGGAAGGTGGTGTCGAAACTGAAGGGGCGGCAGATGTCGTGGGTGGAGTCAAGTTGGTGGATGCGCACCTCAGCCGCGAAGCGATCGCGGTAGAGATTGGAAGCGCCGAGGAAGTGGTGATGGGTGAAGAGGATGGAGTCTGCCTTGGGAAGCGAAGAGTCGAAACAGGACGGGCAGTCGATCCAGCATGCACCGTTGCCGGTCTCGATCCGGTAGGCGGCATGCTCGATGCCGAGGGCAGGTTGGGAATTTAACCTCGACACCTTTTCGTTTACCTGAGTCGAGGAGACATGGAAGCGCGCGGAGCACTCTTCCGAGGTTATGAAGTGCATTGCCGAGGCACCGCAGAAAGGGCAATTAGCGGGATGAAACCCGATCATGTTGAAGCCGCACACCAGGCAAACATGCTGTTCGCGATTCATAGAGGCCTCCGTTACAGGGAAAAAGCAACAGGGCTGATTATCGCACCGGGAATGCAAAGGGCAACCGGGCTATGTGTCGCCGGGGTAAAGCTTCAATTGCATGGATGTTGATCGGCCGGTTCTGCCCGACAGTCCCCCCTCCCGTCAAGGGAGGGGGAGCTTGGAGAGTCCCTTGTTAGTTGAAAAAGAACCGGACTCCGAAGGTGGTGGAGAAGTTGGTCGGATCGAAGGAACCGCTGTGGAAGCCGTCGTCAGTGATGTCTGCGTCCGGCGCCAGCACGACCTTTGCTTCGGCGGTCAGAGCGACGTGCTTCTCAACGAAATAATCGAGACCTCCGCTCAGATGCACACCCAGCGTCGTGTCGACATGGCGCCTTCCCCCGAAATCCGAATCGAAGTCAGAAGAGATGATGTCCAAGCCCGCTCCAATGTAGGGAACGAGCCTTCTGTCACGCATGTTGGTGAAACGGTACTGGCCGCCGAAGGAGATATCGGTGACGTCGAAGTCGCCGATTTCCGAATCGAAGGAAGAGTTGGTCACATCCAACTCGGCGGCGAAGTGATCGTCGATGCCGTAAAGAAGACCGCCGCCCACGACTAAACCGGTGTCGGTGTGGTTCGTTCCGAAGCCGAATTCAGCTTCGTTGTCGGACGGGACGATAAACCCGACCTTACCAGTCACGCCCAACCTCCCCTTGATGCTGTCCGCCATTGCAGCGCCGGGAACGAGGGAAACCAAAGCCAACAAAACTGCAAGAACTATAATTTTTTTCATCGTACTTCCTCCTTTGATTAGCTCAGAGCGCACAGAAACAACCTGTGGCCTGAGGCATGGAACAAAAAAAGGCCGGGCCACCTTTAATATCGAAAAAGATATTTTCGGCGACCCGGCTGTCTCAGTGAGACCCTATAGGCTTTCCGTCCCATCCTCGCGGAAGGTTTAGTATTGTCGTATATCTGTTGCAGTCACAAGCGGCGATATAAATACCCCAATGAGGAAATCTTGTCAAGGGGCAATGACCGCTCAATATACAAGTCCCCCTCCCCTTGCGGGAACAACTTCACCCACCCCCCTGCCCCCTCCCGTCGAGGGAGGGGGAGAGCAGCGCTGCGGATGGCCGGAAATGGCGCGGCAGTCAGCGTAACAGCCAGAGCGTGAGCGGAAGGGTGAAAAAGGAGAGGCAGGTCTGAACGGTGATTATCACGGCCATGCTGTCATGGTCTCCGCCCATCTGCCTGGAAAGGATGTAGGCCGATGGTGCGGTAGGCACACTGAAAAGAAGTACTGCGACTCCAGCGGCAACTCCGGACAAACCGGTAGCCGCCGCTAACCACCAGGCGATGGCGGGTTTGCAGAGGAACTGAATCCCGCAACTTGTCAAAAGAGGCTGCCAATGCAGGGCTATGTTACCCGGCTGGTATGCGGCCCCGACCGCCATCAGCCCGACGGGAAAGGCTGCCTTGCCGATAAGGACCAGCGAACCGTCCATCGCCGCCGGCAGTATCACTCCCGAGGCGTTCAGCCCGATGCCCAAGGTACATCCCCAGATCAGCGGGTTCCGCACCAGGTCGCGTGCTAACCTTTTGAGGTCGAATACGCCGTGGCCGACTGCCACGGAGAAGGCAGAGACGCACAGAACGTTGATGATCAGTATCATGAACCCCGCCCCCAGAGAGGCAAGAAACAGCCCCTCCTTCCCGAACAGGTTTTCTGCAAGAGCCAGCGCTACGAAGGTGTTGAAGCGGACCCCGCCCTGGAACAGCGAGGTGAAGGCCGCCCCCCCCATATGCCGGCGCGGGAGCCAACCCAGCATCACGAACAACACGCTGGCTAGGATCGCACCGCCGACCGTAAGAAGTATGTTCAACCAGGGAGAGGAGCCGATCTCTTTTCCGGCGAGGCTATGAATCAACATTGCCGGCATCAGGAGATAGTAGGTCAGCTTTTCTGCGGCAGGCCAGAAAGTGGAGGGAATGAACTCAGTGCGCCTGATGAGAAAACCTAAGACTATCAGCGCTAGAACAGGCGTCAGTGCATTTATGATAACGGTCATACTCGAACCTCTTCATGTTGGACTGTAGAAAGAGGGTAGCATGACATTGTCTTGAGAAAAAGTTGATAGTTTTTACGGGAGCCTTGAGTTTTACTTGAGGTTTACTTGCTGCGACAACTCGTCCAGAACCGCACGGGTCAATGGCTGGCGCGGATGTTGCCGCTTCTGGTACATCCCCACGCGCCGGCTTAACTGTGGGGTGCCGAAAGGGGTGAGGGTGAAATGGTTCGCGACCTGCTCCAGGCGCGATTTGCTCAGCGGCACCACAGCTATCCCCAGACCTTCTTCCACCAGGGCGAGGGCCATTTCCAACGAATCGAATTCCATAACCTCGCGCGGACGGATCCCTTGCAGCATCAGCTCATGATCTACCATGGCGCCTGCCCAGGCCATCTTGTCGAAACGCACGAAAGGGAAGCGCTCGAACAGCAGCGCGACATCGTTGATGCCGGCCTCCTTGGGTGCAACCACGAAGAAGGGTTCTTCATCATAGGGAATCCATTCGTATTGCGGCGGCACGGCGTAGGGGGGCTCTGTAGTCAAGGCGGCGTCCAGGTCACCCTCCTCGACTTTGCGGACCAATTCGGTGGAGAGGCCGGAAACGAGTTTGACTTGCATGTCCTGGTAGCGGGTTCGCAGCCGCCCGAGTGCGGGGGGAAGCGAGCCCGTGATCACGGTAGGGACCGCCCCCAGCGTCAGCAGCCCCTGCACGCCGCCAAGCGGGGATAGGCGGGCTTTCATTTCATCGTAGATAAGAAGGATCTCGGAAGCCCGTTCTACAACGTAACGGCCATTCATGTTGAGCTTGGGACTACGGCCGGTCCTCTCGAAAAGCTGCACGCCGAATTCGTCCTCTAACTTCTTTACCTGCAGGCTTATAGCCGACTGGGTTAGCCCCAATTGGTCGGCGGCGGCTGCAAAGGTGCCTTTGCCGGCAATGGCGGTGAGGATGCGAAGGCTGCGTAGAGACACGATACTCTCCTTTACGGGGGTCTATCTCTCCCCTCAGGCAAAGAGGTAAGAAAGCCGGCTCTGCAAAGCGGCTAGATCGAGATTGCGCAGGCCGAATTCCTGGCCCAGGACCTGAACCACTTCATCGAACGTCGTCAATTCCCGTTCGGTCTCTCCTTCTGCGCCGACCGTGCGAAAGAGTCGATCGCGTAGCGTTACCCGCCCGCTGTCGGTCACCAGAGCGGCAACCAGACCTTGGGTGAAATGCGAGTTGGGGTGGGTCGAGGTGTAATGATTGGCGGGGATGTAGTCCTGGGAACGCACCGGGCAAGGGAGCAGGCTGTACATATTCTTCCATTCCGCATCGACGAGCCGGGACAGCATGGTTTCCCCGTTGTCGGTCGCATCCAGCCGGAAACGGTCCGGGCCTTGTATGGCGACCGCCCCGGTGACCCACGGCAACGGCTCTCTCAACGTCCCTCCCCCGAAGCCGACATCGCAAAGGTAGGGCCGATCTTCCACGAACACCCGCAGCGTCATATGCGTCAGCAAAGGCGCCGGTGCTCCGCTGGCCCAGACCCTCCCAATCAGGCGCTCGATCCTGTAACCAAACTGTTCAAGCAGATGGGCAAGCAGGCCGTTCAACTCGAAACAGTAGCCGCCTCTCCCCTGCTCAACCACCTTGGCGAAGATATCGCCGGGTTCGAGGCTGATGCTCTTTCCTTCCATAACCGCCACGTTTTCGAAGGGAACCGTTTTGGTCATCGCAGCATACAGCGCCCGAAGGCGCTTCATGGGGGAGTCCGGGAGGGATTGGAGGCCAATGCGTTGGAGAAATAAATCAATATCCATAACCGATCCTGCTTTCCTTATTTCAAGCTCTGTATGTCTCCAGGTGTCGACTCAGTCTTGCTCGTATGGTTGGTTGGCGTTGGCGAAAGGAGATACTTTTCACCGCCGATTTCGATGCCCGGCCAGGAACAACCTGTAGCTGCGAACATTACCGATATCAATACAAATCTTACAAAGAAATTGAAAGACATTTGTTGTCTCCTTGTGGGCATCAGCGCCTGGACGCAGCGATGTAAATGACGAAGTCGGCTGGATTTCCGAAGCGGTACGGTGGGCAAGCCCGCCCTTCGGGCACCCTCTCCCAAAGGACGAGGGGACTGGAGGAAGATCGGGAAGTCTGGGATTAGAGGCTGAAAAAGGGGAGCCTTGCGGCTCCCCCTTTTGATTGACTACATCTTGGTGACGGTGAAATCTACGCGGCGGTTTTTGGCTTGGCCGGCTTTGGTCTTGTTGTCGGCGATGGGCTTGCTGTCGCCGAACCCTTTAGCGGAGAGGCGCTTGGCATCGACGGCTTTCTTGTCCACCAGGTATTTCACTACGGCATCGGCACGATCCTGGGAAAGCTTCTGGTTTGCCTCGGGCTTGCCGACGTTGTCGGTGTGGCCGTCAACCTGTACGTGGAAGCCGGGGTAGTCGGTCATGATTGCCGCGATGGCGGTCATGGTCTTGTCGCAGGAAGGATCGATCTCGGCTTTGCCGGTCTTGAACTTGATCGGGCCTTTCTCGTTCTGCACCTTCTTGAGCTTGTTGGTCACGGCACTGAGTGCGCCTTCCTTAGCACTGGCAGCAACGCCCTTCCCTGCTTCTTTTCCCAGGCCCTTGAGAGCGTCAAGCCCTGCATAGGCAACACCGGAAACCATCAGCGACAGTACAGCAGCAATAGCAACTTTTTTAAACATACACCCTCCTTTGTTGTTTTAGCCGGCTTAGGCATTGCCAAAGCCCACCAAATATTATCCGGCATCTCCACTGAGTCAACGATGAGAGAAAGAAAGATGCCTCGGATAGCAAGACGGCAACTGCTTAATCAATTCAAATAAAGGCTTGTTATTGCCTATGCTGCGCTCTTTGTCAATGGGATTCAGTCTCAACTTTCCAAACATCGTCCGGTTTGGATACTGCAGTTGCCGAATAAAGTCCCCCTCCCGTCCAGGGAGGGGGAGACTTTTCCCATCTCCACGTACTTCTTGACGGTGCGCCGGTCCAGGCGGGTCCTGCGGGCTACCTCTTCATAGGTGCCGAAGCTGGCATAAAGGGACGAGCAGTAGGCGGAGAGCAATTCCTCGGCGTTCATTGCACCTTCCACTATCTCCTGCGCAAGCCGGGCTGCGGCATCCTGCTTCGGTTCCTCTCTTTTCATTCCTTGATAGCGCCCGGTGAGGATGATCCTCTTTATTGCCTGTTCCAGCTCCCGCACGTTGCCGGGCCACGCGTAATGACGCCCCAGGTCGCGCTTCAGTATCCTTTTCACCAGATGCTTTTCCCGCCCCGGCATCTCCCCGGCAAGACGCGAAAGAAGAACGCCCAGAAGGTTGTCCAGCTCCTGCGGGTCCTCTTTCAGCCTCACTCTGAGCGGCGGCAGGGTGATGACGTCGGAACAGAGGCGATAGTAGAGGTCGTCGCGGAACTTTCCGCTTTCGAGCATCTCGTCTAGCGAACGGTTGGTAGCGGCGACGATGCGCCCGCTGAAGCGCCTGGCCTCGTGGCTCCCCACAGGGAAGAAGATTCGCTCCTGCAGCACCTGGAGCAGTTTTATCTGCACCGGAATGCTCACGTCGCCTATCTCGTCCAGGAAGATGACGCCATGCGGGGCGCAGCGGCTGAAGAGCCCTTCGTGGTTGTCGACGGCGCCGGTGAAGGCGCCTTTCTTGTGCCCGAAGAGTTCGGATTCCAGCACACCTTCGGAGTACTGCGACAGGTTTATGGAGACGAAGTTGCGGGTAAAGCTCTCGGTGAAGGCGTTTCTGGCGACGTCGAAGGGAATGAACCCGGAGCGCCCGATGGCGGCGGCCGCGGCCCCCTTGCCGGTGCCGGTTTCCCCTAAAAGCAGTATGGAGAATTCCTCCATCTTGTCCCATAGGCCCGCCTCGAACCACCTTATGTCGTGGGTGAAGACGCAGTCCCAGAGATGCCGGCGCAAGGTCTTCATGGAGGGGGAAGTGCCCACCAGCCCGTTCTTGATGAAGTAAAAGGCACGGCGCAGCTGGTAGAATACGGCGAACATGCGCACCGCATCCTGATCGCCTATGCCGAAAGCGGTCAGTTCCCCAAGGACGTGCCGGGCGAAGGGGACGCGGCAATGCTTGTCCCCCTCCTTCAGTTGGGTCTTTATCAGCTCGTCGAAATGGTCCACGTAGCGGTGAAAGACATGGAAGAGGCAAACCCTGCGCATGACCTCGCGCCGGTGTCCGTCCAGGTTACGCAGGTCGGCTACTCCTCTGTCGCGCAGGCTCTGCAATTTGACCTCGATACGTGTCACTACCGCATGCAGGATCTCGTCGGCCGACGAATCAGGTGCGGCTCCGCTTATGGCTATGTCGAGGTCGTCTCTAGTTTCGCCGAACGGATTGGCAAATGCGGCGCGCGCCACTGTCTCTAAAAAGGTCCACTCTTTGTCTGTAGCTTTTGAGGATTTCATGCAGTGAATGTACTGGCTATGTACATTGAATGTCAATGAGGTTTTGGTAGCGGCTAAGTAGACTATGACACTCATTGCATAAAACAAGGGGTTACAGTGTCAGAGCAATAAAAGCATCTATTGGCATAGTCCCTGTAATAGTGAGAGTGCAAGTAAGGTGAAATCCCCCCTGTCCCCCCTTCGCAAAGGGGGGAACCTGGACAAGGGGACTGGCTCCATCAGGTGCCTGTCCCCCTTGCGTTCCACTTGGTTACGAAGCTGGAGCTTCGGTCTGCATTGCGTTCCCAAGGTGGACCTTGGGAACGAGATTAAAAAGGCGGCCCAAATGCCGAACGACACGAGAAAGAACATCATCGACATCCACTGCCACACGGCGGGGATCGGGGCGGGAGAGAGCGGCTGCTTCGTGTCGCCTGCCTTGATGGGAAGTTGGAAGTACTGGGTCTACCTCCGCGCCTTTGGCGTTACGGAGCAGGAACTGAAGCGGGAGGGGGACGGCCTGGTGATGCGCCGGACTTCGGAGCGCCTGGCGCAATCGGAGCGGGTGGCATCCGCGGTCATCCTCGCCATGGACGGCGTGGTAGACGCAAACGGGAACCTCGACAGGTCGCGCACGGAAATGTTCATCCCCAACGAGTTCGTGGCGAAGGAAACGGCCAAGTACCCGAACCTCCTCTTCGGCGCCAGCATCAACCCGTTCCGCCCTGACGCCATCGAACGGCTGGAGCGGGCCGCGGAATCTGGTGCGGTGCTGCTGAAGTGGCTTCCCGCCATCCAGCACATCGACCCTGCGGACGAAAGGCTGATCCCGTTCTACCTGAAGCTGAAACAACTGGGACTGCCGCTCCTCACCCACACGGGGAAGGAAAGCTCTTTCACCAGCGCGAAGGAAGAACTGGGGGACCCGGAGCGCCTGAGGCTGCCGCTTTTCTTAGGCGTCACGGTGATCGCCGCACATGCCGCGAGCAGCGGGAAAAGCCAGGGGGAGGATAACCATGACCGCTTCCTGCGCTTGTGCCGGGAATTCCCCAACCTCTATGCGGACATCTCGGCGCTTACCCAGATAAACCGCCTGGGTCACCTGCAACGTCTCCTCAAGCAGACCGAGCTGCACGGCCGCCTCTTGTACGGAACGGACATGCCGCTTTTGAGGACGCCGCTGGTCACCCCTTTCGCCTACTCCCACGTGCTGCCGCTTCGGCGCATGGTGGAGATTGCCCGCATTGCCAACGTGTGGGACCGGGACGTGGCGCTGAAAGAGGCGCTGGGGGTGCCGGAGCTGGTCTTCAACAACGTGCAGTGGATGAAGGACACGCCCCCCCTCCCTTGACGGGAGGGGGACGGGGGGTGGGTGAAGTTGCCAGCAGCGTAAAGGGTGGCACCTACCCCCACCCCCTAACCCCCTCCCGCAAGGGGAGGGGGGACTAGGTGACAAAATGCAATAGCCACCGGTGACGGAAGATCGTCGCTATGCAGCAACTCAAGAGGTATGACATGACATCGAACTCACGCTCCAACCCGCTTGCCTGGCTCAACGCGACCCAGTTCCTCGGGGCCTTGAACGACAACATACTGAAGCTTTTGATCATCTTCTTCCTGATCGGCACACATGGCGCGGCCGAAGCCGGTGCGGTCACGGCAGGGGTGGGCGCTGCTTTCGTGCTCCCCTTCCTGATCCTGTCGGCACCGGCCGGTAGCCTCGCCGACAAACTGGCGAAGTCCCGGCTCATCTTCGGGGTGAAACTGTTCGAGGCGGCGGCGACGCTTCTGGCAGTCATCGCCTTCGCCCTGCGCCTTGAGCCTCTCCTCTACCTGGTCGTCTTCCTGATGGGTTGCCACAGCGCGCTCTTCGCGCCGGCCAAGTACGGGATCATTCCGGAACTGGTCCCCAAGGAAGGGCTCTCCCGCGCCAACGGGCTGATCGAATCTTTCACCTTCCTGGCCATCATCGTCGGCACAGCGCTAGCCTCGGCACTCACCCAGGCGGCAGGTGGGCGCTTTTGGCTGGCGGCATGCGCCTGCCTCGCGGTGGCGCTCACCGGACTTGGCTCCGCGCGGTTGATGGGAAACACGGTCCACTGCGACGCCTCCCGGCCGGTTGCCCTCCTCCCCACCCGCATCCTTAAGACGGTGAACGAAATGCGCCGCGACCGCCACCTCATGCTGGCGGTCATCGGGCTCGCCTGGTTCATGTTCATCGGGGCCTTCGCCCAGCTGAACCTGATCGGCTACGGGATGGAAGAACTCGGGCTCACCGAGGCACAGAGCGGCTACCTCTTCCTGGCGGCGGCTTTCGGCATCGGCATCGGGTCGCTTCTTGCCGCGAAGCTTTCGGGAAGGGACGTCGAGTTCGGCATCGTGCCGCTGGGGGCCACCGGCCTCACCCTGGCGCCGGTGCTGCTGCACGCCGTCCCCGGCAACCTCGCCGCGAGCCTGGTCATCATCGTCGGCTTCGGCGTCTCGGCGGGGGTATTCAGCCTGCCGCTGCAGACCTTCATCCAGCTTCGGGCGGACGATTCCAATCAGGGGGAGGTGCTGGCGGCCTCCAGCTTCATCAACTGGGTGGGGATACTGGCAGCCTCCGGGCTCACCTGGCTCTTCAGCGGCCCGCTGGGTATGAGCGCAGCGCAAGGGTTCAGCCTCGTCGGCGCCATGACGCTGCTCCTCACCGCGCTTTCCTTCCGCGCCCTCCCGGACTTCCTGCTGCGCTTCATAGCACTTGTTACCATGCGCATCTTTTACCGGATCAGGATCATCGGCAGAGAGAACCTCCCGGTGGAAGGGCCGGCGCTCCTCATCCCCAACCACGTGACCTGGGCGGACGCGCTCCTCCTGACGGCCACCAACCAGCGCCGCATCCGTTTCGTCATGGAGCGGAGCATCTACAACACGCCGGTCTTGAACGCCCTGTTCCGACTGATGGGGGTGATCCCGGTCTCCTCCACGGACGGCAAGAGGGAGATGCTGCAATTCATCAAAAGCGCCCGCGCGGCACTCGACGAAGGGTACATGGTCTGCATCTTCGCCGAGGGCGCGCTCACCCGCAACGGGATGCTAGGCGAGTTCCGCGGCGGCTTCGAGCGCATCGTGAAAGACAGCGGCCACCCCATCGTCCCCGTCTACATCGGCGGCGCCTGGGGGAGCATCCTCTCCTACGCGCACGGCCGGCTTCTCTCCCGACTGCCGGCGCTTGCCCCCTACCCGGTCACCATCCTCTTCGGGATCCCGATGCCGGCCAAAAGCCGCGCCATCGAGGTACGCCAAAAGGTGGCGGAACTCTCCTGCGACTATTTCGAATCGAAGAAAGAGCAGCGCCGCCCGTTGCCGGAGTATTTCGTACGCACGGCGCGGCAACAGTGGAACCGCAACGCCATCGCGGACAGCTCCGGCAAGAACCTTAGCTATGGTCGGACGCTGGCGGGGGCCGTTGCGCTGGCGGGTAAAGTGGAGCGGGAGCTCGGCGCCTCGGTGCATGTGGGGATACTGCTCCCTCCTTCGGCGGGTGGGGCACTGGCAAACCTGGCGGTCTCGTTGCTGGGGAGGATCCCGGTGAACCTCAACTACACCGCGACGGAATCTTCCTTTCGCTCCGCGATAGAGCAGTGCGGCATCAGCACGGTTATAACCTCGCGGGTGTTCCTGGAGAAGCTCCCCGCCCTGCCACGACTCTCAGGGATGATTTACCTGGAGGACCTTGCCCCCGCCATCTCCGGTTGGGACAAGCTGACCGCCGTCCTTAAGGCGCGCCTCTTCCCTGTCCGCCTCATCTGCCGCAGCGGCGCATTCCACCCGGACCGGACCGCGACCGTCATCTTCTCGTCCGGCAGCACCGGCGAACCGAAGGGGGTGATGCTCAGCCACCACAACATCATGTCCAACATCGAGGCGCTGCGCATGGTGTTCCGTGTCGACCTGAACGACAACGTCTGCTCCGCCCTACCCTTCTTCCATTCGTTAGGATTCACCGGGACGCTCTGGTTCCCGCTGGTCTCGGGCTTTTCCGCCGCCTACCACCCGAACCCCATGGAAGGGGAGAAGATCGCCGCGGTCGCGCGAGAGCACAAATCCACGCTGCTTCTCGCCACGCCCACCTTCCTGCTCGCCTATCTGCGCCGGGCAAAAGTGGAGGATTTCGCCGCCCTGAGGCTGGTGATCACCGGGGCCGAGAAGCTGAAGGTTAAGGTCGCCGATGCCTTCGAGGAGAAGTTCGGCGTGCGCCCGATGGAGGGATACGGGGCAACCGAGCTTTCGCCGGTTATCACGCTGAGCCTGCCGGACGTGGAGATCGACGGGGTCAGGCAGCATGGCTCCAAGGAGGGAAGCGTGGGGCATCCGATTCCGGGCGTCGCCATCAAGGTGGTGGATCCGGAGAGCGGGGCCGTATTGGAGCCGGGAGCGGCGGGGATGATCCTGGTCAAGGGACCGAACGTGATGTCGGGGTATCTCGGGCGCGCCGACAAGAGCGCGGAGGTGCTGCGGGACGGGTGGTACCTGACCGGCGACATCGGCGTGATGGACGAGGACGGTTTCATCAGGATCACCGACCGTATGTCCCGGTTCAGCAAGATCGGCGGAGAGATGGTGCCGCACGGGGCAATCGAGGACGAACTGCACACGTGCCTGGGGCAAACCGGCGTGCTGGCGGTCACCGCCGTCCCGGACGATAAGAAGGGGGAAAAGCTGGTGGTGGTTTATGCCAGGGGGGCCACCGACGCCGTTACGATGCAGCGGCATCTGGCGGAGAGCGCGCTGCCGAACCTGTGGAAGCCGGCGCGGGATTGTTACCTGGAAGTGGAAAGCCTCCCGATGCTGGGGACGGGGAAGCTGGATCTCAAAGGGCTGAAGGAGTTGGCGCTGGCTGGGCTTTAAGGGGGACAGGCTTTAAGGGGGACAGGCTACTTTTTTTACAAAAAAGTAGCCTGTCCCCTTTGGTTTACCGGATGAAGTGGGTGTAGACCTTATCCTCTTTCTCCGGTGCCGGGACGGCTTCTTTGCCGTGCTGCACCAGCTTCATCATCCACGCCATGTTCTTGCCCAAGACGCGCATGATCTGCATCCCTTCTCCGTCCTGAAGCACTTCGCCGGGAGCCCTGCCGTGGATCACGTTCCAATAGTTGGAGGTCGCCACGAGCATTTCGGAGTAGTTGATAAAGTGGTTCAATTGGTCGGTGGTGGTCACCCCGCCTGAGCGACGCACCGCCACGACGGAGGCGGCTACTTTGTGCCGGAACAGGCCGCCGTTGACACCGCCGACGAAGAAGGCGCGGTCGAGGAACGACTTCAGGGTCCCGCCGATCCCGGCGTAGTGCACCGGAGAGCCGAGGATGATGGCGTCTGCGCTCTTCATCTTCTGCACCCACTCGTTCACTTCGTCGTCCTTCAGCGCGCACTGCTCGTTCTGGTGCTTCGCGCATTGCATGCAGGCGATGCAGCCGCGGATGGTCTTGTTGCCGACGTGGACGATCTCGGTCTCTATCCCTTCCTTTTCCAGCTCGGCGGCGACGAGCTTGATGGCGTGATAGGTGTTTCCTTCCCGGTTAGGGCTTCCGTTGAATGCCACCATCTTCATATTGTGCTCCTCCAATTCGGTTGTATTCCCGGCTTTTCTTTTAGATTTAGATGGGTTTTATACGACCATTCGCCTCAAATGGTCAATAACGAACTTGTCGGGAACGCTGCCGGCAGACACAAAAGGGAGGCCTTTAAGGGGACTGGCTCCGCAAGGTGCCTGTCCCCCTTAAAACGCAGCACATAATCAATAAGAACTTATTGGGGAAATGCTGCCGCAAAGCGAAAAGGGGGACAGGCAACTTTTTTTACAAAAAAGTAGCCTGTCCCCTTACCGTTCCAATTTCTTGAACCCCTCCTTGAGCTCCTTGAAGCAGGACGGGCAGATGCCGTGGCTGAAGTGCGCATCGGAATGCTCGATTATGTACTGCTCCAACTGCTGCCAGCTCTCTTCGTCGGTGCGTATCTTCTTGCAGTACGAGCAGATGGGGAGAATCCCTTCCAGGGTCCGCACCTTGGCCAGGGCCTGTTCAAGCTGCGCGACCTTGGCCGCCAGTTCGAGCTGTATCTGCTCGCGCACTAGTACGTCTTCCTCCAGCGCCTTGTTGGCCGACTCCAGCTCCGCAGTCCTTTCCTGCACCTGCTCCACCAGCCCGTCCTTCTCCCTGCGCAGATGGCGGGAGAGGTCGTTGAAGGTTGCCGTGAGCTCTTTCAGTTCCTCCGCCCTCGACAACTGGGGGATATCCTGCCCCAGTTTGCTTTCGTCGCGCAGTATGGCGTCGGTCCGGTCTCGCAGGTCAGTGAGCGGGTTCAGCAGCATGCGGTTCATGGCCAGGAACTGCGCCGCAGACGACACCCCGAGGATGGCCAAGAGCAGCAAGCAGAGTTCGAAGGAGAGCTTGTTGGCGTTGGCGTACGCCTCCTGCAGCGGGATGCGTATCGATATGGCGGAGACCAGTTCGCCGTCCTGACGGCTGAAGCTGCGCTCGGGGCCGTATCTCGCCACCATGTCGGCAGGCGCCGCGGCCGGGGTGCTGTGGCAGCGCAGGCAGCTCTTTTCCATGCTCTCGCCGCGACGCATAACCACGAAGAAGGGTTTCCCGTCGATCTGCCGGACGAAGGACTTCACGGAAAGGCCAGCGTCTTTCCTGATCTCCTCCAGGAAGGCCCGTTCTACCGGATCCGCTTCGTTGCGCGGGCTGCGGGCGTTGATCGCACACTCCTTGTAATAGATGTCGCTCTTGGAGAAGGCCTTGTTGTAAAGATCGATCTCCCGCACCGCGTAGGTGGAGGACATCCACACCGGGTCGAAATATTGCTCGGGGCGATATTTGTCGGTCAGGTGAAAAATCTGCGGTTTTAGCTGATTGGAAAAATAGCTGTGGATGGCGAGGTTACGGTCCAGGATCAGCCTCGCCTTTTCCTGGGCCTCCACCAGCGCCTGGGCACGCTGCTGATTGTTGACGGTGAGGATGATGGCCGCGGAGACGATTAGAAACAAGAACACATGCAGCGAGAGGAACATTTTTCGCGTCGTGGTCCTGAGCATAGTTGATGCCTCCGCAGCCTTCCCTTTTACTTGACTACACCCGCTGCAGTACCCGTGAAGGTGGACGTGCCTGCGTCGCTGCGGCCGGCGGCGACCCCGGTGAACTGGACGTTGGGCTGCGTGCCGACCATGCCGCTGTTGCCGTTGAACTGGAGGCTCCCGGACCACTTGCTGTTGGTCGCATCCCACTGCTTGACGGTGAAGGTGGGGGAGAATCCGGAGGCGTTGGTAGACACGCCCTGGGTAAGCGTCGCCGCGGAGCCAGGGGTGGGGACGCTCACGTAGCTCCCCGAAATGCTGTCGGTGGCGAACAGTTGGGGACGGCCGGTGGCAACCGGCGCGAAGAAGCGCACGTTCTGGAGCGCGACGCTGTACTCGCTGTTGCCGCCGGAGAAATCCGCTTTCCCTACTTCCACCGCCGGTATTTTCAGCTTGTTCAAGATACCGTCCGGGTCTTTGGCGACCGCCATGGAGACATACTTGCTGGTCTCAAGCCATATCCCCGAGGTCATGGACTGCAGCGTCACCGGGTTGAAGGTTCCCACCGTCTCCCCGATGAAAATGCCGGTCATAGGGATCGCGGTGGGGCTCACGTTCACCATCTCGTACCATGCGGCCCGAACCCCTGCAGCCATCTGCCCGGCCCCCGGGTTCCACATCTGCCCACCCATGGTCCCCACCATGGTCAGGTTGGGATCGGGAAGGACGAAGTCGATGCTCCAGTTGGTGTTGCCGGTCGCCCCCGCGCTATAGGGGGCGTAAAAGCCGAACTGCCCGATGCCCCATTGCGGAGAGTTCGCCAGGAAGCTGCGGGTAAAGGTGTCGACGCTCCCCCCGCCTAGCGTCACCCCGTTGCCGACAAAGGAGGTGCCGGCGCCAAAGTTGGTCGTAGCCGTAATGATGCTGCCGGCGCTGTTGAGTGTGGCCGCGGTCACGGTGGGGGCAGCTTCGAGCTGTACCGGGAACATATCGCCTTCGTTTTGCCAGATCTTGCTGGAGGGGTCGAGGAAACCGGAGAATTTCCCCTGCAGCACGCCGGCTCTGCCGGAGGGATCGATGTAGAGGGCGCTGGCTACGCCGATGATGCCGGGGTTGCCGGGACTCCCCCCCGCGGTGCTGACCCCGCCGACCATGTGCCCGTAGTAGGCGCCGCCGTCGGCGGTCAGGGCCTGTCCGGTGGGAACGTCAAAGGAGCTGATGGGCGCAGTGAAGATGTAGTCGATATTGGTGAGCGCCTGGCTCGGGGTGAGGAAGCCGATCCCCTTGAAGTCCGCGGTGAGAAGCGGCGTGGAGCCCCACAGGGACATGCCGCCCATGACGCCGTTTACTGTGCCGTAGGAGGTAAGCGCCCCGGCGGAGAAGCGCTTGAGGTCGCCGACGATCTTGTTGAAGAAGGTGACCGGGTGCGCTATCCCGGCGGCGCTCCCGCTGAAGGTCGTGCCGCTGACGGTGCCTACGGCTATGCCGTCGAATCCCCTTCTGAACGAGGTGCCGGTCTCACCGATCGCGTTGACGTTCCCAAGCCAGGTATTGCCGGCGGTGCTGACACCGGCAACCCAGAGGTTCCCCATTACATTGCTGACGCTAGGAGCGGCGGCGTCCATGAGGGAGAAATTCTGGTGCTGCAGCGACCCGCCGAAGCTGCCGCTCACGTTCTGCGCCACCCAGAGAGATATGGGGCTGGCCGTCCTGTTGTAGAACTTGATGGTGCCGAAGCTGACGCTCCCCGTGGCGTTGCTCCCGGACAAGGTGAAGCTGTCGGGCCCCGCCAGGGTCGGAAAGCCGAGACCGGCGGCCAGGGTCGGGTTGGCCAGGAAGCGGTTCACGTCGATGTAGACGCCGGTGGTGACGGCGCCGAAGGTCGTGGCATTGGCGCCTGAGTTCACGCTCCCCGTGAGGTTGCCGGTGAGTAGCCTGAGGCTCCCGGCAGCCAGGTCGCCCCATACGCCGTCGGCCTTGCCGGTGAGGGCCCCTTGTTGCCAGTTGCCTAGGGAGACCACCTTGACGGCGTTCTCAAGGTTGAAGATGCCGGCGGCGTCTACCGTGCCCCACTCCCCGTTGCTGGAGAGCACCAGCTGGCTGCCGCTACCGGCGTAGGAACCGAAGGATTCCCTGGTCCAGATGCCGAAGGTCGGGTCAGCCGCCAGGTGGGCGATCTGCAGCACGTCGCCGCGGTCGGCAATAGTTCCGCTGTAGTTGAGGGCGGCATCGAAGAGGAAGCCTTCAGCCTGGTTTTTCCCGCCCATGTTGCCCGTCAGCACCGGACCGGTGAGCTCGACCATGGTCGTTCCTGTCTTGGAGTTCCACCAGTCGGCGGTGAAAGACGTGGGGACAAGGGTGCTAGTCGGGGTCATCTCGGTCAGGGTCAACGAACCGGTGCCGCTGACCTTGCCGGTTGCCGTGCCACCCGCAGCGCCCCCCTGCATCAGGCCGATCTTTCCGGTCGGATCGACGTAGATCCCGCTCAGGCTGGTGTCGATGGTGGTGCCGGTTGCGGCGTTATCGATGGACCTCCCGCCGAAGTAGCCGAAGAAGGCGCCGCCGTCGGTCGTGGTTTGGGTGGTCGTGCTGTCGGAGAAGAAGCGGCCGAACCAGTAGTGGTTAGGCTGCTGCAGAGGCAGCGTAGGATAGCTGCCGGTGAGGCTTATCGAAGCGCTCTTGGTCGCCCAGAGCGAGGTCGTGCCCGAGATCACCGGGGCGAAGCTTGGGTCGCTGACGATGGTGAGCAGGTTGGAGGCAGGATCTATTACCGAGAGCCGGGACATAAGCCCGCCGGCGAGCGTGCCCCTAAAAACCGGCGGTGTGCCGCCGGTTGTGCCGCCAGTGGTTCCGCCGGTCGTTCCCGTTCCATCAGCCGAGATAGTAGAGCCGCTTGTCGCAGCCTGGGTGAACTGGTCCCTCGCCTGGGTGCTGGCAGTTGTCACTGGGATCACAACAGTCGTAGGTGACGTGGTCGGCGTCATTGGAGCTTGTGAGATGGGGGCTTGTGTCGGCGGAGCGCTCAGCACGGGGCTGGGATCCGTAAAACTAGGGGTGCTGAGGCCGGGGCCGCCAGTACTGGGGGTAGGACTATCACCGCCAACGGGACTACCAGAGGCAGTACTCGCAGGTCCTGACGCATGGCTACCTAAAGAAGTGCTGCCGCCGGAGCCGGAAGTCGCCTGCGAGCTGGATGAGCCAGTACCCGCACCGCCGTTTCCGGCGGGGGCGGGTGCCGCGCCCTGCGGCTCGCCGCCTTTATTCCCGGTCGGGTTGACGTCGCTTTGGTGGCTGTTCATCTCCTTGTCGGAAACCGGCCGCGGCGGTGTGGGGGCGTTGTGCTTGGTGACGGTGGTGGCGGTACCGGCCACGAGGGTTACCCCCTTGGAGGGCTGGGACAGGCTCGTGGTGTGCACCACCCCCTGCAGAACCGCTACCCCGGTCACGTTGGCCTGGTGATAGACGTAAAAGGAGGTGCCGCGCACACCGGCTATGGCATTTGGGGTCCGGATCTCGAAGGTGCGCACCGCGCCGCCGGCCGCCGCGGGAACGACCGTCGCCTGCACCTTGCCGCGGGGAAGGGCGAGCTTGCGGTTGGAGGCCGAATATTCCCCCACGTCGATGCGGCTTCTCTGGGCGATCTTGACGACGCTCCCGTCGTTGAAGGTGAGCTCGGCCCGGGCATTGCTCTTGGTGCGGACGAAGTCACCTTTCTGCACCGCCCCCCCAACCTTGGCCGCTACCGCCGGAAGCTGGCCGCCCGGCATGATATCCACCGCGCCTTCCACCACGGTCAGTTTTCCCACCACCTCGGCCAGTGCGGCGCCCGGGACCCCCAGGAACAGCAAGGGGAGCAACAGCGAGATCAGGACCAGCCTGCGCTGCACAGGGAAGCGAAGCTTCCAGTTGCTCTCGTGCTCGGAAGCTGGAACCTGGGAACAAGGAAAGGTGTTGTTGCGCTCCCAAGCCCCAATTTCGGGATGGGTGGAATCGTTGTTACGTTCCGAAGCCGGGGCCTGGGGACGTGAAAAGTTGTTTCTGGCACTGATCATGGCTCTGTCTCCTAAAAACTGAACTCAATTCCCGTGCTGAAGGTGTTGCGGCTGTAGTCGTACACCTTGATGTTTGATTCCGCCTTGGTGTGCGAGTACTGGGCCAAGAGCGCTAGGTTCCTGTTCAGGTTCCAGCTGAGGCCGGCGGTTCCGAACCAGGTGGTGTCGTCGCGCTGAACGTCGAAGACGGTGTTGGTCTTGAAGTAGTCCTGGGTGGATACCTCGCCGGAGAGGTTCAACTTCAGCGCCACGGTGAGCGGGATGACCCCGCTCACCGAATAGCGGTGCCCGCGGTTCTTCCAGTTCACTCCCCTGGCGTCGTCGTAGCTGAAGTCGTAGCGCAGGGCGGCCATTCCGCCCAGCTCCCCGTAGCTGAAGATGTATCCGGCGGAGGCGCCCCCTATGTTGGCGTCGCGGTCCTCGTCCTGCACCAGCGGGTCCTGCAGCATGTCGCGGCGGGTGAAGCTCGCGCCGGCCTGCAGTATGTGCTGCGGCGCGGCCTGCCAGGACCAGGTCGGCCGTACCGAGACCAGGGCCTGATACGCCTTCTCCTTCAAGAGCACGTGACTGAGGCTGATGGGGGCCGAGAAGATCGAATTGCCGAAGGCGTGGCCCAGGTTGACGGTGAGCGAGTTGATGACGGTGCTGGGATTTTCCTCATCTGTGTTGGTATCGCCGTACTTGGTGCTCTGCACCAGGTATTGGGCGCTGAAGGTGTAGTCGTTTTCCAGAAGGGGTGTGTAGTCGAGGCGGAAGTTACCCATGAAGGCGTGGTCGCGCTGCCCGGTCGGGTTGCCGATCTGCGCCCTGGCCCCAGGGTTCGACGGGCTGGAGATGGCGTTGTCGTCGTAGAGGTAGTTGAGCCCCAGGGTCAGGTGCAGCGGCTGGTAGCTATCCAGGATGCGGGTGAAGGACTGCTCGTATTCCTTGGCGTACCCCGCTATCTCCGAATTGGGGTCGGCGGCGACCACCGCCCTCAGGGCGTCCCGGGCCCGGGTCAGCTTGCGCGAACCCGCCATGACCATGGCGATCTGGAGTTGCGCCGATTGGGTGAGGGACGGGTCGAGCAGCTTCGCCTTTTCGAACGAAGCGACCGCTTCCTCGCGTTGGCCCAGCCCCGAGAGGATGATCCCTTTCAGGAAAGCGCTCCGCGCCGGGTTCACCCCCTCGTTCTCCGAGCGGTTCGCCCATTGGAGCGCCTTCTCGTCATCCCCCTGCACATGCCAGGCGTCGGCCAGCTCCAGGTAGGAATCGAGCACCGGGGGCTTGAGCGTCGCCGCATCGGTCAGGTCCTTGATGGCGCCGGGGATGTCCCCCCCTGTTTGCGCGCCATGCCTAGGTAGAATGCGGCAAGCGACGACTTAGGCTCTTCGGCGCGCGCCTTCTGCAAGAGGGCCAGCGCCTCCTCGAAGTTCTCCACGCGGTACTGGATGATCCCCTCATCGAGGTTTGCAGCCTGCGCAGGCGCTGCGCAGGTGAATGCGGCGATGAGCGCCGCGGCGGCTAGGGATGTTTTGGTCACGTTTACTCCCTCCTAAAATCAAACCGTTGGCAAGGAGCACATCTGAGGAAATCTGAGAATATAAATCTGAGAGAACCGAAACGGAAGGTTAAGACAGTTCTCCGTCAAGGCAGTTCTCAGAAGTCCTCAGATTTTCTCCTTGCTAATGGTTTTGGGGTTGGGCTTTTATTTTTCCGTCAGTCTCACAGGTTCCATCTCCTCGCACTCGATGATGACGGCGGGAGCGGTTCCATTGGTAACTGCGGTGTAGAGCGTCACCGGCTGCTCCTTCCCTTTGACGATCACCCGGCTGATGCCGCTCAACTCGATGCCGGAGAGCGTCCCCGCCTCGATGGCGCCTCGCAGCTTCTCCACCGTCTTCTCGGTGATGAGGATCCCCGCATCGAAGCGGCGGGTCAGCGACTCGACCCGGCTCGCCAGGTTCACCTCGTCGCCAATGACGGTGTAGTCCATCTTCTTCCCCTCGGCGCCGATGTTCCCGACGATGACCTCGCCGGTGTTGATGCCGATGCCGCAGCTAAGCTTCGGTTTCCCCTCCCGGTCCCACTTCCCGTGGAGTTCCGCAAGCCGCGCCTGTAACTCCAGCGCGCAGCGCACCGCTCGCTCGGCGTGGTCGGCGCAGGGAAGCGGCGCGTTCCAAAAGACCATGATGGCGTCGCCGATGAACTTATCGAGGGTCCCCCCCCACTTGAGGATGACGTCGGTCATCTCCCCCAGGTACTCGTTCAGGAGGGCGACCACTTCCTCCGGCGCGTGCTGCTCGGAAAAGGTGGTGAACCCCCTCACGTCGGAGAAGAGGATGCTTATCTCGCGCTTCTCGCCGCCGAGCCTCGCCAGGGCCGGGTTCTCGATCAGCTCGTTGACGATGGTCGTGGTGACGTAGCTTGAGAACATGGCGCGTATCCTGCGGGCGCGGCGCTCCTCGACCGTGTAGTTCCAGCCGGTCACCGACATGAAGAGGCAAAGGACGTTCCCCATCGGGCAGGCGAGGTTCACCCACACGCCGAAGCGGCTGAAGAGGACGACCCCGGCGGCAGCGATGGCCGCACCGCCGGCCGCTACCGCCACCGCCCCCCACAAAAGCCGCAAGCGGCTCAAGACCAGCGCCATGGCCAACCCCGTCAGGAGCAGGAAGAGAAGGTCCTCCCCCTTTGTCGCTTTCACCAGGAACCGGTTCTCCAGGATGGAAGCGGCGATGGTCGCCTGCTTCTCCACCCCGGGCATGACCGCCGTGAATGGGGTGACCCTTAGATCCAGCATGCCGACGGCGGAGGCGCCGATGAAGACGATCCGGTTGCCGAGCTCTTTCGCGCCCACCTTGCCGTCGACGATGTCCGCGATGGAGATGTGGCGCAGCGTCCGCCCCGGCCCGTAGTAGTTGATCGGCATGCGCCCCCAGCGGTCGGTGGGGATCACCGTATTGCCGACCGCGATGGAACTGGCGGCGTGCACCTGCAGCTTGTCTGCGGAGACCCCCTTGAAGAAGGCGGCGCTCTTGAGTCCCAGGGAGGGGTAGAGGAGGCCGTCGTAGGCGACCACAAGGGCCTCCCAGCGGAGCGTCCCGTCGAAGTAATCGGGCAGCATGCTGATGTGCGCCAGCGACATGGCGCTATCCCTAAGCGGCTTCACCGGCATGATCGGTACCCCGCCCGAGGTTATGGGGGGGAAGTTCCGGTACAGCTCAGGTTCCAGGATCGCGGTAAGCGCCGACGGCTCCAGGTCCGGGTTGGCGCGCCGTTTGGAGGCGGTCTCGAAGTCGAAGACGATGGGAAGAACGACGTTGCCGGCGTCGGCTATGGCGCGGGAGAGAATCCGGTCGTCCTCGTCGCTTTCGGGAAAGATCACGTCGAAGGCGATCACCGCCGCCTCGGCCCGGGCCAGCTTGTCCACCAGCCCCGCCATCACCTCGCGGCTCCAGGGCCAGCGCCCCAGCCTCGCCAGGCTTTTCTCGTCGATGACCGCTATCACCACCTGGTCCGGCGCCTTCACCGGGCCGCGCAGATGGAAACGGAGGTCGTAGAGCTTCGCCTCGGTGATCTCCAGCGGGAGCGGATTCTCAACCAGCAACAGGCAAAAGAGCGCGGTCACGGCGCAGCCGATAAGGAAGCGGATTGTGGCTGAGCTGAGATGACGACGCGATGGGGCAGCGAACCTTGAACGCCGAACGTTGAACGGGTTTTGCATAAGGGGAGCGCCCCGGGAAGGAGTCGCCTCTTGTCTGCGAGCAATTCCTTCAGTTCATGAATCTATCTGCCGATGAGCTATACCTGTAACGTTTCGACATTCTCCTTTTAAAACTTTAAGGGAAGCAGTGAATAATGTAATTAATACGCGCCAACCCGCGCGAGAAGCCTCACTGAGACAGTGCCGCTCCTACAGAGGAACCATCTATGCCAGGTACAGATCAGCTCAAAGAGCAACTCGAACACCGCAAAAGGTTCATGGAGAAGATCAATGAGATCCACTCCTCCGGCAACCTGAACACCATACTGATACAGCTGAAGGACAGCATCGCCGATCTGTTCGAGGCGGAGCGGCTGACTATTTACGTGATCGACCAGAAGCAGAAGATGCTCATGTCGAAAGTGAAATCGGGGGAGGAGATCCAGCAGATCACCCTCCCCATCGGCAACAACAGCCTCGCCGGCTTCTGCGCGCTCTCCGGAACGCTCCTGAACATCAGGGACGCCTACGACTCCCATGAGCTGAAGATGATCAGCTCGGGATTGAGCTTCGACGTCACCTGGGACAAGAAGAGCGGCTTTCGCACCAAGCAGGTGCTCTGCGTCCCGATGAAGTTCAACAACCAGATGATCGGCGTGATGCAACTCATCAACAAAAAAGGGGGCGACACCTTCGACGATACGGACCTAAGCTACGCCACCGAACTTGCCACCTCCCTTTCCATAGCGATCCACAATATCTTCCGGCTGGCCGCCTCGGCCAAGCTGATCCGGAACAAGTCGCGCTACAACTACCTTTTGGACAAGAACCTCTTGGAGGAGGCAGACATCCAGAAGGCGACGGCGCACCCGGACGTCGCCGCCATTGGGCTGGACCACGTGCTGATGCGGGACTACAACATCCCGCGCGAGGAGATGATCAAGTGCCTGAGCCTCAACTTCGGCACCGAGTTCGTCTCCTTCGACCCTGACCTGCCGCGGCTGGACGACGTCTTGAAAAAGACCAAGCCCGACCGCCTCAGGAAGGAGCGCTGGGTCCCGGTCAAGATCGATCACAGCGTGCTGCAGGCGGCGATGGAGGACCCGACCGACTTGGCCAAGCAGGACCTGATCAAGTTCGTCTTCCAGGAGTACAAGAGGATCAGCTTCGTCGGGGCCTTCAGGGAGGACATTGGGAAGTTCATCGACCACTACTACCATCTCGCTGCGGAGAGCTACGAGGGGCCGACCGCCAGCATCTCCGACCTGTTGAGCAAGCTGGACAACGATGAGGACCCGACCATCGAGCAGGAGGTGCAGAAGGTCTCGGAGCAGGACAGCGTCATCGTCCAGCTGGTGAACAAGATCATCTGCGAAGCCCACGAAAAAAACGCTTCCGACATCCACATCGAGCCTGCGCCGGGGCGCGAGGACGTGACGGTGCGGCTGAGGGTAGACGGCAGGTGCGCGGTGTACCAGCGCATCCCCTACAAGTACAAGCACGCCCTGACCTCCAGGATCAAGATCATGGCGGGGCTCGACATCGCGGAGCGCAGAAAGCCGCAGGACGGCAAGATCGACTTCAAGAAGTTCGGCCCCAAGGATATCGAGCTCAGGGTGGCGACCCTACCCAGCGCCGGGCAGCTGGAGGACGTGGTGCTCAGGGTCCTCGCCTCGGGCGAGCCTATCCCGTTCGACAACCTGGGGCTCACCGAGCGCAACCGGCAGGTGTTCACCGACTGCATCAAGAAGCCGTACGGGCTGATCCTGGTGGTGGGCCCGACCGGCAGCGGCAAGACCACGACGCTGCACTCCGCGGTCTCGGTGATCAACACGCCGCAGACCAAGATCTGGACCGCCGAGGACCCCATCGAGATCACCCAGAAGGGGCTCAGGCAGGTCCAGGTGAACGCCAAGATCGGCTTCACCTTCGCCACCGCCCTGCGCGCCTTTCTGCGCGCCGACCCGGACGTGATCATGGTGGGGGAGATGCGCGACGAGGAGACGGCCTCGATAGGGGTGGAATCCTCCCTGACCGGCCACCTGGTCTTCTCGACCCTCCATACCAACTCGGCGCCGGAGACGGTGACGAGGCTCCTCGACATGGGGCTCGACCCGTTCAGCTTCTCCGACGGGCTTCTTTGCATACTGGCGCAGCGGCTGGCCCGCAGGCTCTGCAGCGCCTGCAAGGAAAGCTACCGCCCGACGGAAGAGGAGCTAAAAGAGATCATTACCGAGTACGGCGAGGCGGAGTTCGGGGCGCTGGGAATGGATCCGTCCGGCATCACACTTTCCAAGGCCAAAGGATGCGCCAAGTGCAACGGCTCCGGGTACAAGGGGAGGCTCGGCCTCCACGAGATCCTCGATTGCGGGGACCAGATGAAGGCGCTGATCAAGACCAAGGCCGAGGTGGCGGAGTTGAGGAAGCAGGCGATCGCCGACGGCATGACCACGCTCAAACAGGACGGCATATTGAAGTGCTTCCAGGGGCTCACCGACATCCACGAGGTGCGGCGCGTCTGCATCAAATAAGTCAGAGACTATGCCTGAGCTTGCTTGTCTTTTTTAAGGCGATGCGGTATAAGGGCGTGTCCTCAACGAAATCCCGGCCGGCACACCACCTATGATCAAAAACCACCTCACCCAAAAAAGCCTGTTGCTGCTGGTGGCATGCGTCACCGTGATCAGCATCGCGTTCACGGGGATGCGCGTGCCCGACCTTTCGCGCCCGCACCGCGCGAAGCCGACCAACCGGGTCTTCATCGAGAAACAGTTCAAAAATTGCCAGGAGGAAGTGAAGAAGTCCTTCGACCTCTTAGCCCTCCCCGCGAAGCACTCCGTGCCGCGTCCCGATGTCCGGTACGGCGCTCATTTCCAGGCCGCTTTCGATTGCACCGGCATCAACCCCCTTTTCCCCAACCTCTCCCGGGCTCCCCCCACCCACTGCTCCTGATTCACCGCTATTAAGTATTAGTTACGCAGCCATTGCCGAGGGAGCTGTGCGCGCTTACGTGCGTCGTGCGCCTGCCGCAATGCGTCGTGCGTCACCGCGAACAAAGAGAAAATCCCAGTTAAATCTCCTTTCTTCAAAGGAGAGCTTTCCGCGAATGCGGAAGATTACTTGCCCATTTCAGAAGTCCATCAAAGGAGAAAACATGAAAACCAAGACCAACATGAAGCTGCTCGTTCCCGTCCTTTGCGCCGGCATGTTCATCTACGGCGGTTGCGCAAAACAGCAAACCGTGAAGGTAGACCAGCCTATCGCGCCCTCCGCGACCACCGCCGCTACCTCCGCGACCACCCAGCCGGCAGCGAAAGCCGCAGCCGTGCAACCCGCCGCCGCGCCGCTTCCCGCCACGAAGATCTCCAGCGAATCGATCCCGCCGCAGAGCCAGCAATCTGTTGCCGGCAAGGCCCAGGCCGGCGCTTCCCAGGCGGACGCGCTCGAAACCATCTACTTCGATTTCGACTCCTCCCTCTTGAGCGACACGGCCCGCGCCACCTTGGCGGCGAACCTGGAGAAACTGAAGGCGAAACCGGGAGCCGCGCTGCGGATCGAGGGAAACACCGACGAACGCGGCTCCGACGACTACAACCTCGCCCTGAGCGAGCGCCGCGCCCAGAGCGCGAAGAAGTACCTGCAAGCGTTGGGCTTCCCCGCCAGCAAACTGTCGGTTGTGGGTTACGGCGAGGAGAAACCTGCGGTCAAAGGAGAAGGCGAGGAGATCTGGGCCAAGAACCGGCGCGACGAGTTTGTCATCGTCCGATAAGAGATGCGAATCGGGCCGCCAATGGCGGCCCTTTTTGTTGAACCTGTTCCCCCAGTGTTGTCCGGTTAGAATGTCGCAGCCGAAAAGCCCCCCCTCCCTGGCGGGAGGGGGGTGATCGATAGCACTGGTCCGCCCCCAATTTTTCACAGGCGGCAGCCAAGGAACTGCAATGCGCAAAAACCTCATGGTGCAACTGACCCTTTTGGCCAGTGTCCTCAAATGGGCCTCCTACGCCACGGCGGTGGGGGTTCTGGTGGGATGCGGCACCGCGGCCTTCCTCCGCTCCCTGGCCTGGACCTCCGACCAATACGCCCGTTTCCCTGACTATTACCTGCTGCTCCCCGTCACGCTGGTCGCCAGCACGCTCCTGGTGCGGTGGTTGGCGCCGGAAGCGACCGGCCACGGGACGGAAAAGGTGATCGAGGCGGTGCACCAGCGGATGGGGAGAATCCCGCTCATGGTGGTGCCGGTGAAGCTCGCGGCCACGGTAATCACCCTGGCAGGGGGAGGCTCCGCCGGCAAGGAGGGTCCCTGCGCACAGATAGGCGCCGGCCTTGCCTCGGGCTTCGCCTCGCTGCTCAGGCTCAACGACGTCGACCGGCGCAAGATAGTCATCTGCGGCATCAGCGCCGGATTCGCCACCGTCTTCGGGACCCCGATAGCCGGGGCGCTTTTCGGCGTCGAGGTCCTGGTGCTGGGTCAGGTCTTCTACGACGTGCTCTTCCCCTCCTTCGTGGCGGGGATCGTCGGCTTCCACGTGGCTACGCTTCTGGGGGTCACCTATCCGCATCTGGCAGTGACCATCTTCCCGAAGGTCACCGGCTGGAACTTCGCCGAGATGCTCATGCTGGGGATCTGGTGCGGCCTCATCGCGCTCATTTTCATCGAGATCATGCAGTGGGGGCACCGCCTGTTCGCTCGCCTTTCCTGGCACCCGGTGGCGAAGGCGCTATTTGGGGGGGGCCTGCTGGTACTGGTGGGAAGGTTCGTGTCGCTGCGCTACCTGGGGCTTGGCGTCGATTCCATAGAGGCTGGGCTAAACGGCGCGGTGCTCCCGATGGGCTCTACCTTCATGAAGATGTTAACTACTTCGATAACGCTCGCCTGCGGCGGGAGCGGCGGCGTGGTCACCCCTATCTTCTTCATAGGTACCGCGGCGGGGAACCTCTTCGCGGTGCTGCTGCACGAGCCGCTGGTGGCGACGTTTTCGGCCATTGGGATGGCGGCGCTCCTTGCCGGGGCTGCAAACACGCCGATCGCCGCCTCAGTCATGGCCATGGAACTCTTCGGGGCCGCCATCGCCCCACACGCCGCCATCGCCTGCATGGTCAGCTTCCTCATTGTCGGATACCGCAGCATCTATCCAAGCCAGATCCTGGGGATCGAGAAGAGCGGCTCGCTGAAGGTGGAAACAGGCAAGCCGATGTCCCAGTTCGACCCCGAAAAGCTGGAAAGCGCTGCGGTCTCGCTCCCTGGCTTCATTCTGAAGGGAGTAAAGGTGATCCGCCGCCGCAGCTTCGAGAAAAAAAGAAAGTAAAGCCCCAACTACTACCCGCCCCCCCCAGGAACTTCCCCCGGCATCTGTGACCGCCAGTTTCCCCCTGATCCTCATGGGACGCTGGCTGTTTCTTCCTCATTGTTTCTGCCTATCCCTGTTTCTGCCTGTTTCCCCCTCCGACTTCGGCATTTGGACAAATGAATAACCCCGGCCAGCTGGATTAACAAATTCACATAAGGTATTCTATCTGTCGTTCCCGGGACGGCAGAGACTGCCGCTGTCGTGCTGTCGCGCCCCAAAGCGGCACCCTGTCGGGATCCTAAGAGACGGAAACGGAGGTAGCTATGACGGACTCGAAGACGAGAAACGTGGTGATTACCGGGGCGTCCGCGGGACTCGGGCGCGCCATCGCCCATGCCTTCGCCAGCGAGGATGCCTGCATCGGGCTCATCGCCAGGAACCGGGAGCGGCTGGAGGCGGCCCGCGCCGAGGTCGAAAGGCTGGGGGGGAAAGGGGTCGTACTGGTAGCGGACGTCGCCGACCCGCAGCAGGTGGAGCAGGCGGCGGCGCAGATGGAGCAGGAATTCGGCCCCATCGACGTCTGGGTCAACAACGCCATGACCTCGGTCTTCTCCCCCTTCGACCAGATGACGCCCGAGGAATTCCGGCGGGTGACCGAGGTGACCTACCTGGGGGCGGTGCACGGAACCATGTCGGCGTTGAAGCGCATGCTGCCGCGGGACCGGGGGATGGTGATCCAGGTGGGATCCGCGCTTTCGGAGCGGAGCATCCCGCTGCAGTCCGCCTACTGCGGCGCGAAGCACGGCATGCGCGGCTTCACCGACTCGATCCGCTGCGAGCTGATCCACAGCAAAAGCCGGGTGCACCTGACCATGGTGCAGCTTCCCGCCATGAACACCCCGCAGTTCGCCTGGGTCAAGTCGAGGCTCCCCAACAAGCCGCAGCCGGTCCCCCCGATCTTCCAGCCGGAGGTAGCCGCCGACGCCATCCTCTGGGCCTCGCACCACCGCCGCCGCGAGATCTACGTCGGTATGCCGACGGTGAAGGCGATGTGGGGGAACAAGCTGGTGGCAGGCTTCGCCGACTTGTACCTCGGGAGAACCGGCTACCGCTCACAACAAACCGGTGAACCGGAAGACCCAAACCGCCCCTCCAACCTCTGGGAGAGCGTACCCGGCCCCTTCGGCGCGCACGGTAGCTTCGATGATCGGGCGAAGGGAAGTTCGCCCCAGGTCTGGCTGGTGCAGAACAGATGGGCGCTTTGTGCGATAGCGGCGGGGCTTGCCGCCGGGGCGGCGCTAGGCGCGAAAGCCAGGCGCAACCGCTAGGTGGCAGGTGACGGCGCAAATGGTGCGCCGCGGCATGGGAGGCAGAGGCCATGTACAAAAAGATCAGCGACTACGGGATCATCGGCAACATGCACTCGGTCGCCCTCATCGGGAATGACGGAGCCATCGACTGGCTCTGCCTGCCGCACCTGGACTCCCCCAGCGTCTTCGCGGCGCTTTTGGACGCCGACGACGGGGGCTCCTTCTCCATCACCCCCGAGGGGGAGTGGGACTCGGTCCTTGGCTACCTGGAGGATTCCAACATCCTCGCGGGGCGCTTCCGCACCCGCAGCGGAAGCTACACCTTGACCGATTTCATGCAGGTGCCGCCGCCGTCGGACCGGGAGCCGCAACCCCACGAGTTTCTGCTGGTGCGCCTGCTGCAGGTCGACCGCGGCCGGGTCCGGGTGAAGGTCAGCTTCGACCCGAGGTTCGACTACGGCAGGGGGAGGCCGGAGTTCACCATCCTCCCCGGGCAGTGTGTCCTGGCCGCGTCGGGGAGCGAACAGCTGCGGCTTTGCACCTCCGGCAAGCTTACGCTTAACAACGGGCACGCAGAAGGGACCTGGGAACTGCATGAGGGGGAGCGGATCGCCCTGCAGCTTTATTACGGGAGGTCGGAGCCGGACCGGTTTTCCGAGCTTGATGCCGAGAGGGTGCTGGTGGAGACGCTCGATTTCTGGCGCAACTGGCTGTACGGGAGCGGCACCGGTTTTTTCAACGATCTTGGGCCGCACCGCGAGCAGGTGATCCGCTCGCTTTTGACGCTGAAGCTCTTGACCTACCAGCCGCGCGGGACCATGGCCGCGGCGGCGACAACCTCGCTTCCCGAGACCATCGGCGGGGTGCGCAACTGGGATTACCGCTATTCCTGGGTGCGCGACACCTCCATGGCCCTGGCCGCGCTCTTCGAGGTGGGACACGTCAACGAAACGGAGCAATACCTCGATTGGATCGAAAAGGTCATCGTCAAGAACAAGCAGAACGAGCTGCAGGTGATGTATCGGATGGACGGCTCCTCAAATCTGAACGAATTCGAACTGCGACACCTTGAGGGATTCCGCGGCTCGAAGCCGGTCCGCATAGGCAACGGGGCGGCTACCCAGAAGCAGTTCAGCATCTACGGTCATGTCCTTATGGGCGCCGACCACCTGGTGAGCCTCGACCGCGAGGTCACCGAGGAGATGTGGCACGGGCTCGGGCTCATGTGCGAATTCGCCAAACATCACTGGCGTGAACCGGATTGGAGCATCTGGGAGATGCGCAGCGACCCCAGGCACTACGTCCACTCGAAGGCCATGTGCGGGATCACGCTGGACCGGGGGGTTAACATCGCGGCGCGGACCGGGCGTCAACCCGGCGAAGATTGGGAGCGGACGCGAGACGAGATCCGCGACGACGTGATGCAGCACGGCTGGAGCGCGCAGCGACAGGCTTTCGTGCTGCATTACGAGACCGACGCGCTGGACGCGAGCTCCCTGCTCATGTCCATGAACGGCTTCATCCCCTACGAGGACCCGCGCATGCTGGCAACTGTCGAGGCGATCCGGCTCGACCTATCCTACAACGGATTCATCTACCGCTACCACGCCGACGACGGGTTACCCGGACGGGAAGGGACTTTCCTCGCCTGCACCCTGTGGCTCATCACGAACCTAGCCAACCAGCACGAGCTGGAGGAGGCGGAGCTGCTGCTGAATAAGGTGGAAGAGGTTGCAGGCTCGCTGCACCTCCTCGCCGAAGAGTACGATCCCATCTGGCAGGAACAGCTGGGAAACTTCCCCCAGGCCTTCAGCCACGAGGCCTACATCACCGCGGCCACCATGGTCACCAACGTGAGCGGGGAGCTGCGCCGCAACCCTAAGCAGCAGCAATACCTCCTGTTGCAGGAGGAGGAGAAAGAGGTGGAGGCGGGATTCGATCCGGTCCTTTTAGCGGAGTTGGTAGACGAGGTAGTGCGGGAGGGGGGCTGCCATCCAGGTTACGGGAAAGACGGGAGCGGCGACCTGGCAAAACGGGTGGGGAAAATGCTGGCCCAACTGCGGTGGTTCGATCTGGCGCGCTTGCAAGAGCGGCAGGAGAAGATCTCCTTCTGGTGCAATCTCTTCAACCTTTTGGTCCTGCACGGGGTGCTTTCCCTGCGGGTGAAGGAATCGGTGCGGGAAGTACCTCGCTTTTACCGTCGGCTGGGTTGCCGGATAGGAGACGAGCTCTTCACCGCCGACATCATCCTGCACGGCATCCTGAGGGGGAACCGCCCCTCCCCCGGCTGGCTCATCCCTCCCCTTCCGGCCGGCGACCCCCGCCTCGCCAACTCCATCCGGCTCAGCGATCCGCGCTTTCTTTGCGCCATCTGCACCGGGACGGCCTCCTCCGCGCCTATGACCCCGCTCCGCCCGGAGAGCCTGGATGCCGACCTCAACGCCGCCGTACGGAGTTTTCTGGAGCGGGAGGCGAAGGTCGACGCGGAGCGCAAGGTGCTGGTGCTGTCGCGAATCTTCAAGTGGTACGACGACTTCGGCAAAAGCCCCCACGACGTAGCGGTCTTCGTCGCCGGCTTCCTCGGGGAGTCAGCCGGACGACCCATCCGGGAGCATCCGGAATCCTACCAGCTAGAATATGCGGGGTTCGACTGGAGAGTGCCGACAGGTAGAACGTAAAAAAAGGGGACAGGCTACTTTATTGTTTTAAAAAGTAGCCTGTCCCCTTTTCGTAGAAGGCGCGGGTAAAGTGGCAGCTGCAGCAGTTCCGCGGGGTACATGGTCCCTATTGCCGCCCCCCCGCTGGATCCAAAGGGTAAAAAGAGTGAAAAGGGGACAGGCTACTTTTTCTTTTGGAAAAGTAGCCTGTCCCCCTTTTTTGTTGAATGGGTCATTTTGCTGGAGGTGGGAGGAGGGTGCGGGTGAAGGCAAGATGCAGCAGTTCCGCCGTGTGCAGGGCCCTTTTTCCTGCCCCCTGCTGGATCTGGGTGCGGCAGCTGAAACCGTCGGCGACGATGTAGGTTTCCGCCCCCGCCTCCCTCACCGCCGGCAGCAGGTTGGCCTCGGCTATCTTCATTGAGACCTCGTACTTCCCGCTCTCGAAACCGAACGATCCCGCCATGCCGCAGCATCCCTTTTCCGGCTCTTCGACGGAAAGCCCCATCTTCGCCAATAGCTCGTGCGCAGCCTTCGCGTGCAGGCTCAACACCGATTTCTCGTGGCAGTGCGCCTGCAGCAGCACCTTGCCGGGGAGGTTCGGCGGCGTCAGCCCTTCGCGCAGCACGAACTCGCTCATGAGGAAGGTGTGCGCTGTCAGCCGCTTTCCGTCCTGGTGTTCCGGCAGCAGTTCCGGAAGCTCGTCGCGAAAGACCGCCGCCGTGCTCGGCTCCAGAATCACCACCGGAATCCCCCTACGCACGTACGGGCTCAACTGGTCGATCACCTCTTCCATACGCTTCATGGCGTAGTCGAGCATCCCGTAATCCATGGGGGGGCGCACCGCCGGCGGATTTTGGTCGGGTACGATCACCTGGTAGCCGAAACGCTCCAGCACCTCGCAGGCGGCGTGGAGTATCTCGGGGTAGAAGCAGTCGTTGAAGATGTCTGGGTAGAGGACCACCTCCTTCCCCTTTTGCTCAGGCTGCTTCTCTTGGCGCCGGTAGGCCGAGGTGAAGCTCTCGGGAGCGAAGGTGGGCATGCTCCGCTGGGAGGCGATGCCGCCGATCCATTTCACCACCCCCGACAGCAGCGTGGCGTGGCTCACCAGGTTGGCAAGCCGCGGCATGCCGGCGCCGAGCCGCCCCCAGATGCCGAAGAGCCCCATGGAATACGCGGGGCGGGGACGCAGGCGGTTGTGGTAGTGATGGTGGAGAAATTCCGCCTTGTAGGCGGCCATGTCGACGTTGACCGGGCACTCCCCCTTGCAGCCCTTGCAGGAGAGGCATAGTTCCAGCGCATCGCGCACCTCTACGCTTCGCCAGCCGTCCTTGATGAAATCGCGCCGGAACATCTCGAAGAGAAGGTGCGCCCTACCGCGGGTCGTGTGCTGTTCCTCCCTGGTCGCCTGGAAACTCGGGCACATGAAGGCGTTGTGGGTCCGGCGGCACTCCCCTACTCCGACGCAACGCAAGGTCGCCCTGGCGAAACTGGTCTCGTCTGTGGGAAAGCGGAAGCGGGTCTCCGGCTGCCAGGGGTCGTAAGTCACCCCGAGCCTCAGGTTCTGGTCCGGGTGGTACGGGTCCACCACCTTTCCCGGGTTCATCTTCCACTGCGGATCCCACAGACCCTTGAACTGCCGGAAGGCCTCGATCAATTCGTCGCCGTACATCTTGCGCAGATAGAGCGCCTTGGATTGACCGTCCCCATGCTCGGCGGAAAAGGAGCCGCCGTAGCTGACCACGAGGTCGGAGGCATGGTCGAGGAAAGAGGTGAAGTTGGCCACACCTTCCGCGGAGAAGAGGTCGAAGGAGATGCGGCAGTGGATGCAGCCGTCGCCGAAGTGGCCGTAGAGGGAAGCGTTCAGCCCGTGCCGGTCGAGAAGCTTGCGGAACTCGCGCAAGTAGCCGCCGATCTTGTCCGGGGCCACCGCCGCGTCCTCCCACCCGGGCCAGCTAAGGGGGAATCCGGGGACGTTCGCAGTCGCGCCAAGACCCGACTCCCTGACTTCCCAGATCCTCTTCTCTTCCTTCTCGTCGATAAACAGCTTCATGCTGGGAGGGTCTTTCAGCTTCTTCAGCGCCTCCATGGCGTCTTTCGCCTTCTGGTCCGACTCCTCCTCCGTCTCGCCTCCGAATTCCACCAGGAGCCACCCTTTTCCCGGCGGCAGCAGCTCGATGTCCTCCGGGTGCAGCTTCTTTTTCTGCATGAATTTCACCAGGAGATCGTCCAGCCCTTCCAGGCCCACCGGCTCGAACTTCAGGATCTCAGGCACGTGGTCGCCTGCTGAGTAGACGTCGGGGTAGCCCAGCAAGAGGATGGAGCGGGCGGGGGGGCTGTGCACCAGGCGCACCTTCGCCGCCAAGATGGTGACGCAGGTCCCTTCGGTCCCGACCAGGGCGTGCGCCACGTTGAAGCCGTTCTCCGGGAGCAGCTCGTCCAGGTTGTAGCCCGAAACCCGGCGCGGGATCTTCGGATACCTCTCCCGTATCCTCTTAGCCTGCCGGTCCCGTATCGATTTGAGACCGGCGTAGATCTCCCCGCGTCGTCCCCCCTGGGCGATGATCTCCTCGAGTTCCAGGTCCGTCGTCTCTCCCACCGTTATTCGGACCCCGTCGTAGGTGATTACGTCCAGTTCCAGGATGTTGTCTACCGTGCGCCCCGCCATGACCGAATGGACGCCGCAGGAATTGTTGCCGATCATGCCACCCAGGGTGTTGTGGGTGTGCGTGGCGGGGTCGGGCCCGAAGGTGAGATGGTAATTCTCCGCCTGCTCCCTGAGCTGGTCCAGGATCACCCCGGGTTCCACCCAGGCGAACCCCTTCTCTGGGTCGAGTTCCAGTATCCGGTTCAGGTATTTCGAGTGGTCGATGACGACGGCCACGTTGCAGGTCTGGCCACAGAGCCCCGTGCCGCCGCCGCGGGAAACCACGGGGGCGCCGTGGCGATGGCAGATCTCCAGGGTCTTGATCACCGCCTCGGTGGTTCTGGGAAGCACCACCCCGATGGGGATCTGGCGGTAGTTGGAGGCGTCGGTCGCGTAGAGGGCGCGGCTTCCCGCGTCGAAGCGGACCTCGGCGTCCAGCGCGTACCTGAGATCGGCCTCCAGCGCTCCCGGATTCAGTTGGGTCGCGACGAATATCTCGTTCTCCTCAGGTTGGGGCATGGCAGGACTCCTTTGTTTGATAGTGCGCGGGGTCAGAACCTGAAGTGGCTGGCTTCTCCCTCCCGCAGTTCGATACCGAGGCCGGGACGGCTGCGGTCTGGCGCGAGCTTCCCCTCAACCGGCTGAATGAAGCCGTCGAAGAGCATGCTCTCGATCCTTGCGTGGTCGTGGAAGTATTCCAGGTGCCGCAGGGTCGGAGCGGCGCAGCAGGGGTGGATGTGCAGCGAGGGGGCGCAATGCGCCGAAAGTTGTAGGTGATGACTTTCGCAGAGGGTCGCAGCCTGGAGAAAACCGGTGATGCCGCAGCGCGTGGCGTCCGCCTGCAGCACGTCGACTGCGCCCGCTTGTAACATGCGGCGAAAGTACGGGAGGGTGAAGCCGTACTCTCCCGCTGCGATCTCCATGCCTGCCGGGGTCCGGTCCCGCAAGATCCTGAGCCCCTCCAAGTCGTGATGGACCACCGGCTCCTCGAACCAGGAAACGCCGGCGGCCGTTACCGCCTCCCGTGCCACCCCCAGGAGGTCCACTACGGAAAGCTCCAGGAGCTTCCCCTTCAGGTCCCAAAGCGCCGCATCCACTGCGGATATGGCGAGCATGGCTATTCCCGGCTCGCCCAGGTTCCTGACCCCATCCAGCATCAAGCGCCAGCAGCAGGGGATATCGACGGGGTTTCGGCCGCTGATGATCTGGGCGAGCTTGCCGGTAATCAGGGTAGCGGCGGCTGCGTCGGCGTAACTGTAGCCGAACCCTCGCGCGCCGCCGCCCTGAATATGCACCGTTACGAGAGTGGTCGAGGTCCAGCGGTAACTTCCGTCGCTTTCCGGGTCTTCGGTCGGGATCCTGTAGGCCTGCGCTTCAACCTGCTCTATCTTCGCATCCGCTGCCATGGCGCCTCCCCGTCGGCTACTCTTCTCTTCGCGGCAGCAGGGTCGACATCATCTGCTTCACCGATTGGCTGATGATGCCGCCTAGGTTGGGGTCCCCCTTGGCCAGGGAGAACATGAAGCCCTTGGCCTGCTCGAAGGTGATGTGCGGAGGAAGGGGCGGCACGTCCGGGTCGCAATGCGCGTCGATAACCACCGGCCGGTCCGCGTTCAGTGCGTGATCCCAGGCGGCCCCGATCAGTTGCGGGTCGTCCAGCTCGATCCCCTGCAACCCCAGCATCTCCGCGTAGCGCGCGTACGGGAAGGGAGGGATGTCCTGGGAGCCGCTGAACTTGCGGTCGCCGCTCATGACCCGCTGCTCCCAGGTAACCTGGTTCAGGTCCTTGTTGTCCAGAACCAGGATCGCCAGGCGCGGGTTGCTCCAGCTCTTCCAGTTCTTGGAGATGGTGACGAGCCCGTTGATGCCGAGCATCTGCATGGCGCCGTCTCCCACCATGGCGACGACCGTGCGGTCCGGGTGGTTTATCTTCGCCGCCGTCGCATAGGGGACGCCGGGGCACATGGTGGCGAGCCCGCCGGACAGAGACGCCATCATTCCCGAGCGGATGCGAACGTCGCGGGCGTACCAGTTGGCCGCCGAGCCCGAGTCGCAGGTGAGGATGCAGTTGTCGGGGAGGCGCGAGGAGAGCTCCCAGAAAAGGCGCTGCGGGTTGATCGGGTTGGCCGAGAGCATGGCGCGCGCCTGCATGATCTCCCACCACTCGCGGACGTTCTTCTCTATCCCCTGCCGCCAGCCGCGGTCGCTTTTTCTTTCCAATAGCGGAATCAGCGCCCTCAGGGTAAGGAGACTATCCCCCTGCAGGTTCACCTCCATGGGGTAGCGCAGCCCCAGCATGCGCGGGCTGATGTCGATTTGCACGCCGCGCGCCTGCCCTTCCTTGGGGAGGAACTCGGAGTACGGGAAGCCGCTGCCGACCATGAGGAGCGTGTCGCACTCCATCATCATCTCCCAGCTGGGCTTCGTACCCAAAAGCCCGATGGAGCCTGTGACGAAGGGGAGATCGTCCGGGACGACCGCTTTGCCTAGGAGCGCCTTGGCGACTCCGGCACCGAGGATGTCGGCGGCGATGGCAACTTCGTCCGAAGCGCCCAGCGCCCCGGCGCCTACCAGCATCGCGACTTTCTTGCCCGCGTTCAAGACCTCCGCCGCCCGTGCCAGGTCGTCGCGCGCAGGCGTCACGTCGGGCCGGCTGAAGCCAAGGCCGGTGAAGGTGGTGCCGTGTTTTCGCTCCGGCGACTCCACCGCCTCCATCTCCTGCACGTTGTCGGGGAGGATGACGCAGGTCACGGTCCGCTCCGCGAGGGCGATCCGGATGGCCCGGTCGATCAGGTGGCGGATCTGGGAAGGATCGCTCGCCATGTGCACGTAGTGGTGCGCGACGTCCTTGAAAAGCGAGATGAGGTCAACCTCCTGCTGGTAATCGGACCCCAGCGCCGTGGTCCCCTGCTGCCCCACGATTGCCACCACCGGCTGGTGGTCGAGTTTCGCGTCATAGAGGCCGTTTAAGAGATGTATGGCGCCCGGTCCGGAAGTCGCGATGCAGATCCCGACCTCGCCGGTGAACTTGGCATGGGCGCAGGCGAGGAAGGCCGCCTCCTCCTCGTGGCGCGCCTGGATGAACTCGACGCGCTCCACCTGCTTGCGCAGAGCGGCCATGACGCCGTTGATCCCGTCGCCAGGATAGCCGTACACCCGCCGCACCCCCCAATCGTAAAGCCGCTGCACCAGGTAATCGCTCGTTGTCGTTGCCATGACGCCTCCATGTGCGGTCCCGTTTCGCAAGGCCTCGGTATAGCTAAAGGGTGCGAAAGGGTCGCTAGCTCCTGCTCGTATTTATTAACAGACGCTAATTCTTTCCAAATATCATGAGATGTCAAGCAGGAAGGTGGTTGGGATTCGGTGGCTCATCGGCAAAAAAACAGGGGGTACGGTGAAATGCCGTACCCCCTTGGGGGGTGGTTCAAAACGGGTGGGGAGCCTTTACTTTATTCCTTGCCCCTCTTGAAGTAGGCGAGGAACTCCTGACGGCTGAGCCAGCTCTTGCGCACCAGATGTTCAATGCTGCGGCTCATCGCCATCCGCTCTCCTTCCTTCATCGCCCCCTTCAAGAGCACGAAGAAGGGGATGTTGCGGGTCTGCGGGTAGAGGCGGAAGCGCTCCAGGAGCTCGAAGGAAGCCTGGTCCGGAAGCATGAGCGCGCAGAAAATCATGTAAGGGTGCACGATGGTCCCCAGCGCCACCGCCTCCTTGCCGGTGTAGGCGTTGACGACCTCGAAACCGAGTTTTGTTATAGCGTGTTGGACATCCTCCTCCCCCTTGCGGGTCACCATCATCACCTGAAGATCGTAATCGTCCGACTCGTCGGTGAGACCGAACTGCTTGAGCTTCTTGGCCAGGTACTTCTGGTCGATCGGGAGGGTGAAGAAACCGGCTACCGGGAACACGGCCCCCACCTGCCCTATCTCCGAGAGGTACATGGGGAGGATCGGGATCTCCCGCGTCTCGGGGTTTTCCTTCAGGGCAAGGAGCACACCCCACCCGTCGTCCGACCACGGGGAAAGATCCAGCAGAACCGCCTTCGGAGTGCAGTTGGCCAGTTCGGAAACCTTCGCCGTCCTGGCGCGGTGCCCTCCCTCGGCCAGGTAACTGCACACGACGGCCCCCCTCTCGACCCTGTCCCCGAGCCCAAGGATCCAGAGTTCGCGCTCATCACATTCAATCATCCGCACTCCCTTTTCCAGTTTGATTTTTGTCTCTTCCATGTTGCCCCCTTCCTCTTCCGAGGAGCTTGGAGAGCTAAAGGTTCCGGCTTCTTAATGGTGCGAGGATCATTACATCACCCGCAGCCTGAACCGGAACCGGATGTAATGCCGCTACTGGCGGCTCTTCGCCTTTATTCCTTACCTGGTCCGGTCAGAATTTTTAATAAATAACATATTTTACGGCCACGGCAAGAAAAACTTGGCGACTGTTGAATTGGCGCCTAATATGTGATACCAATCGCAATCATTAAAACTTCGGGCAGCCGGCTGAGAATTTGCCGGGGACTTAAGGAGGGGTTGAACGATGAGCAGCAAGGTGTTTTTCGCCGATATGCGGGCAGGGGCGCGCGAGAATTTGTTCGCGAAGATCGGTCGTCTCATGAAGGAAGCGGGAGTCGAGGACGCCGTGGCGCCGGGGGACCTGGTCGCCGTCAAGGTCCATTTCGGCGAAAGGGGGAACCACACCTTCGTGCGCCCCATCTTCGTGCGCCGCGTGGTGGACGAGATCAAGGGTTGCCAGGGGAAGCCGTTTCTCACCGACTCCTCCACGCTCTATCCCGGCGAGCGCAAGGAGGCGGTTTCGGCCTTGACTTGTGCCATCGAGAACGGCTTCGCCTACGCCGTAGTGGGCGCGCCGCTCATCATGCTGGACGGCATCAAGGGGCATAACGCGAAAGACGTCCAGGTGGACGGCGAGATACTGAAGACGGTGAATATCGGCGCCGAGATCCTCGAAGCGGATTCGCTTGTCGCCGTCTCCCACTTCAAGTGCCACGAGCTGACCGGCTTCGGGGGAACGCTGAAGAACCTCGGCATGGGCTGTTCCAGCCGCACCGGCAAGATGCAGCAGCACTCGACCGTGGCGCCCAAGGTGGGGGAGCGGTTTTGCAACGGCTGCGAGGCCTGCCTGAAGTCGTGCGCCCACGCCGCCATCGCCATCATCGAGGGAAAGGCCCAGATCGATCCGGCGGCCTGCGTCGGCTGCAGCCGCTGCATTACCGCCTGCCAGAGAAAAGCGATCAACATCCAGTGGAACGAAAGCGCCTCGCTCGTGATGCGCAAGATGGCGGAGTACGCCAAAGGGGCGCTGCACGGCAAGAAGGGTAAGACCCTGTTCCTCAACTTCATCACCCAGGTCTCCCCCGCCTGCGATTGCTACGGCCACGCCGACGCCCCCATCGTCAACGACATCGGGATCTGCGCCTCCGCAGACCCGGTAGCGCTGGACCAGGCCTGTGCCGACCTGGTCAACAATGCGCGGGGCAACCAGGACACCGCACTTGCCAGCGGGCACGAGCCCGGCGGCGACAAGTTCCGCGGCGTCCACCCCGAGATAGATTGGGAAGTGCAATTGGAGCACGCCGAGAAGATCGGCATGGGAAGCAGGAAGTACGAGTTGGTGAAGATCTAAAAGACCAGAGATAAAACAGATTAAGATTAAGATTGAGATCAAGACTAAAGGCCTTTGTCTGCCGCTTTCTCTTAATCTTAATCTGTTTCACTCTTAATCTGCTTTTACAAGAAGTTTCCGCCGTCCAGCGAGATCAGCAGGGAGAAATCGCTCTCCCTGCTGTCGGCGCCGCGGTCGTTGATCTCCTTGAACTCCCCCTTCACCCCCAGTGAAGGGGGATGAAACCACTTGAAAAGCCGCGCCAGCGGATAGGCCGCCCTCACCTTGGCTCCCACCACCTGTTTCCCGGTCCCGGGGACGCCGGTTCGCTCCTGCTTGTACCCCCCCTTCACCTCGTAGTCGAGCCGCTTTTCCAACAGGGTCCCGTTCAGCCCCAGGTTCACCGCATACTGGTCGGTGCGCTGGCTGGAACTGTAATCCGTGACCCGCTTCAGGGAGAGATCCGGCAAAACGGTCACGCCTGCCGCGCTGAATTTGGTAAGGAAGCCGATGCTCTCGGTGCTCGACTCCCTTTGCCGGTGCAGCTTGTCGGTCCTTTGCGACACCCCACCCCTAAGCCCCAGATCCCATCTTCCCGTCAGGTAGTTAAGCTGCCCAGAGACCGCATCCTCTTCCACCTCCTTGGGGAGATACCCCAAAGGTTCCTTGGTGCTGTCGACGAATCTCTTCTTGTATTGCAGCGAAAGCTGCAGCTTGCTGAACACCTTGAAGTGGTAGTCCACCAGCCCCTCGTACCGGTAGAGCCTTGGCGACAGGTCGTTCTTTTCCGTGTTGTCGTTGTAACGGGAGAGCTTGACGTCGAAGGAATGGAGCTCGAAGGCGTGTCCGAACCCGAGGCTTACCCCCTCCGTGTCCCTCTCAGGGCCGCAGCCGGTGAGGAGGCGATAGCGCGGGCCGGTTCGCTCATAGAGGGCGCTGTAGCGGCTGGCGCCCCATCCTCCCCCTACTTTGAGCCGACGGGCGGAGTCGCGCGTGGCCGCGGTCTCGTCAGTCGTGTCGCCGTCGTAGCTCGAGTAGTCGATTTCCGCCTCGGCTGCGAGCCTGCCGCCGAAGGGATCGACGGCGGCGACCAGCCCCAGCACGTCACCCTTTTCCGCGCCGGACGGCCAGCGCCCCTCGCTGTACAGGGACCTGCGGCCGCTCAAAAGGATGGTCTTGAACCGGGCGCTATCCCCCATGAGAGAGAGTTCTCCCGTCGCACCCACCAACAGGTCGTCGTGTGTGGCGCCGTGCTGGCCGGAGGCGGCGAAGGTCTCCAGTTTCGCGGTGTTGCCTGAGTTGCCGGTAAGAAGGGCGAAACGACCGCCGCGACCGGCGGCTTCGTTAAGGGTGTTGGGAGTCTGCTTGATGCGGATGTCCCCCATCTCGGCAAGGACGGCGTAGCCGCGGCCGCCGTACTCCCCCTGTTGCAGGACGAACGAGGGCGTAAGGTCGCCGAGCGCGGTCCAAGGCTCGATGGGGTACTCGGCGCGGAACTGGCTGCGAAAACGTGCGGTTTCAGCGTCCCGCGGCGCGGGGGCGAGTTGGAATCCGACGGCGTCGGCAGGCGCGGGCGACGCTGCGGCTTGGGAAGCGGATGCGGCAGGTGGGGAGGGTGCTGCGGTTTGAGGCGCGGATGCGGCAGGTATTGGAGGCAACTCCAGATAGGACGAGGAGGCCGGGCGCGCCGGGGCCAGAAGCGCCACGAGAAAAAGGGCAAGGGACGCGGCGAGGCCTCCCCATCGCAGGATGCTTCGACGGTCGGATTCGGGGTTTGACAGCTCTCTCATCCTCATGCGTCGCACCAGCGGTTCTTTGCGGCCTCGCACCGGCAGGTGCGCGGAGTTACCTCCAACCTCCATTGCATCCCCCGGGGGGGGGAAATTGAGTGCGGCGGGCTCCCGTTCGGGTGCTCGCCGCTGTTGCAGGTGCTGCAGGTAAGGCCTGTATATGTACGGATTGCCCCCGACGCGTGCGCCCTCTTCTCCCAACTCTCCTTCCCCCGGAGGGTGGAGGTCGGGAGGGGGGATGAACAGGAGGCCCCCTCCCTGACCCTCCCCCTCCGGGGGCGGGGACGTGTAAAGGGGGACTTTCCGCCGAAGCTCAACGGTAGCAGAGCAGCGATAGATCGAAGTTTATCGGCTAACTACTTAAGGAACCCGAATTTCTTCATCCGGTAACGGAAGGCGTCGATGCCCAGGTTCAGCTTCTTGGCGGCTTTGGACTGGTTATAGTCGGTCATCTCCAGCGACTGCTTGATCAACTCGCGCTCCACCTCTTCGATGTCGATCCCCTCGGGGGGGAGCTTGAAGGTGGTGAGCGGCACGGTGACTTGACTCGCCTTGGCGACGATCTCCAGCGGCAGGTTCTCCAAAAGGAGGTTCTCGTCGTTACCCAGGATGATGGCGCGCTCGATGACGTTCTTCAACTCGCGGATGTTGCCGGGCCAGTTGTATTCCACCAGGAGCTTCTCCGCCATGCTGGAGATCCCTTTGGTCGGCTTGCCGAACTCCTTGGAGAAGACCTCGATGAAGTAGTTGGCCAACACCAGGATGTCCTCCTTGCGCTCGCGCAGCGAGGGGAGGAAGATCGGAATCACCTGGAGCCGGTAGTAGAGGTCGTTCCTGAAGCTCTTGTCCTCGATCGCCTTCAGGAGGTCCTTGTTGGTCGCTGAGACGATCCTGACGTCGACCGGGATCATCTTCGAGCCGCCGATGCGCCGGAAGGTCCGGTCCTCCAGGAAGCGGAGCAGCTTCGCCTGCATCCCGATTTCCATGTCCCCGATCTCATCAAGGAACACGGTCCCGCCGTCGGCCAGCTCGAAAAGACCCTTCTTGGAGTTCTTCGCATCGGTAAAGGCCCCCTTCTCGTGGCCGAAAAGCTCGCTCTCCAGAAGGGTGGCAGGTACGGCCGCACAGTTGATGGCCACGAACGGCTTTTCGGCCCGGGCTGACTCGTAGTGGATGTACTTCGCCACCAACTCCTTCCCGGTTCCCGATTCCCCCTGCACCAGCACGGTGGAGGCGTCGCTCTTGGCGACCTTGGCCATCATCTCCAGCACGTTTTTCATGTGCTTGGAATTACCCAGGATTGTGGGCGGTCCCTGCTTCTTGTGCTCGCTCCTTAACTGCACCACCTCGCGGCGCAGCTCCGAGGTCTCCAGCGCCTTGCGGATCACCAGCGCCATCTCGTCCAGGTTGAACGGCTTGTTGATGTAATCATAGGCGCCGTGGCGCATGGTGTTGACGGCCGTCTCCAGCCCCCCCTGCGCCGTCACCATGATGACCAGGATGTCCTCGTCGAGCTCCTTGATCCGCTGCAGGACCTCCAGACCGTTGATCCCGGGAAGATGGTAATCCAGAAGCACTAGGTCGGGCTGCTCCTCGCGGGCCAGACGGAGCGCGTCTTCGCCGGTCCCCGCGGTGACCACTTCGTATCCCTGCTTCTTCAGGTTTTGCTCCAAAGACCAGCGGATCAGGTGCTCGTCATCGACGACCATAATCTTTATCTTGCGCATTCCGGCTCCTTAAGGTTATTTCCCGCTGCAACTGATCCGGTGGCGGACCGGTTGTTGTCGTTTCTGCTGGCGCTCTTTACTGGCACACCGTCGGGGGGGGCGCGTCAGGCCCGGAGTACCCCGGCTGCCCGGGGCAGTAGGCGGGGAGTTCCACGGTGAAGGTGGTTCCCATTCCGTCCTGGCTCACCACGGAAAGCCTCCCGCCGTGCTGCTCGATGAGGCGGTGGCTGATGGCGAGGCCGAGACCGGTCCCCTGCGCCTTGGTGGTGAAAAACGGGGTGAAGATCTTCTCCAGGATCTGCGGCGGAATCCCCTGGCCGGTGTCGGTCACCCGCACCTGCACCATGTCGACCCCCTCGACCTTGGCCAGCCCGCTCTTCACGGTGAGCGTCCCCCCAGCCTGCATCGCCTGGACCGCGTTCAGGAACAGGTTCAGGAAGACCTGCTGGATCTGCTTCGGGTCCACATAGACGGTGGGGAGATTTTCGGACAGTTCCAGGCGCTTTTCGATGTTCTTGCCGCCACGGTGCTGCGAGGCGAAGACCAGTATCTTTTTGAGCGCCGAGTTGATGTCGGTGCAGGTCGGCTCGGCGACGGTGGGCTTGCCGAAGAAGAGCAGGTCGTTCACCGTCTTGTCCAGCCGGGAGATCTGCTCCAGCACCTCGCCGATGATCTGGATGCGGCCGTCTTCCGGGGCGAAGTCGTCTTTGAGCACCGTGATGGCGGCGGCGATGCCGGTAAGCGGGTTCTTGATCTCGTGGGCGATGCCGGCGGCCATCTCTCCCACCGAGGCGAGGCGGTCGGCGCGCTCCATCTGCTGGAAATGGAAGTTCTCCAGCTCCTTCTTGGCCCGGTCCAGCCGATCCACCATGGAGTCGAAGGAGACGATCAGGCGCCCGATTTCGTCCTTCCCCTCGGGGGTCATGCGCACCGAGAGATCCCCCGCCTCCACGCGCGCCATGTTCTTGGCAAGCTGGGTTAACGGCTTCTTGACGAACTTCAGCATGACCAGCGAGATGGCAAGGGAGAGAAAGCCGATGATGGCGACGGTGGACATCACGAAGAGCTTGGTCAGTTCCACGATCCGGTTCCGTGTCTCGGTCAGGGAGTAATTGACGTTCAAAAGACCGATGATCCGGCTCTTGGAACCATGGCAGAGGTTGCACTGACGGTCGTTGTAGATCGGCTTAACCATCCCCAGCACCTCGCCGTGCCCGTCAAGGTTGAAGACGCCTTCGCGCTTGTTGTCAAGGAAGAGCTTGTAGTCGCGCTCGTCGACCACCCGCCCGACCTCGTTGGGGTTGGAGGACTTCAGGATGACCCCGTGGGGATGGAAGATGCGCACCCCCACCAGGTTCTCGCTCTGCCCCACCATCTCCAGGATCACCTTCACGTCCTCGGTGTTGCCGATCCTCATGGAGTTGTAGAGGGAGCGTTCGATGGTGTTCAAGAGGAGTTCGCTCGATTCGCGAGCGGAATTGACGAGCTGCATCTGCTCGCGCCGAAGCGTCAGGAAGGCGAAGGTCCCGATACCGAAGACGAGCAGACAGATGGAGAGCACGATGACCCGCGATGTCAGACTCTTGAAAATCAGGAGTGCCTCCGGTTGAGTGGGTGAATCTTTTCACAACGCCCCCGGTTCCAGGATTGGACGGGGGCGCGGCATCAGCCTTTGCTTCTTTTATCTTCCAGCGTTCCCCGGGAGTGCCGGCTGGCCGGCGGGCGTGGCGCCTGGGATGGCTGTCGTCTTGGTGCCAGGGGGGGGAGCAACGCGTTTGTAGCGGAACTCCCACTCGCTGTACTTTTTCTTCTTCTCGAAGTCGGCCGGGTGCAGGTCCAAGGGGAAGTTCCCCTGCTTGAGCGGCTCCTTCTCGCTGCTGCTCTTGACGCCGACGATCTTGCCGTTTTCCCTGATGACGTCCCATTCCTTCTCGGGCTTCTCGCTCATCGGGTCGATGAGGGCGATGGGCCTGAGGTATCGTACGTTCCCGGGGAGGTTGGGGTCCTTCAAGAGCGCCTTCAGCTCCGGGGGGCTTGGAGGTTCTGGCACCCGTGGGTCGATCTGTGTGACTTCCGTCGCCCCCGGGACCACCTTCACCTTGTACCAGCGCCTCAGCGCGTCCCGGATTTGCGTGCCGCGGGAGAGGAGTTCGATCTCCTTCTCCCGCTGCATGGCTGTCTTCCAGACGATGGCGCCACGCGACGCCGCGATGCCGACCACGACCACGATGACGAGAACCGTCATGTAGGTGAAGCCGCCGCTGGACGCAAGCACCCTGCGCATCATTTCTTCCTCGAAACGATCTCCCTCGCCTGCTCGATCAGCGTCTCGGCGTTCAGCCCGAAATACTTGAGGAGTTCGTCGGATTTGCCGGAAAGCCCGAACCGGTCGTAGATGCCGACCCGCTTCATCAGGGTCGGGCATTCCTCGCCCAGGAACTCGGCTACGGCGCCGCCGAGCCCGCCAACGACGGAATGCTCTTCGGCGGTGACGATGGCTCCGGTTTCCTGTGCTGCTTTAAGCACCAGCTCCTTGTCGAGAGGCTTGATGGTCCCCAGGTGCAGCACCCGCGCCGAGATCCCTTCTTCCTTCAGCTTCTCCGCGGCGATTACCGCCTGGGCGGTCATGAGGCCGGTGGTGATGAAGGTTAAGTCCTTCCCTTCGGCAACGACGTTCCCCTTGCCGATCTCGAACTTGTGACCTGCCGGGAAGACGTTGGCGACCTTGTTGCGCCCAAGGCGCACGTAGACCGGCCCCTTGTAGGCCGCGGCGGCGCGGATGGCCCCCTTGGTCTCCTCGCCGTCGGCGGGGACGATAACGGTCATGTTGGGGATGGCGCGCATGATGGCGATATCCTCGACCGACTGGTGGCTCCCCCCGTCCTCGCCCACGGTGACGCCGCCGTGGGTGGCGACGACCTTAACGTTGGCCTTCGGGTAGGCGAGCGACTGGCGGATCTGCTCCCAGGCGCGGCCGGCGGCGAAGATGGCGAAGGTGGAGAGGAAAGGGATCTTCCCTACCGAGGCTAAGCCTGCGGCGGTTCCCACCATGTTGGCCTCGGCGATTCCCATGTTGAAGAAGCGGTTGGGGAATTTCTTGGCGAAGACGCCGGTCTTGGTGGACCCGGAGAGGTCCGCGTCCAGCGCCACTATCTTATCGTTCTCGCCTCCCAGCTCGGCCAGCGCCTCGCCGTAGGCGTCCCTCGTTGCGATCATATCGATTCCCTTTCTGGTATGTGGTCTGCCGCCCAACGTCCCCGCCCCCGGAAGGGGAGGGTCAGGGAGGGGGCTGTTTCCTGTCCCGGCAGCATGCCGATGAAGTTTAGTCGCAGCAGCCAAGGCACCTGAGCGCCTCGGGAAGCTCCTCGTCGTTCGGGGTGACGCCGTGGTAGGAAGCCTTGTTCTCGAACAGGTGAACCCCCTTGCCCTTGACCGTCTTGGCGATGATGGCGGTGGGTGCCCCCTTGTGCGCCTCGGCCTTATCCAAAGCGGAGATGATCTGACCCATGTCGTGCCCGTCGATCTCGATCACGTTCCAGCCGAAGGCCTTGAACTTATCGCCGATGGAGGCCACGTTCATGACCTTGGAGACGTCGCCGTCGATCTGCAGGCCGTTGGAGTCGATCAGGGCGCAGAGGTTGTCGCTCTTGTAGTGACCGGCGGCCATGGCGGCTTCCCAGATCTGCCCTTCCTGGAGCTCGCCGTCGCCCAGGACCGCATAGACGCGGTTGTCCTTGCCGTCGAGCTTGAAGCCGAGCGCCATGCCGTTGGCCATGGAAAGCCCCTGCCCGAGCGAGCCGGTGCAGACGTCGACGCCGGGAGTTCCCTTGCTGTCCGGGTGCCCCTGGAGGTGGCTCCCCAGGCGGCGCAGCATCATCAGATCCTCGGCCGGGAAGTAGCCGCACTCCGCCAAGGTGACGTAAAGCGCCGGCGCCGCGTGCCCCTTGCTGAGCACGAAGCGGTCCCTACCCTCCCAGGACGGGTCCTGCGGGTTATGGCGCATCTTGTGGAAGTACAGGGCGCACACCATGTCGATGGCCGAGAGCGACCCGCCGGTGTGGCCGGACTGCGATTTGTGCAGCGTCTTCACGATGGCGACGCGCAGGCGCCTCGCCTTTTCCTCCAGATCTGCAATCTTTTCTTTCACGAAGGTTCCTTTCAGGCTGGCTTTATTTGTCTTCGCCCGTGATGAGGTAATCGAGGATCACCTCGTCCAGGCTACGGTTGGCTGATTGTGCCGGGGGTATGACTTTGGCTGCGGGCGCGGACTGTTGCTTGGGCGCCTGTTCTGCCGGAGGGCTCTGCTTTTCGGGGGGCGGCTCCTTGGCGGCGGGTTCCTCCGCGCAGGCCGGAGCCCCGTCCGGGAAGATCCTGGCGTCGAACTCCCCGTTTTTAAGGCGCCGCATCATCTCCTTGTGCTGCTCTTTCATGATCGATTCGACCACCAGCTCAAGCTGTTCGGTCTTGATGATGTCGGCGTAGCTCGTTTTCGCCGAGGCAAGGATGGTTCCGCCCCGGTAAAGAAGGGTGATGATATGGGGGTTTGCTATGCCGCTGTCCTCGGTCTGGACGTGGAACAATTCCCCTTTGTACCTGATGTTATGGTTGAAACCTACGACCATCGTGTTACCTCTACGCCAAATGGCGGAACCCGACCGCAAGTTAGCACAGCAGAAGGATCGTTGCAAGCGATATTAGGGCGCTCCCCCAGCCGGGTTGCCGCCGAAAAGCTTTATTTTGCCAGCAGTTTCTTGATGCGGGCTACCGCCTCCATGGCGTCCTTGGCGTAGAGGTCGGCGCCGATCTCGTCGGCGTATTCCTGGGTGACCACGGCCCCGCCGACCATGGTGAAGCTCTTCACCCCTTCGGCCTTCAGGAGTTTGACCACCTTGTCCATCTGCGCCATGGTCGTCGTCATCAGCGCGGAGAGCCCGACGGCATCCACCTGGTGGGCACGCGCCTCGTACAGGATGCGGTCGGCCGGGACGTTCTTGCCCAGATCTATCACCTCGAAACCGTTGTTCTCCAGGAGGGTGACCAGGATGTTCTTGCCGATGTCGTGAATGTCCCCCTCGACGGTCGCCATCAGGATCTTGCCGATGCTCTGCAATCCGCCGGTGGAAAGTTCCATCTTCAGCCGGGCGAAAGCGGTCTTCATGGTGTCGGCTGAGACCATCACCTGCGGCAGGAAGAATTCACCGGAGCCGAAACGCTTTCCCACCTCGTCGAGCCCGACCAGGAGCGCCTCGGAGCTGATCTGCATCGGGGTCAGCCCCTCGGCCAGCGCCTCTTCCACCAGCGCCACCACGTTGTCCGCTTCGCCGTTGATGACCGCCTTGGCCAGGCGCCCGCGGACACCTTCCGGCTCGACGGCTGCGACCCGGGTTCCGGTTGCGCCGGCGGCAGCGGCTGGCTCCACCGTGGCGCCGACCGCCTGCCCCTTGTAGGCCTCGATGTAACAGGCCGCGTTGACGTCCTTTTCCAGCAGCACCATGGAGCTTCTCCAGGCCGCCATCATCGGCGCCTCCTTCACGTTGACGATGGCCGAGGTGAGCCCGGCGGCCATGGCCAAGGAGAAGAAGGTGGAGGAGATGAGGGGGCGGCAGGGAAGGCCGAAGGAGATGTTGGAAACGCCGAGCGTCGTGTTGAGCCCGAGCGCGCTCACCTGGCGCACCGCTTCCAGCGCCACCAGCGCCCCCTTGGGCTCGGCGCTCACCGTCAGGGTGAGGCAGTCGACCACGAGATCGCTTCTTTTCACCCCTGCGGCCTTAGCGGCAGCGGCGATCTTCTCGGCGACGGCGACCCGCCCCGCAGCCTCCGCAGGGATCCCCGCCTCGTCCAGCGTGAGGCAGACCAGCGCCGCGCCGTACTTCTTGGCCAGGGGGAGGACGGCGGCGAGGCTCTTTTCTTCGCCGTTCACCGAGTTGATGAGCACCTTGCCGTCGGCGGCCTTAAGCCCCGCCTCCAGGGCGGCAGGGGAGGATGAGTCGAGTACCAGCGGCGTCTGGACTGCGCCGGTGATGCAGAAGACGGCGCGTTCCATGGCGGCCGGCTCGTCGATCCCCGGGGTGCCGACGTTCACGTCGAGAAGCGTCGCGCCGAGCCCGGTCTGCTCCAGCGCCTCGCGCCGGATGTAGCTCACCTTCCCTTCCCTGAGTTCCTGCGAGTAGAGCTTTTTGCCGGTCGGGTTGATGCGCTCGCCGATGAGCGCCACCGGATGGGCGGAGCCGACTGCGGCGAAGCTGCCGCGGCTGGAGAGCCAGGTGGTGCCGTCCTCCTTCTTGGGGACGAAGGGAGTCTGCTTCGCGGCGAGCGCTTTCTTGATGGCGGCGATGTGGGCGGGGGTGGTGCCGCAGCAGCCGCCGATGATGCGGACGCCGAGTTCGATCAGCCGGTCGTGGTAGGAAGTCATCTCGTCCGGGGTCGCCGGGAAGATTGTGACTCCGTCCTTGAGGATCGGGAGCCCCGCGTTCGCCTGGGAGATGAGCGGGAGCGCGGTGACCTCCCTCATGCCGGAGAGGATCTGGTAGATCCCTTCAGGGCCTAAGCCGCAGTTGGAGCCGACGATGGTCGCGCCCACCGCCTCCAGGGTGATGGCGGCAGCCTCGGGCGGGGTGCCGAGGACGCTTCTCCCCTTCTCCTCGAAGGTGAGCATGGCGATGACCGGGATCTCCTTGGAGATCTCGCGCACCGCGATGACACCGGCGCGGATCTCCTTGATGTCGAGGAAGGTTTCGAAGCTGATCAGGTCGCAGCCGGCGTCGACGAGCGCCTGTGCCTGCTCGCGGAAAAGCGAGACTGCCTCGTCGAAGCTCATGTCGCCGACCGGCTCCAGGAAGCGGCCGGTGGGGCCGATGGAACCTGCCACGTAGGCCTTTTCGCCAGCCACCTCGCGGGCGATCCTCACCGCCTCGGCGTTGATGCGCGCCACTTGGTCGCCGAGGCCGTAATGTTCCAGCTTCGCCTTGGTCCCGCCGAAGGTGTTGGTGACGATGATGTCGGCGCCGGCGTCCAGATAAGCCTGGTGCACCCCGGCGACCACGTCGGCTGCGGTGAGGTTCATCTCCTCCGGGGACTGCCCCGGCTTCAGCCCGCGTTCCTGCAGCATGGTCCCCATGGCGCCGTCCAGAACCAGCACCCGCTCTTTAACCGCCTGCATAAAAGGCATCTTCATCTAACCTCCCAAAATCCGTTCAAGGTTCAAGGTTCAAAGTTCAACGTTCGACGCGCTCACCCCGTCCGGCCACCGGAGGAGGTACGGCGGCTGCCCCGCAGGTCCCCTAACGTCTCCTGGTTTCCAAGCTCCAGCTTGGGAACCCAATGCGGCGCAAAAGCTTCAGCTTTGCCTAGGGAGACATTGCCAAGGGGGACAGGCACCTGGCGGAGCCAGTCCCCTGGAAGCTGGAGCTTCGGCAGGCCTTGCGTTCCCAAGGTGGACCTCGGGAACGAGATCAAAAAATCCGTTCAACGTTCGAAGTGCAACGTTCGACGCGTTCACCCCGTTCCGGCCACCGGAGGAGGTACGGCGGCTGCCCCGCAGGTTCCCTAACGAGAGGAAAAGCTGCTGGCAACGTTGAACGTTGAACCTTGAACGGTAGTTATTTTTTCTCCAGCGTGTAGTCGGGCGAGATAGGGGCGGAGAGGTCGAGATGCCCCTTGAGCTCCTTCGCCGGCTGGCCGTCGATCAGGAACCGCACCCCCTTCACCTGGGGAAAGTTGGTGGCAACCGTGTCGACCACAGAGTAGACCGCAGTCATCTCGGCGGAACTTCCCTCAGGAAGCCCTTCCACCAGCTCGTGGCTGAAGTTCACCTCCGCCAGGTCCCCTTTCAGGTGGGCACCTAGCACGCGCGCGTTATGCGGCAGGGTGGGGGCGAGGCTCCCCAAGGGGCCCACCACCAGCTCGTCCACTACGCTGGCAAGCATGTCGTCCGTCGTGTCCTCGACCGCGATCTCGCGCCCCTCGCGCAGGAGGCCGGAGCCGTCGGGCGCGCCGAAGAAAAGCGCGACCAGCCGGATGTCGGGTGCCCGTTCCGCGGGAGCGGGCGGCTTCACCCGCGTGGCCGTCTCGTATTTCCTGAACACCAGCAAGCCGACCACGACCGCGAAGACCAGGAAGGCTATGAGCAGGGTCCCTTTGGCTCTGTTAGTCCGTTTCTTCAACTTCTTCCTCCTGCTGTTCCTGCTCCAGGTTCACCTGGTAGACGTCTCCGAAATCCCCACCCAGGAAGCGGTTGCCGATCCTGATGAAACCTGCAGGGATGTCGGTCACGTAATAATGGTGGTTTCCCCGCTCCCCCTTGGGGCGCAAAAGCCCCTGCTCGGCCAGAATCCCGGCCACAGTGAGCGCCGTCTGCTCCGCAGCGTCGACCAGGGTCACTTCCGGCCCCATCACCTCGGCGATCACCTTCCTGAGGATCGGGTAGTGGGTGCACCCAAGCACCAGCGTGTCGACGCCGTGCTTCTTGAGGTCCTCCAGGTAGATGCCGGCGGTCAGCCGGGCCACCTCGTTATCCACCCACCCCTCCTCGGCCAGCGGCACGAACAGGGGGCAGGCGCGGCTCACCACCTCGATCTCCGGATTGATCCGCTTGATCGCCTTGGTATAGGCTGAGGAGGCGACCGTCGCCGTGGTGCCGATGACGCCGACCTTGCCGCTCTTGGTGACGGCGGCTGCGGCGCGCGCCCCGGGCTCGATCACCCCAACGATGGGGATGGAGAACTCCTGCTGCAGAGCCGAGAGCGCCACGGCCGATGCGGTATTGCAGGCGACCACCAGGACTTTAATGTCGCGGCTCAACAGGTAACGGGTGATCTGGCGCGAGTAGCGCACCACCGTCTCCGGGGACTTGGTCCCATAGGGGACCCGTGCCGTGTCGCCCAGGTAGATGGTGTCCTCCTGGGGGAGCGCGCGCACCACCTCCTTAAGGACGGTGAGTCCGCCGACGCCGGAATCAAAAATGCCGATTGCTTTCCAAGCCAAAGTTATTCTCCCTGCATTTACTTAATCTAAGCGACAGCCTGTCGCTACCGATGGGTGTTGCACGCTACCCACCTGAAAAGGGGACTTCTGCGGAGCCTCAGCGAAAGCGTCGCTGGTTCTGAAAGAGTCATCTTAGCTCACGAGTCCCCGCCCCCGGAGGGGGAGGGTCAGGGAGGGGGCAGCCATCTTCTTCACCCTGTTCTTCCCGCTGGCTCTTCCCCCCTCCCGACCTCCCCCCTCCGGGGGGAGGAGAGTTGGACTAAGGGCGACGTGTCCACCGAAGCCCGTAGGCGAAGGTGGAACGCCGAAGCAAACACGGCATGTTATTCAATTGCACAAGTGATTGTCAAGGTTTTGAGTCCCGCGAGGCGGGTCAGGAGGAGGCAAAGAGCATGACCAGGGGGGGCGCCAGGAACACGGCGGGAAGAAGGTTTCCCACCGGAACCCGTTTCATCCCCAAAAGATCGAGTCCTATGGCGAGGATCAGCAGCCCTCCTACGGCGTTCATCTCCTGCACCACTGCAGGCGTCATCAGCTGCTGGGCCAGCGTCGCGCTCAGGGTGATGGCCCCCTGGTAGACGAAAACGGCCAATGACGAGAAGAGGACGCCGACGCCTAGTGTGGAGGCGAGAGCCACGGAGGTGATGCCGTCGAGGGCGGCCTTGGCGTAGAGGATCTCGGGGCGGGAACCCAGGCCGTCCTGCAGCGACCCCATGATGGCCATGGCGCCGACGCAAAAAAGAAGGCTCGCGGTGACGAACCCCTCGGCCACCTGCCCGCTTCCCTGGAAACGGTCGCCGATCCAGTTCCCCAGCTTCTCCAGGCGCTCCTCGATGCGCAAAAGCTCGCCGATGATGCCGCCGCCGATCAGGCAGCCGATGATGATCATCGGTTCCCGGCTCTTCAGGGCCAGTTGGCACCCGATGAGAAGTACGGCGAGCCCCACTCCCGCCATCACGGTGCCCCGCACCCGGGTGGGGATCAGGTGCCCGGCCTTTAGGCCGACTACGCTGCCGATAACAATTGCCACCGCGTTTACCGCTGTTCCTTGCATGATCATCGCGCCAAGATAGATAGTCGGCCGCCTAAAGGCAAGCAAAATTGCCTTCCCTGTTTCGGCTGCCGGAAAACAAGTACGGCAAGACGGAAGGTATACAATAAAACACAGTTCCAAGTTGACAAAGGGATTGCAAAAATGCTTATATGGGCCGGCCTTCTGGTAGGGTACTAAGCCCTCATTTTTTAAACGGAAATTGGCTTTACCAATCTGGCCACTTTGTTTTATTCTCGTAAAAAAATTGCCCTCAAACTTTTACTCACGGTAAAAAAATTACCCCCAAAGGAGAAGCAATGGAAGCAAGGAAATTCAGGAAAGTGATGGCGGCAAACCGCGGAGAGATCGCAATCAGGATCTTCCGCGCCTGCACCGAGCTCGGCATCAGCACGGTGGCCATCTACTCGGAAGAGGACAAGCTATCCCTGCACCGCTACAAGGCGGACGAGGCGTACCTGGTCGGCAAGGGGAAAGCGCCCATCGACGCCTACCTCGGCATCGACGAGATCATCGCGCTGGCGAAGAAGCGCGAAGTCGACGCCATTCACCCGGGCTACGGGTTCCTTGCCGAAAATGCCGAATTCGCCGAGAAATGCGAGGCCAACGGCATCGCCTTCATCGGACCGACCGCCGAGATGCAGCGCGCCCTGGGCGACAAGGTCGCCGCCAGGAAGGTCGCCAAGGCGGCGGGCGTCACCACCGTGCCCGGGACCGAGGAGCCGATCACCCACGAGGAAGACGCCCTCATCTTCGCCAAGAATCACGGCTACCCCATCATCATCAAGGCGGCGGCGGGAGGCGGCGGCCGCGGCATGCGCGTCGCCACCGACAAGAAGGAACTCCTGGAGGGGCTGCAGTCCGCCTCCAGCGAGGCAAAGGCCGCCTTCGGCGACCCTTCCGTCTTCCTGGAGCGCTACCTGAAAAACCCCAAGCACATCGAGGTGCAGGTTCTGGGCGACGCCTACGGGAACCTGGTGCACTTCTACGAGCGCGACTGCTCGATCCAGCGCCGCCACCAAAAGGTGGTCGAATTCGCGCCGTCGCTGGCGCTTCCCGGCGCCACCCGCTTAGCGCTTTGCACCGACGCGCTGAAGATAGCGAACCAGGTGGGGTACCGTAACGCCGGCACCGTGGAGTTCCTGCTCGACGAGGACGGCAAGTACTACTTCATCGAGATGAACCCCCGCATACAGGTGGAGCACACGGTGACCGAGATGATCACCGGCAGAAACCTGGTGCAGGCCCAGATCCTGATCGCGGAAGGGAAGAGGCTCTCCGACCCGGAGATCAACATCCCGAATCAGGGGTCCATCGAGATGCGCGGCTACGCCATCCAGTGTCGCATTACCACCGAGGACCCGGGGAACAACTTCGCCCCCGACTTCGGGACGCTCTCCACCTACCGCTCCTCGGCCGGATGCGGCGTGCGCCTTGACGCCGGTAACGCCTTCACCGGCGCCCAGATCACCCCGCATTACGACTCGCTGCTGGTCAAGGTGAGCGCCTGGGGCCTTACCTTCGCCGAGGCCGCGCACATCATGGACCGAAGCCTCCAGGAGTTCAGGGTGCGCGGGGTGAAGACCAACATCGGCTTCCTGGAGAACGTGATCACGCACCCGGTGTTCCTCGCGGGGGGCTGCAACACCTCGTTCATCGACCAGCACCCCGAGCTCCTCGTCATCCCGGAGAAGAAGGACCGCGCCAACAAGGTGCTGCAGTTCCTGGGGGACGTCATCGTCAACGGCTCCCCGGGGGTCGCGAAGCCTTTGCGCTCCGCGGAGCTCATCGAGGCCACCGTGCCGCAGATCGCCCCCTTCGCCCAAAGGCCGAAAGGGACCCGCGACATCCTGCGCGAGAAGGGTGCCGAGGGGCTTTCCAAGTGGGTCATGGAACAAAATCACCTGCTCTTGACCGACACCACCATGCGCGACGCGCACCAGTCGCTGCTGGCCACCCGCGTCAGAACCCACGACCTGTTGAAGATCGCCGAGCCGACCTCGCACCTGGCCAGCGACCTCTTCTCGCTGGAACTCTGGGGCGGGGCGACCTTCGACGTCACCATGCGCTTTTTGAAGGAAGACCCCTGGCAGAGGCTGCACGCGCTCTCCGAGGCGATCCCCAACGTGCTGTTCCAGATGCTCCTTCGCGGCTCCAACGCCGTGGGGTACACCAACTACCCGGACAACGTGGTGCAGCGCTTCGTGGCCCAGGCGGCCGAATCCGGCGTCGACGTCTTCCGCGTCTTCGACTCGCTCAACTGGACCCGCGGCATGCAGGTGGCCATGGAGGCGGTGCAGAAATCGGGCAAGATCTGCGAGGCCGCCATCTGCTACACCGGCGACATCTCCGACCCCACCCGCACCAAGTACCCTCTCTCCTACTACGTCTCCATGGCAAAGGAGCTGGAGAAGATGGGGGCGCACATCCTCGCCATCAAGGACATGGCCGGGCTCCTGAAGCCGTACGCCGGCTACCAGCTGGTCAAGGCGCTCAAGGAGGAGATCGGCATCCCGGTGCACCTGCACACCCACGACACCTCCGGAAACGGCGGCGCCCTCCTCGTGATGGCGGCGCAGGCGGGTGTCGACATCGTCGACGCGGCGCTTTCCTCCATCTCCGGCCTCACCTCGCAGCCCAACCTGAACGCGCTGGTGGCGACCCTCAAGGGGACCGAGCTCGATCCCAAGGTGAACGAGCACGGCCTGCAGCAGCTCGCCAACTACTGGGAGACGGTGCGCGACTTCTACGCCCCGTTCGAATCCGGGCTCAAAAGCGGCACCGCCGAGGTGTACCACCACGAGATCCCGGGCGGGCAGTACTCCAACTACAAGCCGCAGGTCGCGGGACTCGGGCTTTTGGAGCGCTGGGAAGAGTGCAAGGAGATGTACCACAAGGTAAACGTGCTCTTCGGCGACGTGGTGAAGGTGACCCCTTCCTCCAAGGTCGTCGGCGACATGGCGATGTTCCTGGTCAAGAACAACCTGGAGCCCGCAGACGTCTTCGTGCCGGGCGCGGATCTCGCCTTCCCCGAGTCGGTGGTCGGCTTCTTCAAGGGGATGATCGGCCAACCGTACCAGGGGTTCCCCGAGGAGCTGCAGAAGATCGTCCTGAAAGGGCAGGAGCCCATCACCTGCCGCCCGGGCGAGCTCCTGGAGCCGACGGATTTCGAGAAGGAGCGCGCCACGGCTGAAGCCAAGGCGGGGCACCCGGTGAACGACGAGGAACTGATGTCCTACATCATGTACCCGAGCGTCTACGTCGAATACGCGAAGCACCGCCAGGAGTACTCCGACGTCTCCGTGATCCCGACCCCGGTCTTCTTCTACGGCCTTGAGCCGGGGCAGGAGACCTCCATCGAGCTCCAGCCCGGAAAGACCTTGATCGTCAAGCTGAATGCGGTCGGCAAGACCCAGCCCGACGGCACCAAGCAGATCTACTTCGAGCTCAACGGCAACTCAAGGAGCGTCACCGTGCGCGACCAGTCGGTGCAAAGCGACGACTGCGGCCACGAAAAGGCCGACAAGTCGAACCCCAAGCACGTAGGGGTGCCGATGCCGGGGAAGGTGATCAAGATGAACGTGAAGACCGGCGACTCCGTCAAGGCGGGGGATATCCTCGCCGTCACCGAGGCCATGAAGATGGAGACCAACATCAAGGCCAAGGAAGACGGGACCGTCTTCGAGGTGCGCTGCAAGGAGGGGGGCAAGGTCGAGAAAGAGGAACTTCTGATCGTGATGGCCTGACTTTTGAGACATAAATGAAGTGGAAAAGGGGGGCGGCCGCCCCCCTTTTTTTACGCCGTGCCCAAGCGTCAATGGAATGTCAGAGCCCCATTCCGCGCGGTTTTGGCGTGCCTAAATTTGCGGCAATTTGCTGGAGATGTCTCCATTACTGAAACTTCCCGGCACAAGGGGTGTGTTATCAACATGGTTTTCCACATCTGCAGTGGATACGAGAGCTACTCCCACCACTGCTCTACGCGTAAACACCTGGAATAGCCTGAAGGTTGTCCACTTTAGGCCACAAAAGCAGGGATGGCGACAGATTGTTGACGGTTTTGCTGCGTAGGCCTTCGAGCGCCACTCCCGCTGCCGCGCCGCCCCGCAAAATAAGCTCAAGCATTCACTGTTTGAAGCCGTATCTTTATTGAATATGGTTAGGCATCACTGTCAAACCGTCTACCGCCTGACCCTTCATTGTGTTTCATTCTGTGGCATAAGCTGATTCAAATTATAGTATTGTTATTTCTTCAAAAACGTATATAACGTGTTTGGTATTGGTTGAAGCCACTTCCGTGAGGCACTGAGACAGTGGTGCCTGCCTCTGTCCCATCTACGCCGTGTGAACACACTGGGTCCTCCGTCTGGCCCAGCCTAGCCGATTTGGAGTTTCCGTGCTCGTCACCAGCATGAAAACCAAAATGACACTAGCCGTCTTCCTGCTGGTCGGCTTCCTGATGTCGGTGACGGCCGTGAGCTCGGTGCTGTACTACGAGCAAAGATTCAGACGCAACATTTCCCTGCAGCAGTCCACGCTCCTCGATTCCCTGGCCTATCAGGTAGACAACCGCATCTTCGACTTCATGTCGGACCTAGACCAGCTCGCCGCCGGCATCACCCCTGAAACGCTGGGCAGCCAAAAGCTGGCACAGCAGCTGCTCGATGCGCATAAAAAGCAGCGCGCTTTCTTCGACAATTCCCTCTTCATCTTCTCGAACACCGGGAGGCTCATCGCCGCCAACCCGGAGGGACTCAACTTCATCGGCAAAGACTTCTCCTTCCGGGACTACTTCAAGCAGACCATGCAGACGGGGAAGATGTCCGTCTCAGCGCCTTTCGTCTCGATCCAGAAGCAAAGCTACCCCATCATCATGTTCAGTACCCCGGTATACGATTCCAAGCACCGGATCATCGGCATATTGGGGGGGAGCATCGACCTGCGCCGGCAGCGGTACCTGCAGTCGCTGGCCGCGCTGAAACTGGGGCAGAAGGGTTTCCTCTCCCTCTACGACAGCAACCGCTACGTGCTGATGCACCCGAACCCCAAGCGGGTGCTGCGCCGCGACCCCCCCGGAAGCAACGACATGGTGGACCGGGCGATCGCAGGGTACGAGGGGACCAGGGAGAGCGGCACCGTAGCCGGGCTGCCGGTGCTGCGCTCGGTGAAGCGGTTGAAATCCACCAACTGGATCATGGCTGTCAGCTACCCGCTGAGCGAGGTGTACGGGCCGCTTTACACGGCGAGGAACTACTTCCTGGCGGGCTCGCTCGCCGCGTCGCTTCTCTCCATCCTGATCGTCTGGCCCTTCATGGGGTACCTGACCCGGCCTCTTTTGTCGTTCACCCGCCACCTGGAGCAGCTCCCCTCGCTTAAGGGCTCCCGGCGGCTCGCGCCGGTGATTTCCGACGACGAGATCGGTCAGATGGCGCGGACCTTCAACAAGATGCTCTTGGAACAGGAACGCTCCCGCGACTTCTACCTGACGCTGTTCGAGAACTTCCCCGCCATGGTCTGGCGCGCGGGAACCGACGGCAAGTGCGACTACTTCAACCAGACTTGGCTGGAGTTCACCGGGCGGCCCCTGGAAGAGGAACAGGGAGACGGCTGGATGCAAGGGGTGCATCCGGAAGAGCTGGATTTTTGCTGCCGCACCTACCTCGACGCCGTCGAAAACCGCAGGCCCTTCCAGATGGAATACCGGCTGCGGCACAGAAGCGGCAGCTACCGCTGGATCACCGACATGGGGCGCCCCTTCTACGGTATCGACGGCGAGTTCGTCGGGTACATCGGCACCTGCTACGACGTGACCGAACGGCAGGAGGCGGCCGACAAGATCCTCAAGCTGTCGCGGGTGATCGAACAAAGCCCAAACGCGGTGCTGATAGCGACGCTCGACGGCACCATCGAATACGTCAACCCCATGACGGTCGAGGCCACAGGATATGAAGTCGCGGAGCTGGTGGGGAGCGACATGAAACGGCTCCTGCCGCACGAGGCCCAGCTCGGCTTCAAGCTGGCATTGCGCGAACTGGTGCGGCGAGGCAAGGAATGGCGCGGCGAAATCCCGGCCCGCCGGAAAGAGGGCGCCATTTTCTGGGAACAGGTCACCCTTTCCCCCATCAAGACCATGGACGGCAAGGCCACGCACCTCGTCTGCATCAAGGAGGACATCACCCAGCGCCGGCAGTTCGAGCTATCGCTCAAGGAGTCGGAAGAGCGATACCGCCTGCTGTTCGAGAACAACCCGCACCCGATGTGGGCCTACGACCTGAAGGCCCTCTCCTTCCTGGCGGTGAACAACGCGGCGCTCAGGCACTACGGTTACTCCATGCAGGAGTTCCTGGAGATGAAGCTGAACGACCTGTCGGCGCACTCTTCTGAGGGGTTGGAACTGCTCCCCCAGGGGGAGACAAGCACAGCGGGTGCCCCGCTCAAGCGCCACGTGAAAAAAGACGGTAGCGTCATTTTGGTGGAGACCATATCGCAGGTGATGAAATTCGCCGGGGTCGACGCCGAGATCGTCATGGTGCACGACGTAACCGAGAAGCTCCGGGCGGAGCAGGAGAAACTGGCGCTGGAGCACCAGCTCACCCAGTCCCAGAAGATGGAGGCCATCGGCACCCTGACCGGCGGCATAGCACACGACTTCAACAACATCCTCACCGCCATCATCGGCTACACCACCATGATGCAGCTGGAACTGGACGAGGAGCACCCGCTGCAGCGCAAGGTAGGCGAGATCCTGCGAGCTTCCGAGCGCGCGGCGAGCCTGACCCGGAGCCTTTTGGCCTACAGCAGGAGGCAGGCCGGCAACCCCGCGCCCACCGGGCTCAACGCCATCATCAACAACGTCGACATCCTTTTGCAGCGCCTGATCCCGGAGAACATCGAGTTGAGGTCGCAGCTTGCGCCGGAGGAGCTCTCCATCATGGCGGACTCCGGCCAGATCGAGCAGGTGATCATGAACCTGGTGGTGAACGCCCGGGACGCCATGCCGGAGGGGGGGGTGCTGAGCCTGTCGACTGAGAGCATGGCTCTGGACCGGGAGTTCGTGGCCAAGCACGGCTACGGCCGCCCGGGGAGCTACGCCCTTTTGGCGGTCGCCGATTCCGGGGTCGGCATGGATGAAAAGACCAGGGACAGGATCTTCGAGCCCTTCTTCACCACCAAGGCGCCGGGCAAGGGGACCGGCCTGGGGCTGGCCATGGTGTACGGGATAGTGAAACAGCACGCCGGCTTCATCAACTGCTACAGCGAGCCGGGGCACGGCACCGTTTTCAGGATCTACCTGCCGCTCATCGATGCGCCTGCCGAGATGGAGGCGGCCCAGGCGGACCAGGAACTGCGGGGTGGGGACGAGACCATCCTGCTGGTCGAGGATGACGCGGTAATCAGGGAGATGGTGGGAGAGCTCCTGGAGGAATTCGGCTATCGGGTGATCAAGGCAGTGGACGGGGAAGATGCGGTGCAGACGTTCCGGGGGGCAGCCGCGGAGGTGCAGTTGGTGATCCTGGACGTGATCATGCCCAAGCGAAACGGCAAAGAGGCGTACGACGAGATCTCCCGGATCAGGCCGGGGGTGAAGGCGTTGTTCATGAGCGGTTACACCGCGGACATCATCACCGACAGCCTGATCAAGGGCGACCCGCGCCACTTCGTGTCCAAGCCGATCAGCATCAGCGAATTGCTGGGTAAGGTGAGGGACCTGCTGGACGAGCAACTTAACTGCAGATAAAGATAAAGATAAAGAAGGCTTTTAGGCTTTCCTCAATCTCTATCTCTATCTTTATCTGCTTTTCGGTTTTGAGAGCTTTTGGGGTTTTCTTTATCTCTATCTCTATCTTTATCTGTTTTTCAGATTTTCTTCACCTCCGCCAAAAGCTGCGGCAGGGTGAGCCCCTGCTGCACCGGCTCGGCAAAGGGGCCGGCGCCGGGACGGTACAGGTCGAAACGCGACGCACGCCCGGCCGGATCGGTCACGAGGCGGGAGGAGACGATACCCGCCTGCGCCAGCTGGGGCTGCGCGCAGCAGTTGGGGCAGCCGGAAATGGCCCAGGTAAGCCCCAGCGCCTCCTCCCCCATCTGCTCCACCACGGCCGCCGCGACCTCGCGGGTCGCAGAGAGCCCCATGACGCACTCGTGTGTCCCCGGGCAGACCCGGAAGATTACTTTCTCCCTGGCGCTCTCCCCGGCAAACCCCGCTGCGGCCAGGGCGGCGACAGCCTTCTCGCGCTCCCCACCCTCGGAGAGATGCATCTTCACGTTCTGGTCGCCGGTTATCATCAGGATCCCGCCGCAGTACTCCCGGGTGATCTCCGCCAGCGCAACGAGACCTTGGCAGGAAAGTTCGCCGGCGAAGACATGCGCCTCCAGGCGCCCCGACGTGTCCGCCGGCACGGGAACGAGGCTCCCCGTCAGGGTCGGCGCGCTGGAAATCTCCTCTGCGTCTCCCAAGACCCTCAGCCGAAACTCGTCCTGCCCGATCTCGCGTATCAGGTGCTTCAGACGCTTCCCCGCCGGGGTATTGGCCTGGTAAACCCGGGCCACCCGCTCGATCAACGGAATCAGCGCATCCTCGGCCACGTCCCGCGCCAGCAGGAAGCCGGGGATCGGCTCGCGCCCAAGGCCGCCGGCCGCCCAGACGTCGAAACGCGAAGGTTCCCCCGACGCCGCCGGCACGAGCCCCAGATCCTGGATCAGGTGCCGCCCGCTTGAGACGTCCGCCTCCACGCCCACCTTGAACTTCTTGGGGAGTTTTTCGAAGCGCGCGTTGCCGGTGAAGTGCCGGTGGATCCTACGCACCAAGGCCTCCAAGGCAGGGGCCCCGGCCGCCGCCAGGCTGCCGCAGACCACGCCGCGTACCGCGCCGCCGCAGGCACCCCGGTTGTAAAGCCCCACCATCGCCAGCTGGCCCGCCACGAACTCAAGATCGCCTTCGGTGAGCCAATGCAGCTCGATGCTCCCCCTGGTGGTCAGGTGCACCAACCCTTTGGCGAAGCGCTCTGCGAGTTGCGCCACCTTGAGCGCCTGCTCCGCGGATATGATCCCCGCGGGGAGCTTCACCCGCTGCATGTAAAATTCCTTCTGGCGCTGGGGGTAGATCCCCTCCAGGCGCAGGTTCTTCTCCACGGTCATGATCTGTCTCTCCTTCCAAGCTCTGCCGGCTGGCTGCGGTGGCGGTGGCTGACGATAGTAACAGTGTTGCTCCCCTCCTGTCATCCGAAAACCCGCTCACAGCCGCCGCTCAGGAGGCAGCGCCTGCGAGACCTGCGCGGCACGCGGCGAAGGGTTCCTTGCAGACAAAGGTTCATCGGGGAATTCCCGGAAAGGTCGCTTTGGTCCCCCCTCCCCTTGCGGGAGGGGGTCAGGGGGTGGGGGAAGGTGCCATCGGGGTGAGAAACGGGTGAAAAGAGGCGGCGGGGAAGGCTCGCCGAGCCTGTAGGCGATCAGACTACCCGGTCGCGCCCAGCGCTTTTAGCGGCGTAGAGCCTCTGGTCCGCCCGCTTGAGGACATGGAGCAGGTCGGCGTCCCCCTCTTTGACGGCGGCGGCGCCGAGGCTCGCGGTCAGGTCGATTTCACGCCCATCGACGAGGTAAGGCTCTTCCCGAAGCAGGGACCAAATTTTCTGCGCGACTGCCCGCGTCTGCTCGAGGTCGGAGCCTGGGAGCATCACCAGGAATTCCTCGCCGCCGAAACGCCCGATGGAATCGTAGTTGCGCAGCGAGCGCGCGATCCTGGCCGCGAACTGCTGCAGCAGGACGTCCCCCGCCAGATGCCCGTAGTTGTCGTTTACTTCCTTGAACCGGTCGATGTCGATCATGATGAACCCCAGGTCCGCGTCCCCGAGCCCTTTCTCGTTTCTGCGGACACAGCGGGCGAACTCCTTGCACGCCAAAAGCTCGATTTGGCCCTTGTTGAAGGTCCCGGTGAGGGCATCGGTCATGGTCTGCTTTTTCAGCACCTCCTGGATCTCCTTGATCTCCCTCGTCCCCTTTCGGACCAGGAAGTAAGAGATGCCGAAAACCACGACCAGGATGCCCGCCAGGGCGCCGAGCGCCAAGGACGCGGTATTCGCCGTATCGTGGCGGTACTCGGTGACGTCGATGTAGACCTCGAAGCTCCCGATCACTTGGCCGTTATCCCAGATCGGGATGTACGTTTCCACTACGTCCACGTTGAACTTCATCTCGGAGGCCAGGTCTTTCACCTCTTCCTTCCTCTCCAGCTTCGAGTCGAAGAGCCCCTCCAAGGCGTGGTCCAGCCGGGAGTTGTGGTTGTCGACCTTGCCGATGAGGCTTGCCTCGGTGCTGTAGACGATGGTGCTGTCGGCGGAGTAGATCTTGATCTTGACGATGTCGAAGGGGGAAAGGAACTTCCTGAAGTGGCGGTCCATCTCCGGCAGGTCGGCCGAGGCGACCGCAACCTTGACGCTGCCGTCGGCCTGCCTGGCGGTAAGGCGCGCACGGTCAGTCGCGAGGAGGGCGCTGCTTACCTTTATGGCATCTTCTTCGGCGTTGCGGATTACATGGCGCTGCAGCACCTCGACGAAGACAAGACCCGCCGCTATGGTGATGACGAAGGTGGAAACTAGCGCGATGATAACGAAAAGGCGCAGCAGGGAATCGGGATTTCTTATGGAACTGCTCTTGGGGAAAATGCGGAGTTGCTTCACGACCCTTCCTTCTTCCCGGTTTTGCCGGGGATCTATCTAAGCCCAGCGCCAAAGGGCAAGTATCAGCACCACGAGGAAAACGATGCTGAGATTCATGTAGGCCATGAAGAAGAAAACACGCTCGTGCAGCGGAGCCTTGCGGTCGGTCTGCGCCACGAGCGCCCCTACCGCAGGCATGATGGCTACTTTTTCCGATCCGTGCGGCGCGAGCTTCAGCGCTTCGGTCAGATCTTCCCCGGCGTTGTGCCGCCCCATGTGCACACCCTGCTTCCAGAGCCTGCTCGCGGTGGCGTCATAGAGCTTCCCCTGGTAGGCGAACCAGGCGGGACGCCCCTCCTTGCCGTCGCAGGAGGCCAGCTCGTCGATGGTCAGGTCCCCTCCCTGCGGGAGCGTCGCCGGTTCCCTGCGCTTTGCCTTCAGCTTGGGGCCGATGAAGAGCACCACGTAAGCCGCGGTGCAGACCATCACCAGGTACAGGCCTATCTTGATCATGAGCAGCACCCCGAAGCGGGTGTGCAGCAGCATGTCCCACGAGGTTACGCGGAAGTAGGTAAGGACTATTCCGGTGATTCCCATGACCGCCATGGAAAGCACCCCCACGCGAACCTCCCCGCGCGGCAGGCCGCCGGCCGCGTAGGCGGGCTTCAACACCAGGTGCACGTATAGGATGGTGCCGAACCAGAGGATCGCGGTCAGCATATGGATGTAACCGATGACGAATCGGAAAACCTTGGCGGCTGCGGTGATGCCGGAGGCCTGGGCGGGAGCGGAGACATTAGGGGCCTTGGCAGGTGCGGAAACGCCGGGAGCTTTGCCGGGCGAAGCTTTCGAGGCCGAAAACGCCTTCCCCTCGGCGGTGAGCTCGCCCCCGCCTGCCGGGTCCAGATGGCAGGCCGAGCAGCTCTTGCCGGTCTGGGCGGCGTATTGCTCGGTGGCATGACAGGGCCAGGAGAAAAGGGCAAGAAGCAACAGGGCTAGGACGATTTTCATGCGGCAACTTATAGCCTTATCGCCTGACAAAGTCAACATCGCTATGACAGTAAGCCCGGTTATTGAGGTGCCTTTGCCACCGCTTCATCATGGCCGGCCCGCGAGTTAAGTACGACTAAGCCGCAAATGCCGCGCTGAGGCTCGCTGAAAACCAACCCCTCGACGTGCTAAGACATTGAAAACAATTGCTCGCGCCGGTACAATACTTCCTTTGCCATTCCTACATCCTTTGAGAGGGAGCCTATGCATACCTGCCAGCACCAGACCGTTTACCAGAAAGATTATTCCGCGCCTGACTACCTCGTTGAGACAGTTGAATTGTCCTTCGACCTGGACCCAGAACTGACCTGGGTTGCGTCCCGGCTCAAGATCCGCTCCAACTACGACCGGGCGCAAGGCTTGCGGCCGCTGGTTTTGGACGGAGAGGAGCTGACCCTGGTGTCGCTCAAGCTGGACGGGGTCGAACTGGAGCCGGCGCGATATACGGCAGGGGACGGCGCGCTCACCGTGACCGATCCGCCGGAGAGCTTCCTTTTGGAGGTGACCACGCAGATAAGCCCCAAGGCGAACAGCGCGCTCTCCGGGCTCTATGCCTCCGGCCCCATGCTCTGCACCCAGTGCGAGGCCGAGGGGTTCCGCCGCATCACCTACTTCACCGACCGCCCCGACGTCATGGCGGTCTACACCGTCATCTTGAAAGCGGACAAGGGGTCCTGCCCGGTGCTCTTGGCCAACGGCAACCTGGTGGAAAAGGGGGATCTCCCGGACGGGCGGCATTTCGCCACCTGGCACGACCCGTTTAAAAAGCCGAGCTACCTCTTCGCCGTGGTGGCGGGGGACCTGGTCCACATCTCGGACCGCTTCACCACCATGAGCGGCCGGCAGGTCAACCTGGAGATTTACGTCGAAGAGAAGAACCAGGGGAAGTGCGACCACGCGCTCAGGTCGCTCATTGAGGCGATGCGCTGGGACGAGGAGCAGTTCGGCCGCGAGTACGATCTGGACACCTACATGGTCGTCGCCGTGGACGACTTCAACATGGGAGCGATGGAGAACAAGGGGTTGAACGTCTTCAACTCGCGCTATGTCCTCGCCAGCCCCGAGACCGCTACCGATGACGACTACCAGGCCATCGAAGAGGTGATCGGGCACGAATACTTCCACAACTGGACCGGCAACCGGATTACCTGCCGCGACTGGTTCCAGCTCTCCTTAAAGGAAGGGCTCACCATCTTCCGGGACCAGGAATTCTCCGCCGACATGCAGTCGCGCCCGGTGAAGAGGATCGCCGACGTGAGGCTATTGCGCTCCTCCCAGTTCCCCGAGGATGCGAGTCCCCTGGCCCACCCGGTCCGCCCCGACTCCTACGTGGAGATCAACAACTTCTACAGCATGACGGTCTACCACAAGGGTGGCGAGGTGATCAGGATGCTGCAGACCCTCCTGGGGCGGGAGGCCTTCCGCGCGGGAATGGACCTGTACTTCGAACGGCACGACGGCCAGGCGGTCCGGGTAGACGAATTCGTCCAGGCCATGGCGGACGCGGGAAAGCGCGACCTCTCCCAGTTCATGCGCTGGTACAACCAGTCCGGCACCCCGGTCCTTACCGTGAGTGACGATTTCGATCAGGCAAGCGGCGTCTACACGCTGACCGTGACGCAGAGCTGCCCCCCCACCCCGGGGCAGGCCGAGAAGGAGCCGTTCCACATACCGCTCTCCATCGGGCTTTTGAACCGGCAGGGGCGCGAGCTGCCGCTGCAGCTTGAGGGAGAGAAGAGCCAGGGAGCGATCACCAGGGTGCTGGAGCTGCGCCAAGAGACGCAAAGCTTCCGGTTCACCGGGATAGCCTCCAAGCCGGTGCCGTCTCTCTTGCGGAACTTCTCCGCCCCGGTGAAGCTCGTGTACCCCTACAGCCAAGACGACCTCACCTTGCTGATGACCAGCGACAGCGATCCCTTCGTGCGCTGGGAGGCGGGGCAGGTGCAGGCGGTGCAGGTGATCATGGGGCTGGTGCGCGAGATACAGGCGGGGGGGACTCCGACGGTGCCGGAAGCCTTCATCGGCTCCTTCGGCACGCTCCTTACCGACCAGCGGCAGGACCGCGCCTTCCTAGCCGAGGCGCTCACCCTCCCCGCCGAGGGCTATCTCGCCGAGCAGATGAAGGTAATCGACCCGGCCGCCATTCATGAGGCGCGGGAACTGGTGCGCGCGACGGTGGGCGAGCGGCTGCGGGCGCAGTTGGTGGGGGCGCGCGCGGCGTGCGCCCCCAAGTCCCCTTACCACCCCGACGACGGCCTCGCCGGTTGCCGCAGGCTCAAGAACCTCTGCCTCTCCTACCTGATGGCGCCCGGATCCAGGGAGGCGATAGGCATGGCGATGGAACAGTTTAAGAACGCCGACAACATGACCGACAGCCTTGGCGCGCTCGCCACGCTGGCCGGCTGCGACTGCCCCGAGCGCGAGGAGGCGCTGGAGGCCTTCTACCGGAAATGGCGCGACGACCGCGGCGTCATCGACAAGTGGTTCAGCCTGCAGGCGACTTCCCGTCTGCCGCAGACGCTCGACCGGGTCCTCGAGCTTTTGGACCACCCCGACTTCGACATCCGGAACCCCAACCGGGTCCGCTCTTTGGTCGGCGCCTTCAGCCAGGCGAACCAGGTCCGCTTCCACGACGCCGAAGGAAGGGGGTACCGCTTCTTGGGCGACCAGATCCTGCGCCTGAACGGCATCAACCCGCAGATCGCGGCCCGCATGCTGACCCCCTTCAGCCGCTGGCGGCGCTTCGACGCGGGGCGGCAGGAGTTGATGAAAAAGGAGCTGGAGAGGATCTTAGCCGAACCGGGCTTGGCGCGGGACGTCTACGAGCTCGCGGCGAAGAGCTTGTAGATAGGGTTACATCGCAGACGCAAAGAGGGCCGGAGATTTCCCCGGTCCTCTTTGCTTTTGTGGAGAGCGTTCCTAGATCCACCGTCTCTTTTTGAAATAGACCAGCATTCCCCCACCGATGAGGGCGGAAAGGAACAGCACCATATAGTAGCCGTAATGCCATTCCAGCTCGGGCATGTATTTGAAGTTCATGCCGTACAGCCCGACGATGAAGGAGAGGGGCATGAAGATGGTGGCGATGATGGTCAATACCTTCATGACTTCGTTGAGACGGTTGGAAACGCTGGAAAGGTAGATGTCCAGCATCCCCGAAAGCATCTCGCGCAGGGTCTCCAGAGTATCCAGGACCTGCACGGTGTGGTCGTACAGATCCCTCAGGTAGATGACGGTGGTGTCCCGGATCAGCTGGGAGTCGCGCCGCTGCAGGCTGCTCACCGCTTCGCGCAGCGGCCAGAACGCCTTGTGCAGGAACAGCAACTGCCGCTTCAGGCGGTAGATGGCCTGGACCGTCGCGGTGGTCGGGTTGTCGATCAGCTCGTCCTCGATGTCCTCGATGCGGTCCGATATCTCCTCCAGCACCAGGAAGTAGTGGTCCACGATGACGTCGAGAAGCGCGTGCAGCAGGAAGTCGGGACCCATTGCGCGCAGCCGCGCCTTCTCGTTGTTGAGCCGGCTTCTCACCTGCTCGAAGACATCACCCTCAAGCCCCTCCTGGAACGAGACGAGGTAGTTTTGCCCCAGGACCAGGCTCACCTGTTCCGACTTCAACTCGCCGCTCTCACCATCCAGCGTGATCATCTTGAGAACCACGTACAGGTATTCCCCGTAGTCCGCGGCTTTCGGCCTTTGGTCGGTGGCAAGGATGTCCTCCAGCACCAAGGGATGGATGCCGTAGCAACTGCCGAAATGCCGCAGCACCTCAAGGTCTGCCAGCCCGTCCACGTTGACCCAGGTCACCGTGGGGAGCGGCTTCTTCACCAGGCATTGCTCGATCGACTCGACCGACCGCGCCTCCAGGTGCGACTCGTCGTATTCGACCAGGTCGATCCTGGTGGCGCCGGTCTTGGCGCGCCCCATGTGGATCAGGGTTCCGGGGGCAAGTCCCGCTTTCTTCGAACGCTTCCTTATAGACATGAGTTCCTCGGTCAGGTTGCCGCGATCACAGCTATACTGCGGCCAGCTTAAGTATCAGGTCCCATTCTTCCTTGCGGACCGGTTGGATGGAGAGGCGGCTCCGGTTCAGGAGCGCCATGCCGGAGAGCTCCGGCACCGTTTTCAGTTCGGACAAGGTGACCGGGCGCGGCAGTTCGCGAACGAATTTCACGTCCACCATGAACCAGGCGGGCTTTTCCGGGTTGCTCTTCGGGTCGAAGTAATTGCTCTCGGGGTCGAAGGCGGTGAAGTCGGGATACCCCGCCCTTACTACCTCGGCGATCCCCACCACCGCCGGCTCGGCTATGTTGCTGTGATAGAAAAGCACCTGGTCGCCTACCTGCACCTCATCGCGCAGGAAGTTGCGTGCCTGGTAGTTGCGCACCCCATCCCAATGCTCGGTCGCGTTGGGTCGGTGTTTCAGGTCCTCCAGCGAGAAACTGGAGGGCTCGGATTTGAATAGCCAATAGTTGGGCATGGTCTTGTTCACCTTTCTTGGTTCGTACACTGCCGAGGCAAAATCCCCCCTGTCCACAGCGTTGTCCGGTTAGGTATTGCACAAGCAGTTTCCAGCTCTCCCCCAGGGGGGTGGGTGAACTTGGCAGCAGCTCAAAAGGTGGCACCTACCCCCACCCCCTAACCCCCTCCCACCGGGGGAGGGGGGACCTAGAGCGACGTTTCCCGATGACCTTTATTTTCGAGCCATCCTCTTCCTTTTCTCTCTGAGCTTCTTCAGCAGCTGGTCGGGATCCAGCGTGTTCAGCACGTCCGCAGGTTCGAGCCAGCCGCGCTGGGCGACCGAGATCCCGTAGGGGAGAAAATCGAATTGCAGCTTGGCATGGGTGTCGGTGTTGACGGCTATCATGATGCCCAGCTCCTTGGCGCGGCGCACGTGCTTATCCTCCAGGTCCAGCCGCATCGGGTAGGCGTTTATCTCCAGCGCCGTCCCGGTCTCCTTGGCTACCCGCAGCACCTCGTCCATGTCGATCTGGTACCCTTCCCTCTCTCCTAGGATGCGCCCGGTCGGATGCCCGATGATCGAGATGTAGGGGTTACGCATGGCGGCCACTATGCGCGAGGTCATGACTTCCTTCGAGTTGTTGAACCCGGAGTGGATGGAGGCGACTACTATGTCGAGACCCTTCAGCACCTCGTCGGGAAAATCGAGCGCTCCATCCCCCAGGATGTCCATCTCGGTGCCGTGCAGGACCCGGAATCCCTTGAGCTCCCGGTTCAATTCCTTTATCTCCGCGGCCTGTTCCCGAAGCCGCTCCACCGTAAGACCGCGGGCCACTCCTAGCCCCTGCGAATGATCGGTTACCGCGATGTAGGACAGGCCTCGTTCCCTTGCCGCCTCCACCAGCTCGGCGATGCCGTGGGCGCCGTCGCTCCACCTGGAGTGGACGTGCAGATCCCCCCTGATATCGGCCTGGGTCACCAGCTGCGGCAGCTTCCCCAAAAGGGCCGCTTCGATCTCGCCGCGGTCCTCACGCAGCACCGGGGGGACAAAGGCCAGGTCCAGCAGGCGGTAGACGTCTTCCTCGTCCACGCCCCCCAGGCGCTGGTTGTCCTCCTCACGGAAGATCCCGTATTCGTTGATCTTCAGCCCCCGTTTCTGGGCCATCTCGCGCAAGCGCACGTTGTGGGCCTGGCTGCCGGTGAGGTAGGCAAGGGCGGCGCCATAGGAGGCAGGATCCACCACGCGCAGGTCCACCTGCACCCCCTCGCGAATAGTGACGCTGGCACGGGTCGGGCCGCGCATGATAACGTCGTGCACCTGGGGCAAATCGACAAAAGCCGCCATGACGGCGGCCGGATCGGGCGAGGTGGCGACAATGTCGATGTCCTTGATGCTGTCCCTGCGCCTCCGGATGCTTCCGGCGACCTCGATCCGCTCCACCGGAGCCCGCTCTTTGAGCGCCTCCACCAGGTCCTGCGCCGCAGGGAGCATGCGCCCCAGCGGCTGGCGCTCGCGCCCGCGCTTCACCGCCGCTATCCCCTTGAGGATGTTCTCCTCCGTCTTCTGCTTAATCCCCTTGATGCCGATCAGCTTGTGTTCGAGTGCGGCCTTTTCCAGCTCCTCGATGCTCGCTATCTGCAGGGCGTCGTAGATCGCCTTCGCCGTCTTAGGGCCCAGGTCCGGGATGGCCAATAGCGCGAAGACGCCGGCGGGGACCTCCTGTTTCAACTCCTCGTAGGCAGCCATGGTGCCGGTCTGGAGGTATTCCTCTATCCTCCCGGCAAGGTCAGCCCCCACCCCCGGAATCTCCAGGAGTTCCTTGTGGGAGAGCTGCGCCAGGTCCCTGCTGAAGCCGTCCAGGTTGAGCGCCGCGCGCCGGTAGGCCCTTATCTTGAAGACGTTCCCTTCCTTGATCTCCAGGATGTCGGCGATCTCGGCAAAGATCCGTGCGATTTCCCTGTTTTTCATAGCCTCTCTCGTTAACGCCCCCACAGCTCCTTCAGCCGCCGGTCGCGCCCGCAGCTCGAGCGGTAGTAGAAGTAGCGGATCGGGTTCTTCTTGTAGTAGTGCTGATGGTACTCCTCGGCGGGGTAGAACACCCCCGCCGCCACGATCTGGGTGGCGATGGGTTCTTTGAACCTCTTGCTTGACTCCAGCGCCTTCTTGGACTGGAGGGCCAGGCGTTGCTGCTCCTCGTTATGGTAAAAAATGGCACTCCGGTACTGCTCGCCGCTGTCGCAGAACTGCCGGTCCTTGGCCAGCGGGTCGATGTTGTGCCAGAAGACGTCGAGGAGCTTGTCGTAACCTATCTTCGCCGGGTCGTACACCACCTGGATTGATTCTGCATGCCCGGTGGTCCCGGAGGAGACCTCCTCGTAAGTGGGGTTTATCTTATGGCCGCCGGTATAGCCTGAGGTGACGGAGACGACACCGGGCAGCTCGTCAAAGGGGTGCTCCATGCACCAGAAGCACCCCCCGGCAAAGGTCGCCTTCTCCAGGTGCCCGGCGGACTGGGTACCCTTGCCCCCAGGCGCCGTGGCGCTTGCTGCCAGGGTTGGTCCCGCCGCGCAGAAAAGCGCAGTTAGGGTAAGAATTGCGAATCGAATACGTTTCATCACTCTTCTCCTCTGCCAGACCCCGCCGTAGCTCCTGCCCCCCCCCGGCATCGGATTCCTTCCGGCGCGGCAGGTGGGCTGGGGAGCCGCAGCTACTTCGTGGCCACAAACTGCAGCGCCGCCGAGTTCATGCAGTAGCGAAGCCCGGTCGGTTTAGGCCCATCGTTGAAGACGTGCCCCAGGTGTCCGCCGCAACGGCGGCAAAGGATCTCGGTGCGCGTGCTGAACAGGCTGCGGTCCACCTCGGTCTTGACGTTCTCCTTGGCTATCGGCGCGGTAAAGCTGGGCCATCCGGTACCGGATTCGAACTTGTCCTCGGACCGGAAGAGGTCGAGGCCGCATCCCGCGCAACGGTAGATGCCATGCTCATGGCTGGTCGCGTATTTACCTGAGAAAGCGCGCTCGGTCCCCTTCTCCCTCAGTACATGGTACTGTTCCGGAGTCAGTATTTTCTTCCACTCATCTTTGCTTTTCACTATTTCGTCGCTCATGACATAGGTCCCCTTCTCGGCTGAAAAGACCTTGATCCGCGAAGCAGCGTTAACTATTGCCGAATCTTTACCAGATTCAAGAACAACCAGAACTGACGCCACTAAAACTGTCAGCAATCCTGCAAAAAATGTTGCTTTCCTCATGGCTTTTTTCTCCTATAGGCTCTTCGTTGCCCCTTTTCTCATAGCCCTTAGGATATCACAATGGGGTTAATTATTCATGACAGTTGCACTGAGATGGAGCTAAGGCATTGCTGGATATTGCCGATACCTTTTAGGTCTATTTTTAGGTTGAACGGACGCCGGTTATCCTCAATAATAACCAGGTTCAGATTGCAGGCCCTGGAGGAACAATGAAGACACTCGTGATGCTGCTGGCTTTCGCCCTGACTGCGTCCGCCGCCGCGGCGGAGATGTACACCTGGAAGGACTCAAAGGGAACCACCTTCTATACCAACAGCCTCCACGAGATCCCGGCCCGGTACCTCAAAAGAGCGCGGGTGCTCGACGTTGCGACCGGCAAAAAGGGGGGACCAGCCCTCGCCAGCCCGGGCACGCCGACGGCACCGACAGCGCCGGGCGGCGCAGCGTCCTCCCCGCCACAGGCACCTCAGTTAGTGCAGTCGGCGCAGGTCCCTCAGCCTCAGCCCATAGCGCCCGCGGCCGCGCCCATCGCAGCTCCTGCTCCGGCGGCCGCCGTAGCGCCGGTACCGGCGGCACCTTCCCGCTCCGTTTCCGCGGAACGGCAGCAGCGGTCGGCAGGGGGAGACCAGAGGGCTCTCAGGAGGCATCGCCGCACCCTGGAAGAGTGACCCAGCAGGATAAAGGAGCTCAGATGACCAAGATATTACCGATAGCGATACTCCTCCTTACGGCCGGGGCCGCTCAGGCCGAAGAGCTGGTCTGCCAGGGGAACATCGTCAGCACCCAAGGGGAAGGGATAGTGGCCCGAAAGCACCGGTTCGAGGTCAGCGGCATCGCCGGTGCCGATATTGGGGCCGTACTGGAGCAGTGCCGGAAAATTGCACTGGAGCGGCAGGTGCGGGCAGCCAGGAAAAACCCGGGAGGGAGTTTCAGGAGAATCTCGGAGGTCGAGTTGGAGTGCACCCGGGGGCCGGAGAAAACCAAGGTTCGCCGCAATATCCAGACGGAGTAGGGGGGCTGATGAAGGCGCGACCTAGGGGACTGGCTCCGAAGGTGCCTGTCCCCCTGCGATCCGGTCCCTTTCCCGTAGACGCCCCCCTTTGACGGCACCTTCCCCCCCACCCTGTCCCTCCCCCGCAGGGGGGGAGGGGACTCTGAGTTTACCGGAATCACAGATGAGCTTTTTACTGCCACTCTTTTGCTCTAATGGGAAGAGCGGTTGCTCCCCCCTTGTCACTCCCCCTACCAGCTTCTAGTTTTTCACTCCTATTCCAAGACCTTACGCGACCTCCCCTGCCCTGTCTGCCAGTCCGGGATAAAATTAAAAGGCTGCGCCACTTTTTTTCTTAGAAAAGGCTGGTAGAACAATAACGTGCGGCGCCGTCCGGTCCGCAACCGAACCACAAGCTGCAGGACAGGAGATCATGATGAACATCCATGAATATCAGGCGAAGGAAATACTGAGCACATTCGGGATCCCGGTGCCCCGCGGGCGTGTGGCCCTGACCGCGGACCAAGTCGAGCGCGCCGCGAAGGAGATGGGCGGGCGCTGCGTGGTCAAGGCCCAGATCTACGCCGGCGGACGCGGGAAGGCCGGCGGGGTCAAGCTGGTGCACCACCCCGAACAGGCCCAGGACCTCGCCAAGGAGCTGTTCGGAAAGACCCTGGTGACCCCGCAGACCGGGCCGGAAGGGCTCAAGGTGAGGCGCATCCTGGTCGAGGAGGCGGTCGACATCGCCCGCGAATTCTACCTCTCCATTACCCTGGACCGCGGCACTTCCCGCTACATCCTGATCGCCTCCGCAGAGGGGGGGATGGAGATAGAGGAAGTGGCGACGAGGAGCCCGGAAAAGATCCACACCCTAACCATCGACCCCTTCACCGGGCTCAGGTCGTTCCAGGCGCGCCACATCGCCCTGCAGCTGGGCCTCTCCGGGAGCGTCTGCGAGGACTGCGTCAGCCTCATCCTCAACCTCTACCGCGTCTGCCTGGAGAAGGACTGCGCCCTGGTGGAGATCAACCCGCTGGTGGTGACCCGCGCCGGTTGGCTCATGGCCATGGATGCCAAGATCACCTTCGACGACAACGCCATCTTCAGACACCGGGAATACCCCGACATGATGGACTACTCCCAGTTGGACCCCCTGGAGATCAACGCAGGGAAATACGATCTCGCCTACATCAAGCTCACCGGCACCATCGGCTGCCTAGTGAACGGCGCAGGCCTCGCCATGGCTACCCTAGACGTCCTGAAGGAATTCGGCGGCGAGCCTGCGAACTTCCTCGACGTCGGAGGGGGGGCCACCCGCGAGAAGGTGGCCGAGGCGTTCAAGATCATCCTTCAGGACAGCGACGTGAAAGGGATCTTCGTCAACATCTTCGGCGGGATCATGCGCTGCGACGTGATCGCCCACGGCATCATCGAGGCCGCCAGCGAGGTGAACTGCACCCTCCCCATAGTAGTCCGCATGGACGGGAGCCAGGTCGAGGAAGGGAAGAGGCTTCTTACCGAGAGCGGCCTCAACGTGCAATGCGGCGACAACCTTGGGGACGCGGCCGCGCGAATCGTGAAGATGCTGGCGGGGTAGCTTCGGCGACTGCGACAGGTCTTCCCTCACCCTGTCCCTCCCCCAAAGGGGGAGGGGACGCCAGGTTCCGAGGAATCCCGTTTATGACCCATACTTAACCGGAGAGTTCATATGTCCATATTGATCAATAAGTCGTCGAGAATCGTGGTGCAGGGGATCACCGGCCGCAGCGGGCTCTTTCACACCCAGCAGTGCCGCGAGTACGGCAGCAACGTGGTAGCGGGGGTCACCCCCGGCAAAGGGGGGATTCACATCGAAGGTATCCCGGTCTTCAACACGGTGGCCGAGGCGGTGAAGTACACCAGCGCCAACGTCTCCATGATCTTCGTGCCGCCTCCCGGCGCCGCTGACGCCATCCTGGAAGCGGCTGCCGCCGGTCTTGAACTGGCAGTTTGCATCACCGAGGGGATTCCGGTGCGCGACATGGTGCCGGTGAAGGCGGTCCTGCAGCAAAGCAAGCTGCGCCTGGTCGGCCCCAACTGCCCCGGCGTCATCACCCCCGGGGAATGCAAGATCGGCATCATGCCGGGTCACATCCACAAGCCCGGCAAGATCGGCGTCGTCTCCCGCAGCGGCACCCTCACCTACGAGGCGGTCAAGCAGCTCACCGACATGGGGCTCGGCCAGTCGACCTGCGTCGGCATCGGGGGGGATCCCATCATCGGGATGAACTTCGTGGACGTGCTGAAGATGTTCAACGAGGACCCCGGCACCGAGGGAGTTTTCATGATCGGCGAGATCGGGGGAGCCGCGGAGGAAGAGGCGGCGGTCTGGATTCAGACGCACATGAAGAAGCCGGTCGCGGCGTTTATCGCAGGCGTGACCGCGCCGCCGGGAAAGAGGATGGGGCATGCCGGCGCCATCATCACCGGCGGCAAGGGAAAAGCTGCGGACAAGATCCGCACCCTCACCGAATGCGGCGTAACCGTCGCGACGAGCCCCACCAAAATGGGGGAGGCGATGCAGACGGCGATGGGTTCAAAGGGAAACGGCAAGAAGCAGAAGTGACGTTGGGCTGCAGTCGCGGCAAAAAAAGGGGGACAGGCTACTTTTTCAAATCAAAAAGTAGCCTGTCCCCTTTTTCTCGTTCAGCTTCCAGTAGATGCGAAGCTGGAGCTTCGCGCCGCATTGGGTTCCCAAGCTGGAGCTTGGGAACCAGGAAAAGGCCTGCCGAAGCTCCAGCTTCCGGAAAAACCTTTCCCCCTCCCGCGGCCTTCCCCCCTCCCGACCTCCCATACCATCTCATCACGCTGCGGCTGTCTCGTCCCCTCCCCAGGAGGGGGAGGGACAGGGAGGGGGCATCCGATGGCAACGCAGCGGTTGCACGCCTTTCCCCCCGCAACTGGGAGGGGTCCCCTTTTGGCAGCGCCCGGTTACGGAATCTTTCCCTCGCAGGGAACCCTGGTCTGGCAGAGACCGCAGCCGGTGCTGGCGACCTGGTATTGCTCGGCCACCTTGGCAGGGATGGTGCCGTAGACGTGGTCGCGGCAGATCCGCTTGTCGTGCCCCTCCTTGGAAAGTGCCCCAACCGGGCAGCGGCCGATGCAGGCGCCGCAGGTCCCGTTGCGGTGCCACAGGCAGTTGATCTTGTGGTGCAGATAGGGGCGCGGCGAAGGCGTGAGGGCCAGGTCGGTAATCACCGTTCCCAACCGGTGCGCTATGCCGCGCTCGGTTATGAGCGCGTCGTTCAGGCTGAAGGTGCCGAAACCGGCGGCGTAGGCGGCATGGCGCTCGGACCAAGATGAAGCGATCCCGACCGGAGTTTCGCCGTACTCGCGCCAGCCTGGGTGCAGTTGCGGTGCTAAAGCGCGGTGGCCGCGCTCAACCAAAAACCGGACCAGGTGTCGGCGCAGCGAGGTGTTGAAGGTTTCGCCGTGGTGCCGGGTTTGCGCCCAGGCACGTGACGGGTACATCGTCTCCGGCCGGTTGCTGGCGCGCGTGGCCTCGGTGATAGGAAGCACCCAGCAGATCACGGTACGGGGATGCCAGCAACCTCCTTCCGCGGTTTCAGCCAGTTCCTCAGGGGTTAAGTGGAATTCCCCGATCACCTCTTTGTATTTGAGGAAAAGGGGATCGTCCGCCGCGGCGAACCCGACTAGGGGGTCGTCGAAATAGCGCTCCCCGCTCTCACCGAACCGGTTGCCGCTTTCTTCCTGAACGAAGCGGCGTATCTCTGCAGAAATGATCTCGTCCATTCCCGACCTCCCTTCAACCTCTTGGATTCCCTGGCGGCGTCTAGACTACCATGTTTTGCGGGCGCCAAGGCACAACTTTTTCCCGGACCCGGCTTGTTTTTTGCCTCAGCTCTAAAACAGCTCCCCCCTCCCCCTTGCCAGATTATTTTATGCAAATTCGCCATCTTTTGTTTACATGACCCGTCAAGTTTTCTCGACCCTCCCCGATAAGGCAGACGTATCAAAACATCGTTCGCCACCTGTAACGCGTTGGCGCATCACCGGCAAGGAGAAAGGCATGAACCGGATCTGGAACTATTATCTCGACCTCACCATTAAATTCAGGCTGGGCCTGCTCTGCGTCTGCTACAGCCTCTGCCTCGTTGCTTCGGTGATTGCCTCGCAGGCCGACTCGCCGCTGATCAAATACGGCTCCGTCACCCTCTTCATTGTCGCCGGGGGACTGTTTGGCTGGGTCAACATCTGGTCCATCAGGAATCCCCTCGCCAGGGCCGTCTGTTATCTGGAGACCATGGGCCACGGGGACCTGAGCGAGCAGATCGTAGTGAACCGCCATAACGAGATCAGCCAGATGCTGCACGCGGTGAAGAAACTTCAGGAATCGATGCGGGGGATGCTCGCCGGCATCAAGCAGACCGCCGACCATCTCACCCTGGCGTCTTCCGAACTGAGCGCCACCTCGCAGCAGATGGCGCAAGGAACCGAGCATGCCTCGCGGCAATCCAACTCCGTCTCCAGCGCCGTGGTCGAGATGGCGGGGGTGAGCAACGACATAGCTTTGAGCTGCCAGCAGATGGCGGACCGCGCGGGTAGCACCAGCAGCGCCACGACAAGGGGGGAGGAGACCATCACCCGGATGACCTCGGTCATGGAGGAGATAGAGCGGATGGTGATCGGGACGGTGGACGCGGTCAAGGCGCTGGGAACCAACTCCGACAAGATAGGCGACATCGTGGTGGCCATCGAGGACATCGCGGACCAGACCAACCTTTTGGCCCTCAATGCGGCGATCGAAGCGGCACGTGCCGGGGAGCAGGGTCGGGGCTTCGCGGTGGTGGCCGACGAGGTGAGAAGGCTCGCGGAACGGACCACCGCCTCGACCCATGAGGTGCAGAGCATCATCCGCAGCCTGCAGGGCAACGTGAAGAACGTGGTGGGGCTGATGGAGCGGAGCGCCGGCAGTGTCAGAAGTGGGACGGAGGACGTGCAGCATTCCAGCCGCGCCATCGGGACCATCAAGGAGCAGATAACGCCGCTTCTGGAGTACGTGTCGCAAGTGGCGATCGCGGCTGAGGAGCAGTCGGCGACCACGTCAAACATCACCGACAGCATGAGGGAAATAATCGGGGTGGTCGAGGAAGCGGCGAGCGGAGCGCAGAACTCGGCCCGCGCGGCGGCGGAACTGGCCGCTTCGGCGCGCTCGTTACAGGAGATGGTGAACCGGTTTAAAACCGTCTAAAACCAATTGACAATTGACAATGGATAATTGACAACGAAAAACCGAAACCCCGGTTCGTCGGGCATGGCATAGGCTGGCGAGGGAGGCTTCAGGACCAAAGACAAAGGGGAATGACCGCTGCCGGAGGTTGGCTGTCATTCCCCTTTCTTTGATGTCCAGGTTTTAGTTGTCAATTGTCAATCGTCAATTGTCAATTGCTTCTAAACGTGGAACTTGCGGGCGAGGTCGTTGTCTATCACGTAGACGCAGATTTCTTTGGCGAACTGCTTGGTGTACTTGAACTTCTCTGAGCTGAGGTTGTTGATCAGGAAGGTGACGTCGTCCCGGATCCTCTTGTCGTAGGTCTTAAAAGCTTCGGTATCGAAGTCCTTGATGGCGCGCCGGAAGTTGGCATTCTCCAGGAAAGGCTCCAGCACCTTCTCCTTCAGGTTGAATACGTAGCGGTCGTGCAGCGACTGGAACAGCGTCGTATCCTGTGCGGGCTTACCTTCGACCATGATTTCTTGGGTCAGGGTGCGACCGGTGTACTCCCTCTGGGTCTCCTGCCGGAACGCCAGCCTCGCCTCGTCCTCCGCCTTGGGCCCAATGAGCCGCCTTTCAATGCCGGCCAGGAAGTCCTCGGTTATCTCCAGCTTCTCTCCGGTGAAGCGGCAGACCTCGACCGCGCCGGGCTCGAAGTTGACGGCGAACATGTAGTGCAGGATGTCGCGCTCGATCTGGGACTCGTTGTAGTAGTAGAGCGCCTCCTTCACCTCCTGGAGCACAACGTAATCGTAGTTGTGCACCAGCGACTCCATGAAACCATCGGGGATCGATTCCTTGAGCTCCTTGTGCCACCTGGTGAAGAAGGTGGAGAGGTGGCTCATGGTGATCATTTTGTCTTTTCTGGCGTAGGCGGCGTAAAAGTCGGAGAAGATCTTGATCGATTCACGCCCGGAGAAGCCGTGGTCCCCCTCGTGCTCGCTCTCGGCGATGATCTTCTTCCTCCGCTTGGCGTTGAGCCTCTTTCTGTCCTCTTCGGTGAGCCAGTCGGGGATGTGCCCGGTGTAAATCTCCATTTTCAGTATCTGCAGGTTCTCGTCGCAGTAGAACCTGTACTTCTCCGGGTCACCGATCCATTCCAGGAGGGCGTCGGACTTCACGTTCATCCGGGTCGAGATGATGACACGCGCGAAGTTGTGCAGCACCCGGGGGAGGAAGCTCCCGTCGATATGCTTGCCGAAGATGTTGCGGTAGATCTCCACCTCGGTGTTCAAGTCCATGACATAAGGGATGTTGATGAACTCGATGCGGTCGGAGAATGACTGCACCCCCTCGATGCTCCGCTCGTCTTCCGGGTTCATCAGGGCGATGAAGAGGCTCCTCACGTTCTCCTCGATGTCCTCGACCTTGTGGATCCCCTCGCTGATGATGTTGTGCAGCTCCAGCAGGCGCTCCGCGTTGTGGGACTTCACGTCCATGAGCGCGTAGATGCCGTTGTTGGTCTTGGCGAAGTTGGAGAAGATGTATTTCACCTCGTTGCTGTCGCCCAAAAGGAGGTCGATCTTTCTCTGCAGCATGTCGTTGGTGAGGATGTTCTGCTTCATCGACTTGTCGCCGGGGTTGAAGACGGTGATCCCCTCACCCAGCCTGCGGTTGAAGCGGTAGGGACGAACCTTGATCATGCTGAAGATATCGGCCGGGTCCTCCAGCCTCGCCGAAAGCGCCTGGAAGATGGAGGTGCAGATGGTGCAGGGGGAATCGCGGAAGACCCAATCGTACTCTTTCTCGGTGAAGAGTTTCCACTTGAAAGAATCGTTCTGGAACAGGTCGTCGAAAAACGCCCTGCGCTGCGCCTTGTCGATCATCAAGAGCGGGGAGTCGTGCGAAGGGCAGGGTACCTCGACCACATCGCCGCCGCGCAGAAGGGCCCGGGTGTCGATATGCTCGTGCGACTCCAGCTCGTACTCGTCCAGGAGGTGGGAGAGCTTCTCGACGAAAGCGCTCACCTGGTGCTCCTTAAAGCTCCCCAGCACGCGGCGGTCCAGGTGCCACACCACCTCGTGGCAGGTGCCCTGCTCCGTGCTCGCATACTCCTCGAACTTCATCAGGATGTTGTTCAAGAAGGTGCTCTTGCCGGAGCCTGGGGGGCCCTCGAAGATGTAGATCTTGTTCTGGCGTGCCCCGCTCTTCATGGCGGCCACGTGGTTGATGAAGCGGTTGGCGAACAGGCGGTCCGCGAAGAAGGGACGGTCCGAGTTTTCCACGAAGAGCTTCCGGGTATCGTAGGGGACGAAGTTGATTGATTCCGGATCCTCCGGATACTCGTCGGTCCCCTCGCTGACGTAGTTCTTCACCATGTCGTGGAAGAGCTGGAAGATGTTGCGCATCACCCTTTCCGGCTGCTCGGTGGCGAGCTGCATAAACTCCTCGAAGGACATGTGCGCCGCGTTCTTGTGCTCCACGATGGTGCGGCTCAACTGCTTTATCACTGTCTGTAGATCTGGCATGAGCTTATCCGCCTGTCACAGTACCTGCCGGCTCAAGGTTTTTTCGTTCATGGTATAGACTACGCGCTGCCAGGTGATGTCCGCTTCCTCACCACCCTCCTTGCCGGCGGTGCCGCGGGTCTGTTCGATCACCGCCTCGCTGGTCTCAAGCTGTACCGGCGCCCCCCAGAGGTACTCTATACCCACCATGGTGTTGGCGATGTACTCCGAGACCAGTTGTTTCCCCTCGAAGTGGTGCACGAGGTACAGAGAGCCGTCCTCGCCCCGCTCCGGTGCTATCTCTATATGCGGCGGGTGGTACAGCGAGGCAAGCACCATGTCCCGGTACTCGCGCGCGTCGCGGCTCTTCACGTAGTACTGCCAGACCATGCGCTGCGGGTCCAGCCTCTTTCCGGTGACGAAGAGGTCGTAGCGGTTGGTGAAGTCCTGGTCCACGAACTCCTTGATGAAGAGGTAGTCGCAGTAGTTGCTCCTGACCTTGAACAGGAACTCGTCCCCCTGCTCGGTCTTCGCGTCGAACTCCTTCCGCTGGTTCGCGTCGGAGAGGCGGTGGAAGTCGTACCCTGTCCTCCCCTTGTCCCCCATATCCTTCAACTGGTACATGAGGCGCATGCCGAGCGCGTACGGGTTCATACCCACTCGGGGCATGGACGTGACCCCGGCATGCACGCGGGCAAAGTCGACCTCGTGCCCCTTGATGCGGTCATCCACAAGGAAAAGCTTCTCATGCCAGTAGCTCGCCCACCCCTCGTTCATGATCTTGGTGCGGATCTGCGGCTGAAAGAAAATGGAGGTTTTCCTCACCACCTCGAGCACCGAGCGCATCCAGCGGTTCTCGTCACGGGCCAGGAATTCCGAGTTCTCGATCAGGAAGCGAAGCAGGTCGCGCCGCTCCACCCTTTTCACGTTCCGGCTCTTAGCGAAATGCGCCTCCATTTCCGGATACTTGGTCGTCACCTCCGCGAAGAAGACCCGCTCCCCTTCCTCTTTGTCCTGGAGGACCGCTTCGTTGTAGCGCGCCACCTCCTTCAGGTATTCGGCCACCGGCAACTTCTTCTCCACCTGCAGGAAGACGTCGAAATAGTAGTCGAGCCGGCTCGAAGTAACGGTATCGGGAGACTTGAAGAGCGGCGACAGTTCATCGTGGTAGGCGACCAGGTTGTCGATGGATCGGGCGAACTCAAGGATGTAATCCACCCAGCGCCCCTTCTCTGCGCGCAGCTTGGCGATCACCCTCTTGTCCGAAAGCGCCTGCCCGGTGAAGTCGTACTCCCAGGTATGGCGGAAGTAGAGGTTGTTCTGGAAGAAATCGATGTGCCCCAGCACGTGGTAGAAGATCATCACGTTGAGCCAGTCGGGATTGTTGTCGTTGTAGAACGAAATCGGGGGACGGGTATTGATCACCGTCTCGTAAGGGTTATGAGGGTAGAGTTCGTACTCCCCCTTCCCCCGGAGCACCTCGACGTCGTGCACCCAGTAGTCGTAAAGAGTAGGGATCATGACCTTGGGGGAGAGCTCGATCAGGTCGCGGTTGGTCACGATATATTCGAGGCTCTCGTCGGTGAAAGAGAGTCCGGCGGCGCGCGCCCGCTCCTTGCACCCTTCCATGATCTCTTTGGTATGTTGGTTGATCAGTTCCATAACGGCCTCAAAGGCTAACAGCGAGATTAAGATTAAGATTGAGAAGAAGCGTTATAAGTCGGCCTTATCTTGTCTCAATCTGCTTCACCTCTTATTCTTAATCTGCTTTACCTGCTCACCGGCTCATTTGCTCACCCGCGTCACCTCTTAATCTCAATCTGCCTCACCTCTTAATCTCAATCTGCCTCACCTCTTAATCTCAATCTGCTTCACCTCTTAATCTGCCTCATCTCTGTCTCTAAGAGATGAGCTTTTTGATCCCCTCGATCACCCGCGACTCCTCGGCGTCCTCGTGCATCACGTCCAGCCGCAAGAGGTCCGGCTTGTCGCGCAAAAGCCCAGAGTTCTCCAGGTAACGCGCCACCTCGGTCCATTGGGTCCCCGCGTGCTCGGCGATGGTCACCCCCATGCGGCTCACGTAGGAAAGGATCTTGACCAGCTCCGGGATTGACTTGTCTCCGCCGGTGTCCCAGTCGTCGCCGTCGGTGCCGTGGAATACATAAATGTTGTAGTCGGCGGCGAGGTTCTCCTTGGCCACGATCTCGTTGACCAGCTTGTACGCGCTCGCCACTTCTGTCCCCCCGGCGACCCGGGAGTTGTAGTAGGTGTCGAAATCGGGAACCTCTTTGGCCTCGGTATCGTGCAGGATGAAGCGCGATTCTACCTGCCCGGCGTACTGGTACAAAAGCCAGCTGTAGATCATCACGTGCTGGGTCGCGACCAGTTCGGTCACCTTGCCGGCCATCGAACCGGAGTAGTCGCGCAGGAAAAAGACCATAGCCTGCGGCTCGTAATCCTTTTCCTGGGAAAAGATGCGGTACACCTTGTCGCGCGGCGAGATGAGAAAGCGGGTCGGATCCATGTCGCCTGGGTCCGGTACGTTCCCGAGCGAGATATTGGTCTCCACGATCTTTCTAAGTGTCGCCTTCTTGTCCAGCACCTGACCGGAGCCGCGGTTGCGGTCGGTGAGATCGTAGATGTAACGGGTGAAGGAGCGCTTTTTCCCTTTTTCCTTCAGGTTGGGGAGCTGGAACTGCTCGGTCAGCACTTTGCCCAGCTCGTAGGCGGAGGCCCCCATCTCGTGGGATTCCCCCTCTCCCTGTCCCGGACCCTGCCCCGGCTCCTCGCCGGTCTCCCGCACCTTCTGTTCGCCGATGACCTCCCCTTCGTCACCCTTGCCGCTCCCCCCGGTGGAACCACCCTCTCCCGGAGGCCGTATGGTGGGGTCGTGCAGGAACTTCTCCTCTTCGGTGGAAGGAACAACAACGATCTTCCCCTTCCCCCCTTTGCCCGGCTTGATCAGCCGCCCCACTTTGATCTTCCTGGGGAAGCCGTCCTTCTCGCGCTGCCGGTCCCGCTCCAGGAGTTCGTCCAACGCCTTCATGTGGCACTGGTAAGAGTTAGGGACCCTCCCCTGGTCTTGCAGCACGGCCAAGTCCTGCCAGGAGTAGAGACTCTTGGAGAAGTTTGGAAAAGGACCGCGCCTGTCGGACGTTGGGACGTCGCGAGTGACCGCGAGTTCGTCGAGATACCGCGCATACCGCTCGGGATCCAGGCCCTTCTCCTTCAGTTCTTCGAGGTATTTTCCCAGATCTTTCATCCGCCTTCGCCTTATCAGGCTACGGTGGACAAGTCCTTCGTCCGCCTTCGCCTTATCAGGGTACGGCGGACAGGTCCTTTCGTTGCCCGTGTCCGCCGTCAGCCCCTAGTCCCTCAGTCTCTAGCCCCTAGCCCCCAGTCCCTAGCCCCTGCTTTACCCCCGCCTTTAGCTCTCGTCTTCCTGGGTGCAGAAGTACTCTATGGTCTTCTGGGCGCAGGTGCGGCAGTAGCCGAGCTTGCCGAGCATGGTGACGATCATGCGGTCGTAGAGCTTCTGATTCTCCTCGTTGGTCCGGTTGGCGAGCGCGCCGATCAGGCTCCCTGCGCCGGCGATGTCGGATTTGAGCCGCACGTCGGTTACCGCCTTCACCAGCTCCAGGTTGTCCATAAAGTCGTAGCTCGGATCTACGGAAATCTTTTGACCGTAGATCTTGCGGATTGAGGTCCTGAAAGAGGCGCGCTGCTCCTCGGTCTTGAGCCCTATGCGCTCCTCGACGCTCTTCACGTAGCGCTCGTCGATCTTCAAGGCCTTCAGCTCGCCGGTCTGGGGATCCTTGTACTTCCACATCCGGTCCGGCCCCAGGTTCTCGGCGTCGATCCCGATGATCATGTTGACGTAGTTCTGCACGTCCTTTTTGATGGCGAAGGGCTCATCCATGTAGGCGTTGAACATCTCAGTCATGATCCGCTCGCGGTAGAGCTGCTTCCCAGTCTTCAGATCCTCCAGGTATTTGGCCCGCTCGTTGGGCTCCACCACGTAGTCGAGCACCACCCGCTCGAGGCTCCTGAATACGTCGTAGGCCACCATGCAGCGCCCCTCGTTGGTCTCGGAGCTCTCTTTGAGGATCTGGATGCTGCGCCCAAGGCTCCTGTGCCCCAGGCCACGCTGCCCGAAGCGCTTGGTTATGTCCGGCTCCTGCCCAAGTGTGTCGATCACCTCGGCCAACGCCTTGATGCTCTTCTCGCCGGCGACCTCGCCAGCCGCAAGCTTCATGGTCTCGATGGGAGTGAGCTTCTCACTCCTGGGAAGCCTGGTCAGCACCACGCCGACGGAAGCTGCATAGTTGAGGTTCGGGTCCTGGTGCAAAACTTCCCGGGTCAGGGTGGTCTTGGAGTCGCTCCCGATGGCGTAGCCGGTGAGCCCTTCCTGCATCCGGTAGTTGGTGTTGTGCGAGACGTAGCAGATCCTGCAGCGGTCGACGATAGGTGCTTCTTCCTTCTCCGCCAGGAAACGGTTGAACTCGGAGTTGTTGCTGGTGGCGATGATCATGGAGTCGATCGGCCACTTGTAGCCGTCGATCTCGATGGCGCGGTTCTGGATCACCCCGAGGTACACCTGGACCAAGTCCTTCTTGTTCTTGAAGATCTCGTCGCTGAAATGTACGCCACCCCCGGCCACGCGCGCCAGTGCTCCGCGGCGCAGGTCGAAGCGGTACGGGTTGTTGGTATCGGAGAGGTGCAAAAGCCTCTGTATAGATTCCTCTCCCAAAAGGTCCACAGCCGACGAGGTGATCTTATCCTTGGCCGGGTATTTGCCGGTGAGGGTGCCGAGGCTCTCGCTCATCGGAACAGGCATGATGGCGATGCTCTCCAGGATCTTGTCGACGTCGTTGTCCAGGTAGTCCCGGATCTCGTTCAGTATGTAACCGGTGCTGGCGCCAAGCGGCCGGTAGTTGCGGTAGAGGGTGTCCAACTCGGCCTCGGAGAAACCCTGCTCAGCGATGAAACGGCGGCTCTCGTCCGGGTCCTCGAAGAGGTTCATCGCCAGGATCATCGGGTCCTCGTAGGTCTCCGAGTCGATTTCCCGGATCCTGCCGTAGTTGCCGAGCCGGTCCATATTGAGGAACCGGAAGCTGTATTTGCGGTTTTTCCCCTGGAGGAAGTTCCGGTACTTGCCGCACAGGAACTCGACGAAGAAGGTCTTGCCGTTGCCCGGCTCTCCCACCAGAACGAAGGCCATCTCCTTGCTGGACCCCCCTTCGGCTGCATCCTTGACGAAGGAGACGAAACTGTTGATCTCGTCGTACATCCCGATGGTGTGCTTGCGGCCGGTCCGGAATATGTTGAAATCGTAGGTCGTCTTGCCGTTGACGACCACCTTTTCGAAACCCGGCTCCAGGATCATGCGGATGATCCCCTGGAAGGCGTTCTCAAAGACCCTTTCTCCCGCCTTGACGGCGGCCAGGTGTTGACGGAGCGTTTCGTTCTTCGCAGTCATGGTGTCCCTCCGCGTTCTTTACGTATGGTGCGGTTCTCTCTCATTGGTTTTGGCATCCAAGAAAAATTATACGCCCGGCAAAAATTTTTTGGCAAAGTCTTTACTGGCGGGGCTCTACGCACCTAGCCCCCTGCTAAAAATTAGGCATCAGCATGAATAAGCAAGGCTAGTGTTGCGCATACATTAGAATTGAGCTAATGTATTGTACCCGGACCTGCTCCATGTGCAAGAGGAGGGAATTCGTATGGGCCAATAAAATCAAGGTCCTTTTCTTTTCCCCTCCCTTTGATACCATTGAGCACTGTTGGGCGAGGTGACTTTTAATTAGAAGATAGAGCAGGAGGCAAACATGAAAGGAAAACTTCTCGGACTGGTGCTGGTGGGGCTGCTGCTGGTCATGGCCGGGTGCGGCGGGGGGCACGACGAACGCCCGGTCATCGAGACCACGATACCAAGCGACGTGGCGGTTGACGCCGATATCCTCAATTCCAGAGGAGTTCTGACCGTGACGCCGGCGTCCACGGTTAACGGAGTCTTCGCCGGGGTGGATCCCAATCCTACTAAAGACGACGTGTACCGCGCGTTCCTGCACTTCCCGCTCGCCACGGTCCCCCTGAACGCACGGATACGCTCCGCCGATCTCAGCATTGTGATCAAAAGCCTGACGGTGCTGCCACCGGCGACTACCGTACCGATCAGGATCGAACTGGTTTCCTTCACCCCTCCCGTCGAGGCCACCGATTTCAACCAGCTGCTGCCGCTGCAAAGCGTTAGCATCTTCCCGCCTATCTCGTCGGCCGACGTCAACCGCGAGGTCGTGGTCGACGTGACGCCGCTCATGGTCGAGGCCCAGATCAGGGGTCTCAGGTTCTTCCAGGTCCGCATCTTCCAGGAGAACGACCTCACCACCCCTGTGCCGGGACTGGTCGAAATAGACGAGGAGACCAAGGTGAACGCTCCGCTGCTTACCGTGGTCTATGACTAGCTTCAGTTCTTGCGGCAGGTATGACTAATAGAAATAGCGGCTCACGTCGAGGTCGTAGAGGTAGGGGTCGAGGGTGGCGGAAATGGTCCTGAAGCAGGTGGGATGGCCTAAGTCGATGATCTCCCCCTCGACCTCGCGCCCTTTGGCGTCGGCGATGATGCGCACGCGGGGATTGTCCCACTGGGTAGGGTCCGCGCTGTTACCCACCACGACCGCCAACTCGTTGCTGTCCAGAAGCAGCAAGGAACCGATGGCATGTATGCCGATGCAGTTGATGAAGAGCTTCAAAAGCGGTTGGTCGTACGCCGTTCCCGCCTGGGCGAGCATCACCCTGAGCGCCTTGTGGGGGGGATAGGCGTTCCTGCCGCTGACCCGGGACGAGGTAAGCCCGTCGTAACAGTCCGCGATGTTGATGATCCTGCCGAAGAGGCTGAGCCTTTGGTAGGGAAAACGCGGATACCCCGAAAAATCCGCCTGCAGGTGGTGCTCGAAGATCCCGGTGATGATCCGGGACGATAGCGCATCGAATCCCTTCAGCTTCATCACCTTCTTCACGCCGTAAAGAACGTGGTTCTCCATGATGCGCCGTTCCTCGCGCGTCAGCGCGCTGGGCTTGTCCAGTATCTCCTTGGGGACGTCGGCTTTGCCCAAGTCGTGGAACAGCGCGGCGAGCCCCAGTTCGCAGAGATGGAACTTGGACATGCCGAGCCTTTTGCCCATCACCAGCGAGAGGATGCAGACGTTGGCAGCATGGTGCTGCGAGGAGCGGTCGTGGGAGCGCATGGTGCTGAGCCCGAGGAGATCCGACTCGTGGCTGAAGAGCAGGTCGATCATCTGCTGCACCACCCGCTTCGACTCCCGAAGCCTCAGGCTCCGCCCGGCCACCATCTGCGCCGCCACCTCGTCCATGGCGGCCAGCACCTTCTTGTACAGAGGGCGGGCCTTGAGGTTGTTCTCCTGCAACTGCACCGTATCCGGAATCAGCACCTCGTCGTCGCGCAGAACCTCCACCTCGATATGGGCGACCATCCTCTGCTGCATCCCATCCAGAAGGCCGGTGTAAGCGTCGAGGAGTTCGGCGGCATCCACCTCCCGCAAGGCGTACACGAACCGGCGCAGGTCGTCCGCGCTCACCTCCGGCATGAAAGAGAGCCTTCCCACCAGATGGCGCTTCATCTCCTCGATTACGTATCGCGGCGCCTCGAAATTGGCGATGTCCGGCTTTAGCCGCAGTTCGCCAAGGTAGAGGTGCCCTCCACGGAGCCTCAGCGAGGCGTCCTCGTTTCTACGGGCGATATCCCGCACCACCTTCAGCAGGTTGGCCAGCGGCAGGTCCAGCGCCGCGTGCCCTTCGCTGTAGTTACTGGAAGTCTTGAGCAGTATGAAGAGCTGCAGGACCAGTGCCTTGCCGAGCCTGGCCATCTCGTTGCTCAGGCTGTCGCGCTCTTTCTCAAGTTGCATGTTCACACCTCGCCCGCATTAACCGCTCCTCTTAGCCCGCGCTAGAGCCAAGGCGGCGATGGCCTGCTCCAAAAGATCCCTTACCTCGCCTGAACGCTTGCTGTTACGCGCCTCCTGCAAAAGCGCCAAAGCCTGGCCCGTCTGCATCCGTACCAGCCCTGCCGCTGCCAACTGCGCGCTTTCCTTCTCGGCCGTCTTTTGAAACCAGAACTTTTTCAGCAGCATATCCCTGAACATGGGGAGCATCTCCTCGCCCCCCAGTTCCCCCAACGCCTCGTACACCGCCTTTTTCTCCGACAACTCGCGACTGGCGAACTCTTCCGCGGTGGTGAGCGCAACGATAGGCTTGAGCGCGAATGGGAGCTTCTCCCGCGCCAGGACCTGGAGCGCCTTGATGCGAAGCGCGCTGGAGTCGTCCCGCAGGTACTTCACGATGTACGCCTTAGCCTTGAGGTCTCCGGAGCGCTCCAGGTAGCCAAGCACCTCGCGCCGGATCCTCGCCTCCTTGTGGGGGATCAGCTTGATGATCATGTCCAGGGCCACTGGGGTTCCCACCAGTGAAAGAACGAGAACCATATTGCGTACCAGGTACCAGCGGGAATCGTTCAGGAAAGGAGCGAACACGGCGGGATTTTCGCGGCCCAGTTCAACCAACACCTCGATGATCACCTTGCGCACCTTGAGCTTCTCCACCCTTCCCAGCAGTTCGCAGATCGCCCCGAGCGAGGGTAAGCCAAAGATAAGTAGAAGTTCCTTCAGCTCCTGGTGCGTCACCGCCTCGCTGCCGTCCAAAGTCTCCTGCAGTACCTGCACCGTCTGGAGGTTGAGTATGCCGGCAAGGGCCTCGGCTAAAAGCCTTTGCTGCTCCGGCAGGGTGGATCCCAGCTTCATCAACTGGTCCATGAACCGGATCAGGCGCAGCGCCTGCCCGATCTCGCCGCCGAGGAACATGTTGGTGGTGAGGTTCCCCATGATCCCGACGAAATCCCAGAATATGACCGGCTCCTTCACCCCGGCCAGGATGGCGGAGAGGATGTTGACCACGTCGTCGAGGCCGTTTCTGCGCGCCTCGACCTGCCGGGCCTTTCTGAGCCATTTTTCCTCTTCGCCGGTCAGCATGAGCAGGTGCTTGGGAATCATCCTCGGCTGGGGTGGGATCTGCTGAGCCAGCGCCTGGTACACCCTGGTCACCGCCGCCTGCTGGGACCCCGGATCGGTCAGATCCTCCTCCAGGTGCCCCTCGATAAAGTCCTCCTCCAGTAGATAGCGCAGGTGGGGGAGATCTCTCTCCCAAAGCTGGGTCACCACGTCCTCGTCGCTCGTGCTCAGTTCGAAACCCGCCACCCCGAGGAATGCCATCAGTTCACTCGATTCCACCCCCGGCAGGAAAAACAGCGCCCTGATGCCGTCCGCGAACATGCGACAGGCCATGCTCTCCTTGGGGTCCTGGTTCTGGTAGATGTCCTTCCCCTTGTAGCGCAGGACGAACGGTTCCACGTCGAGGGTGAACTCTCCGTATTTTTCCAGGTGCCCCGTCATCTTGCCGTTCAGGTCGTCCGTGAAACCGATCAGTATCGGGTTGTTAGGCAGGTAGATCCGGAGCGCTTTCGAGGTCTTCACCATGGCGGTCATGACCAGGTTAGCCGAGGCGTACTCTTCCTTGCTAACCTCTTCGTGCTGCCCTCCCGGGTTGGCCATGCGATCCTCTATATTTTTCTCGTGTCTAGTTTTTTGCCGCATTTACTCATGAATGTGAAGAAGAGGGTGACGGAAATCTGACGCTGGTCGGCCGAAATCCCCGTCAGTATACGTGGATGCAAAATTTGTGTAAAGCCGGAGGATTAATGAAAGGAAAAAGCTGCGACCACTTGGGAACCAGGAGAAGCAAGCTGCCGATAAAAAAGGGAGCCGGCACTGGGGCCGGCTCCCTTCATTTTTGCTGCGGGTTTCGGGGGCAGGACTACATCATGCCGCCCATGCCACCCATGCCGCCCATGCCACCCGGCATTGCCGGCATCGCGCCTTCTTCCTTCGGTTTGTCTGCGATCATTGCTTCGGTGGTCATCATGAGACCTGCCACGGAAGCGGCGTTCTGCAGCGCGCTCCTGGAGACCTTGGTCGGGTCGATGATGCCGGCCTCGATCATGTCGACATAGACGTCGTCGGCGGCGTTGTAGCCGAAGGCATCCTTGCCGTTTTTGACCTTGTCCACGACAATGGAGCCGTCGACGCCGGCGTTCTGGGAGATCTGACGGATCGGCTCTTCGAGGGCGCGCTTGATCACGTTGACCCCGAACTGCTGCTCCGGTGCGAGCTGAAGTTTTTCCAGCACCTTCAGGGCGCGCAGGTAAGCCACGCCGCCTCCGGGGACGATCCCCTCGTCGACCGCTGCGCGGGTTGCGTGCAGTGCGTCTTCGACGCGTGCCTTCTTCTCCTTCATCTCGATCTCGGTGGCAGCACCGACCTTGATGACGGCAACGCCGCCGACCAGTTTCGCCAGGCGCTCCTGGAGCTTCTCGCGGTCGTAGTCGGAGGAGGTCTCATCGATCTGGGCGCGGATCATCTTGACGCGGCCCTGGATGTCGGCCTCGGCGCCGTAGCCGTCGATGATGGTGGTGTTGTCCTTGTCGACGGTGATCTTCTTCGCCTGGCCCAGCATGTCGAGGGTGGTGTTCTCGAGTTTGAAGCCGACTTCCTCGGAGATCACCTTGCCGCCGGTCAGGATGGCGATGTCTTCGAGCATCGCCTTGCGGCGGTCGCCGAAGCCCGGGGCCTTGACGGCGCAGACGTTAAGGACGCCGCGCAGCTTGTTGACCACGAGGGTTGCCAGGGCTTCGCCTTCGATGTCCTCGGCGATGATCAGCAGCGGACGGCCGGACTTGGCGGTCTGCTCGAGAACCGGGAGGAGGTCCTTCATGTTGGCGATCTTCTTGTCGTGGATCAGGATGGCGACGTTGTCCATCGCGGCTTCCATGCGCTCCGGATCGGTCACGAAGTAGGGGGAGAGGTAGCCGCGGTCGAACTGCATACCCTCGACGGTCTCAAGGGTGGTTTCCATCGCCTTGGCTTCCTCGACGGTGATGACCCCTTCCTTGCCGACCTTCTCCATCGCCTCGGCGATGATGTCGCCGATGGTCTTGTCGTTGTTGGCGGAGATGGTGCCGACCTGCGCGATTTCCTTGTGGTCCTTGATCGGCTTGGAGATGTTCTTCAGCTCGGCGACCAGGGCCTCGACAGCCTGATCCAGACCGCGCTTGATTTCCATCGGGTTGTGACCTGCCGCGACCAGCTTGGCGCCCTGGCGGTAGATCGCCTGTGCCAGCACGGTTGCGGTGGTGGTGCCGTCGCCGGCTACGTCGGAGGTCTTGGAAGCGACTTCCTTCACCAGCTGCGCGCCCATGTTCTCGAACTTGTCTTCCAGCTCGATTTCCTTGGCGACGGTGACGCCGTCCTTGGTGATGAGCGGCGCGCCGTAGGATTTCTCGATGACGACGTTGCGCCCTTTGGGGCCCAGGGTCACTTTAACGGCATCTGCCAGGGTGTTGACACCTTTGAGGATGCAGTTGCGTGCTTCCTGGTCGAACTTGATGATCTTTGCTGCCATAACGTATATCCTCCTTGGAATTAATGAATGGTGGCGAAACTGCTTCCCCCGGCGGACCGGGAGGCGGTGATTACTTCTCGACGACGCCGAGGATGTCGTCCTCGCGCATGATGAGGAAATCCTCCCCTTCGAGCTTCACTTCGCTTCCTGCGTACTTGCCGAACAGCACCTTGTCACCCACCTTCAGGTCGATCGGGTACACCTTGCCGTCCTCGCCCCTCTTCCCGTTGCCAACTGCCACCACTTCGCCCTGCTGCGGCTTTTCTTTGGCGGTTTCCGGGATATAAAGCCCACCGGCGGTCATGGTAGCTTCCTCAACCCTCTTCACTATGATACGGTCCTGCAGCGGTCTAAGATTCATGCTTGCTCTCCTTTCTTCGAGATCATCGATCTCCGGTAATTGAAAAAAATATTAGCACTCAAAACAGCTGAGTGCTAAGGCCTGCTAAATATAAACAGCATGATCCTAAAAATCAAGGGTAGAAGGAAAAATAAAATTCACCCCCCGCGCGTGGCGTCTCACCACTTCCTTTTGGCAAGCTCCTCGGCATAAAACTTCTGGTACAGGATCTCCCATTCCCGGCTGCCGGGCACCTTGGCCTGGCTGTAGGAGGCCAGCTTCGCCCTCACTGCCTGGTCGACCTGTTCCATCACCGAGAAGAACCCCTCGATGGCACCCTTGACGGCATCCAGCGCGCGCCGCTCGTCCGGGAAGTCGGCGAGGTCGTCGCGCCAGAGCTTGTCGTAGATCCTGTGAGCGATATGGGAAATGCGGTCTTCGCTGATGTGCATGGGGTCTCCTTTCGATTCGGCCGCTGGGCGGGTTAGAGGACGATCTTACGTTCCTTGGCCAGTTTCTCCTTGATCATTCGAAGCATCTTGTGCCTGTCGATCCCCTGACCTCCGACCGCCTTAAGGGTCTGCTCAAGCAGCGCCTCGGCGTCGCGCTCCAGTGCCTCCTCAAGCCTCAGGTCCTCGGCTATGGCCGACTTGATGCCGGCCAATACGGCCGCACGTCCCTGCTTTTGCTCCACGAGTTGGGCACGTTCCAGGTCGCCCAGCACCTTTTCCGCCAGGCGTGCGATCTGCTCTTCCTTAAGGCGCATCTTTCCTCCCGGTCGCTGCGAAAATTGGTGGGCGCATTGTACGACAAAGGCCCAAAATTGCAACCTATTTACCCGGGGATTTCTCCTACAAAGGATTAGACAAATCGCTCTTGATTTCTCATTTTGCCGGTACTACAATGCAGCCACTTACTTACTTGCTCTCTCTGCCCTGTCCGTGAGGTTACTAACGCCCCTGCGGAATAATTTATTGAACGGGTGACTGTTTCGACCGTGGTGAGCTGCCCCATTGCGCGGGAATTGCCTAAAGCGGTCCACAGGAGCCCACCTGAATGGGAACTCGCTGTGAGGCCCCCGAAACCAACGGCACGGCGGAGAGAGTAGTTGCAGGCAGCACTAGGGGAGCCCCACCGGGTTCCCCTATTTTTTTGGCTTGCGCCGCAGCATTAATGGTTATATAGCAGACGGGACCGTACCCAAACTAGAAGGAGCCCGCGCCATGACACCGCACTTCCTGCCGGCCCTGGTGAACCCTCCCTTCGGCGACCCCGGCCTCTACGTCGACTTCCTCTTCGCGCGCCGGGCCGTCCTCTTCGACCTGGGGGACCTGGCGCCGCTTCCCACGCGCAAGCTCTTGCGGGTGAGCGACATCTGCATCTCGCACACGCACATCGACCACTTCATCGGCTTCGACCTTGTGCTACGCATCATGCTGGGACGGGACAAAGAAGTGAGGCTGTACGGTCCCTCAGGCATCCTGCGGCAGGTGGAGCACCGCCTCGCGTCCTACAGCTGGAACCTGATTCAAAGCTATCCCACCGAGTTCGTCCTCACCGTCACCGAACTCCATCCCGACGGCAGCGCGCAAAGGGCAAGCTTCAGCTCCCGGCGCATCTTTGAAAGGGAAAACCAGCAGGAACTCATGCTCCCCGAGGGCGTCGTGCTGGACGAGGGGAACCTGCGCATCCGCGCCACCTTCCTGGAGCACAGCATCCCCTGCCTCGCCTATGCTTTCGAGGAAAAGCTCCACGTAAACTTCATGAAGAACCGGCTGGCCGAGCTGGGCCTGCCGGTCGGCCCCTGGCTTTCCGAAGTAAAGCGCGCGGTGCTCAGGGGAGAGCCGGACGATACCCTGGTCTATCCCGCGGCTGCGGGCGAGGAGCGCCCGGCTTCCGGCTGGACCATAGCAAAGCTGAAAGAAAAGGTGCTGCAGGTGGTGCCGGGGGAAAAGATCGCCTATGTCACCGACACCGCCTTCACCAATGAGAACCGCCGGCGCATCGTGGAGCTGGCGCGGGACGCAGACTACCTCTTCATCGAGGCGGTCTTCCTGCACGTCGACTCTGAGCGGGCGCGCGACCGTGCGCACCTGACCGCCCGGCAGGCCGGGGAGCTGGCCCGGGAGGCGGGGGTGGCGAGGGTCCTCCCCTTCCACTTCTCCCCCAGGCATTTGGGGGCCGAAGCGGAGCTTCGGCGCGAGGTTAATCTGGCGTTCGCGGCCTCCCCCCTCCAAGAGGAGGAGAGCGGGTAGAGCCGTGGCCGGCTCGCAATGCGGCCAGGTGTTGTGGTAATAGAAAAGGGGGCCAGTCACCTGTGCCCCCTTCGATACCGCAACGACCTTCTTATTACCTATTCCAGCCTGAGCGCGACGAACAGGGAGGCTTCTCCCCGCCTAAGCAGCATCTTCAGATACCCACCCTTCTTCGCCGCCGCGATCAACTTGCTGTAATCGCTCACGCCGCTTACACGCACTCCGTTGATCTCCCTGATCAGGTCCCCCTCCAGGATGCCGGCCCGGTCGGCAAGGCTGTCCGGCTCCACATCGGTCACCACGACCCCTTTGTCCCCCTGCAGCCGCAACTGCTGCGCGCGCTCCGGGGTAAGCTCCGTCACCTTCACCCCGAGCCGGTCGCTGGTGACCGCACTATCCTCCTCGCCGCCCTCCTTCAGCTGCTCGACGGTCACCTGCAGCGGCTCTTGACGCCCCTCGCGCAGCACCACCACTTTCACCTTCTTTCCTACCGGGGTGGCGGCTACGCGGCGCGGAAGCTCCCCCATCTCCTTGATGGGATGCCCGTCGTACTCGAGGATGATGTCGCCCCCCTTGAGGCCCGCCTTCTCCGCGGGGCTGCCTTTCACCACGTCGGCAACCAGCGCCCCCTTCTCGGTGTCGAGCCCGAAGGATTTGGCGAGATCCGGGGTCACCAGCTGCACCGAAACGCCGAGCCAGCCGCGGGTCACCTTGCCCGCAGACTTCAGCTGCGGGAGGATCTCCTTCGCCATGTTGACCGGTATGGCGAATCCTATCCCCTGGCCGCCGGCGACGATCGCCGTATTTATGCCGATCACCTCCCCTTCGGTGTTGAAGAGCGGCCCCCCCGAGTTGCCGGGGTTGATGGAGGCGTCGGTCTGGATGAAGTCGTCATACGGGCCGGAACCGATCACGCGCCCCTGGGCGCTGATGATCCCTGCCGTCACGGTCTGGGAGAGCCCGAAGGGGTTGCCGATAGCCATCACCCAGTCCCCCACTTCCATCTTGTCGCTGTCCCCCAAAGGCGCCACGGGGAGGTGATCCTTGGCGTCGATCTTCACCAGGGCAAGGTCCAGCTTTTCGTCGCGCCCCTTGACATCGCCCGCGAACTCCCTGCCGTCGGAGAGCTTCACCTTGATCTCGTCGGCATCCTTCACCACGTGGTTGTTGGTGATGATGTAGCCGTCGTCGCTGATGATGAAGCCGGTCCCCAGGTTCCTCTGCTTTTGCGGACGCTGGTGCGGCCCCTCGAAAAATTTGTCGAAGTATTCCTGGAAAGGGTCTTGCCCTGGGGCGATCTGCCGCTTCTTCACCGCTAGGGTCTTTGAGGTGCTGATGTTGACCACCGCGGGCTTCAGCTTCTTCGCCAGCTTGGCGAAGTCGGGAGTAAGCACCGAGGCGCCCGCGACGGTCGAGAAAATGGAGGAGAGAAATACGCTAAGTACCAGAAATCTTGCAACGATTGCTGCCTGCATGGCGACCTCCTGGGAATTTGAGTAGAGTTAAGCTAATACTGACCGCCTCCGGCGTGAGCCGGGAGCAGTCCGTTGTTCATGAAGAGCGTGACGCGCCTATTCTATTCTTCTTCCTTCAGGATGTAGCCTACGCCCCTGACGGTGTGGATCAGCTTCTTGTCAGCTTCGCGGTCGATCTTCTTCCTGAGGTAGTTGACATAGACATCGATGATGTTGGTGAAGCTGTCGAAGGTGTAATCCCAGACGTGCTCCGCGATCATGGTCCTGGTCAGCACCTGGTGCGGGTTGCGCATGAAGTACTCGAGCAGGCCGTACTCCTTGGCAGTGAGATCGATCTCCTTATCCTTGCGCCATACCTTGTGGGTAACCAGGTCGAGGCGCAGGTCGGCGAAACGGATCTCGGCACCGCGGTCGAGCTCGCTCCTCCTCATGAGCGCACGGACGCGGGCCAGAAGCTCGGCGAAAGCGAACGGCTTGGTCAGGTAGTCGTCGGATCCGGAATCGAGGCCTGCCACGATATCTTCCACGGAATCTTTGGCGGTCAGCATCAGGATCGGAGTGAGGTTCTTCCGCTCCCTCAGCTCCTTCAGGACGGAAAGGCCGTCCTTTTTGGGGAGCATCCAGTCAAGCACGATCAGGTCGAACGGCTTCTCGAGCGCAAGCTTGAGACCTTCCTCTCCGTCCGCGGCCGTATGGACTTCGTACTGCTCCTCCTCCAGCCCGCGCTTGATGAAGCTGGCGACCTTCTTCTCATCTTCAACTACCAAAATTCTCATGTTGATTTCCTCTCTTTGTTAATATGTCGACCTCTAATCGTGCCTAATATCACCATGAAGCCTGCTTAATATTTCTGCCGCAGACTCCTCCACGGACTTGTTGGTCACGTCTATAACCAGCCAGGCGGGATGGGCGCGGTAGAACCTGCGGCAGTACGCCAGCTCCTCTTCCACCTGCCGATAGTCCGCGTAGCTGCCGCGCGGGCTCTGGCGAAGGTTGCGCAACCGGGCGCTCCGTATATCCACCAGCCGCTGCGTATCGATGATCAGCCCTACCACCCGCTCCGGCTCTACTTCCTCTAACTCGCCCGGGGGATCGATTCCCTGGATGATCGGCACGTTGGCGACCTTGTAACCCTTGTGAGCCAGATACATGGAGAGCGGCGTCTTGGAAGAGCGGGAAACACCGATCAGCACGATGTCCGCCTTGTGCAGGTTGCGCGGCTCCTGGCCATCGTCCTGCTTCACGGTGAAATCCACCGCTTCCATGCGCCGGTAGTACTCCGAGTTCATCTCGTACTGCAGGCCCGGCAACTTCTGCGGCCGCATCTCAAGAAATTCCGCCAGCTTGTAGAGGAGCGGCGTGATGAGGTCAACCGCCTCCAACTGCCTCGCCTCGACTTCGTTCCTGACGAACTGCGCCAGCTCGGTGTTGACCAGCGTATAAAAGATTATCCCCGGCGCCCGGTCCACCTCGTCCAGCGCTCGGAGGATGTCCTCCCGGTTCCGTATCTGCCCCATCCTGCGCAGGCGGATGTCGACGTCCCTGAACTGGGTCAGCGCGGCGCGCGCCACCCGCTCCACCGTCTCGCCCGTCGCATCCGATAAAAGGTACACATGGTACATCTTAATCACCCTAAACTGCTGCTCTTACTGGGGCTTATCGGCATCCCCACCAAATTCATTAGATATATACCATGTTTTTTTATTTTAGGCAAAACTAAAATTTAATGGGAAAAGTTTCCTCGAAGTTCTTATCGGCAGCCCCCGGAAAAATTTTAATTATAATTACTGCCGCAGTTTTATCCGATGTCAAGGTTTTCATTGCAATTTCCCTTATTTTCCTGCTAGTTTATGCCCATAATTTGTCTAAGAAAAGGAGCTGCAAACTCATTATGACTACTGACTGGGCTGAGATCGCCTGTGAAGTGCCCGCCGAAATGGTCGATTCCCTGGCCGACTTCCTGGTGGAGTTGACCGGTAACGGGGTCGGTATCGACAACCTGCACCTGGACACCTTCTCCCTCGACACCCTTGAGGATACCCCCCTGAAAAGCGTTAAGGGCTACCTCCCGCTCGACGACTCGCTGGAAGAGATGCGCATCCGCATAGAGCAGTTCCTGGCCCAGACCGGCCCCTCTTTCCCCGGGTACGTCTATGCCCCTCCAGTGGTGACGGTGATCAGGAACGAGGACTGGGCCAACAACTGGAAGGTCCACTTCAAGCCGGTGCGCATCGGCCAGAGGCTGGTGATCAAGCCGACCTGGGAGGAATACCTGAAACTTGAGGGCGACCTGGTGATCCAGATCGATCCCGGCATGGCCTTCGGGACCGGCGCCCACCCAACCACCAAGATGTGCCTGGAAGCACTGGAGCGGATCTGCTTCGACGCTAGCGGCGGTAAGCTCCCAAGCCCCGTCCTCGACGTCGGCACCGGCTCCGGCGTCCTCAGCATCGCGGCCGCGCTACTGGGTGCGAAAGAGATCGTCGCGGTAGACATCGACCCCGAAGCGGTGCGTGTCACGATGGAGAACCTTGAGTTGAACGGCGTGGCCGACCTGGTCGCCGCCTCCACCACCAGCCTGGAGCAGCTCCCGGGAGGATTCCGGGTCGTGGTCGCCAACATCCTCGCCGAGGAACTGGTGCGTCTTGCCGACGAACTCACCGCCCGCGTGGCACCTGGAGGATGGCTCATACTCTCCGGCATCCTCACCGAAAAAGAAGCCTTCGTCTGCGCGGCGTTCAATTCGCTGGAGCTGGTGGAAAACCCGAAGGAGCTCGAGTGGTCCTGCCTCAGCTTCAGGAAACCCCTGTAGACCATGCGCAGTTTCTTTCTCGGCGACAACGCCATCTGCGGCGACAGCGTGACCATCACCGGAGAGCTTTACCGCCACATGGCGCGCGTGCTGCGCATTAAACAAGGGAGCGAGGTGGAGCTCATCGAGGACGGCGACTCCCGTCACCGGGGAACCGTCGAGGAGGTGGGGGCGAAAAGCCTCACGGTGCGCATCAGCGCCAGCGCCGCTCCTGCCGCCGAGGAACCGGGGCTGCGCATCACGCTCCTGCAGGGGATGCCCAAGGGGGAGAAGCTCGACCTGATCCTGCAGAAATGCACCGAGCTCGGGGTCGCCGAAGTGGTCGCCTTTGACGCGGCACGCTCAGTGGTGAAGCTGCGCGGGGATCGAAGCGCCACCCGGCTCGCCCGTTACGAAAAGATAGTGCGGGAGGCCGCCCGGCAGTCCGGGCGGCGTTCTGCGCCGAAGGTGGCCCTGGGAGGGACCCTCGCCGATGTCCTGGCTGATTCACACCATGAGGTAAAGCTGCTTCTTTACGAGGGGGAAGAGAAGACGACCCTGCACGGCTGCTTCGGCGCTTTCGAGGCACCGGAGAGCGTGGCGGTCGTGGTGGGACCGGAAGGGGGATTGGCCCCCGAGGAGGTGCGGCAGGCGCTGGCGGCAGGGTTCACCCCGGTCACACTGGGAAAGAGGATCCTGCGCACCGAGACCGCCGGGCTCGCCATGCTGTCCATCCTGCAGTTTCACTGGGGGGACATGGGGTAGCCAGGCTTCAGCGCAGCGCCACCACCAGCGCCGCGATGGCGGTCAAAAGCGACACAGCCGTCGCGGTCATCATCATTTTCTGCCTGGCGACCACAACCTTCAGAGTCCTGATGGTCTGCTGCAGGTGCCCCGAGGTCTCCAACAGGGCCTGCTCCAGCTTGCGGTTTTCCTCCTGCAGGTGCCTGAGCTTCGCCTCGATGTCGCCCCCACCGTGCCCCCGAAAGCGTCCCTTGGCCCGTTCGGCCAGATCCACCACCGCCGGAATGTTCTCCATCACCCGCCCCCAGGGAATCCTCGTCGCCGCTACCTTGGCGATGCCCCAAATGGTTGCTATGTTCATATCCCCTCCCGTTTTGCCTGCCTGAGCCGTCGAAAACACTTTCTCACCGGGGCCGGCTCTTCCCGGCTCCCTGATCTTTTCCCCGTCCGCCCCCTGCTACTTCCAGAAAATTCCGCGCCAGGAGCGGCCCCCGCGCCGACTCCTCGTGCTTGAAGAAGACGAAGGCGTCCCGCCAGTTCTGCCTCGCCACCAGGTCTACCCACCGCTTCAACTCCGCCTCCCCGTATTCCTGGCGCCTGAGCCTCAAGTACCCCCAGGTCGCCGTCGCCACCGCCGGGGTCTCTACATCGTCCTCCAGGTCGGCGAGGCAAAGGGCCGCGTCGTTGCGCCGCAAAAGCTCGAACACCTCGTCGTCCATCCAGGTGCGATGCCGGAACTGGATCGAGGCGCGGGCGGCAGGAGGCAAAAGCGCCAGGAAGTCGCGCAGCAAGGGGAGGTCCTTCTTCAGGCTCGGCGGGAGCTGGAAGAGCACCGGCCCCAGTCTATCTCCGAGCCCTCCCGCCACGTCGAACAGATACGACACCGCATCGTCCACACCCTTAAGCCGCTGAAAATGCGTGATGCGCTGCGGCGCCTTGAGCGCGAACTTGAAGCCTGCCGGAACCTCCTGCGACCACGATTCCAAGAGGGCTGGGGTCGGCATCCGGTGGAAGGTGTTATTGATCTCGACGCTTAGGAACACCCCGCCGTAATAGTGCAGCATCTGCCGGTCCGGGAGGTCCGCGGGATAGAAGATCCCCTTCCATTCGTGGTACGAGTAACCGCTGGTTCCGACGTAAAGGGTCATCTCCCGCCTCCGTCCGGCGTCACAGAAAAGGGGACAGGCTACTTTTTCCTTTGAAAAAGTAGCCTGTCCCCCTTTTTTATACACAACAGTAGCGACCACGACAAGGCGCTCTAATCTAAAGACGAAAAAAAGCGGACCCCTTAATGGGAGTCCGCCCGGTACGTTTCTCCAGCGTCGACGTCAGGAGATGAGCGACGCCAGCTCGTCCCCGAATGCCTCGCGCTGCCAACGCTTCAAGAGAGTTATGTTCTGGGAGCCCGGCTCCGCCAGCGCCTCCAGGAGCGTGTTGTTGGCGACGAGCCCGATACCGAGACCCAGCTGCGCCGACTTCGCCTCGCGCCAGACCTTGAGGCGCTTCACCCTTTCGTCCTGCAGCCGGTCCAGAACCGGACGGCGTCCGGAATGCACTTGCGGCAACTTGTCCTGAGGGACCGCCAGCCCGTTGGCTACGGCCTGCAGCAGCCCGCGCCCCAGCCGCTCGATCAGCTTAGAAGACATGGTGTGGATGCCGACCAGCTCGAAGTTGTTCCTAGGCTGTTTCTCTGCCAGCTCCCGCAACAGGTCGTTGCTGAGGATCCTGAAGGGGGGAACGTCCGCCAGGCGTGCCTTCTCGTCACGAAAGCGCAGCAGCTCTTCCAGCACGGCGAGCTCGCGCGGCTTCATCTTGCTGGCCCCCTTGAAGCGCAGGCACATCAGCTCCCCCTCGCGGGAAGGGGAACGCACCCCTGCCACCAACTCCGACTCCTCCTCAACCCAGGCGAGCCTCCCTTTCTGCTTCAGCTCCGCCTCCAGCTGGCGGTAGAGCTCGATCAGGAGGGAAGTGTCCTTCATGGCGTAATCCAGCATCTCCTGGGAGAAGGGACGCTTGCTCCAGTCGGCCTTCTGGTAGCGCTTGTCCAGCTCGACGCCGAACCTCTTCTTCAGAAGCGCCGCCAGGCCGAACTCGCTCTCTCCCAGGAACTGGCTGGCGATCATGGTGTCGAACAGGTTCACCACCTCGATGCCGAAGTCCCGGTAGAGCGAGCGCATGTCGTAATCCGCGCCGTGGAAGATCTTTTTGATCGCCGGGTTGGCGAAAATGGGCGCCAGTACCTTGACGTCGATGGGGGCGAGCGGGTCGATCAGGCGGTCTTCCGATGTGGAGGAGACCTGGATCAGGCAGACCTTCTCTGTATAGTGATGGAGTGAGTCCGCCTCCAAGTCAAAGGCAAGGACCGACTCCCGGGAGAGCCGCTCAACGAGTTCGTCTAAAGTCTTTTGATCGGTGACCAGATGTGCCGCTGCGGGGTTTGTCACATTATTTTTCTTCTGCAAAAGTTCCCATCCGTTTCTGCATCTATTATATGCTTTCGTGGTTATCGATGAGGTCAAGGCTTACTGTCACCATGACAGCGCCCAGCCGCAAAGATTACAACCTTTTCACTTTCAGTACAAGTCCAAGGTGCCGTTCAGAGTAAAATTTTCTTCCCTGCACAGACAGAACGCTCTTTGCTACCGCCCGGGACCCAGTTCGCGTAGCGCCTTGACAGTCTGCTCCATCTCCTCCCTGGAGCCGATACTGATCCTGAGACCGTGGGCCAGCTTCGGGTCGGTGAAGTGGCGCACCAGGATCTTCCTGTCGTAAAGCCCCTGGTAGATACGGGTACCGTCTCGGTCGGGCGGGCTGGCAAAGACGAAATTGCCGCTGGAAGGTATCACCTGATACCCCAGCTGCTGCAGTTCCGCCGTGAACCAGGCGCGGGTCTCCTTGATCTTCCTTACGCACTCCTGGAAATACGGCTGGTCCGCGAGCGCCGCGGCGGCAGCGGCCTGCGCCAGGCGGTCCAGGTTGTAGTGGTCGCGAATCTTGTTCAGCGCCGCGATGATCTCCGGGCGGGCGATCGCGAGACCAAGCCGCATGCCGGCCAGGGAATAGCTCTTGGAGAAGGTGCGGGTCACCACGACGTTGTCGAAGCTGCGCACCAGTTCCAGCGAAGTCTCTTCGGCGAAATCCACGTACGCCTCGTCCACCACCAGCACCCCGGAGAGGCGCCCCGCCAGGTCAGCGATGTAGCGCTGGCTGTAGGTGAAACCAAGCGGTGCATTGGGGTTGGTCAGAAAGAAGAGCTTGCCGTCGTAATGCTCCGGGATCCCTTCCGGCTCAAAGCTCTCGGAAAGCCCGAAGGTCCTGACGCGCGCGCCCTGAACTTCCGCGAGGGTGCCGTAGTACGAGTAGGAGGGGTTTATGAAGGCGATTTCCTCCCCTTCGCCGGCACAGGCGCGGATCAGGTTGTTGAGGACCTCGTCCGAGCCGTTGGCCATGATGATCCAGGAGGGATCGAAGCCGTACACCTTCGCCGCCTCCTCCCGCGCCAGGCGGCTCGCGGCGTCGGGGTACCGGCGCAGGCCCTCTCCGGCCTCCTTGGCGATCGCCTCCAACACCTTCGGTGAGGGGGGATAAGGATTCTCGTTGGTGTTCAGCTTGATGTACGAATCCACATCGAGCGGCTGGAAACCGGGGACATAGCCTGCCATTTCTGCGATGTTTTCCCGCAGGGCGATCATGGCAACTCCTTTCAGGGCAAAAGATCAGGTGAATATAACAAGAGGCAAAGGCAATTGACAATGGACAATTGACAATTGACAACGAAGAGGCGATAGAGCCACCGAGCGGCGGTCAGTAGCGCTCCAATTCCTGGTACAGGGTGGTGCGCCGGACCGGGGTGAACCCGGCGCCGCGGATCAGCGTGATCATCTCCTCGCGCGACATACGGAAGCGGCAGCCTGCGGCCGCCACCACGTTCTCCTCCAGCATGGTTCCGCCCAGGTCGTTGGCGCCGAAGAAAAGCGCCACCTGCGCCATCTTGGCACCCTGGGTCACCCAGCTCGCCTGCACGTTCGGCACGTTCCTGAGCACGATGCGCGACAGGGCCAGCACCTTCAGGTACTCGACGCCGCTGGCACCCTCCCCCCCGAGCTCGGTGTTCCCCGGCTGATAGGTCCAGGGGATGAAGGCGGTGAAGCTACCTCCCTCGTCCTGCAGGGCGCGCACCCGGAACAGGTGCTCGACGATGTCTTCGGCGCGCTCGCGGCTGCCGAACATCATGGTCGCCGTGGTGGGCATCCCTAACCGCGCCGCCTCGCGCATGACCTGCGCCCATCCCTGCCAGCCGATCTTCTTCGGTGAGATCTCGGCGCGGACACTGTCGACCAGAATCTCGGCCCCCCCTCCGGGAATGGAGTCCAGCCCGGCCCGCTTCAGCCGCGTAAGCGTTTCACCGATGCCAAGCCCGGAGAGCTTCGCCACCTGGGTCACCTCGGCCGGGGAGAGCGAGTGGTTTTGCACGCCGGGAAAGCGGCGCTTGATCTCCCTGAAGAGCTCCTCGAACCAGACGATGTCGAGCGAGGGGTGGAGCCCCCCCTGCATCAGGAGCTGGGTTCCTCCCTGGGCTACCAGTTCCCCGATCTTCGCCATGATGGCTTCGGTATCCAGGAGGTAGGCGTCCGCCGCATCGGCATCACGGTAGAACGCGCAGAACTTGCACCTGGATTCGCAGACGTTGGTGTAGTTGACGTTGCGGTCGACGACGAAGCTGACGCAGCCGTCCGGGTGCATGGCGCGACGGATCGAGTCGGCTAAACGCCCCACGGCGAGGAGCTCCCCTTCGGTGAGGCACCAGAGCGCTTCTTCTGAGGTTATGGCCGCACCTGCGGCGACTTTTTCAATTATGGCGTGGAACATTTTCGACATTGGCTTACTTCCGTGGTTTCGCAGGCTTCATTGCAATGGTCCGACGCAGGCGCGGTCCCCTTCTCAATAGACGCGCAGTTCCTGGTAGAGGGTGTCCCGCTCCACCGGGATGCGCCCGGCCTTCCTGATCATGGTGACGATGTTGTCGCGGCTCATGGTCTGCGGGGTGTCCGCTCCCGCCTCGTGCCCGATCCGCTCCTCGACCACGGTACCGTCCAGGTCGTTGACGCCGAAGGATAGCGATACCTGGGCTATCTTCTCCCCCAGCATCACCCAGTAGGCCTTGACGTTGGCGAAGTTGTCCAGGTAGATGCGGGCGACGGCCAGGGTGCGCAGGTCGTCCACGCCGCTCGTGCCGGAACCGGCGATCTTCAACTGCGAATGCTCAGGCTGGAAGGCGAGCGGGATGAAAACCTGGAAGCCGCCGGTTCGATCCTGCAGCTCGCGCAGCTGCCGCATATGGTCGACCCGGTCGGCCACGCTCTCCAGATGCCCATAGAGCATGGTGGCGTTCGACTTGAGCCCCGCCTGGTGCACCTGTTCCATGATGGAGAGCCAGGCCGCGCCGCTGATCTTTTCCGGGCAAAGCTGGTTGCGGATCTCCGGCGCGAAGATCTCGGCGCCGCCGCCGGGAAGTGAGCCGAGCCCCGCCTCCTTCAGCTTCTCCAGGGTGGCCGGGATGCCAAGGCCGGAGAGTTTAGCCAGATAAGCGATCTCCACTGCGGTGAAGGCTTTCACGTGCAGCGCCGGGGAGACCGCCTTGACGGTGGCAAGGAGCTCCAAGTAGAACTCGAAGGGGAGCTCCGGGTGGAGGCCTCCCACCACGTGGATCTCGGTGGCCCCTTCCTTGACCGCCTCTTCGGCACGGCCGCGGACCTCGTCCAGAGTCATCAGGTAGGCGCCTGGGTCGCCGGCTTTGCGGAAGAAGGCGCAGAAGCGGCAACGGTTCACGCAGATATTGGTGTGGTTGATGTGGCGGTTGACGTTGAAGAAAACCCTCTTCCCGTTGCGCCGCTCGTTGACGGACTGGGCCAGCTCTCCGAGCGCCAGGAGGTCCGGGTGCTCGAAAAGCACGAGCGCCTCTGGCTCCGTGATGCGTCCGCCCGCCCGCACCTTCTCCGCTATGGTGGCAAAAGTCATGGTTCTTTCCTTTTTCGTTTACGGCCGGCTTCCCCAGCGCCTGAAGAGCGTGTGCTCCACCTGCACTGCGTCCAGCACCTTTCCGGCCACGAAATCGACCAGGTCTTCTATGGTCTCGGGATCGTGGTAGAAGCCGGGCATGGCCGGCACTATGCGCACCCCGAGCCGGGCCAGCTTCAGCATGTGCTCGAGGTGAATCGCGTTGAAGGGGGTCTCGCGCGGCACCAGCACCAGTGGACGCCCCTCTTTGAGCATGACGTCAGCCGCCCGCTCCAGCAGGTTCCCCGAATTTCCGCAGCTGATCCGCGACAGCGTCCCCATGGAACAGGGGACCACCAGCATGGCGTCCGGAGCCGCAGAGCCGCTGGCGATAGGCGCGAAAAGATCGTTTAAGTCGTAGTAGCCAAGAAGCTCCCCAGGAAGCCCCAGGTGCGAGCGCACACCGTCCAGGATTTCGCCCGGGGTACCCGCTAGATCTAGCCCGCATTCCTGCCGCAAGACCGCGAACCCCGCCTCCGAGACCAGCAGGCTTACCCTGGACCCGCCGCGCAGCAGTTCCTCGACCACCTTGAGGCCGTAGACGACGCCCGAGGCGCCGGTGATGGCGACGGTGAAGTGTCTGGGCTTCACATCCCCCCCGCCGAGACCCTATCCAAGAGCGTCGCCGCGAAGAGCGTCACGCTGATGTAGCCGTTCATGTTGAAGAAAGCGGCATCCAGGCGGCTTAAATCCCCCCCGCGAAGCAGATGGTGCTCGTACAGGAGCATGCCGCAGGTGGCTGCCAGCCCGGCGAGGAAGAAGGTGCCAAGGTGCATGAAAATATAGAGCGCCGCGAGGAAGAGGCAGGCGACGAGATGGAAGATGCGCGAGGTCCAAAGCGAGCCGTTAACCCCCAGCTTCGCCGGGATGGAGTGCAGCCCCGCGGCCTGGTCGAATTCCATGTCCTGCAGCGCATAGAGGATATCGAAGCCGGCGACCCAGAAGAGAACCGCGAAGGCAAGGAGGTATGCCGGGAGGTCGGCGCTGCCGCGTATGGCGATCCAGGCGCCCAGCGGAGCCCCCGCGAGGCAGATACCGAGGACCACGTGCGCGAGCGCCGTGAAGCGCTTGCAGTAGGAGTAGAGCAGGATGAAACCGAGGGCTACCGGCGAAAGGTAAAGGCAGAGCGGGTTCAGCATCCGGGCGGCGAAAAGCATGAGCAGCACGGAAAGAACGATGAAGCAGATCACCGCGCCCCGACCCAGAAGCCCCGCGGGGATGGCGCGACCGGCGGTGCGCGGATTCCTGGCGTCGATCTCCGCGTCTATCACCCGGTTGAGCCCCATGGCCGCGGTGCGCGCACCCACCATGGCGCAGACGATCCACCCCGCCTGGGATACCGTGGGAAGCCCGCCTGCCGCCAAGAGCGCCCCGGTGAAGGCGAAGGGTAGTGCGAAAATGGTGTGGCTGAACTTTATCATCTCCAGGAAGACTCTGGTCCTGGCGTACAATGTCATCTCGACTCCTGCTTGGGTACTCATACCTGCCTTTCCGCCCGCGCTCTAGAAAAAGCCGTACTCCCGCCATCTCTTCTGCACCTGGGCACTAACCGATGCATCCTGTTTCAACTCCTTGTACTGCCCGCCCCCCTCTTCCGGGAACTTTCTCGTCGCGTCGACCCCGAGGCACCCGTCGGGGGTGACCGCCAGATCGCGCGGAAAATTGACCGCATTCAGCGCGCGCCAGAAACCTTCCGACAGCGTGAGGGGCATTTCGGCGGCGTCGACCACCACCAAAAGTTTTCCCCGCTTCAACCATCCCTCCGAGCGCAGCGTCTCCAGCACGCGCCGCCCCTGCCCGGGAAGGCTCTTCTCTATTGCAATCAAGGCGCAGCCGTGGAAGATTCCCTCCAGCGGCAGCAGCAGGTCGACGATCTCCGGGCACTGCCTGCGGATAAGCGGCAGCAGCAGCCTTTCGGCAGCCTTGGCCATCCAACAGTCCTCCATGGGAGGAGGGCCCACCACCGTCGCCTGGCAGATGGGGTCGCGCCTGCGCGCGATGCAGGTGAGCGTCAGCAGCGGCACCTCTTCGCCCGGGTCGTAGCTCCCGGTGTGGTTGCCGAAAGCTCCTTCGTTGCGGGTCACCCCCGGCTCGACAAACCCCTCGATTACCAGTTCGGCATCCGCAGGAACCAAGAGGTCCGAATCGAGGCAGCGGAGCATCGGCACCGGCTCGCCGCGCAGGTACCCGGCAAAGGAAACCTCGTCCAGGCCGGCGGGGAGCGGGAGCGATGCGGCGAGCGTCAGCGCCGGGTCGGCGCCTATGGCGATCGCGACCGGCATCCGCTCTCCGGATGCGAGGTACTTCCGGTGATGCTGCCAGCCGCCGCTGCCGTTTTTCCATCGCACCCCGGCACTTCGCTCACCGAAGATCCGGACCCGGTACATGCCGCAGTTGTCAGCGCCGGTCTCCGGGTCCCTGGTGAACACCAGCGGGAGCGTGATGAAGCGCCCGCCGTCGCCGGGCCAGCTCTTCAGGAAGGGGTAGCGCAGCAGATTCGGGGCCCGCTCCACGACCTCCCGGCAGGGGGCTCGATCGGACAGCAGCGGGAGGGGTGCCCGCCCCGGGCAAAGGAGCAGTTCGTCCATCGCCTCCGAGAGCCGGTCCAGCTTTGGAACGCCCAGTGCGAGTGCCATGCGAGCCGGCGAACCGAAGAGATTGGTGGCAACCGGAAAGGGACTCCCTTTCACGTTCTCGAAGAGAAGCGCCTTACCGCCGCCGGGGAGCTTGCTCTGGCGGTCGGTGATACAGGCGATTTCCAGGTCGGGATCGACCTCCGCAGCCACCCTCTGGAGTTCCCCGGCAGCTTCCAGTCCGGCGATGAAACCTCGCAAGTCCTTAAATGCCATGGCAACTCCAGGAAATAAGCTGAACTGCAAGTTTCTATCACTTCCACAGGGGTATGACAACGTTTTTCTCGATCTCTCGCGATCATGCCCGAACCGGCGGGATCTCGAAAATGCCGCATAAGCTGCCGAAATTTTTGTCGATCATTGCCCATCCTAGGAAAAAATGAAGCATCTACGTCATAAAGCTTGACATTATGGCGACAATGCTGGTATACCTCTCCATCTGATTGACCCGTCAGAGTTTCACTTCTCGGAATGTAGCGCAGCCTGGTAGCGCACCTGCTTCGGGAGCAGGGGGTCGGAGGTTCGAATCCTCTCATTCCGACCATTTATTGAAAAGGCCCTTGGAGAAATCCAAGGGCCTTTTTCGTTCTCGCTCTTTCGCAAGCTTCCGATTCGCTAGATGAGTTCGACAATTCCGCGGGGGAAGGTAACCACGAGGCTGCATATAGTGACACTATCTTTTCAAGATTGGCCTTTCTCCCTGCAATGTCAGACTTTCGAGTTGTTGCTCTTCTCTTTTCGAGGAACCAATTCGTCGTGAGCAATTAAACCCTTTACGGAAGTCTCGATGGGCTAACCTGCAGCGATGAACAACCTCCCCTTCCAAAGGACATGTTGCCCCGGCAAAAAACATGTTTGTTTTTTTGCCGGAACAGTTGATTTTTCTCGCCCCCAAGTTGCCGATCCCATTACAGATTCGGCCAGGGCCCAAAAAACAAGTCTGACAAAAGAAAAAACAAGTCTATCAAAACAAAAATTAGGTCTTACAAAAGGGAAAAAATGTTCAGCATCGAGTCCGTCTCCCCCCCACTACCCCTCTTCTTGTTTTGCGGAAAAACGAAGCAAAATGATATTTGCCATATCGAATAGGGTCAAAGCGACGCCACATCCTCCCGGACCTGGTCTGCGCGTCTGCTCGCAACGTGGTGGGCGAGGAACTCGTCATAGCTGCGGGTTTTTTGCGGGCTGAGCGCGTTGTTCAGACAACGCATGGTAACAAGTTCAAACTCTTCATAGCTACTTACATTTTCAGCAATATCGCTGATCCCGAGCCATAGAAAATCTCCACTGTCGGGATGACGGCTAATCATGTGACAGAACTTTGCCGCACTCTCAAAGTAACGTATCGGTACGGTGAGAAGCCCTTCCCGCCTCCCATGGTCAAATCCCGGCATTGACACCAAACTTACCTTGCATCTCTCCAGTACTTTCCAGAAGTTGTCACGCACATCACTGGACCCGACCATCCCCCCAAAATTGGAATGAAAATAGTGCCTGTTCCTGTTGCTGTCGTACTCGGTCCGGACGTAGTGCAGCTGAGGATTTTGCCGCAACAGCGTCTCGGTGTAGCTTTCAAGAACCGTATCTCTGCGGCCATAGTGAATGATATCAATATCCTTCACCGGACATCCATCTGCGACATGCGCATCGGACACGGAGAAGGGCATGAAGCGAACCTGGCCGCACCCCATGGACTGCAGCCTGCGACAGACCGCCGTGTCGGTCAGATAGACAATTTTGAACTTGGCTATATCCAGCCTGAACTGCTCAAAGTCTTTGGGGAAAACGTCGAAAACCCAAGGAATTACTCGGTCGTTATCGCTGAAGTAACGAATATCGCTCGCCATCGGAACCATGACGAAGTCATAGTCATCCGGTCCATAGTGTGCGTCCTTGCCGATGCACTCTTCGATCCCACACGAATCAAGACAGAGTCGTTCCACGAAGATGTCTTCCAACTCGGCTATGTACTGAAAGATTGGATCAGGAAATTTCCTGAAGGAAACAACCCTTCGAAGAACTGCCATGATAACTCCAGTTTTTCAAGCGCCTTGAACTTTGACCAAAGTTTATGACAATCCTAATTATTTATCAATAGTGAACCCGCCCAAAAAGCGCCCGCTGTCGCAGTCGTTTTCGGTCGAGGCTTTTGTCTCGAGCGGGAATACTCCATTTCGCCTCACGGCCTTCGCGAATGTCACATCTGTTTCCTCTCAAGAAACCGACGATTGCCACCGATAACCGTACAATGCGCGTGGAAATAGACAGGTGCAATCCCACGCTCAAAAGGAGCCTTTACGTGACTATAAAAGCAAAACTGATTTTGAACTCATGCATAGTACTGGTTGCTGTCGGCGCAGTTTCCGTCAGCAGTTTCTTCAGCATGACCTCGATCAAGGGAAAACTTTCCTACCTCACCGAGAAGAGCACCCCCTACCAGGTCAGAACCGTCGAATTCCAACGCGCACTTCAGGGTGCGACCGCGGACCTGATTAAGGTGGGCGCGGCACATGACGATCTAGCATATGCCGCGGCCAAAAAAGAGGCGGAGAAATCGCTGGAGGAGGTCCAAAAGACCCTGGAGCGGCTGGAGAAAATCTCGGGGGAGAAACTCGAAGCGTCGGCGGAATTGAACGGCGTCGCTCAGGAGCTTTTCTCCACCATGGCTGCGAAGCTTAAATCGGAAAAGGAATCCGGCGAGGCCCGTGCGGTCATCGTACAGAAGGCCCAGGAAGCCAATGGCAAGATCCGGGAGCTGGAGAACAAGGTCCGATCGCTGCAGCAGTCGAGTTCCGCCGCCTACTCAAGCGCCAACGAGGATGCCGACAAGTTGTCGAAGAAGCTCGCCAGCATCGAAACCCTGAAGGTATCCCTGAAGGATCTGCAGTTCATCTTCTACGATATACTCCGCACGCCCGAAAAGAAGGCTTTACACGACCGTTTCGCGGGGACGCTGACCAGGATCCAGCAAAACGGCAACATTAAGAATAACAAGGCGCTAGGATCAGGATTCGCCGATTTCCTGATTAAGGCCAACACGGCTATCAAGGCACGTACAGAGGGGGCGGACCCGCGCCAGGTCGACGCCCTCATGAAGGAGCCAAACGCCGCGCTTTCAGAGATGTGGGACTTGATCGAGGACGAAGTCGACAAATCCCAGCTCCAGGTCAGCAAACTCTCCGCCCGGCTTCCGGGCTACGTCACCAAAGCAAACGCCGCCGTTAACGTCCTCTCCACCAACACCGAGATCGTCTCCTTAGGCAAGTCCCTTGAATCCCTTTCCAGCCGGCTGTTCCTCGCTACCAGCGAAAAGGAGCTCGACGCCATTGCCGCCGACTTCGGCCAGCAATACCAGAAGCTTGCCGTGGCGGAAAGGTCGGTGGAGACACTTATAAAAACGGCAGGTACTGCACGGGAAACAAGGATACTAAGGGAGGCTTCAGTCTCCCTGGCGGGGATCAGGGACACCGTCTTCATGCGCAACGGCATTCTGGAGAAGCTGCACCAGAAGATGCAACTTGAGGCGAAGGCGGATAGCGCCGCTATCAAGCTGCGCGATATCGTCTCGAAACAGGCGGAAAAAGGAAAGAAAACCGTGTCGGTGGCCCAGGAAGGGCAGGAAGTTGCCATAGGCACGGTCAACCGGACCATCCGCTACAGCATGATGCTTATCATCCTCATTGCCATCGGCTCCGCAGTGATCGGGACCCTGGTGGGGATGTGGATCTACCGCAGCATCACAGGGCCGATCGAGCACCTCATCACGGTCGCCGAAGAGGTCGCCGAAGGCAATCTTGCCGTGGATCTGGCAGCCACACGAAACGACGAGGTGGGACATGTGCAAAATGCCATGTCGAGGATGCTGGTGAGCATCAGGAACGTGGTCAAAAGTATCGGAGAGGCCACCGACACCCTTGCCGGCAGCTCGGTAGAGATGGCAGCCACAGCTGGCGCGCTGGAGACCGGCGCGGAACGCCAGGCCAGCAGGGTGGACGGATCCGCCGCCACCATGGCCCAGATGAACCAGACCACGATGGACATGGCTAAGAACACCGCCGACACAGCCAACGCCGCCGACACGATGAAGGCGATTGCCGCGGAGGGGAAAGGTGCGATGCAGCTTACGGCCGACGAGTTGCAGGCCTTCGCCCAGAGCTTCACCGAGACCGCAGTTATGGTCGAGGAACTGGGCGGCCAATCGGCGCAGATCAGCGAGATCGGCACCCTCATCAGGGACATCGCCGACCAGACGAACCTGCTGGCGCTTAATGCCGCCATCGAGGCCGCACGCGCCGGCGAGCAGGGACGAGGATTCGCCGTCGTCGCCGACAGCGTGAGGGAACTTGCGGAAAGGACAGCCACCGCCACCGCCGAGATCACCCAGACGGTGAAGAACATGCAGGTGAGCGTCGGGCGGTCGGTCGCCAAGATGAGCGAAGAACGGGAGGCGGTGGGGACCATATTGACACGCGTCAACACGACCGTCGGGGCCATTGAGCGGATCGCACAGTACGTGGATCAGGTTAACGATATGGTGCGAAGGATCGCCACCGCCACCGAAGAACAGTCTGCCGCAAGCAGCGAAGTTTCTGAGAACGTCGAGGAGATCGCCCTGCTGACGCGCGAGGTCCGCGCCTCGTGCAGCGGCATCAGGGAATCCTCCGACGGGCTCTCCCGGCTTGCCGGCGATCTCCATGGCATGGTCGCCTGGTTCAAGGTGTAGCAGTGGAAGTTTCGCAATTTTGCGAAATCAGGCCCGATTCGGCCTGATCCGTCGAACTAGCTAACTTACCGCCTTTTTCGCCTATCCCCGCGCAAGAGCGAAAAAGAGTTTTCGCAATCCTGCAAAAACGGCAGGAGCAGGAGCCCTCCCCCTGTAACGCCAAACCCTCGTTTTCACAGTGTTATTTTGTGAATACACAAAAGTATAACATTGGTATGTTCATTGCTTCCCGTTAAGCTGGCAGCGAATCCACATATCGCGAAGCAAAATTTGAACAATAGGGAGGATGTAATGAGTGATCTGAAATTGGGAAATCCTGCAGTAGTCGGCCTCGCCGGCTTCGGAATGACAACATTCGTGCTGCAATGCCACAACCTGGGATGGTGCGGTATCGCCCCCGTCCTCTGGCTCGGGCTCTGCTTCGGCGGCACCGCCCAGCTCGTCGCCGGTTTGATGGAGATGAGGACCGGTAACAACTTCGGTTTCTGCGCCTTTACCGGTTATGGAGCCTTCTGGATTTCCCTTTGCCTGATGATCATCTTCGGGAAGAACCCGACCCTGGTCGCCTCCTACCCGACCCTGGCCTTCAACGCCAACGATCTCGGGTTCTACCTGGTGGCCTGGACCATCTTCACCTTCATCCTCTTCATCGCCTCCATGAAGCATAATGCGACATTGGCCTTCATCTTCCTCACCCTGCTGCTTGGCTTCATCGGTCTCGATGTCAAAGAATTTACCGGCAGCGCCCTTGCCGGGACCTTCGCAGCTTACGACCTGCTGATCTGTGCATTCTCGGCACTTTACCTGATGGCTGTTGCCGTATATGCCGAATCCGGCATCAACCTTCCCGTCGGCGAGGCATGGATCAAGGACAAGCCCCAGACCGAGGAGGCCGTTGCCACCAGCAAGGTCACCGCATAGATATCCCTCTGCCAAGGCGGGCGCAACGCGCCGAGCAGGCAGACAAAACGATAAAGAGAGAAGGGCCATGGCAACCGCATGGCCCTTTTTCTTTGGCGTGAGCTCAAAACCGCAGATCGAATGCCTGCGAAACGCGGCGTGCATGATCGGGCGACCTTGAAGACCGGGGGGCAAACGCCGCCGGGCTCTGGAGACGCTTAGGAATCAAGCGGGGAGAAAAAAGAGGGAGAGAATGTCGCTCATGGCGGGGATGCCGGGCTAGCCGCCGGGACTATAGCCGACCAGTAAAGAGCAATCGGGACCGGCGGGGTTACCACAAGTAGATGGATTTATTATCGAAGCGGTCGCGATTGAAATAAAGGAAGACGTTCAGCAGCAGGAACAAGACGAAGACCGAGAAAGCGTTGATGCGGTAGTGGTAGTCGGGAACCATTGCACCCGAAGCAGTCATGATCTGCTGGACAGGGAGCAGAAGCAGGTTGGAGATGCCACTGGCGCTTTCCAGGAAGTTATAGGCGATAAGCAGCCAGAGGGTTAGCCTTTGCCGTTTCAGTATCCCTACTATGAGATACAAGGAGATGACGCTGTCGACAAAGATCAAGGATTCGCTGGAATCCCCAGTGTATATCTTCCCCATAAAGGGATAAGGCTCGCCAAGGTGGGAAAGAGTGAGGAGCATGCAAAGGAGGTAGATGCCGATCAGGGGGGTCAATCTAAAGTCTCTCCTCCTTTCTTCCGGCGATGCCACGACCTTCTGATCTGTTTGTTTCAAGCTGTCCCCCGTTTGTCCAACTCTTACTGCAGGATCGATGCGTCTGCAGTCTGTCACAAATACATGATCCTGTCACAACGCGGCTCACCCTATACAGCAAAATCAGCCCAGGCATTCATAAATAAACCGTTGTGATACTAGCAGGAGACGCAATTTCGCGCAATATGAAGTTCACCGTCAACCCGTAGTCCAGGAGAACCCTTCCGCCGCCTTTCTGCACTCAACTCCCCTCCACCCCGCCAGCAGCAGACCGGCGCCTTCCTTCGCGCGCCGTAAACCTTCTTAGACTCAGACTATCAGCCGGTGGTGCCCAGGCCTGCGGCGATGGCGTTTACCGTCTCCAGGAGCCAGAACAGGAGTTCCTCGCATTGTGCCCGGTTTTGCTGCGTCTCGGGGCGCCGCCACTGGCGCAGCAGGTCGATCTGGCGGTCGTGCAACACCTTCAGGGCTCCCTCGCGCCGCGCCAGGGAGGTGTACACCGAGGCCCGGCGCTCGGCGAGCGCTCCGCCGTAGATCTCCTCCAGAATTCTCGTGGTGCGCAGGTATTCGCCTTTCAGGAGCGCGAAGATCGGGTCCCTCACCGTTTGATCCAGCACCAGACCGGCGTATGCCTGCATGATCTGCAGGTCGGCAGTGGCGATACTGGTAGCGGTATTGCTGATGATGTAGTGCAGCGCCGTCCAGGACTGGCTGTGGCCGGCCAGCTCGCGAAAGGATCTCTCGTCCTCGTTCAGCAGCTCTTCCAGCGCAGACCCCACGCCGTACCACCCCGAAAGGAAATAGCGGGCCTGGCTCCAACTGAAGACCCAGGGGATGGCGCGCAGGTCGGAAAGGGTGGCGGACCTGCTGCGGCGGGCGGGACGGGATCCGATGCTGCTGCATTCGATGACGTCGATGGGGGTCGCCTGCCGAAAAAACTTGATAAATCCGGGCTCTGCCAGCAACTGCTCGTAGGCGAAGCGGCTTCGTTGCGCCAGCCGGTCCATGAGCGATTCCAGCCTTTCTTTGGGGATGGCGGGCTGGCGCGGCGGCAGGGTCACCACTGCCGTCCCAGCCAGGAGCAGCTCCAGGTTGTAGGCCGCGTTGAGGGGGTTGGAGTACTTCTGGGAAATCACCTCCCCCTGCTCGGTGAGCCGGAGGTCGCCCCCGGTGGAACCTTCCGGAAGTCCCCGCAGAAAACGGCTGGTGGGACCGGCCCCGCGGCTGATGGTGCCGCCGCGACCATGAAAAAACCGCAGCCGCACGCCTAAGCGCCGAGCAGTTTCCAGCATCGCCTCCTGACCCCGGTACAGGCTCCACAGGCTCGCCAGAATCCCGCCGTCCTTGTTGCTGTCGCTGTAGCCGACCATCACCTGCTGTACCGGTTGGTCGCCATGCAGATGCGCCAGAGTGCGGCGGGTGGCGGGATGGACCAGGAAGGCCTCCAATATGGCGGAACTGCCACGCAAATCGTCGATGGTCTCGAAAAGCGGCACCACCGGGAGCAGGCAGACCGCCCCTCCCTCCCCTGCGGCGGTGAGACCGGCCTCCCTGGCCAGGAGGTAAACGACCAAGAGATCCGAAACGCTGCGGGTCATGCTGACGATCAGGGGACCGATGGCATCGGTGCCGTAGAGGGCTATGTGGGCGGCGAGGACGCGGAAACATCCTAGCACCCCCTCCGCCTCGGGGCCCGGCTTCGCGTCGGCGCGGACAAAGGGGCGGGGGGAGGCAAGCTCCTGGTCGAGGAAGGCGAGGCGCTTTTCCTCGCTCCATTGCGAAAAGCGGTGATCGGAGATGCCGGCTGCGGCCAGCAGCTGGTCCACGGCCTTGTCGTGGTAGCTGCTGTTTTGACGGATATCCAGGCTTGCCAGGTGGAAGCCGAAGACCTCGACGGTGCGCAGCACCGGGACCACGTCGGCCAAGGCGAGACGGGAGGCCCCGGCGGCTACCAGGCTGTCCCTCAAAAGCCGCAGGTCGTGGGCGAGTTCGTCGCTGTGGCAGTAGCGTGTCCCCAGATCGCCGCATAGGATCTCCTCCTCCCCCGTGACGTCGACCGGGAGCCTTGCCTTGATCAGGTTCACCATCTGGCGCCAGGGTTCTTCGGGGTTGCGCCTGAGGGCTTCGCTCCCCGCTGGACCGGAGTGTGCCGCGAGTTGGTCCAACCGTCTTTGCAGACCTGCAGAGGGGTGGATCAGCCGGCGAGAGAGGCTGAGCCTGCTCCCCAGGGTGGTGAGCTGGCCGTGGATCAGCATGAGCGCGTTGAGCCTCAGTTCCTTAAGCGTCGCCTCCGTCACCTCCGGCGTCACCAGCGGGTGCCCGTCGCGGTCGCCCCCTACCCAGGTGCTGAAGCTTATCCGGGGCAGCGCGGTGGTGAGGGGGGAGATGGCGCCAGCTAAACCGGCCTCGGACCAGGCGCGGCAGATCCTCTGGTCGAGGATCGGGATCGCCTTGGGAAAGATCTCGCGCAGGTGGTAGATCATGCTGGCGAGCTCGTTCAGTACGTGCGGCTTCTCCAGGTGGATCTCGCCGGTGCGCCACAAGCGCTCCAGCATCGCGACGATATCGTCGCGGATGTCGTCCTTTTCCGCTGGAGTCCAAACGGTATTCTCGCGCTTAACCAGCAGCAGGTACAGTTCACGCAGGTGCCGCAGAACCGAGGCGCGCTTCGCCTCGGTCGGGTGCGCCGTCAGCACCGGCTCAACGCGGATCTGGCCGAGCTTTGCGGCAAGCTCCTCTGCGGTCACCCCGCTCTCCTTGATCTGCTCCAGGACCCGCCCCCAAAGCCCCGGCTCCGCCACGAGTCCTTGTTCGGCTTCCAGAGCCCGGCGGCTTTGCACGGCGAAGTTCTCCTCCGCCATGCTGAGGAGCTGGAAAGCTATGGACCACGCCCTGACGAAACGGCAGTCGGCGCCGGGCGCGAGGGAATCCGCTCGCGGCAGGCAGGCGGACAGTTCCTTCTCCTGAAGCCCCGAAAACATCTCGGCGAGGCAGTCCATCAGGTAATCGAGGTCTCGCTGCAACTTATCCGGTGTCTCTTTGGTGTCCTGCATGATGAAGCCTCCTTGCCCGCGGCCAAGCCCCCCGCCTCGGGCGAACAGTTAGGAATCATACCGTAGATTCCCGAACTGCACATCGTCCGGGCGCCCCGAAAAACAGCTCTATCCTGCGACTGCGGCCGCGCTTGTTCATGTGAATGGGGTTATGGTAAGGTCTTATTAGGAGGGAAAAGCAGGAGGTTCATTATGACAACGTTAATACTCATAATCCTGGCGATCGTAGCCATCGTACTGACGATATGGTTTTTGACCATTCCGGCAGAAGTGGTAGCGGGCACTTTCAAAGCTTTTCGCCACGGGGATTGGAAGCATCGTAAACCCGGCCCTCCTCGTGTCAGCGGGTGACCGGCGGGACGTAGCAGATTCCAGTGAAAAGGCCCTTGGCACGCGCCAAGGGCCTTCGTTATTTCAAATCGGGAAAGACTGCAGCCAAAGTGATGTCGAATACGGCCCCACCTTTTTCGGTTGTAGGTTGAAGATTTATGGTCTATGGTGCAGCCGGAATCGCAGTAATTAAAGCACCCGCCTCTTGGCAAGCGCCTGGCAAGCGTCGGCTTCCAGGCTCCCTTCCAAGGAGGAGCGTTGTGAGTAATCAGGCACCACGCGTACCTAATCGCGCGGCAGTTGCACCGGTTTTCGCTTGGTGGGCCCTCCAGTCAGCTATTTTTTATGGACTAACCCTCCTCGCCAGCAGCCTGCCGATATCCTTGAGCCGACGATTCGGCGCTTGGGGAGGGGCGTTCATCCCCCGGATCCTCCCGCGACGTCTCGATGTGGCTGTGGATAACATCAGCCGCGCGCTTCCTTTCATGCAGGCCCACCCCCTCTGGAACCCTCAAAATCCACCCGTTGAAGAACTGGCGCACCAAAACTTCAGGAACCTTGGTCGCAATCTGGTCGAGATCAGCCGGCTCTACCACGGCCGTGAAGAAGGTGTGCTGGACGTCATCGAACTGCGCGGCCGGGAAAATCTGGACCGCGCCAAGGGCAAAGGAAAAGGGGTGGTTTGCTTCAGCGGCCATTGCGGGAATTGGGAAGTGATGGCGCTGGCGCTGGGGAGCATTTTCGGCGACGGCGTGGTAGTGGCCCGGCGCCAGAAGAATCCTTTTCTGGAGAAGATGATCACCCGGATGCGCATGCGCTATAACAGCCGCGTCCTGGACAAGCAGGGGGCACTGAGGGGGATACTGAAAGCCCTCAAGAAAGGGGAACTGGTAGGGATCCTGGCTGACCAGGCTGTCCTCCCCGAAGAAGGAGTGCTCATCGAGGTGATGGGGCGGCAGGCTTGGGCCTCCAAGGCTCCCGTGATCATTGCCAGGGCGAGCGGAGCCGCGGTGGTGCCCGTCTTCATCCATCGTGAGGAGGGGCGGCAGGTAATAACCTTCCATCCGGAGTACCGCTTCAGCAGCGACGAGAGCGAGGCGGGAATCACCAGCGACATCCAGGCGTTGTCCCGGTACGTGGAGGATTTCGTAGTGGCGCACCCGACCCAGTGGTACTGGGTGCATCGACGTTGGAAGCGCGCCTTTGCGGCAGGCGCGGCGCCGTTGGACGAGGTCGCACTGTTGACAGCCGGCTGATCGCCGGCCACAGTCGTGTACCGCGCTAGCGGCAAAAGAGTCTTGCCGTACGGCAGGTAAAGAAATTGAAAGCCCTCGGCAATTGCCGGGGGCTTTCAATTTATGCTGAGGGGGTCCGCTCTTATCTGTCTGCTCGCTGCCAGCGTCTGTGGACTGCGGGACCAGACCGTTGTTCCCCCGGCTTTTTAGAGCGTCTGGGTAGCCGACTCTACCGCAACTACCAACGCCCCCCTGGCCCAGGCGTACTTCGCCTTGATGGTGTCGAAGTCCGGCCCGGACGAGACAAAGGCTGCGGTCCCCTTGAGCAGGAAGCCTGTTCCCGGACCCATCTTCCCCGCCACCTCGTGGCTCCCGACGGTGAGCAGGACGCGGTTGTCGCGCGCGAGGTTGGCCTCGGTCCGGTGCATGTACCCTGCAGGAATCAGGAGGCATCCCTCCCGTGGCAGCTGCAGGTAGCTGTTCCAGGTGTTCACCAGGTGCGGCCCATCTTCGCCCTGGGTGGCAATGGCTGCCACGCCTGGATGCTTAATTACGTCGAGAAGTTTTTCTGAAAACATGTGAACCTCCATTTTTTCTGTTTTGTCTGCTGCTGGTTCGTTGAGGTGAGGATGTCTGCTTGCCCTCTCCCTGCTGTACTGCCCCCTGCTTTTACAGCTGGATCCGCCCCGACGAGGGGTGCAGATTGCGTTTGACGCAAATATGGCCGCTGCATTACACTGCCGTGGTTGCCGGAAACCCTCTGCCTATGGATCTGGAGCCTTATGTTCATCCTGGACCATCACAGCAAGCTGCCGCTGTACACGCAACTCTATGATCAGATGAAAGCGGGCGTCCTCTCCGGGAAGCTGCCATCTCACTCAAAGCTGCTCTCGGTCCGGGAGTTGGCCGCCGAGCTCTCCATCAGCCGAAACACCGTCGAAAACGCCTACCTTGAACTCTGTGCGGAAGGGTATATCTACAGCAAGCCGCGCAGCGGTTATTTCGTTTCCGCGCTGGCGCCGGATGCCCTGCCTTTGCCGTCGCCCCGCATAAAGGAGCAGCGCGCCCACCTCCCCGAGCCTGAACCAAAGGGGAGCATCGACTTCCACCCCGCGCGGCTAGACCCGGACACCTTTCCCACATCGTTATGGCGCAGATGCTTCCTGGACTCATTGCGCCAGAGTCGCAGCGCGCTGGCCCAGTACGGCGCCCCCCAGGGCGAGCTGAGGCTGCGCTCCAGTATCCGGCGTTACCTCGAGCGGTCACGCGGAGTGGCCTGCGACCCTGAGCAAGTGGTGATCTGCTCCGGTCTCCAGCAGAGCCTCGACCTCGTTGCACAGATCTTGAAAGAGCGGCGGCCGGCGGTGGCGGTCGAAAACCCGGGCTTCCACCTTCCCAGGTCAATTTTCCGCAACCACGGCTTCGAGACAGTTCCCATAGCTGTTGGCTCCGGAGGCCTCGACCTCGATGCCCTGGAATCGAGCGGCGCCACCCTTGTCTACGTCACACCCTCGCATCAGTTCCCAACCGGATGCGTGATGCCCATCGCCAACCGGCTCAGCCTGATCGAATGGGCGAATGCGGGGGACCGGCTGGTGATCGAGGACGATTACGACAGCGAGCTTCGCTATCACGGCAAACCGATCCCCTCGCTGCAGGGGTTGCACCCCGACGGGAACATCGTCTATCTCGGAACCTTTTCCAAGGTACTGTCGCCGGCTTTGCGCGTCAGTTACCTGGTGCTGCCTTACGCGCTGCTATCCGCCTATCGGCGGCTTTTCCGCGACTATGCCTGCACCGTCTCCCTTTTGGAGCAGGCGACCCTTGCCAGGTTCATGGAGCAGGGGGACTGGGATCGGCACCTGCGGCGGATGCGCACTCTCTACCAAAAGAAGCACGATGCCATGCTGCGGGCGGTCGAGACCCATTTCGGCCCCAAAGCCCTTGTACTCGGACAGGGTGCGGGACTGCACATGGTGCTGGAACTCTCCCAGCACGACCTGAGCGAAAAAGAGCTCATCTCACGAGCCAGGAGCAAGGGGATCGAGCTATTTCCCTATTCCGCCACCTGTGCCGAAGAAGTGGGCAGTTGCAGCAGGGTCGTCTTGGGCTTTGGCGGCGTAAAACCGGACGTCATAGATCGGGGCGTCGAACTTTTGTCCCGGGCATGGTACTGATGCAGGATACGGAGAAACTGTACTGAAATAAAGGTGCAGTTTCGAAGATAATCATGGGGTCAGATGGGGCAAGAGGGGGGGCTCTCAACACGGGAAAGGCCCCCGAGGTTCATCCCCGGGAGCCTTCGACGCTTCGCCCTTACTTTGGCCTAGGCCCTGACGCTACCTTCCCTTGGCCAGCATCTTGAAAAAATCCAGCACCTTGTCCGGATGTTCCGATGCCTTGGGAATCTTGGGCCAGTGCTTGATCACCATCCCGTCGGGGGAGATGACCACGGTCGAGCGGATGCTGCCTATGGTGGTCTTGCCGTACTGCTGCTTCTCCCCATAGGCGCCGTAGGCCTTCATCACGGAAGCATCTGGGTCGGAGAGCAGGGTGAAGGGGAGTTTGAAGTCGGCGCTGAATTTCGCGTGTGATTTGAGTGAATCCTTGCTCACCCCTACCAGCACCGCGCCCAGTTGCTCGAACAGCGGCTGCAGTTTGGCGAATCCGACCGCCTCTGCGGTGCAGCCGGGCGTGTTGTCCCTCGGATAGAAGAAGAGGACCAGGATTCTTCCGGCGTAATCCTTGAGAGTGTGGGTTTTCGCATCGCTTCCCTGCAGGGAGAAATTAGGTGCGGGTTGTCCTTCCAAAAACATGCGTCCTCCTGTCTGCTTCTGCTTTATAGATTGGGGCGAATTGGCGCAGCATGAACGACTGCGGGTCCCGCCTTTCATGAACGGGTAAACCATAGCAGAGAGCGAGGGGGCGGGCAACCGCTCCTTTTCATTTGCGCGGTTGTCACGATGGCTGAATCAGGTTATGCTGCGCGCTCATTTGTCGAGGGGGGGAGATGGATCCGGAGCGTTGGCATCATTTTTCAGGGGTGCTGCTGGTGATACTGCTGGCGGTGCTGCAGGGAAGGGTTGGCCGGGCAGGGGCCTTTTGGCAGATTTGCTGGGCGCTGCCGGGGACGCTTTTGCACGAGTTGTCCCACCTAATTGTTGCCGCCGTGAGCGGCGGCAGGCCCGTGGGGTTCAGCATCTTGCCGCGGCGCGAGGGAAGGGAGAGGTGGGTGCTTGGTTCCGTCACCATCAGCCGCCCCGGGATGATTTCCGCCTTCCCTTCGGCCTTGGCCCCTTTGCTGTTGAACATGGTCGCCTACTATCTTTACCTGCAGTGGGGACGTTGGTTTCCGGCTGATCTGTGGCATACCCTGCTCATGTATGCCGTCATCTACGTTTTTTGCTACAGCTCAGTGCCGTCCGGGCAGGATTTCAAGGTCGCCTTTTCCAGGCCGTCCGGGGTCGCGCTCTATGCGCTGTTGGGGTGTGGCGCTTGGTATCTGGGGTCGTAGGGGGCGGTCAAGGGTTCTTTCTGGAGCTGGTGCGGGTGCGGTAGAGGCGTTCGGTGAAGCCTCCCTCTTTCTGGAAAGCCGCCGCCTGGGCGGCGAGCTGTCTTTCCAGCAGCGAGCAAGCCACCGCGATGAGCGTGAGAGCGGCATTGGCCGCAACCTCCGCGTAGCCGGAGCGAGCAGTGCCAGTGGACCTGGTGGACTCAATGGACCTGGACCCAATGGACCCTGTGGACTTTATGGACTCAGTTGCCGCACAGGGTCCATCAGGTCCATCAGGTCCATCAGGTCCATGTCCACAGCGTCCACTCAGTCCATTGTGTCCATTCCTGGTTTCCACCACCCACCGTGCCACCTCGTCAGCCGTTCGGCACCTCCTGGTTATCAGCGCAAGGCGGCGCGGGTCGGAGCGGTCCCACAGGGGAAGCCCCCGCTGGCGCAGAAAATCCTGGTAGTCCAGGCGCAGCTCTTCGAGGCTGGCGCGAGCCACACTTGTGAGTTTCATCTCGGTCTTTTTCGAGGTGCCTGAAGCCTGGCTCCCTTCGGCGATGTTCTGCACGCCGCTGCGCGCCGCCTGGACCATCTGGTCGTGGGTCCGGCTGCTTTTGCCTATGTAGCGGTCGCAAAACCTGACCGTCACATCATAGGCCAGTTGTGCCACCTGAAAACTCTTCAGGTTGCGATACCCGCCATGGGCCGGTATCAGCGCCTCATTTTCCATGACGACTCCCTCCCCGCGCCTGAACCTTTACCGCGTTCACGCGAAGTTCCAGATTCTACCACACAGGCCTCAAGCCCCTGCGGACGCAAAAAGGCCTCCGCATCACCTGAGGTGGGGGAGGCCTTTTCTTACGGTACTGTCCGATAGTCCAACTGCGAGCGCTAAAGCGCTGCCGTGAACCTCTCATATTCTTTTCTCGACCGCACGATGCAGTCCTCTATGGCCATGCCGGCAAAGTAGTTGCCGGTGACGTACAGCTTCTGGCCGGAGGTGATCTGGTCGATCCGGTCGGTCAGCGCCTTGTGCCCGACCACCGGCGATGGGAGCTGGCTTTCCCGCTGCACTACCTGTTCGAGGTCTTCCGGTTTCACGCGCAGCACTGCTGCCACCCGTTTGAGCTTAGCCTCCAGCGCCCCTCCCCCGGACTTGAAGTGGAAACTGAAGCCGCGGTAACTGTCGTGCGGCACGGTGTCCCGGGAAACGGCGGAATAGAAGTTCTCGCCGATGGGGATGATGCCGGCCATGGAGGGGAGCGTCAGCTTCCCTTTCTTGACCGCGGCACCTACCGTCTCTATGTTCTCCACCTTGATCTGCGTGAAGAGGCGGGAGAGTTCGGGGGAGATCTCGCCGGAAAGTTGCGCGGATGCGGGGGGCGGGGTGGCCAAAACCAGCCGCGGCGCCTCGAAACCCTCGCCGCCGGCGAGTTCAACGACGTAACCTTTCCCCCCCTGCGCCACCCGGGCCACCTCGGCGCCGGTTACAACGGTGATGCCGGCAGCGGCGGAGAGCTTGTCGATCACGGTGTTGAGCCCCCCCTGCAGGGTGAAGCTCTTGATGACGTCTTTTCTCCTGGGTCGCTTGTTGAAGAGCATGTCGGCGGGAAAGTCGTTGGCGCGCTGCGAGATGACCGCGTTGAAAGCCGGTGCGAAGACCCGGTCGTAATTCTTGCGCCCCACGATGCGCCCGTAGTAGGAGGCGACGCTCTCCCCCTCTTTTTTAAGGGTGAAGATCCGCCATGCGGAGCCGAACAGCTCGGGGAAGGAGAGTTGCGAGGTTATGCTCTTTATCTCGTTGTCGACAAGCATCTTGAAGGAGACTTTCTCCCTGGCCAGGATGCTCTCCATCATGCCGTGCCGCTCCATAAGCCCGATCAACCCCTGGTAGGAGTTGTAACAGGTGTGCGCCCCCAGTTCGAGCCAGAAGCCAGCCGCTTCACCGTCGAAGCGGTGCGAATGGAAGCACCCGCCCACCCGGCCGCTCTTCTCCAGGACCAGCGTGTTCAGTCCCGCGGCAGCAGAGTAGTTGGCAAAGCTGAGTCCGCTGATTCCTGCACCTATGACGATGGCGTCGAATTGCTTCATCTGACAGCTCCTCGCGTTAAAGAGTCGTTAATCACGCGCTTATATAAGCCCGGCTGCCGCAGCTTGTCAAGGTTTACAACATGTTGACAACCTTTGTTCCAGCTATTACATTCTGGACAGCTTATCCCACAGCAATAAGAAAGGACGTCACCCATGGCACAAAGAGATTATTACGAGGTCCTTGGCGTAAAGAAAGGGGCCTCTGTCGACGAGATAAAGCGGGCCTACCGCAAACTCGCCGTGAAATACCACCCAGACAAGAACCCGGGAGACAAACAGGCCGAGGAGCGCTTCAAGGAGATAAACGAGGCGTACGCGGTCCTGTCGGATCCCAAGAAGAAGGAGCAATTCGACCAGTTCGGTTCCACCAACTTCCATCAGAAATTCTCCCAGGAGGACATCTTCAGGGGGTTCAACGTCGACGACATGTTCCGCGACCAGGGGTTCGGCACCGACGACATCTTTTCCCGTATCTTCGGCGACGCCCTAAGGCGCCAGCGCGGCGGCGGGCACGGGCGGATGGCGGTAAGGGGCGAGGACTTCTCCATGGAGATCCAGGTTACCTTCCGCGAGGCGTACGACGGGGCCGAGAAGCGTGTCGCCTTCATGCGCGACGGCGCCCGCGAGGAACTGTCGGTGAAGATCCCGGCGGGGATCGAGAGCGGTGCGAAGCTCCGGGTCGCCGGGCGGGGAGGCGCGGGGCGCATGGGAGGGAACTCCGGGGACCTCTATCTCACCGTGACTGTGGGGGCGGATCCGCTCTTTACCCGCGAGGGGGCCGACCTGGTGCTGAACCACGAGGTGAAATTCTCCCAGGCGGTGCTCGGTGGATACATCGAGGTCCCCACCATGTCCGGCGCCAAGCGGATCAAGATACCGGCCAGCATCCAGGCGGGTACCAAGGTGAGGCTCAAGGGGCTCGGGTTCCCTCTGGTCGGGGAGCAGGCACGCGGCGACATGTACGTGAGGATCGCGGTTCATGTCCCGGAAAAACTGAGCCACCGCCAGCGTGAGCTGGTGGAGCAACTGGCGGCAGAAGGGTTGTAACTTCAGGAGCGAAAGCAAAAAGCCCCTCCGGGGATTCCGGGAGGGGCTTTTTTTGTGGTTGATCAGTGGGTTGCGGGAGAGGAGCTAGCGGAGTTCTATGGCTGCGCCGGCACGAAGCTCCTTTACCCACTGGGCGAAGCGCTCGTCGGACTTCTTCTTGTAGAGGGTGTCCTCGATGGAGTCCTTCACCTGCTCGAAGGGGCGTCCTGCGTCCTGCTTCTTCCCCTCCAGCTTGATGATGTGCAGCCCGGCTGGGCTGCGCACAATGGAGCTCACCTCGCCAGGCTTCATCGCGGACACGGTGTCCCCTATCTCGGGGAGCATGTCGGCCTTCTTGAAGGTCCCCAGGTCGCCGCCGTCTTTGGCTGCCGCCGGGTCGTCGGAGTACTTCTTGGCCAGAGCCGCGAAATCCTCTCCGGCGCGCGCTTTGGCCAGCACCTCGTTGGCGCGCGTTTCAGCCTTGGAGAGCTCCCCGGCGCCCCCCTTCTTGTCCACCTTGAAGAATATGTGGCGGGCGCTGTAAACCTCGCTGCCGCCGTAGGCGGCGATGTTCGCCTGGTAGTATTCGCGCATCTCCCGCTCCCCCACCTGGACCTTGGAGCGGACCTCCTGGCTCATCAGCCTCAGGCGCTCCATTTGTTCCTTCAACTGGGTGCGGTACTGGGCCAGGGTCAACCCCTGGGTGACGAGCGCCTGCTCCAGATTCTCCTGGGTCAGGTTGTTCTGCTTCTTCACGTCCTCTATGGCAAGCCGCACTTCCTCGTCGGAAACGTTGATGTTGAGCTCGCGGATCTTCTGCTCGATCAGTTTCCTCTCGACGAGGCGGTTCAACGCCGCTCCCCGAAGTCCGCTTTTGTCGGAGCCGGGAACCTTGTCCGCGTCCTTCTGGATCTGGAGGTACTCCTTGTCCAGTTCCTGGGTGGTGATGATTTCGTCGTTGACGATGGCGGCGATGCCGCTTACCTGTTTCGCGGTGGATGCTGCGGGGTGCAGCGCCAAAAGCGCCAGCACGGCGATGCCGATAATGATCTTGGACATGATGCTCTCTCTATTGCTTTTGCTGCCGGTTAGTAAAAACGGCCGGGCTCATGCCCGGCCGCCGTTGGTGCTGCCTGGTTCCTGCAGGCGCTAGCGCGCCTTGGGCTGTGCCGGCTGCTGTGCCGGCTGCTGTGCCGGTTTCGCGGGCTCTGCCCCGGGTGCGGCGCCCGCTCCCTTGCCCCCTTCTGCCGGCGCGCTTTTCAGCTCCTTCAGGGCATCTTCCTTGATGTTAAGCTTGGCGTTCTTCTTGAGCTCGTCCTTGAGCTTCTTGAAGGTCTCCTGCTGCCTTTCCGGCACCATGGCCGCCTTGATCTGGTCCTTCACATCCTCGAAGGAGCGTGCACCTGCGGGGCGGTCGCCGGTTTTCTTGATGATGTGGTAGCCGAACTGGGTCTTGACGATCCCGGAGGTCTCCCCCTCCTTCAGGCCGAAGGCGACCTTCTCGAAGTCGGGAATCATGGAGCCTTTGCTGAACCACCCGAGATCCCCACCTTTTTGCGCTGCGCCGTCTATGGAGTGTTTCTTGGCCAGCTCCTCGAAGCTTGCGCCCTTTTTCAGCTGGTTCTGGATATCTTTAGCCTCGGCTTCGCTCTTGACCAGGATATGGCTCGCCCTGATCTGTGCGCCGCTTTGGAACTTTTCCTTGTTCTTCTCGTAGAAGGCCTTCATGTCGGCGTCGCTGATGTTGCCGGACTCTTCGACCTTCTTCTTGAGGAAAGCTTCGACGATGACGCGCTTTTTCAGGTCTTCGAGCTTCGCCGCCACTTCAGCGCTGCTGTCGATGCCCTCTTTTTTAGACTGCTGCAGGATCAGCTCGCGCACCACCATGGTGTCCAGCATCTCCTTTTTCCCTTCCGGGGTCTCGGTCATCGGCTTGAGGTAGGGGGGGAGAGCGGCCTGCTCCTTGTAGAAGTCGTTATCGGTGATCTTCGCGCCGTTGACCTCTGCCAGAACGATACCGTTACCCGGTCCCTTCTTAGCTTCGCTCTCTGCCTTTTGCTTGCATCCGGTCGCGGCTACGCAAAGCGCGAGTAACAGCACTGCGGCGGTCTTGGTGAAATGCACGGTTAGCTCCTTTTTCCAAAAAATGTAAGTGTATTCAAATGCGGTCGAACGCTAGCATATCAGCCTAGGCATTTCAAGAGATTTCTGGCCTCGGAAAGGACCCCCTCGAAGGAGCCGTCGGCCAGGCGCGCGTATAGGCGGAAGTCCGGCGTGAACCGGTATTTCCCCTTCTCCTTCCTGAGCAAAGCCATGATGGCGTCGGGCGAGACGGGGGTCCGCTCGTGGAAGGAGAGGACCAGCTCGTTGCCGGCCAGCTCGATCTCCTTCACCAGGAGCCGCTTCAGCGTCACCCGCAGGCGCATCACCTCCAACAGGTAGACAGCTGCCATGGGGAGCTGGCCGAAGCGGTCGGCGAGTTCCGCCCGGATATCGTCTATCTCGGCCTCGTCGGTCGGCTGAGTCAGCTTCTTGTAGATCATCAGGCGCTGGTTCGGGTCCCGTACGTAATCCTCCGGGATGAAGGCGGGAACCTTGAGCTTGATCTCCGGCTCGACCCGCTCCGGCAGGGCCTCACCCTTCAGGGTGCGCACCGCCTCGTCCAGAAGTTCGGTGTAGAGTTCGAATCCCACCGCCGCGATGTCCCCGCTTTGCCGCGCCCCCAAGAGGTCGCCCGCCCCCCTGAGCTCCAGGTCGTGGGTGGCGATCCTGAACCCCGCCCCCAGCTCGGTCAACTCCTGCAGGATCTTCAACCGCTCCCGGGCCTCAGGCGAAATGGCCCCCTCGCCGGGGATGAGGAGATAGGCGTAGGCGCGGCTTTTGGAGCGCCCCACCCTGCCGCGCAACTGGTAGAGCTGCGACAGCCCGAAGGTGTCGGCCCGGTTCACGATCAGGGTGTTGGCGGTCGGGATGTCGAGGCCGCTTTCGATGATGGTGGTGCAAAGAAGGAGGTTGGTCTCGCCATGCATGAACGAGAGCATCACCTGCTCCAGCTCCTTCTCGGCCATCTGGCCGTGCCCCACCGCGATCTTCGCTTCGGGGACTATCCGCTTCAGTTCCTCGGCCATGGCCCCTATCGTCTGCACCCGGTTGTGGACGAAGAACACCTGCCCGCCGCGCCTAAGCTCCCTGAGCACCGCCTCCCGGATCAGCTCGTCCGAGGAGCGGGAGACGAAGGTCTTGATGGCGAGCCGGTCCACCGGCGGCGTATCGATGATGGAGAGGTCGCGTATCCCCATAAGTGACATGTAGAGGGTGCGCGGAATCGGGGTAGCGGTGAGGGTGAGTATGTCGACCACGGCGCGGAACTGCTTGAGCCTTTCCTTGTGGGCCACGCCGAAGCGCTGCTCCTCGTCGACGATCAAAAGTCCCAGGTCCTTGAAGACCACGTCCTTTTGCAAAAGCCTGTGGGTGCCGATGACGATGTCGACCTCCCCTTTCTTCACCCCCTCCAGGATCTGCTTTTGCTGCTGGGGGGTCCTGAAGCGCGAGAGCATCTCCACCCGGACCGGGTAATCCTTGAGGCGCGAGGCGAAACTCTCGGCGTGCTGCTGGGCGAGGACCGTGGTGGGGACCAGGATCGCCACTTGTTTCCCGTCCAAGGTCGATTTGAAGGCGGCGCGCATGGCCACCTCGGTCTTGCCGTAGCCGACGTCGCCGCAGACCAGCCGGTCCATGGGGCGCGGGCTTTCCATGTCCGCGATCACCTGGTCTATGGCCTGGGCCTGGTCCGGGGTCTCCTCGAAGGCGAAGGAGGCCTCGAAGGCGCGGTACATGTCGTCGGCGGGGGAGAACTTGAAACCCTGCTGCACCTCGCGCGCGGCGTGGATCTTCAGGAGTTCTGCCGCCATCTCCTGCACCTCGGCCCTGGCCTTCGCCTTGGCCTTTTCCCAACCCGCCGCGCCGAGACGGTCGAGCCTCGGCTCGATCCCCTCGGCTCCCACGTAGCGCTGCACCAGGTTGATGCGGTCCACCGGGAGGTAGAGCTTGTCGCCGCCGGCGTACTCCAGGAGCAGGAAGTCCCCCTCCAGCCCGGTGAGGCTCAGGTGCTGGAGCCCGCGGTAGATGGCTACCCCGAAGTCGACGTGCACCATGTGGTCGCCCGGCTTAAGCTCCGCAAGCGAGGTAAGCAGCTGCTGCTTCTTCACCTCGGAGAGCCCGCGCCGCTTCACCCTCTTGCCGAAGATCTCCTCCTCGGCGACCACGACCAGGCGCTCTTCCTCAAGCCTGAAACCGCGGGAGATCTCCCCGGTCAGGATCTCGACACGGCCGGGGGGACGCGCGGCCACGTCCGCGAAGCAGTCCTGGGTGGAGTCGAGCGGGAGGCGGTAATGCGAAAGGAGCTCGTAGAGCCTTCTGGCCTGTCCCGCCTGGTGGCACGGGACCAGCACGCGGTTTCCCGCCGCGATCCAGGTCACCATCTTCTCGGTCAAGGGTGCCAGGACCCGATCCCCCTCAGGGCTCACCCCTAGCTTCAGGTCGCTGTTGGCGACACATCTGAGGCGGAGGGTCTCCCCCCCTTCGCCGGCTAGCTCCAGGCGGGGGAACTCCAGGCGGCGCCCGGCGTTCAGCGTGTCGTGAAACTCTTCGGGGGCGAGGTAGAGGTCGGCGGGGTCGCAGGTGATGGCGTCGCGCAGCTCGGCGCGGGCCGCCGCCTTGGCGAGATCCGCTTCGAAGCGCTCGCACGCCTCCGCTATGGCGGCCGGGTCGACGAGGACGCGGGTAGCGCCGGGGCCTGCGTAGTCGAAGAGCGTCTCCAGCCCCGGGTGGAAAAGCGGCTGCAGGAAATCCACACCGGGGGGATAGATGGCGTGCTGCAACTGCTCCAAAAGCTCGCGGCGCCGGTCGGCCCCGATCCCCAAGTGGTCGCAGCGCCGCTTCAATCTCGGCGTGAACTCCTTGACCACCCCCTCCGACAGGATCACCTCGCGGGAGGGGAGCAGCACCAGTTCGTCAAGAGGCTCCAGCGAGCGCTGGGTGGCCGGGTCGAAAAGGCGCATGGTCTCGACCAGGTCGCCGAAGAATTCGATGCGCACCGGCCTCTCCTGGTCGGGGGGGAATATGTCCAGGATCCCCCCGCGCACCGAGAAGCTGCCGCGGTCCTCGACGATGGGGACGTGGGAGTAGCCTAGCTTCACCAGCTTCTCGACCAGGGTCTCGCGCTCGAGTTCCTCGCCGGCCACAAGGTACTGGCAGACGCCCCCCAAAGTCTCGCGCGGAATCACCCGCTGCAGCGCGGCGGCAAGCGGCACCACGACGGCCCGGGCGCCGCCGTCCATAAGGCGCAAAAGAGCGTTCAGCCGCTCCCCCACGAGGTCCGGGTGGGGGCTCGCTGCCTCGAAGGGGGTGACGTCCCAGCCGGGGAAGGGGAGTACCGCGTTGTGGCTGCAGCTGAAAAAGCGGAGCTCGCGGGCAAGCTCGTCTGCGCTCTCCTGGTCAGAGGTGATAACCACCAAGGGGGGGCCGGACTCGGTCATGAGCCGCGACAAGAGATAAGCAGGGGCGGAGCCGTCCACCCCCGCGAGGCTCAACCGGCTCTTTTCGGGGGCGAGTTTTTCCTTAATGCTCTTCAGGTATTCGGGTACGGGTATGGTCATCGCTAGAGACAGGGCCTTTCTCGGGTGGTGGGTGGCGCGAACACCGGTTGAGCATAGCAAAAACGGGGCCGATTTTCCACAAAGATGGGTGGCAACTTTTGCCCTGAGAGCAGAAATATTTATAAAGAAAAAACGGGGGAGGCCGAAAAGTCATTTAAGTAAGGAAACCGCCACCGAAAGACCTGGTCAGGGGAGAACCCCAGTGCATATAGCCACACATATAGGTGAACCGATGAAACAAGAAGACATCCTGCACTCCGACGTGATCAATTACTTCGCTGGGGAGTTTGCCGCACTGGAAGAACGCCTTAAAGCGGGCCGTCTGGAGGACTACCGGGAACGTGTGCTGGTCAGCCGCAAGATCGCGGAAGCGTTGCACCTGCTGGCGCCGTACGTCCGCAGCGACCCCAGGGCCAGACACCTGGTGAAAAGCGCCGAGACGCTGAAAAAGGAGCTTCTCTCGGTCAAGTCCATCATCGAGAAACAGCTGCTGCAGCAAAAGGACCAGCAGTCGCTGTTGCAGGCCATCGTCAGCAAGCGCAAAAAGGCGCGCCACTCGGACGAAGCTGCCAACTGAACTCCCCCAGCGTCGCCGGGTGCGGCCTACGGGAAAGCCGACCCGGCAACTCTTTTCCTCCCAATGAAGAAATCGCTTTACAATTCCGACGGCGTATATTATATATCTCGCTCTTGTTGTGGAGAGATGTCCGAGTGGTTGAAGGAGCACGCCTGGAAAGCGTGTGTACGTTAATAGCGTACCGAGGGTTCGAATCCCTCTCTCTCCGCCATACTTACTAATTCCTTGCGGATAGACCTGATAGCTGGGTCCCGCGCAACGGAAGGTTATGAACCCCGTCAGGTCCGGAAGGAAGCAGCGGCAGTAACCGCCACCGTGTGCCGCGGGGTAGCCCAGCTATCAGCTCTTTCCGCAATCCCCCAGCCTCCCCCCGCCCCACGCGAACCATTGAACCAAACACCATGAACCACGACGCCATAGAGGTATGCCCCCTTGTCCTATCTCGTACTCGCTAGAAAATGGCGCCCCCAGACCTTCAGCGATCTGGTCGGCCAGGAGCATGTCAGTCAGACCCTGAAAAACGCCATCGACGGCGGGCGGGTCGCGCACGCCTTCCTCTTCACCGGGGCCCGCGGGGTGGGAAAGACCAGCTCGGCGCGCATCCTCGCCAAGGCGCTCAACTGCGAGAGCGGGCTGACCGTGGAGCCGTGCAATACCTGCTCCACCTGCCTGGAGATCACCGAGGGGAACTCTGTCGACGTCTTCGAGATCGACGGCGCCTCCAACACCGGCGTGGACGACATCAGGGAGTTGCGCGACAACATCAAGTACCTCCCGTCGCGCTCGCGCTACAAGATCTTCATCATCGACGAAGTCCACATGCTCACCACCAACGCCTTCAACGCGCTGTTGAAGACGCTGGAGGAGCCCCCCCCGCACGTCAAGTTCATCTTCGCCACCACTGAACCCCACAAGGTCCCCATCACCATCCTTTCGCGCTGCCAGCGTTTCGACTTCAAGAGGATCGCGCTGCCGCGCATCGTCTCCAGGCTGCGCTACATAGTGGACCAGGAGGGGGTGCAGGTCTCGGACGAGGCGCTTGCCGTTGTGGCCAGAAAAGGGGACGGGAGCATGCGCGACTCGCTCTCCACGCTGGACCAGGTGCTCGCCTTCTGCGGCAACCAGGTCGCAGACGCCGACGTCGCGGCACTTTTGGGCGTGGTGGACCGCCGCCTGATCATGGACGGCTGCCGCGCCGTGCTCTCGAAGGAGGTGCGCGAGGCGCTGCAGATCGTGGCGCAGGTGGATTCCTTCGGTTACAGCATGAGGCAGTTCTGCCGCGAGCTGATCGACCAGTTCCGCAACGTGGCCATCCTGAAGGCGGTCGGCGAACCGGGGGACCTCTTGGAACTCTCCGAGGCGGAGCTTGGCGAGTTGCGCACCCTGGCGGATGCCGCTACGGGGACCGACCTCCAGCGGCACCTGACGCTGCTCCTTAAGGCCGAGGCGGAGATGGCGCATGCGAGCTTCCCGCGCCTGGTGCTGGAAATGACCATGATGAAGATGGCGACACTGGCGCCTGCGGTCGCGGTGCAGGAACTCCTCTCCCGGCTGGACTCGCTGGAATCCGGAGCGCCCGCAGGTCCGCGCCCGGCCCGCCAGGAGGGCGCCCCTCGCGCCGCCGCGCCGCCGGTCCAGGCGCCCCCCGCCGCCCGGGACCAGCACGCCGCACGCCCGGCCGCGCCCCCTTCCGCTCCGGCTCCCCAGCCCCCCCCTGCCCCGCCGGCAGCTTCAGCTGCGCCGGCAGCCGCCGACGCAGGGAGCGGCGAGCTTTGGGGGAGCTTCGTGCAGTTCGTCAAAGGGAAGCGTCCCATGCTCGGCACCGAGCTGGAGCAGGTCTACCCGGTCCAGGTCTCCCGCCAACTGCTGGAGATCGGCTGCCTGAACGGGACCTTCGAGCTGAAGAGGATGCAGGACCCGGAGCGGGTGACGGAACTGAAGGAACTCGCCAAGACCCATTTCGGCGGAACCCCGGCGGTGAGGATAACGGTGTTGAGCGAACCCCCGAAGGACGCGCCGCCGAGCCTGTCGGAAAAAAAAAACCTTGAAAATGCCGAGCGACAGGCAACCCTGAGGCGCGAGGCGGAGGAGCACCCGCTGGTGGCCGCGGCGGTGGCGCTGTTCGACGGGGAAATCGCCGAAGTGAAGGAAATCCCCGGCAAGGATGTCATACAATCATAACGATGTTCCGCGGTACGCTTAGATCAATAAAAGGAAATCGGAGGATAAGATGTCGAAAGGTTTAGCGCAGATCATGAAACAGGCTCAGATGATGCAGCAGAAGATGGGGAAGCTGCAGGAAGAAGCCGCGGCCAAGACCGCCGAGGTAGCCACCGGCGGGGGTGCGGTCACCGTCGTGGTGAACGGCAAGAACCAGGTACTCTCCCTGGTGATCAAGAAGGAAGCCGTCGATCCTGAAGATGTCGAAATGCTTCAGGACTTGGTGCTGACCGCTGTCAACGAGGCCCTGAAGAAGGTGCACACCGAGATGAGCGAGGAGATGAGCAAGATCACCGGCGGGCTCAGCATCCCGGGCCTTTTCTAAGGTCCGGCCAGCTGACAGCGGGATAGGTATAAAGGATGAGGGTGCACGCCGCAAGGCATGCACCCTTTAATTATAGATTTCTTGACTGAAATTTTTTTTCGTAAAATTAACCAGTAAAAACTTGTTTTATCCGTGGTGGGAATATGCTACATTTTTCGGGCTCGCTGACCAGGCTGGTGGGGGAGCTGAAGAAATTGCCCGGGGTGGGCGAGAAGAGCGCGCAGAGACTGGCCTTTCATTTGCTGAAACATCCGAGCAATATCGAAGCCTTAGCGCAAAGCCTCCTGCAGGTGGGAGAAAGGGTGCATCTGTGCTCGGTCTGTTTTGCCATCACCGAGGACGATCCGTGCTGGATCTGTTCCGGCGAGCGCGATAGCGGCACCATCTGCGTGGTCGAAGAGCCGCAGGACCTTCTGGCACTGGAAAGAAGCCGCGCTTTTAGCGGCCGCTACCACGTGCTGCAGGGTGCACTTTCACCTTTAAACGGTGTTACGCCCAAGGACCTGAGGATCGCCGAGTTGATGCAGCGGCTTCAGGGGGGGGAGGTGCGCGAGGTGCTGATCGCCACCAATTTCACCGTCGAGGGTGAAGCCACCGCGCTCTACCTGACCAGACTGATAAAACCGCTGTCTATAAAGGTCACCAGGCTGGCACACGGCATACCTGTCGGCAGCGACCTGGAATATGTCGATGCCGCGACGGTGCAGCGGGCAGTCGAGGGGCGTTCCGAGTTGTAGCGGCGACCGGGAAGGAAGAGCCACCGGAAAACAACGTTTGTCGCGGGGCGGATCGCTGTCCGCTGCCACACCGCAACAGGTCTTCAGTCACGGTTTCAATGTTCCGAAAGCGTTTTTTCAAGGTCCAGTAATCTTCACCTACAGGAGGAAATCAATGTCCCGCAGAATGGTAACGATTGACGGCAACACTGCAGCAGCGCACGTGGCCCACGCCACCAACGAGGTGATCGCAATCTACCCGATCACCCCTTCTTCCGTGATGGGAGAGATCTCCGACGAGAAAAGCGCCAAGGGCGAGAAGAACATCTGGGGAACGGTTCCCTCCGTGTCCGAACTCCAGTCCGAGGGGGGCGCTTCCGGCGCGGTCCACGGCGCACTCCAGGCAGGCGCCTTGACCACGACCTTCACCGCCAGCCAGGGCTTGTTGCTGATGATCCCGAACATGTTCAAGATCGCCGGCGAACTCACCTCCACCGTGTTCCACATCTCCGCCCGCGCCATCTCGGCGGCCGCGCTCAACATCTTCGGCGACCACTCCGACGTCATGGCCGCCCGCGCAACCGGCTGGGGGATGCTCTGCTCCAACAACGTGCAGGAGGTCATGGACTTCGCGCTGATCTCCCAGGCTGCCACGCTGCGCGCCCGCGTCCCGTTCATGCACTACTTCGACGGCTTCAGGACCTCGCACGAGGTGCAGAAGGTCGAGGAACTGACCTTCGACGACATGCGCGCCATGATCAATGACGACCTGGTGCAGGCGCACCGCCTGCGCGCCCTCACCCCGGATCGCCCCGTGATGCGCGGCACCGCGCAGAACCCCGACGTCTACTTCCAGGGTCGCGAGACCGTCAACGCCTACTACCCCGCAGCCCTCAAGATCGTGCAGGAGGAGATGGAGAAGTTCGCCGGGATCACCGGCCGCAAGTACTCGGTCGCCGAATACGTCGGCGCCCCCGACGCCGACCGCGTCGTCATCGTCATGGGTAGCGCCGCCGACACCGTCCAGGAGACCATCGAGACCCTGGCGGCCAAGGGTGAGAAGATAGGCCTGGTCAAAATCCGCCTGTTCAGGCCCTTCCCGGTAGACGCCTTGGCAGCCTGCCTGCCTGCCTCCGTCAAGAAGATCGCCGTCCTCGACCGCACCAAGGAGCCGGGTTCCCTCGGCGAGCCGCTCTACCTGGACGTGAGAACCGCCATCGGCGAGGCCATGGCCGATGGGAAGACCTCCTTCAAGAACTACCCGATCATCGTCGGCGGCCGCTTCGGCCTGGGCTCCAAGGAGTTCACCCCGGGCATGGCCAAAGGGGTCTTCGACAACCTGAAAGCGGACAAGCCGAAGAACCACTTCGTCGTCGGCATCAAAGAGGACGTCACCAACTCCTCGCTCGACTTCGACAAGAGCTTCGTGAACCCCTCCGCCGGGACCTATGCGGCGATGTTCTACGGCCTGGGCTCCGACGGCACCGTCGGCGCCAACAAGAACTCCATCAAGATCATCGGCGAGAAGACCGACAACAACGTCCAGGCCTACTTCGTCTACGACTCCAAGAAGGCTGGATCCGTCACCACCTCGCATCTTCGTTTCGGCAAGGGGGCCATCCGCTCGCCGTACCTGATCGACCAGGCCGACTTCATCGCCTGCCACAACTTCTCCTTCCTCGAGAAGTACGACATGCTGACCAACGCCAAGCAGGGCGGCACCTTCCTCCTTTGCTCTCCGTTCGACAAGGAGCAGGTCTGGGACTCCATGCCGGTCGAAGTTCAGCAGCAGATCATCGACAAGAAGCTCAAGTTCTACGTGATCAACGCCATCGCGCTCGGCGAGAAACTCGGTCTGGGCGCCAGGATCAACGTGATCATGCAGACCGCCTTCTTCAAGATCTCCAATATCATGCCGCTTGACACCGCGCTCGCAGCCATCAAGGACGCCATCAAGAAGAGCTACGGCAAGTCCGGCGACAAGGTCGTCGACATGAACAACAAGGCGGTCGACGCGGCCCTCGAGAACATCTTCGAGGTAGCAGTCCCGGCCAAGGCGAGCAGCGCCCTCAGGAAGCCCCCGGTCGTCGGCGCCCATGCACCGAAGTTCGTCCAGGAAGTCACCGCGCAGCTCATCGCCGGCTACGGCGACGAGGTTCCGGTCTCCATGATACCGGCCGACGGCACCTTCCCGACCGGCACCTCCCAGTACGAGAAGCGCAACATCGCGGTCGACATCCCGGTATGGGACGAGCAGCTCTGCATCCAGTGCGGCATCTGCTCCTTCGTCTGCCCGCACGCCTCCATCAGGATGAAGGTCTACGACGCCGACAAGCTCTCCGGCGCCCCGGCAACCTTCAAGTCGGCCGACGCGCGCGGCAACGAGTTCAAAGGGATGAAGTGCACCGTGCAGGTAGCTCCCGAAGACTGCACCGGCTGCGCGGCCTGCGTGGCCAACTGCCCCGCGAAGTCCAAGGAAGACGCCAACAAGAAGGCGATCAACATGCAGTTCCAGGCGCCGCTTCGGACCTCGGAAGCCGCCAACTACGACTTCTTCCTGGCGATGCCCGAGACCGATCCCAAACTGGTGAAGCTGGAGACCCTGAAAGGGAGCCAGCTGGCACGGCCGCTCTTCGAGTACTCCGGCGCCTGCGCGGGTTGCGGCGAGACCCCTTACCTGAAGCTCATGTCGCAGCTCTTCGGCGACCGCGCCATGATCGCCAACGCCACCGGCTGCACCTCCATCTACGGCGGCAACCTCCCCACCACCCCGTGGGCGAAGAACGCCGACGGCCGCGGCCCGGCCTGGTCCAACTCCCTCTTCGAGGACAACGCCGAGTTCGGCTTCGGCATGAGGCTTGCCGTCGACAAGTTCAACCAGGCCGCAACCGAGCTCCTGGACGTGGTCTCGCTCCCGGCAGAACTGGTAGCCGAGATCAAGGGGGCCGACCAGCAGACCCAGGCCGGCGTCGAGGCGCAGCGCGCACGCGTCGCCAAGCTGAAGGATCTCCTGGCAGGCTCCAAGGACGCAGCAGCCAAGAAGCTCCTCTCCATCGCCGACTACCTGGTGAAGAAGTCGGTCTGGATCGTGGGGGGCGACGGCTGGGCCTATGACATCGGCTACGGCGGCCTGGACCACGTCATCGCCTCCGGCAAGAACGTGAACCTCCTGGTCCTCGACACCGAGGTCTACTCCAACACCGGCGGCCAGGCCTCCAAGTCCACCCCGATGGGCGCCGTGGCGCAGTTCGCTGCGGGCGGGAAGCCGCAGGCGAAGAAGGACCTCGCCATGATCGCCATGGCCTACGGCAACGTCTACGTCGCCAAGGTCTCCCTCTCCAACCCGGCCCAGGTGGTCAAGGCGTTCATCGAGGCGGAAGCCTACAACGGACCGTCCCTCATCCTTGCCTACAGCCACTGCATCGCCCACGGCATCGACATGGCAACCGCGGTCGAGACCCAGAAGCGTGCGGTAGCCTCCGGCCACTGGCCGCTGGTCCGCTACAACCCGGACCTCGCCGAGCAGGGCAAGAACCCGCTCCAGCTCGACAGCAAGGCTCCGAGCATCTCCCTCGAAGAGTACGCCTACGGCGAGAACCGCTACCGCGTGCTGAAAAAGAGCAACCCTGAGGCTGCTGCCACCCTCATGGCACGCTCCTCCGAGCTCACCGCCCGCCGCTTCGATCTCTACAAGCGGATGGCGGAAATGGATTTCGAGAACAAATAATACTCAAGAGCGCTTGACACCGGTAAAAGCGCTGCATAAAATCTTCACCTGTGCCGGGGCCGGTCCCGGCAGATCAACCGTAGAGCAGCAACAGGAGATGTGGTAATGGCTAAAGGCGTAGTGAAATGGTTCAATGACAGCAAGGGGTTTGGTTTCATCGAGCAGGAGAACGGCGAAGATGTCTTCGTGCATTTTTCCGCGATCCAGGGCGACGGGTTCAAATCCTTGGCAGAGGGCGATTCCGTCACCTTCGACGTCCAGCAGGGTCCCAAAGGCCTGCAGGCCGCCAATGTGACCAGGGTTTAAAGGAAGCTTTAAACGTGAAAAAGCCCCCGGAGCTTAGAGCTCCGGGGGCTTTTTTTATTTTGCGGGGACTAATGGTCCCGGCGCTACTCGATGCAGCTTCCGAGCGAACCTTTCCGGCAGACCGTCTTGTCGGTCCAAAGCGCCCCCTCAAGCTTCGCCCCCGCGAGCCTCGTTCCCCGCAGGCGTGCCTGGCTCAGGGAGGCGCCGCGCAGATTGGCGCCGGTCAGGTCAGCCAGTTCCAAGTCCGTCTCATCAAGCTTGGCCCGCTCCAGATTGGCGCCATGGAGGTTGGCCCTGCTTAAATTGGCCCCGGTCAGGTCGTAGCCGACCAGGTTCACCCCGCTCAGGTCGGTGCCGGAGAAGTCGCGCGTTGTGGATAGGATTCCCTGCAGCTCGGCCTGCGTCATGTGCCGGTTCAGGACCTTCACCTTTACCTCTCCTGACTTAGCCCCTTTCTTTGCCTTCCCTTTAGCTTTCGAGCCCGCCTTGGCCGCTCCCTTTTTCTTCTTTTTAGCCGGCGCCTTTTTCTTCACCTGAGCCTTTTTCTCAGCGGCAGCCGAGGGACCTTCGCTAGCCCCCTCCTTGGCCAGCGCCGCCAGCTTCGCCTTGGCCTCATTGAGCGCGCGGGCGTCAGCACTGGCGGCATCTTTGGGCGCGGCACCGGTCGTAGCGGGAGCGACACCAGCCTTTGCCGGAGCTGCGGGGGCCGCGGAGGATGCGGGGGCTGTCGGCGCTGCCGCGTGGGCGTCGCCGACAGGGACAGCAACGGCAACCAGCCATGCTGCCAGCGAAACAGATGCGGTATGGGATATAAGACGGCGATTCATGGACGCCTCCGTGCTGAATATATGCTGTCCCCGGGGCAGCCGGGGAAGGATGAAACTTTTCCCCTTATCGGCAGAAGGCCCAAAAACTGAAAGACGAATACGTTAGCCCCCGTGTCTGCGGAGTCTCATTACATTGGCGGATGCATTAGCAAGGGGGGCTGTGCTATATTTGTCAATCGTGCCGCGCTGGGCACGACCTAAGACAACTGTTACGGGAGCAACATGGCAACGGACAAGATCATCATCAAAGGTGCCTGCGAGCACAACCTCAAATGCATAGACGTGGAAATTCCCCGGGACCAATTGGTGGTGATCACCGGCATCTCGGGGTCGGGAAAATCCACCCTCGCCTTCGACACCATCTACGCCGAGGGGCAGCGCCGCTACGTGGAGTCGCTCTCCGCCTACGCGCGCCAGTTCCTGGAGCAGATGGAAAAACCCGACGTGGAGTCGATCGAGGGGCTTTCCCCTGCCATCTCCATAGAGCAGAAAACGACCAGCAAGAACCCCCGCTCCACGGTAGGCACCGTCACCGAAATCTACGACTACCTGCGCCTGCTCTTCGCCCGGATCGGCAAGCCGCACTGCTACAACTGCGGCCGGATCATAACCTCTCAGACGGTTTCGCAGATGGTGGACCAGATAGCGGCGCTGCCGCAGGGTGCGAAGCTAACGCTCCTCTCCCCCATCGTGCGCGGCAGGAAAGGGGAGTACAAAAAGGAACTGACCCAGTTCAGGAAAGACGGCTTCGCCCGTGTCGTCGTTGACGGCGAGACCCACGACCTCTCGGAAGAGATCACCCTGGACAAGAAGAAAAAGCACGACATAGACATCGTCGTCGACCGCCTGGTGGTGAAGCCGGGGATCGAGAAGCGGCTCGCCGATTCGCTGGAGACGGCACTCTCGCACGCAGAGGGAATCGTCAAGGTGGCCCTCTCCCCGGACGCGGAGCGCGGCATCAAGGATGAAACGCTCCTTTTCTCCGAGTCGGCCGCCTGCATCGAGTGCGGCATCTCCTATCCCGAGATGACCCCCCGCATGTTCTCCTTCAACAACCCCTACGGCGCCTGCCCCGACTGCACCGGCCTCGGCACCAGGATGTATCTGGACACCAACCTTGTGGTGCCGGACCACGACCTCACCCTGGCCGAAGGCGCCGTCGCCCCCTGGGAGACGCGCTTCTCGGGATGGTATCAGCAGACCCTCGCCGCCCTGGGGAAAAGCTACGGCTTCGACCTGCACACCCCTTACAAGCAGCTCTCCAAGAAGGCGAAGGACGTGATCCTCAACGGTTCGGGGGGGGAACTGGTCGATTTCTGGTGGGTGGACGACGCCGGCAAGCGGCACACCTACAAGAAGGCGTTCGAAGGGGTGCTGAACAACCTGGAGCGGCGCCATCGCGAGACCGACTCCGAGCAGGTGCGGGAGGAGCTTGAGAAGTACATGGACGTGATGCCCTGCCCCACCTGCCAGGGGGCGAGGCTCAAGAAAGAGGCGCTCTTCGTCAGGGTGGGTGGAGAAAACATTCAGCAGGTAACCGCCTATTCCATCCAGGACGCGCTCTCCTTCTTCGACTCTCTGGCGCTCACCGAGAAGGAAGAGGACATCGCCCGGAGGATTCTCAAGGAGATCAGGGAGCGGCTTAACTTCCTGGTCAACGTCGGCCTCGACTACCTGTCGCTGGATCGCTCCTCGGGAACCCTCTCCGGCGGCGAGGGGCAGAGGATACGGCTCGCGACCCAGATCGGCTCCTCGCTGGTCGGGGTGCTCTACATCCTGGACGAGCCTTCCATCGGCCTGCACCAGCGCGACAACGGCAGGCTCTTGTCTACCCTGAGGCACCTGCGGGACATCGGCAACACGGTCCTCGTGGTTGAGCACGACGAGGAAACCATCTCCGAGGCGGACTGGGTCATCGATATGGGACCGGGCGCCGGGATCCACGGCGGCGAGGTGGTGGCCGAAGGCACCCCCGCCGAGATCATGGCCAACCCCCATTCGCTCACCGGGCGCTACCTCTCCGGCGCGCTGACCATAGCGATCCCCAAAAAGCGCAGGAAAGGGAGCCGGTTCCTCTCCATCGAGGGGGCCAACGAGAACAACCTGAAGGACGTCTCGGTCGACCTGCCGCTCGGAGTAATGACCTGCATCACCGGGGTGTCGGGGTCGGGAAAGTCTTCGCTCATCATCGATACCCTCTACAAGACCCTGAACCAGCGGCTCTATAAAAGCAGGGAAAAGGCCGGCGCGGTCCGGGCCATCCACGGCATGGAAGTGCTGGACAAGGTGATCAACATCGACCAGTCCCCCATCGGCCGCACGCCGCGTTCCAACCCCGCCACCTACACCGGCCTCTTCACCGAAATCAGGGAGATCTTCGCCCAGCTCCCCGAGTCGAAGATGCGCGGCTACAAGCCCGGGCGCTACTCCTTCAACGTGAAGGGGGGGCGCTGCGAGGCCTGCGCCGGGGACGGCATCATCAAGATCGAAATGCACTTTCTTCCCGACGTGTACGTGCAGTGCGAGGTTTGCAAGGGGGCCCGCTACAACAGGGAGACGCTGGAGGTCCGCTTCAAGGGGCGTTCCATCGCCGAAGTCCTGGATATGACGGTCTCCCAGGCCCTGGTCTTCCTGGAGCATATCCCGCGCCTGAAGACGAAGCTGCAGACCCTGGAGGAGGTTGGGCTTGGTTACATCAAGCTGGGGCAGTCCGCGACCACACTGTCAGGCGGGGAGGCGCAACGCGTCAAGCTCGCCAAGGAGCTTTCCAAACGGGCCACCGGGCGCACCATCTACATCCTGGATGAACCGACCACCGGCCTGCACTTCGCCGACATAGCGAAGCTCTTGGAGGTGCTGCACAAGCTGGTGGACGCCGGGAACACCATCGTGGTCATCGAGCACAACCTCGATGTGATCAAGACGGCGGACTGGATCGTCGATCTGGGTCCGGAGGGGGGAGATCGCGGCGGCGAGGTGATAGCAGTGGGTACCCCGGAGCAGGTTTCCAGGGTGGAGCGGTCTTACACCGGGCAGTATCTCAAGAAGATGCTTCCACACGAGTAACGGCACGCGGTGAATCTAGGAGAACTCGATGAAGGACAAGCACGACCAACAATGCGGCTGCAGCATTGAGCCAAGACATAAAAGTTGCGCCGCCTGCAGCGGCGAGGATATTTTCTCTTACTGGTGCAAGACTTGTGACCGTTCCGTTCCCGAAGGACGCTGCCCGTACTGCGGCTTAAAGGCACAGAAAAAGAAAGGAGAAATGGGGGAGCTTTCAGGCAAAATGTGAACAATTTATAACCAGGCCTGACGCTCAAAATTTTTGCGTTATAATTGCCACGTTCTTTCCCCGGCTGTATAAGTCGCCTTTATATAAGGCATTTATCATGCGAAAATTCATCCTCACACAAGCCGTGCTGTTTTTGCTTTTACTCACCCAGGCGGGATGCACCCACTTGCTGCCGCGGGGCAAAAGCATCACCGAGTCCCCTTTCCAGAACTATTCCGACGCGAAGACGGCCTTCGACCAGATAGAGATCGGCAAGACCACCGTCGAGGATCTGCAGAAGCTGGGGTTCGACGTGACCTCGGCTCCCAACCTGAAGCTCTTGAACTACCTGGACATAGCCGCAACCGTCCAGGCGATCCCGAACAAGGACCTGGATCCTGGCCTGCAGGCCTGCCTCAAGGCCAGGGCCGACTGCCGGGCCTACCTTTTCGAACCGAAGAGAACCTATACCAAACGGATAGGGAACTTCTGGCTCGATATCTTCAACTTCAAGCGCAAAAGCCAGGAGACAGGGTGGCGTTTCAAAGCCCTCATCGTCTTCGTCAACCACCACGTAGCCTACAAACTCTCCAGCGGCGAACCGAAGATCGATCAGGTCAACGACCAGGTCAATCCTCTCGGCCCGTTCCAGGCCCCCGCAGACATGGTTACCCGCGCGCTTTAACCCCCCCTACAGTTACACGGCAAGAGTTTTCCCCAGCCGGCCAGCCCCGCGGGTTCCGCGGCCGCGCCCGTCTCTTCGCTTGGTTTTCCGCAATGAATGGTGCTATCTTAGGGGCGCTGGGCCGATCAGGGCGCCACGCAGAGGAGAAGCGCCATTTATGAAAGAAACCTCCCATCCCTTTTCCACCCTCACCCCCAACTTCATCATGGACGCCGTCGAAAGCCAGGGATTCCGTTGCGACTGCCGCACTTCCGCCTTGAACAGTTACGAGAACCGCGTGTACCAAGTGGGGATCGAAGAAGAAAAGCCGCTGATCGCGAAGTTTTACCGCCCTGGGCGCTGGAGCGACGAGCAGATCAGGGAGGAGCACCAGTTCTGCCTCGAACTGGCGGAACACGAGCTGTCGGTGGTCGCTCCTTGGGTGAACCCTGCTGGCGAGACCATATTCCATTTCGACGGGTTCCGGTTCGCCCTCTACCCGCGCCAGGGGGGGCACGCCCCCGAGTTCGACAACGACGAAAACCTGGTGATCCTCGGGAGAATGCTGGGGCGCATTCACAGCATCGGCGCCATACGCCCCTTCAAGGTGCGCCCCACCCTGGAAAGCCGCAGCTTCGGGCACGACAGCGTAGCCCTCATCAAGGAACGCTTCATCCCCGAGGAGTACCGTGCAAGCTACACGGCGGTCACCGACCAGCTCCTTTCCGCCATCGACGCTGCCTTCGCAAACGCGCAAGGGGTGACCCAGATCAGGGCGCATGGCGATTGCCATGCCGGCAACATCCTGTGGCGGGACGGCGCACCGCATTTCGTCGACTTCGACGACGCCCGCATGGCGCCGGCGGTGCAGGACCTCTGGATGATGCTTTCGGGAGAGCGGTCGCGCCAACTGGTGCAACTGGAACAATTGGTGAAGGGGTACACGGAATTCCGCGATTTCCACCCCGGAGAACTCAGGCTGGTGGAGCCGCTACGCGCCCTGCGCATGCTGCACTACAGCGCCTGGCTGGCCCGGCGCTGGGAGGATCCCACCTTCCCCATCACCTTCCCCTGGTTCAACACGGTGCGCTACTGGGGCGAGCATATCCTGCAGCTGCGCGAGCAGTTGTCTGCGCTCGACGAGCCGCCCCTGGAACTTCCTTGAAAGCATAGAAAAAGGCGATCGTGACCGATCGCCTTTTTCTATAACCACCGCGACAGTAGCAGCTTGCAGCCGCCCCCCGCGCCATTTCCGTCCGGGCGCCCCGACAATCAGCGCGCGCTTTTTTCCAGTTCCTGATCGAGCTGCTTCAGCCGTTCGAGGTTCTTGTTCAGGTCGTTGATCTCCTTATTGAGGGACTGGTTGTTCCCCTTGAGGCTCTTGTTCTGGCGCCTCAAATCGTCCGCCACCTCGATCAGGTCGTTCAGGTGGTCCGCCTGCGCGGTCCAGGGGCTCTTGGGGTACTCCTTTGCCAGACGCTTGAGAAGCTGCTGGGCCTGTGCCGATGCCGGGCGTTCCAGCCCAGGCTTCAAGGTCAAAAGGGCCAGACGGAAAAGCGCCTGATCGGTTACTCCGGGAGCCGCGGGTGCACTGACCACAGCATGGAGCGCTTTGACCGCACCGGCCTTATCCCCCTTCTCCAGCATCTCATCGGCCTGCTCCAAATGCCTGGACGCCGTATAACGCTGCACCAGGTTGCCCTGAGGGTTCTTGCCTGTGATGGCGCATCCCGAGCAAAGCGAGATGACGATAAACAAAGCTGCTTGCTTTTTCATGCTGCATCCCCTGGTGTACCTACAAGATAGTTGCTTCCCGGGGTCTCCTTGGCGCTGTCCTTCACTTTGGCCGCTGCCCTGGCAATGTCTACGGCCGAGGAGAATTGGTCCCTGCCGCAGATGATCGCGGCGATGGAAATGGTGACAACCGGGAAGAAACGCTGCACCCCGTAGCGGTCGCATCCCTCAATGCCGCCTGCCTTCAGGTCCTGCTGGCTGTAGTGCTTCACAACCTCGGCGCTGAAGTTCGCAATCACCGTCTCGCAGACGGGTTTTACCCTGTCGGTCGGGACCACCATCACGAAGTCGTCGCCTCCCACGTGGCCGACGAACCCGGCGCCGCCTGCTTGCGCCTTGACCGCCGCCTGGATCAGGTCGCCTGTCAGCCGAAGCAGCTCGCTCCCTTTGGCATAACCGTAGTGGTCGCCGAACGGCTTGAAGTTACCCAGGTCGGCGTAGCAAAAGGCGAAGGATGCCCCGCTTTTCAGCCGCTCCTCCAGTTCCCGTTCGATGGCGAAGTTGCCGGGAAGCCTGGTCAGGGGGCTGGCATCGAGACTCATCTGTTCGAGTACCTTTAGCCTCGCCGCCATCTTGGTGAAATCCCTCGCCAGGTCGCTGATCTCGTCCCCGAGCGGGATCTGCGGGTCGTAGTCGAAATCCCCGGCGGCGATCCTGTGCGTTGCGCTTTGCAATTTCCTGATGGCCCCGAAGATGCGATAGGTGACGAAGGGGGCGACCCCTATGGCCAGCAGGAACCCGGTCAGGGAGATGGCCACCGTCCACCAGATGGTGGCCTTCTGCTGCTCGTTCGCCTTCGCCAGCACCGCGTGCAGGATCGCTTTGCGCTTAATGTAGGTGGCGTCCACCGCGTCCAGAAGCTGCCGCGCCGACCGCCGTAAGCCAATTTCGCTCGCCGGGGTACCGGAGAACAGTTTCGCCGACGCCCCCTGATAGCTTAGGTAAAGCTGCTTTAGATGTATTGCGTCCTGCTGCGCGCCTGAACGCTCCAAGACCGCGAGGTTATGAAGCGCTTCCGACTCGCGCTGCCGGAACAGCTCGATGAAAGCGGGATCGTGCAGGATAGCGTATCTGCCGGCGAACCCTTCCTGGGCCAGAAGCGAGGTGCGCAGTTCAATCAGGGCGCTCATTACCGGAAGGTCGTTGTTTGCGATCTGCCTGGAAGTGTTGTTGCTCTTGTAGATGTTGAAAGTAGAGAAGACTAGTGCTGCCATGGTGAAAAAAGCCATGGCAGCATAGCCCGCGCCGATCTTCTGTATCAGGGTCAGCCTTGGCAGGCTGAGCTTCGCGGGAGCATTTGTATTCGTGGGTGATGACATGGGCTAGATATTAGAGGACGCTGAGAGCAAAGTCAACGCTGTCGGTCCGAAGCAACATACTCCTTCCACTGTGACAGTACCCTTGCTGCCGCCTCTTCAGTCGTACAGCTGTCTAGCAAAACCACTATCTGCGCATGCCTGTGGTAAAGCGGGAACCTCTGTTCATAAAGTAGTTCCAGTCCGCCTTCATCCATTCCGACGATGCCGCGCGGCGCTTCCAAAGATATGTGGCTCCGAATGGCATCAATGGGAAGATCGAGAAAAACAACCGTGGAGATGGAGCAAAGGTGGCGCATGGCGGCCTCCGAGTAGACAACGCTCCCGCCGGTGGAAATCACGGTCCGCTCCGCGGGGTCCAGGCTCAGTACCGTTTCCTCCTCTATCCGGCTGAAGGCCTCAGTCCCCACCTGGTCGATCACAGCCTGCAGCTTGAGGCCAAAGCGCTGCTCTATGAGCCGGTCCGTGTCCAGGAAATCCCATCCCAGCCTGTCGGCGATGATTCTACCCACAGCGCTCTTACCCGACCCGGGCATCCCTATAAGTGCCATCGTCTGCATAACCGCTCCAGCGCCGAAATTGTTGTCGACGCGCTGCCGCAGGCCTTATCCCTGAAGCCGCCTCAAGTCCTAGCCAAACTCAAGGCAGGATTCGGTCAGTTCTTCGCCGGCAGCAGCGTCGCTTCCAGAAGTTCGCGCAGCATCTTGTTGGCGCCGGCCTCGCGGTTCACAATCGCCTTGCGCTCCCGGCGCGACAGGAAAGCGCAGAGATGGTCCGCCGCCTCTGCGGTGCTTCCCGCGACAGAGGTGGAGAGGTGGCAAAGGATCTGCACCGGCAGGCCGTTTTTGAAACCCTCAACCAACTTGCCGATCTCCTCGTGCCGCTGTTCGTAGCTCCATGTCTGATAGACATCATCCCCGATATTGTTAAGCTGGTTCAGCATTTCTCCTCCAGGTCTGTTCTCTCGTCGCTACTTCTTATGCTCGTGGCTGAAAATATGATCCCTGCAGTAGCCGTACTGTCCGTTGCACTTGGGGCAGTAGCGGAAATCCATCTCGGGGTCGGTTTTGTCGGTGATGCCGCAGGTGGTGCACTTGTGGGTCAGGGGCTGCTCCTTCCTGGGCGCCTTTGCCACCTTCTTTGCTATCTGCCGCCGCCCCTGCCTCAGATTCAGCAGGATGTCCCTGGCGAAAAAGATCAGGAAGTTGGCAGTCGCCGCCAGCACCATCACCCGCGCCGTCCAATCCCCGAAAATGAACTGGTAGGCGTAGCCCAGCCAGGTGAGCAGGGCAAGCCACTTGATCTTCACCGGGAGTATGAAGAAGAGCAGGATCTCGAATTCCGGGAACAAGGCGGCGAACGCAAGGAAAACCGAGCCGGCGAGAAAGGCGTTGCTGATCGGGTAGGCCGGCACCAGGAAGGACGCCCCCAGCGTGATCAGGCACCCAAGGAAAAGGTAGGCGTTGTAACGGAAGGCCCCCCAGTACTCTTCAAGCGCCGAGCCGAGCATGTAGAAAAAGTACCAGGCGATCAGCGTGAAGAGCACGCCGGAACGCGGTGGGTCGAAAGGGATGGTGAAGATGCGCCACCACTCTCCCGCCATCAGCAGATCGGCCGAGAAGTAGGTAGAACTCCGCTCCAATTTGCCGGTGAGGTACATGACGTAGAAAAACGACTGCCCAGCGATCAGATATAGGGTCAGATTCGGGATAGCGAAGCGCCCTAGCTTTCTTTCCAGCAGGTCTATGATTCTCATTGCGCGGGATCGGGTCCTTTTTGAGCCGGCAGCACGCTGCCGAGAGTTAGCCAATCGGCCCTCATGGTCGGAATACGTCGCGCAATCTACCACATTACTTTATTAAAGCGCAACCATCGCTCTCGTTATCAGGCAGGTGCCCTGGAGCTGCAATTTGATCCCATGGGTTGAATAATATTGATTATTGCGCTCCCCTCCCCTAAAATGTCGCGAATTCTAGATGAAAAGGAAAACATGACCAGCGTCCTCTTAATATCGGATACCGAAAGGGTGCAGCGCATCTTCCAAACCCTGGAAGGGAAGGAAGTGCTGAAACTGCATACGGCATCGACCCTCCCCTCGGGCGAGGCGCAGATCACCGCTTCCCCGTGCGACTTCACCTTCGTGCAGAGCCGCATCTCCGGTTTTTCCGGGGACATACTGCTGCGGCACTTGGAGAAGATGCTGCACAAGGGTGCCGTGCTGGTGCTTTTGGCAGGCGATGCCGAGGATGCTGAACAAGCGCGCAAGCACGGCAGACAGTCGGTCGACCTCACCCTTGCGGACGACCTCCTGGCGCAGACTCTGCTGGCGGTAGTGACCGGCGCTCCACTCCCGGAGCAGGGGACAATCGAAGCGCCTGCTGCGACCAAGCCTGCCGCCGCGAAGCAAGAGGCCGCGCCGTTCGCGTCGCCACCGGATACGGAAGAGAAAGAAGCCGAGCGCTCTGCCGCTTTCGCGGTTTCCCCCTCCCGGACCACTGACCCGCAAGCCTCCCCTTTCGAGGAGGCGATGCAACGTGCTGCATCTAACGTCGCCCCCATCAAGGCAAGCCTCCTTGAGGTTGAGGAGCGGGTCGAGATCGGCAAGGGCGGCGCCGGGGCGGGAAATACGCCAGCTCCGCCCGTCCCTCCTGCCGGGCAACCGGTGCGGCCGGACGACATTTATGCCGGAGAGACCCTGCTGGAAGCGATGCGCCGCGCGGAAAAGAAAAAGAGCCGCCGCCCATACCTTCTCATCCTGCCGGCCCTGGTGCTGATCGCCATCCCGTTCATCTCCTACACCGTTGGCAAGAGGTCGCCGGCAAATATCGAAATCGCACCGGCTTTCAAGCCGGCAGCGAAGCCGTCAGCCTCCCCCCAAGCCCTGCCGCCGAAGGCAGCGCCTGCCGCTCCGCCGGCCGCCCTTGCGGAAAAGCCCGGCACCCCCCCAGCGCAACCGGCTCTACCGCCGGCTACTCCCCAGACGGCAAAACCAGCGCCGCCACCGCCACCCGCTACGGCTGCGCGTCCCGCGCCGACCGCGCCGGCTGCACAAAAGGCGGCTCCGCCTGCCGCCACTGCAGCGAAACCTGCCGCCAAGCGCGGAGCCGAGCGGCTCCCCCCGGTGCTGGAAGGAACCAAACCCGACCCGCAATATGGCAAGACCCACCCGGGGTGGGAGCGATACCTGGGGCTCAGGGCGGAATACAAGCTCTTCCGTGAGAACAACCTGTACAAAGCCCTTCAGGTGGTTTCTGTCGACGGCGGGACGATTTCCGAGGACCTCTTCAGGAGGATCCTGCGGGAGTTCGGCGGGGCGGACGACTACCGCGTCGAGTCGAGCGAAAAGAAAGGGGGCTACCTGGTCGAGCAGTGCAGCACCAAAGGGAACACCGCGCTCACCATCTATCGCAACCACAATAACCGCAAGATGAAGGGCTTTGTCGTTTATTACCGTTGATGGCCCCGCCGGTCCTGAAATAAAGGAAGTGAGGTAAATTGATGACCAATCCGACCAAGGCCAAGGGAATGCTCCTCTTGGCGCTCCTTTCGCTGCCGTGCCAGTTGCACGCAGCGCCCCCCCAGTATGAAATCGACCTGAAGGAGTTGGACCGGCAAAAGCCGGCCCCAGCCCCGAAACCGGCAAAGAAAGAGGCTCCGGCCCAAAAGCACGCCCCGACAAAAAGGGAAGCACCCGGGGAGACTCCTCGTCCCGCCAAGGGAGCAGCACCTTCCAGCGCTTCCGGGGAGTACGTCCGCTATACGGTGAAGCCGGGGGACCACATCTTCAAGATCCTCATGGTGAACTTCGGGATGTCCAACGAGGCCGCGGAACGGCTGATCCCTGAGATCGTGCGGATCAACAACATCAGCAACATCAAAGCGCTGACAGTGGGACGCACCTTGCTGATACCCGCACAGGGAAAGCAGACAACAAGCGGACACCATCCCCGGAAAGAGAAACACAAGGAAAAGCCGCGGGCAGCCGCCCCCGAGGCTAAGACATCCCACGAGAAAGCGCCTGCCGCGCCGTCCGCCCCTGCCCCGCAGGCACCTGAGGCGGCACCGAGGGCTCCGGAGCCTGCCCCGAGGGCACCTGAACCGGTACCGGCACCTGCGCCTCGCCCTGCTGAACCTGCACCTGCCGCACCCGCGGCGAAACCTGCTCCGGCTCTTGTTCCCGTTCCGGCTCCGGCTCCTGCTGTAAAGGCTCCTGCTCCGGCTCCGGCTGTAAAGGCTCCCGCTCCCGCTCCCGCTCCTGTTCCCGCGCCGGCAGCGCCGGCCGCCGTGCCGGCTCCTCTTGCTGTGCCGCAGGCTGCCACCTGGGTCTGCCCCGCGGCTAAGAAAAACACGGCAGCCATCGTCGACTCGCTGCTCAACGCCCTCTCCGCCTCCTGGAGCAAGAGCAAAATCATCCACTCCGGCAGCGGCGCCCCCACTACCTTCAGCATCAGGGTGGACCGCTACTTCGAGTACAAGGGCGCACGCTACGTCATCAGCCTCGGTGAAAGCGACCCCTACAACTACACCCTGATCAGGCTGCTTGAGGCGGCAGGGTACCGCGTACTCATGCTGAGCGGGGGCGAGGACTTCAAGACCACCTCTGAGAAGCTATTCAAGCTCGTGGGCATCGAACCGGCGTTCGGAAACTATCCACTGTCAGGGGGGAATCAGGCGGCGGGTTACCTGCTCCAGCAGGAAGACGCAGGGGGGAGACGGGTGTTGCTTACGGAAGGCGCGCCGCCCCCGGGGCACAAGTGGGTGCTGCCCCTGGGATGCGGCCCGAAATAGGGATGGCCTGAATTACGGAATGGGGGATGCTGCGGTGCCCCCCTGTTCCATGCCGGAGTCACCGGCACTGGGGGCCAGCGAGTTCTGCTGGATGCTGCCGGGGAGCGCGCTCTGCAGAGACGAGTCTGCCAAGGAAGGGGTTTCCTCCTTCAGCACCTCTTTGGGGGACGGAATCGACCCTTTCACCTTCACGGTGAATTCTTCCCCTTTTCCCTGGGCTGCCTCGTCGACCCAGCCCTCAACCTTGTCCCGTACCAGGTCCTCGATCCTCCTGTTGAGCGGCGTATAGGCCGCTTCCTGCTTCAACGGCTTCACGCGCTGCAACTGGTCGAACACCTTCTTGGAATATTTATCGCGCTTTTCGGGGGTCTGACTGTTGTAGCAGCCGATGGCCTTCCAGGTGTAGCCGTACTTCTCCATGCACATGGAAAGTATCCAAGCGCCGGTCTTCACGCTGTTGCACGGGTCGCCGAGCGAGTTCCAGCGCTCCTTGCCGATGGTGGGAGCCCAGATGGAGTTGATCTGCATCAGCCCGAAATCGTAGGAACCGTTGGTGTTGTAGTTGACGGCGGCGGGGTTGAAATTGGATTCGACCTTGGCTATGGCGCGTAGGATCTGCGGATTGATGCCGTATTGCTGGCCCGCCTCTTCAAAACAGAAGGCGGAAGCATCGTTTGCCAGCGCCAGGTTCAAGGCGGCAACCGCAAGAAGCAGTTTGGCTTTACCTGTCATCGGGACCTCTTTTGGGGGTGTAGGGTCATCTGCAGGAGGCTTGCTGAGGTGAGTTTTACCTGCGGATGTCAGGCCGGGCCTCTGTTCGCGGCCGGGCACAATCCGGCCAATAATACCTTTTCCGGCTGATGATGTCACCAGCTAATATACCGAAGCCCCCGCACCTGGCCGTGCGGCGCTTCCGGCCACCCCCCTGGGGCAGAAGGAGCAGCTGATGAGAATGAACCTGAGCGAGCTGGAAATAAGGATCCTGGGGTGCCTCATGGAGAAGGAGCTGGCCACTCCCGAGATCTATCCCCTGACCCTCAACGCCTTGGCCAGCGCGTGCAACCAGAAATCAAACCGCGATCCCGTGATGTCCGTAACCGAAGCCGACCTGCTGCGCGGGTTGGAAGCGCTAGGCGCACGAGGCCTCGCGCGGCTCACCACGACCGGAGGACGGGTCGCAAAGTACTGCCATTCGGCAACCGACAACCTGCGGCTTGCCGCCGCCGAGCGTGCGGTGCTGGCGGAACTGATGCTGCGGGGGGCCCAGACTGCGGCCGAGTTGCGCAGCCGCGGCGAGCGCATGACCGAAATGGGAGACATCGAATCGGTGGAGGAGACCCTGCGGAAGCTGCAGCAACACGGCCCCCCCCTGGTGGTGAGGCTGCCGCGCCAACCCGGGCGCAAGGAGCAGCGTTACCTCCAGGTCTTTGCGGGGTTGCCTGAGTTCCCCGACGAGCTGGACATATCGGAGGAGATGGAGCCGGCGGCAGGCCCAAGAGCGGCTGCCGGGCGTCCCGCAGTAGGAAACGAGCGGCTGGAGCGGCTGGAGGAAGGAATAGGCTCGCTGCGGCAGGAGATCGCCGCACTGCGCCGGGAGGTGCAGGAGATGATGGACGCCTTCGCCTAAGCCCCAGATCTTGTTCTCAAGGAGGACCCTGGGAACAAGGCAAGAGCAGGCAAAAAAGAAAGCCCGGCATCTCTGCCGGGCCTTCTTTTTTGAAACGGCGCAGCTAGCTACTAGATCAGGCCGTGTGCGACCATTGCCTGGGCGACCTTGATGAAGCCGGCAATGTTGGCGCCGTTCACGTAGTTGCCCGGGGTGCCGTACTCTTCGGCGGTCTGATAGCAGGTGTCGTGGATATTCTTCATGATCTGCGCCAGACGCTGCTCGGTGTATTCGAAGGTCCATGCGTCGCGGCAGGCGTTCTGCTGCATCTCCAGAGCGGAGGTAGCCACGCCGCCTGCGTTGGCTGCCTTACCGGGGCCGTAGGCGATATTCGCCTCGAGGAACACCTTGACCCCTTCCGGAGTAGTCGGCATGTTGGCGCCTTCGCCGACCGCGATGCAGCCATTTTTGACCAGGGTCGCTGCATCCTTGCCATTGATCTCGTTCTGGGTCGCGGAAGGCATCGCCACCTGGCAGGGGATATCCCAGATCTTGCCGTTGGGGATGTATTTTGCGTCCTTGTGGTACTTGGCGTAGTCCTCGATGCGGCGGCGCTCCACTTCCTTGAGCTGCTTGATCAGGTTGAGGTCGAGCCCTTTTTCGTGGTAGATCACGCCGTTGGAGTCGGAGCAGCTGATGCACTTGCCGCCCAGCTGGTGGATCTTCTCAATGGTGTAGATGGCCACGTTGCCGGAGCCGGAAACGGTACAGACCTTGCCATCGAAGGATTCCTTGCGCACCTTAAGCATGGCATCTACGAAGAAGGTGGCGCCGTAACCGGTCGCCTCAGTGCGCACCAGCGAGCCGCCCCAGTCGAGGCCTTTGCCGGTGAGGACGCCGGGCTCGTAGCGGTTGGTGATGCGCTTGTACTGGCCGAACATGTAGCCGATCTCGCGCCCGCCCACCCCGATGTCGCCCGCCGGAACGTCTGTGTGCTCGCCCAGGTGACGGTAGAGTTCGGTCATGAAGCTCTGGCAGAAACGCATGATTTCGTTGTCGGACTTCCCTTTGGGATCAAAGTCGGAACCGCCTTTGCCGCCGCCGATCGGAAGCCCGGTCAAGGAGTTCTTGAAGATCTGCTCGAAGCCCAGGAACTTGATGATCCCGAGGTAGACCGAGGGATGGAAACGCAGGCCGCCCTTGAAGGGGCCAAGGGAGCTGTTGAATTCAACGCGGAAGCCGCGGTTGATGTGCACGTTCCCACCGTCGTCCTGCCAGGGCACTCTGAAGATGATCTGGCGCTCCGGCTCGCAGATCCTCTCGATGATCTTGCGCTCGGCGAATTCCGGGTGCTTCACCAGCACCGGTCCGAGGGACTCGAGGACCTCACGTACCGCCTGGTGGAACTCTACCTCACCGGGGTTGCGCTTGAGTACTTCCTGAAAAATCGGCTCTACTTTCTCGTCAATCTGTGGCGACATACTACCTCCTAGTGGCATGGTAAGAGTGTTATGGTCACTCTTTAATCAGTTTTACACTGTCAGGGCAAACCTCCCCCGCCAAGTGCCACATTTGTATGCACGCGCTGAACCATTTTTATGCAGCTATGCCTTAAAAAGATGCAGCCAATTGTTACCCCGCCGATTTATATGACAATTTTCCCAGAGATGTTGAGATACCCTGCTTTCTTTTTGTGCAAAATCGTGTCCTACCGTTTACATTTACGACACAACTAATGTTAGTTTTTACTCAAATGCAGGTATGACAGCTGGGAAAAATGGGAGGCGCAAATAAAAAAAAAGGGGGGGGTGCCGCAATAAACGGCACCCCCCCTTTTCTCGTGGCGATGGCGAGGCTAGTTGGTGAACATCAGTTTCCGTTCCAGGTCCATGGAGTGGGAAAGCCGCTTGGCGTCCTCCATGGTGATCTGCTCCTGCTCGTGCAACTGGATCAGGTGCTGGTCGAAGGTCTGCATCTGGTATTGGCTGCGGCCGTTCTCCATGTGCGCCTCGATCTCGTCCAGCCTCCCCTCCCTGATGCAGCTTTGGATGGTGGTGGTGGCGCGCATGATCTCGAGGACCGGAAGGATCGCCTCTCCGGTCTTGTTCATCACCAGGCGTATCGAGACGGTGGCGACCAGGATGTCCGCAAGCCTTTGGCGCACGATCTCCTGGGCGTCGGGAGGGAAGTGCCCGACGATCCTGTTGATGGTCGATACCGCACCCTGGGTGTGCAGGGTGGAGAGAACCAGGTGGCCGGTCTCGGCCGCCATCAGGCAGGATTCGATGGTGGCGGTGTCGCGCATCTCGCCGACCATGATCAGATCCGGGTCCATGCGCAAAGCGGCTTTTACCGCAGAACTGAAGCTGTCGGTGTCGATCCCCACCTCGCGCTGGATGATGCAGCTCTTCTCGGACTTGAACAGGAATTCGATCGGGTCCTCGATGGTGATGCAGTTGTAGGCGAGGTTTTCGTTGATGTAGCGCAGTATCGAGGCGAGGGTGGTCGATTTGCCGTTGCCGGTCGGGCCGGTCACCAGGATGAGTCCGTTGGGTGCCTTGGCAACCTCCCCAAGCACAGCCGGCAGGCGGAGTTCTTCAAAGGTGCCGATGTTGGCGGGAATGACCCTCATGATGATGCCGAAGTGCCCGCGCTGCTTGAAGATACTGACGCGGAAGCGCGCGCCGCTCGGCAGGGAGAAGGAGGTGTCGTATTCCTTCTGGTCGGCCTCCCAGCGGCGGTTGTTGTGTGCCATGATCTGCGACGCGATGAATTCCGTATCCTCGGAGGTGAGGCTGGGGAGCTTGGAGCGGATGATCTGTCCCTTGCCGCGGAAAAACGGGGGATTGTCCACCTCGAAATGCACGTCGGAAACCTTTTTGCTGAAGGCTATTTCAAGTATTTGGACGAAGATCTTGGAATCCATGGTCCCCCCTGTAACTGAATGGATGACATCGAAACTTGCTGCTTATTTTTGCGCGCACCTTTTGCGGTAGAGCACGTTGTCTATGATGAGCCCCGCATGCTGGGAGAGGATCTCGAGCAGCTGCAGTTGAGGATCGCCCCCGGCGCTGGAGCCGAAATCGGCGTAGATGACGGCGATGACCCTGCCGAAACTCCTGACCGGAAGCAGGAGGATCCTGCTGCTGGCGGGAGCCCCGATGGCGGAGAACATGGTCTCGCGCACGGCGCGGTCGGCGTCGCCGTAGTAGATCTCTCCTTCCAGCGCCTTTTGATACAGGTCAGGCTCGCCGGTCGGGATGCGCAGCTTCACCGAGGTGACGGCGCCCGTGTCGCTCGCTCCGATGGCGCGTTCGGCGATCAGCTCGGAGCGCACCACCACCAGGGTGACCCCGCGCTTGAAAAAGCCGCAGGCCGCCTGCAGCAGCGCAAAGGTGACCTCCGGCGGGTCGCGCTGCTCGGAAAGGGCCAGAAAGCTGCTTCTGAACCTGGGCAACAGCGCGAGCCCGGGCTCCTCGCTGCGCTTTTCCAGGTAGCCGGCCAGGGCTCGACAGCTCTCTATAGCATCGGCGATGAAGCTCCCGGCACGCTCCTTTCTGGTGGCGCGGGGCAAAAACGCGCTGGCTCCGACGTCGAATGCGCGTGCGAAGAGCGCGTAGTCGCCGGGGGAGGCGAGAAGGACGATGGGGAGATCGGGATGACGTTCCCGTCTTTGCTGCGCAAACGCGAGCAGAGCAGCTCCGTCACCCGGCTCGCCGGCATCCACCAACAGCAAGGGAAGGCGCTGCCTGGAGAGGGCCTGGTCGAGGACCGCATCGATATGGGAAGGATCGTCGGTCGCGCAGAGAAAGCTTGCGCCGCAGACGGCGGCCACGCATTCGCGCAGCACCTTGTCGGTGGTGTAGAGCACCACCCCGGTTCCGGCGAAGGCCCCCTCCTGAGGCTGCGGCAGCTGCTCCAGGTAGCGGAAAAGCAGCTGCTGTTCCTCCACGGGGATTCCCGTCAGCTCGTCCCGGAGCCTGTTGGACGGGGTGTCGGGGAGCTCCTCAGCCAGGGGGGCGAAGTGCTGGGGGATGCGCCTTTCCAGCTCGTCCAGTTCCTCCAGCCCCAGGTCGACGGCGGATATCTCAGCGGCGCCGGCAGGCGCTTCCGGCATCGGTGGCTCTGCGGTACCGAACATGGCCTCGGGGGTGAGGGTGCCGTCGCGCTTACGCTCATCGTAGATGCGCAGGGCGTCCATCAACAGGTTCTGCGTGTTGAGGTGGATCTCCTGCTTGACCTGTTCGGGGAAGTAGCGGTAGTCGTCGGAAACGACGGACTCGTTGACGTCGAGGGAGAAGGTCCCCCTGGTCCAGGTGAGGACCTCGACGATGGTCATTTCGATCAGCGCTTCGAGTCCCTTGTAGGCATCCGAAGTCTTGACCACCCCCCCCTCGATCAGGGTCTGGATGATCGGCTTGCGCTGCGAGCCGGCGGATCTCTGCTCCTTAAGCGCCAGATCGAGGTTCTCTTTGGTGATCAGCCCCATGTCGAGCATGATCTGGCCGATCCTGACGCTGTTGTTCACGTGATTCGCGCTGACCACGAACCCGTCCACAAAGGCCAGCTGGCTCTCACCCTTGGCGCTTTTCAAGGTCAAGGTGCCGGACTTGCCGGTCGCGTGCAGCAACTGGATCACGTCGACTATGGGCAGGTGCTCTAAATCACCGTCAAATGACATGCAGGTACCCTTGTGTTGGCTGGTGTTGCGGGTTTGAAGAACCGTTAGCTTTACCTTCGGGGACCGAGCCAGGGAAGGCTCTTCTCCCCTACGGCTGCCAAGGCCCCTGGTAAGCGGCGTCATATTAGCATGCGTAAACGGTCAAGTAAACCGAAACTGCTCGGGTTTTTGGCAGGATGGGCAGACGCGGGGGGCGCGACAGGCTTAGGCAGCCTCGAGTTCGCCGGTATGGCTCAGCCAGGCGAGCGCCAGGGCGAGCACACCGGCTACGCCTCCCATGGTGAGCCTGGCGCTGGTGTAGTGTGAGTTCCGCTCGGCAAGGAAGGCGAGGAAGTCGTCCCGCTGCGCCACCATCCGCTCCAAGTACCTGCCGTCCTCCCGGACCGTCCTCAGTCCGCTTCTGCCGCCGCTTTTCAAGGTGGTGCTGTCTTCCACCGTCTGCATAAGGCGCCCCAGCATGGCGAAGACGGCGCTGCCGCGGTTGCCGCTGGCGACCTCGCGCCTGAACACCGGGAGCGCCTGCTCGAAAAGGGAGGGGAGGCCGGCCAAGGCCTCCTCCCTGATCCCCCCGCCCTGGAAGCGGTTGCGCACGCGGGTGGAGGAGCCGGGCTCGCCGTGCTCGAAGAAGCGCGCCGCAAGGGCTGCGATCGACGCGCGCAAGGCGGTTTCGTCCCGGCTGGGGGCGCAGGCGCTGGCGCAGATGAGAAGCCCGCCGAGAAAGATGTACCCCTTGTGGCAGCTGCTGCCGATGGCCCGCTGCACCGCCCGCTCGGCTGCGGCGCCAAGGCGCACCTGCTCGGCCAGGTCCGCACCGCCGGCTACAGCCTGGCTCAGGTCGAGCAAGTACAGGGCCACTACCTTGAGGGACTCCTCCATTATCGCGATGTCGAGACCGGGGAGCGGACCGCTGTCGGCAAGATCGACGAGCCCCGGCTTCGGGGTCAGGTAGAGCTCCATGAACGCTCCGCGCACCAGGTTATGGGCCAGCTTTTCCAGATAGTTACGCATTTCACCTCGAGGTCAGTCGCCGGTTGATATCTTGAGCGCGCTATCTTAGCACCTTTTCCGGTGCCAAATAAACCTGTATACGATATCCGGCCTCGACCTAGCCCCCCTTGGGTACCGGTGGCCGGCGCCAACCCGGCGTCAGGAACTATCTCGACAGGGAGTCAATCGGGTCGCGGCGGGAAAACTTTATAAATATTTCGTTCTTAGGGAAGCGCCGGTCCGCGACTCCCCGCCGGCAAAGGCTCCTTTGCACAATAACCTTGAATTCATAGGTGGTTCTAGGATAATCTCGCTCTGGCATCCTGCTGCAGGCCCTGCCACACCCAGATGCACCGCCCCGGAAGCTAACCTTCCCCGCCGCGGGGGTAAACGCTCTCGCCGCCCCCGCCGTACCGAACCTTCCAAGGCACCACGCCCCGCCTCTGCCGGGCGCATCCGACCACTGGAGAAACACAGAACCTATGGAAACCTATAAGGCGCAGCCCCGGCAGCAAAACCGCAGACTGAAGCAGCGGACGGGAGGCAAAGTCCTCCTCGCCGCCTTCGCGACCGTTTCAACCATCCTGTTTCTCGCCTTCATCGGCTATTTCTTCTACCTTCTGGGAGCACTCCCAAAGGTGGACCGCCTGGCGGACTACCGCCCGCCCATCCTTTCCCAGGTCTACGGCGCCGACGGCGCCCTGGTGGGGGAATTCTACCTGGAGCGGCGCACGGTGGTCCCGGTAGACAAGATGCCCAAACGGCTGATCCAGGCCTTCGTCTCCGCCGAGGACTCGAACTTCTACCAGCACAAGGGTATCGACTACGTCGGCATCGCCAGGGCCGCTTTCAAGAACCTGATATCCATGCGCAAGAAGGAGGGGGCCTCCACCATCACGCAGCAGGTCGCCAAGTCGATGCTGCTCACCCCGGAAAAGAAGTTCTCCCGCAAGCTCAAGGAGGCGATCCTCGCTAAAAGGATGGAGGAGCGGCTCTCCAAGGACGAGATCCTCTACATCTACCTGAACCAGATCTACCTCGGGGCGGGGGCCTACGGCGTGCAGCTTGCGGCCGAGACCTACTTCGGCAAGGAAGTCGAGAACCTGAACCTCGCGGAGATGGCGATGCTGGCCGGGCTCCCCAAGGCCCCCAACAGCTACTCCCCCATCAAGCACCTGGACCGGGCCAAGGAGCGCCAGGCGTACGTGCTGGAGCGGATGGTGAAGGAGGGGTACATCACTCAGGCCGAGGCGCAGTACGCCAAGGCGACCCCTATCGTGATCCAGCCGCTCAAGAAGGTGAACGCGGAGCAGTCGGCCTACTTCCTTGAGCAGGTGCGGCAGCAGCTGGTGCAAAAGTACGGCGAGGAGCGGCTCTACAAGGACGGCCTCAAGATCTACACCACCATGAACGGAGAGATGCAGAAGGCGGCCTACACCTCGGTCGTGAACGGCCTGAAGGCGGTGGACAAGCGCCAGGGGTTCCGGGGGGCCGCGAAGTACCTCCAGGAAGCAGAGGTGGAGCCTTTCTGCAAGAAGGTCGAGGACGAGATCGACGACCTCTCCCTGAAGGAGGGGAACGTCTATCAGGGGGTGGTGACCGGCGTCGACCCGGCGAAACGCGAGCTCACCGTGCAGGTGGGGGAGCGTACCGGGACCGTCCCCAGGAAGAACATGGAATGGGCCGGGAAGCTGGAGCTGATCCCCAGGTTCGGAAAACCTGAGGCGAAGCGCGCCATCGGGCTTGGCGCCGTTTTGGAGCTGCAGGTGAAGGTGCCGGATCAGAACAGGACCGGGGCGGTGTTCGCGCTGGACCAGGCCCCTGAGGCACAGGCGGCGCTGATAGCCCTTGACCCGTTGACCGGGGGGGTGCGCGCCATGGTCGGGGGGTACGACTTCAAAAAGAGCCAGTTCAACCGCGCCATGCAGGCCAAGCGGAATCCGGGCTCCGCGTTCAAGCCAGTCATCTACGCCGCCGCTTTGGACAACGGCATGACAACCGCAAGCGTCATCGACGACTCCCAGGTTGAATACGAAAGCGGTGCGGAGAAGGCCTGGAAACCCAAGAACTACGACAACGTCTACCGCGGACCGGTCACCATGCGCGAGGCGCTTACCGAGTCGATCAACGTGGTGAGCGTGAAGATCCTGGAACAGATCGGGGTGGGAACCGCCATCGAGTACGCCAAGAAGATCGGGATCACCTCCCCCTTGGCCAGCAACCTGACCCTCGCCCTCGGTTCCTCTTCGGTGACCCCTATCGAGCTCACCAGCGCCTATGCCGTGTTCGCTTCCGGCGGTTACCGGACCACCCCCTACTTCGTCACCAAGGTGCTCGACCGCGATGGGAACGTGCTCGAGGAGACGGCGGAGCCGAAGATCCCCGTTTTCAGCCGCATGTCGTCTGCCGGCGAAGGGGACGAGAACACGGCGCCAGGCGAGAATGGGGAAGGAGCGGCACCGAAGCCGGCCGAAGCCGGCTTGAACTCGGCCGCAGGGGGGGCCTTCCCGGTGATCCCGCCTGAGACCGCCTTCATCATGACCAACCTGATGCAGAGCGTCGTCACCAGCGGCACCGGCGGCAGGGCACGCGCCGTGGGGAGGCCGGTCGCCGGCAAGACCGGGACCACCAACGACATGAAGGATGCCTGGTTCGTGGGATACGTGCCGCAACTGGTGGCCGGGGTGTGGGTAGGATACGACCAGGAGCGGAGTCTGGGAGCCGGAGGATCTGGGGGCCAGGCGGCAGCGCCGATCTGGACCGACTTCATGCAACGCGCCCTCGCCGGCCTTCCGGTGAAGTCGTTCCCCACCCCGGGGAACGTCACCTTCGCCCTCATCGACCCCCGCACGGGGCACCTGGCGCGCGAAGGGACCCCCGGCGCGGTGCAGGAATGTTTCATCGCCGGGACGGAACCGACCAGCTACGGCGCCGAGCCGCAGGCGGATGCAGGTGGCGCGCCGTAACATATTGTTTTTACTGCGCTTGAGCAGGCAGGGCTCGGAAGGAAAAGGAGACGGCGGCAGCGCCGCGAAGGGCTGCCAGGCGCGGTTTTACGGCTACCGCCGGAGGCTAAAACCGCTCCAGTTCTGGAAAAAATGGGGTTTATTCCAATAAAACCCTTGCAAACTGCGAATATATGATTATAGTGACCCTAATTTAATCCAGCCAAGGAGGGTCTCACATGACTAAAGCAGAACTGGTCGAAGCAGTGGCAAAGTCCGCAAACATCCCCAAAGGCGCAGCTGAGAAGGCCGTCGGTGCATTCATCTCCAGCGTCAGCGGCGCATTGAAGAAGGGAGACAGGGTAACCCTGGTCGGCTTCGGCAGCTTCGAAGTGGCCTCGCGTCAGGCCCGTACCGGCAGGAACCCGCAGACCGGCAAGGAAATCAAGATTGCCGAAGCCAAGGTGCCCAAATTCCGCCCCGGCAAGGCTCTCAAAGACGCCATCGCCGCCAAGAAGAAGTAGCACCGGACCAGCAGAGACGTGCCCCTCCGCGACTGTCGCACCGTCCCCGGCACGCACAGAAAACCCCGCTTATGCGGGGTTTTCTTTTTAGTGGAGGTATACGCTTTGGCCGAAATAAAAGCTTGCCTTATACCGATGGCTGTAGTAAAGCTGTTTGTCTGACTGACTCAGTTCCATCTGGGGGACTCCCCCTTCCCATCGATCCAACCCCTTCGCATTCAGGTTAATCCCCACAAGAAATGCGGCAGCAGCTATGGTTGGCGACGATGTTTGGTTTGCCGGTCATAAGGCGTGTTGCCGTTTCAGCTTTTAATTGCTTCGCGACAAATGCTGTCGCAGCGGCCCTCTCACGCCCAACACTTCACCGACCCTTTTGCAAAAAGAGCCGACTGCCGCCCCCGGGGATCTTCGGGCTGCGCCGCCGTGCGCTTTTGCCAAAAAGGGAGCAAAGGAATCACATGTCTTTTGAAACTCTGAACCTCTCCGCACCCATCCTCAAAGCAATCCAGGCCTGCGGCTATACGCAGCCCACCCCGATCCAGGCGGAGTCGATTCCGCTCGCGCTCTCCGGGCGCGACCTGATCGGCAGCGCACAGACCGGGACCGGCAAGACCGCGTCCTTCGTGCTCCCCGCGCTGGAGCGCCTGCTCACCCCGTCGCCGCTGCGCGGCAAGGGCCCGAGGATCCTGGTGCTCACCCCGACCCGCGAACTGGCTATCCAGGTGGTGGACGCAGTGAGAAGCTACGGCAAGTTCATGCGGGTGCGCTGCGGTTCCATCCTGGGCGGGATGCCCTACCGCGACCAGATGATGCTCCTGGCCCAGCCGGTCGACATCATCGTGGCAACCCCCGGGCGCTTGATCGACCACCTGGACCGCCGCTCCATCAACTTCTCCAGGCTGGAAATGCTGGTGCTGGACGAAGCGGACCGCATGCTGGACATGGGCTTCTCGGAGGACGTGGACCGGATCGCCAACGCGGCCCCCGCCGAGCGCCAGACGCTCCTCTTCACCGCGACCATGGACGACGCCATGGCGAAACTGGCCCAGCGCCTGCTCAAGGACCCGGTCCGGGTGGCTGTGGAAGGGACGGAAGTCGCCAACCTGCAGATCGAGCAGCGCCTGCACGTCACCGATGACATGCGCCACAAAAACCGCCTGCTGCAGCACCTGGTTTCCGACGCGAGCGTCACCAAGGCGATCATCTTCTCCGCCACCAAAAAGGACGCCGACCAGCTTGCCTTCGAGCTCTACTCCCAGGGTCACGCCGCGGCTGCCTTGCACGGCGACATGTCCCAGGGGGCACGCAACAAGACCATCACCATGATGCGCCGCGGCAAGGTGCGCCTCCTGGTAGCGACGGACGTAGCGGCTCGCGGCCTGGACGTCACCGGCATCAGCCACGTCATCAACTACGACCTCCCTAAATTCGCCGAGGACTACGTGCACCGCATCGGCAGGACCGGCCGCGCCGGTGCTACCGGCATCGCCATCTCCTTTTGCTCCATGAACGAGGTCGTCTACCTGGACCGCATCGAGCGCTTCACCGGGAAGAAGCTGCCGATGCACGTGGTCGAAGGTTTCGAGCCGACCCGCCCCCTGAGGAGAGGGAACAGCGGTGCGCCCGGCGCGAGGAAGGGGCGTCCTTCCTTCGATCCGCGCAAGAAAGGGTTCGCCCCCAAAGGGCGTTCCGACCAGGGGCGTTCCGACCAGGGGCGTTCGGGATACGCGGGGCGTTCCGGGCAGGGAGCAACGGCCGGCAGGCGCGACAACCAGGTCGTGGTCGAGTACCGCCGCGGCCAGGGCGGCGCCGGGAAATAGCCCTTTTCCTTGCTTTCAGCAGGTGATTTTGGTATGGTTTGCAGCGAAAAAGGCCCCCGCGGAAGCTTCCACGGGGGCCGCTTGTTCAACAGGGTCAGCTGCGGCAGGTTGGAAGCGGCTGCCATGATAGTTAGTACAGGGGGTGGCAGATGTCTGGAGCTGTTGAGTTAGGTAAAGGCCTTCACTGGATCGGGGTCAAGGACCCCAGCCTCACCGTCTTTGACGACCTCTTTCCCACAGAGTACGGCACTACCTACAACTCGTACCTGGTGCAGGGGGATACCCACACCGCCATCATCGACACGGTGAAGAGGAAGCGCTTCGACGAGTTCCTCGCGAACATCCGCTCCATCACCGATCTCTCCAAGATCGACTACATCGTGGTGAACCATTCCGAGCCGGACCACTCCGGTTCCCTCGCGCTCTTACTCGAGCTCTGCCCCGAGGCTACCGTGGTCTCCAGCCAGGCCGCCCGCACCTTCCTTGGCAACCAGATCCACACCCAGTTCGGCTCCCGCATCGTCAAGGACAACGACACCCTCGACTTGGGCGGCCGTACGCTCCGCTTCATCGCCGCGCCGTTTCTGCACTGGCCCGACACCATGTTCACCCTGCTTGAGGAGGAGGGGGTGCTCTTCCCCTGCGACGCCTTCGGCTCCCACTACACCGGCGAGGGGATCTTCGCCGACGAAATGCCCGACTTCTCCGGGGAGACCCGTTTCTATTTCGACTGCATCATGCGTCCCTTCAAGGAGCGCATCCTGCAGGCGGTCGCGAAGCTCGATGACGTGGAGCTGAAGATGCTCTGCCCGAGCCACGGCCCCATCTACCGCAGCGACGCCAGGAAACCCATCGAGCTGTACCGCAAGTGGTCCATGCCCAAGGCAGCCGGCCGCCGCATCGCCATCTTCTATATCTCCCCGCACGGCAATACCGAGCAGATGGCCGAGGCGGTCGCCAAGGGTGCCGGCGCGGCCGGGGTCCACGTCACCCTGTGCCACATAAACCACGCCTCCGTCGCCGATATCCGGGACCTGATGGAGGAGTGCGACGGCCTCATCTTCGGCACACCCACCATCAACCGCGACATCCCGAAGCCGATGTGGGACGTCTTGGCCTACCTCTCCACCGTGAGCCTGAAAGGGAACATCGGCGGCATCTTCGGCAGCTTCGGCTGGAGCGGCGAGGCGTGCCGGATGCTCGAGGAGAGGCTCAAGAGCCTGAACTTCAAGCTTCCCGCCCCCTTCGTCCGTGCCCCCTTCATGCCCAAGGCCGAGGCGCTCGCCGAGTGCGAGGCGCTGGGCCGCGCGGTAGCCGAAGAGGTCCTCAAGAAATAGCTGCAATGAACACTTCTCAGGCGGGAGCGGCAGCAAGCCGCCGGCACCAAGCCGCTTCTGCCACGTTTCACCACGGCCGCTCCCCTTCCTCTTCGTCTCTTCAACCCTTATAACCAAAGCCCCAACGACACCGCATGCAGACACCGGTTCCGCACATAGTCGAGGTAGCCATCCCGCTCCCCCTGGAGGGAAGCTTCCACTACCTCGTGCCCGCGCGCCTGTCGCCGCAAGTAGCCTCCGGAAAACGGGTGCTGGTTCCCTTCGGCAGGCGCAAGGTGACCGGGTATCTCCTGGGAGACACCGACGCCCCCGGCGCGGGAGAGCTGAAGGAGGTCCTCGACATCCTCGACGAGGAGCCGCTTTTCACCGCGTCCGAGCTCGACTTCTACCGCTGGATCGCCGGGTACTACCTGCACCCTCTGGGGGAGGTGATCAAGATGGCCCTTCCCGCCGGGATCAACCTGGTGAGCCGCTACCGCTGCGAGCAGGGTGAGGACGGGACCCCGGTGCTGAAGGAGTTTCTTGCCGGCGGCAGGAACGTGAGGACCGAGCGCTACTTCCTTCCGGTCGCCGACGAGGAGAGGCGCCCGAGAGGAAAGGGGCTGGAGATCCTTGAATACCTGCTGGAGATAGGTGAATGCCCGGCGGCCGATCTCAGGAAGCGGTTCGGCAACTGCACCCCGCAATTGAACCGGCTGGTGCAACTGGGCTGCGCCCGTGTCGAGGCGCGCGAGGTCTACCGCGATCCCTTCCGCTCGCAGGAGTACCAGCACGACGGCCCGCTGCCGCTGAACCTTGCGCAGTCCGAGTCGCTCACGCGGCTCACGGCCGCGATCGAGGCCAGCGCCTTCTCCCCGTTCTTGCTGCACGGGGTGACCGGTTCGGGGAAGACCGAGGTGTACCTGCAGAGCATTGCGGTAGCCCTTGCCGCCGGGCGGAGCGCTCTGGTGATGGTCCCGGAGATAGCGCTCACCCCGCAGCTCGTCGGGCGCTTCAAGAGGCGCTTCGACTGCGGCATCGCCGTCCTGCACTCCGGGCTTTCCGACGGCGAGCGCTACGACGAGTGGCGCCGCATCCGCCGCGGCGAGGCCTCTATCGTCATCGGCGCCCGCTCCGCCCTCTTCGCGCCGCTGACAGAGGTCGGCGTAATCGTGGTGGACGAGGAGCACGAGGGATCCTACAAGCAGTCGGAGGGGGTGCGCTACAACGCGCGGGACCTGGCTCTGGTGCGGGGCAAACTGGCTGGGGCCGTGGTGATCCTCGGCTCGGCGACCCCGCTGGTCACCAGCTACCATGCCGCGATGAACGGAAAGCTCGGCTACCTCCAGCTTCCGGACCGGGTGCGGGAACTCCCCATGCCGCAGACGGAGATGCTGGACGCCCGCAGGCAGAAGGGAGAAGTGTTCCTGCCGCCTCTCATCGAGGCCATGGGAGAGAACCTGGACAACGGGGGGCAGACCCTCCTCTTTTTGAACCGCCGCGGCTTTGCCACCTACCTCGTCTGCGAGAGCTGCGGCCACGTGCTCCGCTGCCCCAACTGCGAGGTCACCCTCACCTTCCATCGCCTGAAAGGAAAGCACGTCTGCCATTACTGCGACTTCTCCATGCTCCCCCCGAAGAACTGCCCCCACTGCGGCGACGGCGAGATAACTCTTCTGGGGCGGGGGACCGAGCGGGTCGAGGAGCAGGTGCAGCAGCTCTTCCCGCACGCCCGTGTCTCCCGGATGGACCGCGACACCACCAGGGGAAAAGGGGGGCACGCCCGCGTTTTGAAGGAGCTCGAGGAGGGAGAGGTCGACATCCTGATCGGCACCCAGATGATCGCCAAGGGGCACGATTTCCACGGCGTCACCCTGGTCGGGGTGCTCTCGGCCGACGCCTCTTTGAACCTGCCGGATTTCAGGAGCGCCGAGCGCACCTTTCAGCTGGTTACCCAGGTGATGGGGAGGGCGGGGAGGGGAGATAAACCGGGGCGGGTGCTGGTGCAGACACTCGCGCCCGAGCACTACGCACTCACCCGCGCGGTGAGCCACGACTTCCAGGGGTTCTACCAGGAGGAGATCGCCTTTCGGGAGGAGGTAGGATATCCCCCCTTCGCCCATCTCGCCTCGCTTACCCTCTCGGCGGTCGCGGCCTCGCAGGGGGAGCACTCCGCCGACGAGGCCGCTGCGCTGCTGCAGAAGATCAAGCGGGAGTGCCGGTTGCGGGTGGAGGTGCTCGGGCCGGTGACGGCGCCGCTTGGGAAGGTGCGGGGACGCTTCAGGTGGCAGATCCTGTTGAAGGGGAGGGAGCGGGCCGATCTGCACCGGCTGCTGTTCCACTTCAGGGGGGGCTTCAGCCACCCCTCTACGGTCAGGCTCACCATCGACGTGGACCCGGTGGACATGCTGTAACATGGGTGATGCGTCCGCTACTCTCCCCCTCCCCCGCAGGCGGGGAGGGGGGTTATACCGCCAAAATGAGCAAGCAAAAAAAAGGGCCTCGCATAACGGAGGCCCTGTTTATTCACCTGGCTCAATCACTTTAGTCGACATAGTTGTAGTTCGTCTCCTGATCCAGAATCTTCAACAGCGATTCCGGCGTGTACAAATACTCTCTCTGCTTCTCCTCAACCTCCTTCCCTTCTGGAGGTGTCCAGCGCAGCACCCAGTCGCCTTCACGCTGTTCCTTGGTCACCCTTCCCTTGCAGCGAGCCTGCACAGTACGCCACATCTCGTCCTGGCCTATCAGTTCGAATCCGTCGATTTTGCTGCTCTCTTTGAGGGTGTCCAGAAACCTGGATACAAGATCGAAATCGATGAAGTCCTCCTCATTGCGCCACCACTTGATAAACATTCGTTCCGGGTGATGACCTTTCTCCTCTCGTATTTGCTTTACCAACTCGTACCCTTTCATAGCCGCCTCCTTCGACTTGCCCATTCTCTTTAGGCACTGTCAGCTCCACCGGTCAATTTAATAGTACAGCTGGGCCAATTAATACGCAAGAACAGCTATTTTGTCCCTCCGGACGCCCATCCGCAGCGCCTTCCGACTGAATCACGATCCCCCTCGCTTGTTGCTTTCAAAGGATTATCAGATACATTAGGTACGGCAAATTTACAGGAGAAATCCCATGAAAACCTCCGGCTATCTGCTCCTCACCCTGCTCTTCCTCGGTCTGTGCCACTCCTCTCCGGCCCTCGCAGAAGGAGGCTGGGGGCCCTTCGGAATAAGAGGGGGCTTCGCTGCCGAATCGAAGGATAGAAACACCACCCAATACGAGGTCTTCGGGGAATACGAGCTCCCCTGGAGCCTGCGCAGCAAGGGAGGCTGGGGCATCTCTACCCGTCTCGCGCTAACGGCAGGAGCCCTCAAAAGCCAGGGACAGTATGGCTTCGTCGGTTCCCTGGGCCCCGCCTTCTCTCTAGGAAACCCTCAACTCTTCCCCCTGGAGCTCGATCTTGGGGTCAGCGTTGCCCTCCTGAGCCGCGAAAGATTCGGTACCAGGGACTATAACGGCATAGAGCAATTCTCCTCCCACGGCGGGTTCATCTACCACATCAACCGGAACCTCGGCCTGTCCTACCGCTACCAGCACATGTCCAACGCCGGCTTCAACGGCCGCCAGAACCCGGGCCTCAACATGCACCTCTTCGGCATCAACTGGTACCCCGACCGCTGAAAGTCCCCCCTTTTTTCCAATGACAGATGAGACGGGAAGTTATAGTATCGCCAGCACGCCGACAAGCGGCGGGAAAACCATCACAGAGGAAGGCATAGCTCATCGCAACGGAAAAAAAGAAGCTGGTGCACCAGCTCATCATCGAAAGGCTCGCAACGGATCTCGCAGTTTTGACCAACGCGGCCCGGGCCGCACATGAAGCGGCCACCCACGAAGAAAACATCCCCGACAACAAATACGACACGCTGAGCCTCGAGGCCTCGTACGTGGCCCAGGGTCAGGCAAACCGCGCCCAGGAGATACGGCGCGCACTGCACGCCTACCGCTCCCTGGAGCTGCAAGAGTTCAGCGCCGGCCAGGCTATCCGCCTCACCGCACTGGTGACGCTGGAGGGAGAGGACGGCGGCGGAAAAACCTTCTTCATCGGCCCCCAGGAAGGGGGGTTGAAGCTGGAAATCGAGGGTAAGGAAGTGGTCGTGATTACCCTCGGTTCTCCCATGGGGCAGGAGCTGATCGGCAAGAGCGCCGGCGACGAGGCCCGGATTGGGAGAGTGGCATACGAGATTGTCGCAGTATCCTGACCCGGAACCAACAGGAGGGAACATGGCAGCGGAACGTTTCGATGCACTAGTGGTAGAGGAAGAGGCGCCCGGAAGCTTCACCCGCCGGATCAAGAGCAGATCGATCGACGAACTGCCGCCGGGCGAGCTGCTGGTCAAGGTCCGTTACTCCTCGCTCAACTACAAGGACGCGCTCTCCGCGCTGGGACGCCCCGGGGTGACCAAGAACTATCCCCATACCCCTGGCATCGACGCGGCGGGCGAGGTGGTCTCCTGTTCCGACGGCGCCTTCAAAAGCGGCGAAAAGGTGATCGTGACCGGCTACGACTTGGGCATGAATACCCCCGGGGGATACGGCCAATACATCCGAGTCCCCTCCGCCTGGGGGGTCCGTCTCCCCGAGGGGCTGTCGCTGAAGGAGAGCATGGCCATCGGCACCGCGGGGCTGACCGCGGGGCTGTCGCTGCAAAAGCTCGTCCAGGCTGGGGTCAGGCCGGAACACGGAGAGATCCTGGTGACCGGCGCCACCGGCGGGGTCGGCAGCGTCGCCGTAACGCTTCTCGCCCAGGCGGGGTACCAGGTCGTGGCTGTCACCGGGAAGGCCCGGGAGACCGAGTTCCTCACAGGGCTTGGGGCGCGCCAGGTATTGAACCGTGACGCCTTCCTGCAGAACTCCGACCGCCCGCTCCTGAAGGAACGCTGGGCTGGGGTCATCGATGTCGTGGGCGGTCCCATGCTGGCGGCAGCCATAAAATCCACCGGGTACGGCGGCGTGGTCACCTGCTGCGGGCTTGCCGGTTCCGCCGAGCTCCCCCTGAACGTCTTCCCGTTCATTCTACGGGGGGTGTCGCTCTTGGGCGTCGACTCCGCGCAGGCCCCTTCCACCGTCAGAAACGAGGTATGGCAGCGGCTGGCAGGAGATTGGAAGCCGCAGCGGATTCTCGAGCAGGTGCAGGAAGTGCCGCTGGCCCAGCTGGAACAGAAGTTCGACGCCATTTTGAAAGGTGAGTTGCGCGGCCGGACGGTAGTCAATCTCGCCCCCCGTTAGCAAAGATCTTCCCCTGCCATGGTCAGCCTGTCTCCCCTCGCCCTTTGGGAGAGGGGCGGGGGTGAGGGCAGTGCCCAGCCAGGATCCCGCCTTCGTGACGTCTCCCTCACCCTGTCCCTCCCCCAGAGGGGGAGGGGACGCTGGGTTCCCCCTAATTCCGCTCATGAACCTTTAGAAAATGTGGTGACACTGTAACAGCTGCCCCCCTGTCTCTTTGCTTTTGTTCTTATTGACAACGTCGCCTGTTAGGCTCTATTTTAGCGCCTGATTCATTTGCTCTGTGCGGATCCGGCACTCCCCAATGATTGTCACTGTTCCATCATTGGGTGATGCCTATGCCAATGTCTTCCCAGCAGCAAATATGAAATGCCGGTGCAATGCCATGGGTGGAGGTTGCAGAAACAATGAGACTAGGCGAACTGCTGGTAGACGCCGGGAAGATCACCCCGACGCAACTCGAAGAGACGCTGAAAGGCCAGGCGATCTTCGGGGGACGCTTCGGCACCAACCTGGTAGAGATGGGGTACCTGGACGAACAGGAACTCGCCCATTTCCTCAGCCAGAAGACCGGCATCGCCCACACTTCCCCTGAACAGCTGATGGAGATCCCCCCCCATGTAGTCGGCGCCGTTCCCGAAGAATACGTCCGCAAGTACCGCGTGATGCCCGTCGCCCTCAACAACCGCAAGCTCACCCTCGCCATGCTGGACCCCAGCGACTTTCAGGCTATCGACGAGATCGCCTTTGCCACCGGGTACATAGTGGTCCCGGTCATTGCGCCCGAGTTGCGGATGCTGAGCGCGATGGAGAAGTACTACGGGATCAAGCGGGAATTGCGCTACATCAGTGTCGAGGGGCTCAGCCGGAACCGGGCGCACAACGCGGCGCCTGCGGCTCAACCGCGCCCTGCCGCAGCGGCGGCCTCGCATCCCCTTCCGGCTCCCGAGGAGGACCTCTGGCTGTCGGCAGAGGAGGCTGAGATACTGGAGCTTCCTTCCCTCGACGAGTCTGAATGCTTCGGCGACCTGAGTGCAGAGCCGAGCCTCGACCCCTTGGCGGGGAGTTCGCTCTACCAGAGCGCGCCGGAGAAGGATTACTCGCTGGACGGCGTACTGACTGGACTCGCCCATGCGGGCGAGCGCGACCAGATCGCGGACCTCGTCGTAGGGCACCTGGGACAGCAGTTCCGCCGGGTCGCCATCTTCCTGATCAAGGGGGGTAAGGCTACCGGATGGCTGGCGCAGGTCGACAGCAAACTGGTCCCCGGTTTCGAAACGGTCGAGATTCCCCAGTTTGAGCCTTCGGTGCTGCAGCTGGTGGAGGAGACGAAAAGCTTCTACCTCGGCCCGCTTCTCTCCACAACCGGAAACGCGCGCCTCTTGGATGCCCTGGGTGGAGGAGCTTCGCCGCAGAACCTCCTGGTACCCCTGCTGATGATGGGAAGGGTGGTGGCGGTTCTCTACGTCGACGGCGGGAATCTCCCTCTCGACCCGGAACTTCCCCAACTCCAGAAGCTGATGGCGAAGGCCTCCATGGCCTTCGAGATCCTTATCCTCAAGAGCAAAATTTTAATTACCTAACGCCAATGAACGACTAAAATAAGCGCCGTTCCAAATTGACTTTCATCGGCTCTACGTTAGATTATACGGGTTGCAGAAACCCCCTATCTTCTCATTGAAAGGCCAATGATGCCCGTTACCGCACAGCAAGTAGAATTAATTCCCCTTGCCATCTACACCCTCTTCGCGGTGGGGCTCATCGGCATCCTCTTGCTGGCGGCGCGCTACCTCGGTTCAGGGAAGGAAACCTCCGAAAAGCACATACCCTTCGAATCGGGGATGGTTCCCACCGGCAATGCCCGGCATGCATCCCAAGTCCCCTTCTACCTGATCGCTATCTTCTTCATAGTCTTCGACGTGGAAGGGGCCTTCATACTTGCCTGGGCCACCTCCTGGGACCTCCTTGGCATTCCAGGGCTGGTCCACATCACCCTCTTCATCACGGTGCTCCTTTTAGGGCTGGTCTGGCTCTGGATGAAAGGTGGGCTCGACTGGGGTCCTTCAGCCATGCGCGCGCGGGGTAAACGATCTTGAGCCAGGGTGACGACGACAAAATACCCGAAAACGTACTGCTCGCCTCCCTGGACGACATGATCAACTGGGGGAGGGCGAATTCTCTATGGCCGATGTTCTTCGGCCTTTCCTGCTGCTTCGTCGAAATGATGACCTCGTTTACCTCCCGCTACGACGTCTCGCGCTTCGGGGCGGAGGTGCTCCGCGGCACCCCCCGCGAATCCGACCTCATGGTGATAGCCGGCACCGTCTTCAAGAAGATGGCCCCCAGCATCCTCAGGCTCTACGACCAGATGGCCGAGCCCAAGTGGGTTATCTCCATGGGGAGCTGCGCCAACTCTGGCGGGATGTACGACGTCTACAGCGTGGTCCAGGGGGTGAACCAGATACTCCCGGTCGATCTCTACATCCCGGGTTGCCCGCCGCGGCCGGAGTCGTTCCTGGAAGGGCTGATGCTGCTGCAGCAAAAGATCCGCAGCGAAGAGCGCCCGACCCGCCCGGTGCTGAGGATGCAGGGGGGGACCCAGGGGACGGTGGCTCCCATCCTGGTGGACGGCGCCACCAAGTCGCGCGACACCCGGGGCCCCGGGATGGAGGGGATCGCCATACGCGGGAGCGCCATGCAGCCCCCCTACTTCGCGGCCCCGCGCTCCGACGAGCTCTGGCGCCCGAAACAGCCCCGGCTCCCCTACCCCGACTTCAATCTGCAGGCGGAACTGCAGGGGGCGTTCGCAGGCCAGGTGGTCCTGGACGAAACCGCCTGCGACATGCTGACCTACCGCGCGCCGGCGCGCCTGGTGCCGGAACTGCTCCGGCACCTCAAAGAGCGCAAGGAGTCCCCCTTCAGGCGCCTGGAGGACATCGCCTGCGTGGACGAGTCCTGCCGTCGCGACCGGGAAAAGTACAAGGATTTCACCGTCAATTACCACCTCACCTGCTTCGACACCCCGGGGAGGATCAGGATCAAGACCGAGCTTGAGGGGAGTTATCCCGAGGCCCCCAGCATCACCTCCGTCTTCCCGGTCGCCAACTGGTACGAGCGGGAAGCCTACGACATGTTCGGCATCCGCTTCGCCGGCCATCCCAACCTGAGAAGGATACTGATGCCCCCGGATTGGGACGGGCATCCGCTCCGCAAAGAGCACCCGGCCCGGGCCACGGAGCTTCCCCCCTACACGGCGGAAGACGCGCGCAGGCAAAAAGCGCTCCCAGCTGGCGACTTCTTCGACCGGGTGGACGACGAGACCCTGATCCTGAATTTGGGCCCGCAGCACCCCGGCACCCACGGCGTTATCAGGTTCGTGCTCAAGCTCTCCGGCGAAGAGATCGTCGACATGGACAGCGACATAGGCTACCACCACCGGGCCGCGGAGAAGACCGGCGAGCGGCAGAACTGGCACCAGTACATCCCCTACACGGACCGGGTGGACTACCTCTCGGGGGTGCAGAACAACCTGGCCTACCTGAACTCTGTGGAGACCCTCTGCGGCATCGAGATACCGGACCGGGCCATCTACATCCGGGTCATGCTCTGCGAGCTGTTCCGGATCGCGAACCACCTGGTCTGGCTCGGCACCTTCGCCTCCGACCTGGGCGCCATGACTCCGGTCTTCTACACCTTCACCGACCGGGAGAAGATCTTCGACATCGTCGAGTTCATCACCGGCGGCCGGATGCACCCCGCCTGGTTCCGGATCGGCGGCGTCGCCGAGGACCTACCCGAGGGGTGGCAGGAGAAGGTGCATTCCTTCCTGGAATGGTTCCCGGGAAGGCTCGCCGAGTACGAAAAGCTCCTCTCGGGGAACCCCATCTTCGTGGCGCGGCTGAAAGGTGTCTCCGCCATCACCGTAGACACGGCTCTTGAGTGGGGGATCACCGGACCCAACCTGCGCGCCTGCGACTTCGCCTGGGACCTCCGGAAGAAAATGCCCTACGGCGGCTACGACCGCTTCGAATTCGAGGTGGCGACGGCGCAAGGGGGCGACTGCTACGCACGCTACCAAGTGCGGATGGAGGAGATGAGGCAGTCGCTCTCCATCGTGAGGCAGGCCGCGGCCGGGATGCCGGGGGGGCGTTTCATCTCCCCTGACTACCGCTACACTCTGCCGCAGAAACGGGACGCCCTCGAAGATATCGAGTCGCTGATCCACCACTTCGTCAACTCCACCCGCGGCATCTCCCCCCCGAAAGGGGAGTGCTACGCACCCATCGAGGGGTCGAAGGGTGAGTACGGCTATTTCGCCGTGTCGGACGGGCTGCATACCGCCTACCGCATGAGGATACGGACCGCCACCTTTCCGCACATCCAGTCGCTTCCGGTGTTAAGCCGCGGCTGGCTGGTGTCCGATTTCCTGGCCATTCTTGGGTCGTTGGATTTCGTGCTTTCGGATTTGGACCGGTAATAAACGAGGAGCGGAAACGCTGATGATATCGGAAGCACTGAAAAAATCGCTGACCGAACGGGTGGCAGGCGCCATCACCCCGCGCGAGGCTGCGGTCGACGTGATGAAGGAACTGCAGGCGCACTACGGCTGGCTCACCGACGAGGCCGTCGCCGAGGCTGCCTCTCTCCTGGGGCTGTCGCCGCTGCAGGTGGAGGAACTGGCCACCTTTTACGAGATGATCTACCGCCGGCCGGTGGGTAAGAAGGTGATCCACGTCTGCGACTCCATCTCCTGCTGGTGCGCGGACTGCGACGGCATCATCGAGCACCTGAAAAAGCGGCTGGGGGTGGAGCTTGGGGGGACTACGGCGGACGGGATGTACACCCTTCTTCCCTGCGCCTGCATGGGAAGGTGCGGCGACAGCCCCGCGATGTCGGTGGGAGGGACCCCCTACGGGCACCTGACGCCGCATCTCGTGGACGAGATCCTGGAAAAGGAACGGCGGGCGTAAAAGGACGACATGGATCTCCCTCTCTTTCGACATAACCGCCGGGACCGCTCGGTCGCCTTCAAGGAGTACCGCTCCGAAGGGGGCTTCGAGGCGCTCAAGAGGGCGATCACGGGGATGACGCCGGCCGAGGTGCAGCAGACCGTCATCGACTCCGGCCTGCGCGGGCGGGGTGGCGCCGGCTTTCCGACCGGGAAGAAGTGGTCCTTCGTGCCGCGGGACCTCCCCGGGCCGCGCTGGATCATCTGCAACTGCGACGAGATGGAACCGGGGACCTACAAGGACCGGGTGCTCCTGGAGCATAACCCCTACAGCCTGATCGAGGGGATGACGCTCGCCTGTTACGCGCTAGGAGTGAGGCACGGCTTCATCTTCATCCGCAAGGGGTACGAGCAGGCCGCCGAGAATCTGGCCCGCGCCATCGACGAGGCAAAAAAGGAAGGGTTTCTGGGGGAGCGCATCCTCGGGAGCGAGCACTCCATCGACATCGACCTGCATCTTTCCGCCGGCCGCTACATCTGCGGCGAGGAGACGGCGCTCATCAACGCCCTGGAGGGGAAGCGCCCGAACCCGCGGCAAAAGCCCCCCTTCCCGGCGGTGAAGGGGCTTTGGGCCGGGCCTACGGTGGTGAACAACGTCGAGACCCTGGCCAACATACCGGGGATCCTCGCTCGCGGCGCCGCCTGGTTCAAGGGGCTGGCGATGAACCCAGAGGGGGCGGGCAGCAAGCTCTTCTGCGTGAGCGGATCGGTGAAGGACCGCGCCTGCGTCGAGCTTCCCATCGGCATACCGCTAGGCGACATCATCGACGGCCCCTGCGGCGGCATGCGCCTGGGAAAGAGGTTCAAGGCCTGCATCCCGGGGGGCGCCTCGACGCAGTTTCTCACCGCGGAGCACCTGAAGGTCCCCATGGATTACGACCCCGTCGCCAAGGTCGGCTCCCGGCTCGGCTCCGGCGGCATCATCGTCTTCGACCAGGACCACTGTCTGGTGGAGGCGACCCTGAACCTGATCACCTTTTTCGCCCGCGAATCGTGCGGCTGGTGTACCCCGTGCCGCGAGGGGCTGCCCTACGTGAGGGAGATTCTGACCAGGATCGAGACCGGGTACGGCAAGGAAGACGACATCGCCATCCTGCGCGAGCACATAAAGTACCTGAATTACTCGTTCTGCGCCCTGGCCCCCGGCGCCATGGCGCCGCTGGACGGGCTTTTGCGGCACTTCGAGGACGAGGTGCGGGAGCATATCGTGAAGAAGAAATGTCCCTTGAAGAAATAGGGCGAAAGGACCGTAGAGCTATCAGATGCCGAAGCTGATCATAGATGACATACCGGTGGAGGTCCCGCCGGGAACCAGCGTGCTGGAAGCCGCCCGCAGCGTCGGGATCACCATCCCGCACTTCTGCTACCACCCGGCGCTCGCCATCGCCGCCGCCTGCCGCCTCTGCGCCGTGAAGCTTCTGGACGGGCCGGTGAAGGGTATCCAGATGTCTTGCTCGCTCCCAGCGCAAGACGGGATGGTGGTCTCCACCACCGATCCCGAAGCGCTCAAGATGCGCTCGCTGGTCATCGAATGGCTCATGCTGAACCACCCTCACGACTGCCCGGTCTGCGACGAGGGGGGGGAGTGCCTCTTGCAGGACTTCACCATCGCCGGCGGTCACAGCCGCCGCAGGTATGTGGGCAAGAAGCGGACCTTCCAGAACCAGTACCTCGGTGAGGGGATCCACCACGAGATGAACCGCTGCATCGAATGCTACCGCTGCGTCAGGTTCTACCAGGAGTACGCCGGCGGCACCGATTTCGGCGTCACCGGGAGCGCGGGGCGGGTCTATTTCGGCAGGTTCGCCGAAGGAGCGCTGGAGTCCCCCTTCTCCGGGAACCTGGTGGATATCTGCCCGACCGGGGTCTTCACCGACAAGACGGGACGCTTCCGGGCGCGCTACTGGGACTACGAGTTCGCCCCCGCCGTCTGCCAGCACTGCTCGGTCGGCTGCAACACCTCGCCCCAGAACTTCCAGCGGGAGCTGATCAAGATCGTGGCGCGCAGAAACGACCAGGTGAACGGCTGGTTCATCTGCGACCGGGGGCGCTTCGACAAGGAGTACCTGAACGGCCCGCAACGGCCGCGCTACCCCGAGATCGGCGGCGCCCCGGGGGAATACCGCTTGGCCCTGGAGGCGGCGGCGAACCGCATCTCCGAGTTCTGCCTGCAAAACGGCCCGGCAGGCCTCGCCTTCGTAGGCTCCGGACGGCTCTCGCTGGAGGGGTGCCTGGTGCTCGCCGAACTGGCGCGGGTCGTGGGGGCGCCTGTTTCATATTTTGCCGAAGCGGCACCGGCGCAGGGAAGCCTCGCCGCGGTCCGGCTCCTGAACGAGCAGAACGCTGCCCGCATCCACGACATCGAGAAGGCGGAGTGCATCGCGCTCTTCGAGCTGGACCTTATGGAAGAGGGGGCCATGCTCTCGCTCGCGGTCCGGAAAGCGTCGCTAGCCGGGGCGCAGGTATTCCGCGTGGGAGGGGCAAGGGAGGGGGAAAAGCGCCAGCTCCCTTTCCGCTACCAGGAGGTTGCGACGCTCGACGAGGTTCCTTTCGAGGGAGGGTCCAAGGGAGTGGTCATCTGCGGCGCCGGTGGGAAGTCCCCCGAACTTCTCTCCTATCTCGCCTCAAGCGGCGCCAGGCTCGTGATGCTGCAACCTGGCCCCAACGCTTTCGGCGCCGCCCTGGTCAGCCTGGAAAGAAAGGGCGCCACCCTCTCCGACCTGGTCGAGTCGGGCCAGATCAAGGCGGTGGTCTGTTTCGAGGCGGACCTCCCCCCCTGGCTGCTGGAGCGGGTGGAGGTGCTGGCCTGCGCCGACTGGAAACGCGGCGGCTTAACCGAGAAGGCTTCCGTGCTCCTCCCCACCACCACCTGGGTCGAGTCGAACGGGACCAGCATCAACTACGAGGGGAGAGCGCAGCGCTTCCTGCGCAGCCGGCCGGCGGGGCTTCCGCTCAAGGGGCTGGACCCAAAGTACTACTCAAGCGAGACCGAGGCGGTCGCCCTGCACCCGCCCCACGTGCACCGGAACTACATCCCCGGAGGAGCTGAACGGGAGGCCTGGCGGGTCATGGCCGACCTGATGCTGGAACTGGGGGGCGAACCCGTCAACGAGCCGCTCACGGGTACATGGGGCAAACTGAGAGACCTTGATCCCGAGGGGGAAGGGGTGCGTATTTACGATCTCGTCTCCGCACAGGAATTATCATGACGACCTGGGACGCCTTAGACATAGCGCTTATGCTGGGGAAGATCGTCGTGCTCTTCGCCATCATCCTCACGCTCGCCGCCTACATGGTGCTGGCCGAGAGGCGCATCCTCGGCTGGATCCAGGATCGCATCGGCCCGAACCGCGTCGGCCCCTTCGGCCTGCTCCAGCCGCTGGCCGACGTCATCAAGATGCTCACCAAGGAAGACATGATCCCCAAGGCGGCGGACCGCTTCCTCTTTTCCGTGGCACCGGCGATGGCTGCTATTCCCGCCATTCTGACCTTCGCCATCATCCCGCTGGGGGCGCCGACCGTTCTTTTCGGACACGAAGTCAACCTCCAGATCGCCGACCTGGACGTAGGCGTGCTGGTCTTTCTCGCCCTTTCATCCATCGCCGTCTACGGCGTCGCGCTGGGCGGGTGGGCGTCCAACTCGAAGTACGCGCTCCTGGGGAGCATCCGGGGGCTCTCCCAGCTGATCTCCTACGAGCTCTCCATGGGGCTTTCGCTGGTTCCCGTGGTGATGCTGGCCAAGTCGCTCAGGCTCTCGGACATCGTCAACGCCCAGGCGCAGATGCCTTTCATCGTGTACCAGCCTCTCGCCTTCGCGATCTTCCTGGTCAGCATCCTGGCCGAGTGCCGCAGGATCCCGTTCGACCTCCCCGAGGCGGAAGGGGAACTGGTAGCCGGGTTCCATACCGAGTACTCAGGGATGCGCTTCGGCCTTTTCTTCGTGGGCGAATACATCAACATCATCTCGCTCAGCGCGCTCGCTTCCCTCTTTTTCCTGGGGGGGTGGCGCGGACCGCTTTTGCCGCCGATCCTGTGGTTCTTCATCAAGGTCGGACTTTTCGCTTTCGTCTTCATCTGGGTCAGGGGAACCCTTCCTCGTCTTCGCTACGACCAGCTCATGCACCTGGGCTGGAAGTTCCTGACACCGCTTGCTCTTCTCAACATTCTGGCCACCGGGTGGTGGCTGGCTTTACGATAGGGGGCGTTGTACCGGGCAATGTATTCTCACCAAAGGAGGAACTGCGATGACAACAACCGTGGAAGTCGAGTTGGGGGCAGGGTTCAGGGCACAGGTTGACGCCGTGGACAGAAACGGCCACACCGCGCTTATGGATGCCGCAAAAGCCGGTAACGTCACGAAAGTCAACGACCTGCTGGAACGAGGAGCGAATCTGTCCACGAGAAGCGGCAAAGGAAAGACGGCGCTGCATTTCGCCGCGGCACACGGCAGCGCCGAGGTAGTCAGATTGTTGTTGAGCAAAGGCGCGGAAGTCGACGCGCGGGACCGGGACGGCCACACGCCGCTGATGCTGGCCGCCAACTACGGCTGCACCGTGACCACCCAGCTCCTTGTGACTAGCGGCGCGGACCCGCTGGCCATGTCCTACAGCGGGAGCACGGCCCTCGTTTATGCCGAGAACAACTGCCACAAGCAAACCCTAGACGTACTGCTGAAATCGCTACGGCCCAACTAACCGCCCTCTTCCGGCAGACAGCCCAGGCTGTCTGCCGGGCCTCCGGCCCTCCCGGCAGATGCCAGGTTCCTCCGGGGCGGCTGAAATCGATCTCCCCAAGCGGCGCCCGTGCCGCAAACAGGAAAAGATGCCCATTCTGACCGACATAAAAGAGATCTTGACCGGCCTTTCCATCACCTTCAGCCATATCTGGCGGAAGCCCGTAACCGTGCAGTTCCCCGAGGAGCAAAGGCCGATGCCCCCCCGTTTCCGCGGCAGCATCGTGCTCACCCGGGACCCCGACGGCGCCGAGCGCTGCGTCGCCTGCTACCTCTGCTCCGGCGCCTGCCCCGTGGACTGCATCTCCATGGCCGCTGCCGAAGGGGAGAACGGCCGCCGCTACGCCGCCTGGTTCCGCATCAACTTCTCCCGCTGCATCCTGTGCGGCATGTGCGCCGAGGCGTGCCCGACCCTTGCCATCCAGATGTCGCCCGAGATGTTCCGCTGCAAGCGGCAGGTCATGGACATGGTGTACGAGAAGGAGGACCTCCTCATCGACGGCACCGGGAAGGATCCCGAATACAACTATTACCGGCATGCGGGAATCGGCGTGGTGCAGCCGCGGGGGAGCTCCCCCAGCGAGCAGGAACCTGCCGACCCGCGCAGCCTGCTGCCGTAAGAGAAATACCACCGGAGCGAAATGGAACGGACCATCTTCTACATACTTGCAGCCGTCACCGTGATAGGGACGCTCTGCGCCATCACGGCGCGGCAGGCGGTACGCGCCATCGTCTACCTGGTGACTTCGTTCTTCGCCCTGGCGCTCATCTTCTACCTTCTGGGCGCCCCCTTCGTCGCCGCACTGGAGGTCATCATCTATGCTGGCGCCATCATGGTGCTTTTCCTGTTCGTCATCATGATGGTCGAAGTAGCCTCCCCCGAGAAGCTCGCGAAGCCGGCGTTTTCCGACTGGTGGCCGGCGCTGGTCCTGGTCTTGGTCGTGGTCGCGTCGCTGACGGTGCTCGTCACCGGGCAGGCGCCGCCGGTACCGGGGGCCGGGGCGCAGACGGTACGCCAATTTTCCCAGGTACTCTTCACCCGGTACGGCGTCGCCATCGAGCTGGTTTCCATGCAGCTCCTCTTCGCGCTGGTCGGCGCCCTTTACCTCGGGAGGCGCAGATGACAATACCGCTGTACGAAGTGTTGATCCTCGCCTCGATCCTGTTCGCCATGGGGCTTGCCTGCGTCGTGGCTTGGCGCGCCAACGTGATTATGATGCTCATCGGCATCGAGATCATGCTGAACGCCGTGATGCTCACCTTCGTCGGAGGATCCGCCCACTGGGGGATCGCGGAGGGGCAGGTCTTCTCGCTGATGATCATGGCGCTCACTTCGGCGGAGGTGTCGCTGGCGCTGGCCATGGTGGCCTACCTGCACCGGCGCAAGCAGTCGGTGGATACCGACGACTTCAGCTCGATGAAAGGGTAGGAAAGGCACTCACCACAGAGGTACACAGAGGAACCACAGGGGAAAACCTGGAACCGAAAGACCTGAAGGCGGAACACAGAGGTCTCGGAGGTCCACGGAGGTTTTTCACCTCCCCCTCCCGCGAGGGGAGGGGGAACTGAAAGGCTAAGAACAAGGAGTATCGATGCAAACCTACCTATCCCTCATGCTTTTATTCCCGCTCTTCGGCTCTGTCGTCTGCGCCCTGGCGGGACGGAAACTGCCGCGCGTGCTGGTGGAGGTACTCGCCTGCGCGACGGTGTGGGGGAGCTTCGCCTGCGCGGCGCTGGCGGCCGCAGCCTATGGCGCGCCGCAAACGGTCATTATCGCGCGATGGTTCGCTTCATCGGACCTCCAGATCCCGGTCTCGCTCTACCTCGATCCTCTTTCGCTCTCGCTTTCCCTGATGGTCGGCTTTGTCTGCGGCCTGATCCACATCTACTCGGTCTTTTACATGCGAGGCGACGAGGACTACGCGCGCTACTTCGCCTTATTGAACCTCTTCGTCTTCGCCATGCTCGCCCTGGTCCTGGCAGAAAGCCTGCCGCTTCTCTACCTCGGCTGGGAAGGGGTCGGGTTCTGCTCGTACCTCCTCATCGGCTTCTGGTACCGGGACAAGGACAACGCCGACGCCGGCAGGAAGGCGTTCATCACCACCCGGATCGGGGATACGGCGCTCATGGTCGCCCTGGCCTGGCTGTTCCAGCTCTTCGGCACCCTCTCGATCACGCAACTAAACGGCATGGGCTTTCTCATGCCCGGCTCGATCATCACCGCCCTCGGCATCCTCTTCCTGATCGCCGCGATGGGTAAATCGGCCCAGGTCCCGCTCATGGTCTGGCTCCCCGACGCCATGGCCGGCCCCACGCCGGTCTCGGCTATGATCCACGCGGCGACCATGGTGACGGCCGGCGTCTACCTGCTGGCGCGCATGCTGCCGCTGATCGGTTCGTCCCCGACGGCCATGGCCGCCATCGCCGTCACCGGCGGCGTCACCGCTTTTTACGGGGCCACCTGCGCCCTGGCGCAGCGCGACCTGAAGCGCGTGCTGGCCTTTTCCACCATCAGCCAGATCGGCTACATGATGCTCGGGGTCGGCGCGGGCGCCGTCACCGCCGCAACCTTCCACCTGCTCGTGCACGCCTTCTTCAAGGCGCTCCTGTTCCTCGGCGCTGGCTGCGTCATAACCGCCATGCACCACGAGCAGGACATCTTCAAGATGGGGGGCCTGCGGCGCACCCTCCCGGTCACCTTCTGGAGCTTCCTCGCCGGAGCCGCCTGCCTGGCCGGGCTACCCCTGACCGGCGGGTTCTTCAGCAAGGACAGCATCCTCTTGGCCGTCTGGCACAAGGGGGGGCTCTTGTACCAGTCCCTGTACCTGTTCGCGCTCCTCACCGCGCTCATCACCGCCTACTACACCTTCCGCATGGTCTACCTCGTCTTCGGCGGCTCCTCCCATGCCGCTCATGAGACAGGCGGGCTGAAGACCATGCAGGCAGTCTTGATCCCGCTGGCGCTCTTGGCCCTCTTCGGCGGCATGCTTGACCTTCCCGCCTACTTGGGCGAAGGGTTCCTGGGCAGCCTGTTCGCCGGGGTCCCGGGAGGGAAAATGGTCGAGGGTCCGGGCAATGAGGAAATGGCGCTGCAGGCGATAGCAGGTGCGCTGGCCCTGGCTGGGCTTGTGGCCGCGCACGTAAGGTACGGCCGGGGACGGGAGCAACGGATCGAGGAGGCAGGGGACGAGTCCCCGCTCTTCGCGTTCCTTTTGAAGGGATGGTACTTCGACGCCTTGTACGACATGCTCCTGGTCCGCCCTTACCAGGCGGCAGCCAGGGTTCTCTGGCAAAAGGTAGACGAAAGGATGATAGACGACTCGCTGGACCGGCTGGCGGGCGGGGTTGGCTGGACCGGCACCTGGCTTGGGCGCTGGAGCACCGGCCGCGTCTCGATTTATCTGCTTAGTTTCGCCGCCGGGGTCGCTTTCATGATCGGCTACCTCGCCTGGATTTTCATCTAACACGGGACACCTGCGATGACACCTGACTTCCCGATACTTTCCGTGCTGGTCTTTCTGCCGCTTGCCGCGTCGCTGCTCCTTGTGGCGTTGCGCCCTGCGCAGGCGCTGGCGCGGGGTTTCGCCCTGGCAGTGGCCCTGGTGGAGCTGGCCCTCGCGGCTTTCCCGCTTCTCGGCACCTCGCTGTCCGCTACCTACCCTAGTGCGCCCAAGGGCTTCTTCCTGTTCGAGGACCTCCCCTGGATCGAGCGTTTCGGCATCCGTTACACCCTCGGCATGGATGGCATCAGCCAGATCATGGTGCTCCTGACCTCGTTCATTACCGTCGTCGCCGTCCTCATCTCATGGAAACAGATCAAGGAGCGGGCGCCTGTTTACTATGCCCTGCTGCTCGCCCTGCAGTGCAGCATCCAGGGCGTATTCCTCAGCCTCGACCTGTTTCTTTTCTACCTTTTCTTCGAGGCGATGCTGATCCCCATCGTGTTCCTCTCCGGCGTCTGGGGTGATGGGCGACCGGTTTATTCGGCCATCAAGTTCTTTCTCTATACCTTCGTCGGTTCCCTGCTCATGCTGGTCTCCATCATCACGCTCTACCTGATGCACGGCGCGCAGACAGGGAGCTACACCTTCGCCCTCCCCGCTTTGGTGCAGACCAGCGTCCCCTATGGCCTTGCCCTCTGGCTTTTTGCCGGGTTCCTGGTGGCCTTCGCGGTGAAGATCCCGCTTTTCCCGCTGCACAGCTGGCAGCCCGACGCCTACGCCGATGCCCCCATCGCCGGGACCCTGATCCTCGCCAGCCTGCTTTCCAAGACCGGCGCCTACGGCCTGATCCGTTTCGCCTATCCGCTTTTTCCCGAAGCCGCCCGCGCCTTCACCCCCGTCCTCTACCTGGCCGCCGTCTTCGTGATCAGCTATGGCGCCTGGATTGCCTTCGCCCAAAAGGACATGAAGCGGCTGGTGGCGTACTCCAGCCTCAGCCACATGGGTTTCATCGCCCTGGGGATAGCCGCCTGGAGCCCGCTAGCCCTGTCCGGAGCGCTTTTGCAGATGGTGAACCACGCCGTCACCACCGGGGCCCTCTTCGTTGTGGTGGGAATGCTGGACGAGCGTGCCGGCAGCAGGGATCTCCCCGCCTACGGCGGCATCTGGGAAAAGGTCCCGGCGCTGTCGTTCTTTTTCCTGTTCTTCTGCATGGCCTCCGCCGGGCTGCCAGGGTTGAACAACTTCGTCGGTGAGTTCTTGGTGCTGGTGGGGGCGTTCAAGGTTGCGCCCGCAGCCGCCCTGGGCGCGTTTCTGGGTATCGTGCTGACGCTGATCTACACGGTGAGGCTGGTGCAGGAGGTGTTGTTCGTCAGGGAGAGGAAGCCGCTAGAGTTGAAGGATCTGACCATGAGAGAAGCCGGCGTCCTGGCCATCCTCGCGCTGGTAGCCGTGTACCTGGGCGTTCATCCCAGCCCCGTGCTGGAACTGTTTAAAGGGCCGATCGCGTTGCTGGTCAAGTAAAGGCACTCACCACAGAGGAACACAGAGGAACCACAGAGGAAAAACCTCATGGATCCAAATCTTGTCACCGGTCATATCATTGATGCCGCCATGAAGGTTCATACTGCCTTGGGTCCTGGACTTCTGGAAAGTGCATACGAGGCGTGTTTACTGTACGAATTGCACAAAAGAAAAATGGCTGCATCTTCACAAATTATTCTGCCAGTACGGTACGACGGTTTGAAAATAGACGTAGGCTACCGGATGGATCTCCTTGTCGAGAACAAAGTGGTGGTCGAACTGAAGTCGGTTGATTTCCTACAACCCATTCATACAGCACAATTGCTGACGTACCTGAAATTGAGTGGGAAGGACCTGGGCTGCTTATTAACTTCAATGTCCCTCACCTGAAGGATGGAATTCAACGTTTTGTGCTTTAGGTTTTCCTCTGTGTACCTCTGTGGTGAGTGCTTTTGTTTCTGGAGAACCAAGATGATCATCCCTGACCTACATACCATCATGCCGATCATCATCACCGGGGTGGGGGCGCTGGTCGTGCTCCTTTGCGGGCCGCTGCTCCTTAGCGGGACCACCAGCTCTATCGCGGCGGTTACTGCGGCGGCAGCGGGGCTTTGGGCAATTTTCACCGCGCCCTCGGCTGTGCCTGCCGTCGCCGGGCTTACCTTCACGCCGCTGGCCCAGTTCCTGATCCCGCTTTTTTGCGCGGCGGCACTCCTGACGCTGCTCCTCTCCCACGGCTACAACGAAAACCGCGCCATCAAGGGAGAGGAATACCCGGCGACGGTCCTCTTCGCACTGTTCGCTTTGTGCGTGCTCCCCTGCGCCTCGAACCTCCTGATCCTCTTCCTGGCTATCGAGTCGGTCTCCTTCGCCTTCTACATCCTGGTCACCATGGACCTCCAGCGGGCGGAATCGGGCGAGGCGGGCCTGAAATACCTCCTCATGGGGGCGGTCGCCGCCGCCTTCACCGCTTTCGGCTTCGCCCTCATCTTCGCCGGCAGCGGTACCCTCGAACTTGCCGGCGCCGTGCCCCACGCGGATAACCGCGCCATCGTCGCCGCCGGTTGGGGCGTGGTCATCATGGGCATGGCCTTCAAGCTTTCGTTGGTCCCCGCGCACCTCTGGACTCCTGACGTCTACCAGGGAGCTCCGGCCCCGGTCGCAGCCTTTCTTTCCACCAGTTCCAAGGTGGCGGCGGCTTCGCTGCTGCTCATGCTGCTCACCTTCTCCCCCCCGATGCCGGAATTGCGCATCCCGCTTGTGCTGCTGTCGCTCCTCTCGATGGTGGTAGGAAACCTGGCGGCGCTCCGGCAGCAGAACATCAAGAGGATGCTCGCCTACTCCTCCATCGCCCACATGGGCTACCTCACCCTCGCGCTTCTCACCGGCACCAGGGAGGGATACGCCGCGCTCCTCCTTTACGGCGCTATCTACACCGCCATGAATCTTGCCGCTTTCGGCGCCATTGCCTCGCTCTCACTGGAAAAGGAAAGGGACCAGATAGCGGACTACTCCGGGCTCGGTTTCAGCGCTCCGCTGCGCGGCGGCGTGCTTGCCCTCGCCATGCTGGCACTGGCCGGCCTGCCACCTACCGGAGGCTTCATCGGCAAGTTCTTCATCTTCTATTCCGCCATCAAGGGGGGCGAAACGGCGCTCGCCATTGTCGGTATCATAAGCGCCGCGGTCTCCTCCTTTTTCTATCTCAAGGTCGTCGCGAGCCTCTACATGCACCGCTCCTCCTCCCCTGCCCCCCGCGCCGCTGCCGCTGCCGACGCCGTCGCCCTTTGCTGCGCGGCCGCCTTTATCCTGCTCCTGGGGGTATTCCCGGCCCCGCTGTTACGGTTGGTCGACGCCGCGCTGCAGTAAGCGCCTGACTCCGTAACCTCTCCAAATTGTCGTGTGACTTTGATTTTAATGAAGAAAGGGGAATAATAATGAAAGAGTTGAGCTTTGCTGAAGTTGTGGAGCGTTCTGTTCAAATACGGAAGCGCTATCACCTGCTTGAAAGAGAACTCCATGGCAAAGAATGGAGCGTTGAAGAAGATGCCTTAGCTTTTCTAACCGATGCGGGGCTGGTCGGCCGCCTGACGATGTCCCAGCAGGGGCGTTGGCCGACAGATGGCGAAACTATGCCTGAGCTTGAGCACAAACTTGGCGAGTGCATATGGTGGCTGGCTGTTTTGGCAGAACGTATGGAAATCAACATCAACGAAGCATTGGAAAATTTCCTGACCAAGACTGAAAAACTTTTGAAGAACTGAACCTTGCCATTATTTCCAACATAAAAAAAGGGGAGCAACCGCTTCGGCTGCTCCCCTCTTCTATTTTTAATCCCTACCAGGTCTCTTCCGGCTCGCCCCACAGGTTGAAGGCGATGTCGTCCAGGAGCTCCGGTATCCCTTCCCCGGTCGCGGCGGAGATGGGGAAGACCTTTATTCCCCGCTCCTCGAAGTAGGGGAGGATCTCTTTCAGGTTCTCCCTGACATGGGGGAGGTCGATCTTGTTGACGACGACAGTTTGGCGTTTGTCGGCAAGCTCGGGGTTGAAGAGCGCGAGCTCACGGTTGATCGCCTCGTACTCTGCGATGGGATCCCGATCCGGCATCCAGGAGAGGTCGAGCAGGTGCAGCAGCTGCCCGGTACGCTCCAGGTGTTTGAGGAAACGGTGCCCAAGCCCCGCCCCCTCGCTCGCCCCCTCGATCAGACCGGGAATATCGGCCATGACGAAGGAGCGGTAGTTCTTGTACTGGACCACGCCGAGGCTCGGCTTGAGCGTGGTGAAGTGGTATTCGGCGATCTTGGGGCGTGCGGCCGAGATCTTCGCGATCAGCGAGGACTTCCCGACGCTGGGCATGCCGAGCAGACCCACGTCCGCCATCAGCTTCAGCTCCATCCTGATCCAGCGCTCTTCGCCAGGCTCGCCGGGCTGCGCGAACTTGGGAGCCTTGTGGGTGGCGGTCTTGAACCGGGCGTTCCCCTGCCCGCCGCGCCCCCCCTTCAGGAGCACCATGGAGGAGTCGGGCTCGGCGAGGTCGGCGAGGATCTCCCCGGTCTCGGCATCCTTGATCACGGTCCCCTGCGGCACCAGGATCTCCAGGGTGTGGCCGTTCGCGCCGTGCCGGTCGCTACCCATGCCGTTCTTGCCGCGGCCGGCCTTCTGGTGCGGGTGCTGGCGCAGGTCGAGCAGCGTGGAGAGGTGCGAAGACACCTTGACGATCACGTCGCCACCCTTGCCGCCGTCGCCGCCGTCGGGCCCTCCCAGCGGGATGAACTTCTCCCTGCGGAAGGAGACGCACCCGGCACCGCCGTCGCCGGACTTCACGTTTATCTTAACTTCATCTATAAAACTCATTAACTTTCCTGTGGAAACAGCAAAAGCCCGGACCTTGCGGCTCCGGGCTTTCACACTCTTTTATGCTGCGTTGGCTAGTTGGCCGGGTAAACGGAGACCTTTTTACGGTCTTTGCCCATGCGCTCGAACTTCACCACGCCCTCGATCAGGGCGAAAAGGGTGTAGTCCTTGCCAAGGCCGACGTTGTTCCCCGGGTGGATCTTGGTGCCGTGCTGACGGTAGATGATGTTGCCGGCTTTGACAGCTTCGCCGCCAAATTTCTTGCAACCAAGCCTCTGGCCGTCGGAGTCGCGGCCGTTCCTGGAACTGCCGACGCCTTTCTTGTGTGCCATTTTCTGCTCCTTCTGCCGGTAGCACCCTGTCGAACTAGGGGTCGCCTACCGTCCTGTAAAATATTGCCTAGGCGTTGATCTTCTCGATCTTGAGGATCGTTCTGAGTTGACGGTGCCCATTAAGTTTCCTGGTGTTTTTCCGGCGCTTGGACTTGAAGACCAGAATCTTCTTGTCTTTGCCCTGCTCGACAATCTTGCCGACTACAGAGGCGCTGGGCACTAAAGGTGTTCCGATAACAACCTTATCGCCGCCAACCATCAGGATCTCGGAGAACTCGACGGTATCGCCTACCGCGCCCTCCAATTTTTCAACTTTCAGAAAATCGCCCTCGGAAACTTTATACTGCTTCCCTCCGGTTTTAACTACTGCGTACATGAACTTCACCACCTTTACCCTGGATTTACAATTGAGCGGTCAAACTTATCTTGAAAAGTTTTTGGAGTCAAGGCTTTTTTCCGCCAAGGCTATTTTTCCTGCCGGGTTGAACGGGGCATCAGCCAACTTCGACGAACACCTCGTCTCCCCGTATCTCGACCGGGTACACCTTCAGGGTGTACTCCTGATGGTCGGCACAGGCGCCGGTGGCGAGATCGAAACGGTAGCCGTGCCTCGGGCAGGAAAGACGCCCTGCCTCCTTGATGAAAGCCCCCTGCAGGGGCGCGCCCTGGTGCGGGCATTCCGCCTCGCAGGCGTACACCGTCCCCTTGGTCTTCACCAGGAGCACCTGCACTCCGCCTGCCTCGACCAGCTTCTTGCCAAATTCCGGAACCTCGGACACCTTCGCGGCAAAGACCATGGAACCTCCTAAGATGCGTGCGATTAAAGGGCTTCGATCATCCCAGCGGGTCTAGCGTTTTACGATGCCTACACAGTGGGCGGATTGTTCGGCCTTCTGGCGGGCCTCGTCGCAGTCGGCGCCGAAGGCGAGCGCCACGCCCATGCGGCGCCCCTTCCTGGTGTCGGGTTTGCCGAAAAGGCGCAGCTTGCTGCCGGGGATCTCCAGGGCTTTTGCCACTCCCTCGAAGGCGACCTCCGCGGCCTGCCCCTCCGACAGGATGACGTGCGAAGCGGCGCAGCCGAGGCTCTCGACCTGCGGCACCGGCAGCCCCAGGATAGCGCGCACGTGCAGCTCGAACTCGGAGAGGTTCTGGGAGATCATGGTGACCATCCCGGTGTCGTGCGGCCTGGGAGAGACCTCGGAGAACCAGACCTTGTCGCCGGTGACGAAGAACTCGACGCCGAAGATGCCGCGCCCGCCGAGAGCGCCGGTGACTGCCTCGGCCTGGCGCTGCGCTTCGGCCAGCACCGCAGGAACCATCGGTGTCGGCTGCCACGACTCGTGGTAGTCGCCGTCGATTTGGCGGTGCCCGATGGGGGGACAGAAGCTGGTGCCCCCTGCGTGCCGGACGGTGAGGAGCGTGATCTCATAGTCGAACGGGATGAACTGTTCCACGATCACCTTGTCGGAGGCGCCGCGCGCCCCCTCCATGGCGTATTTGAAGCAGCGCTCCAGGTCCGCCGCGTCGCGCAGCACGCTCTGCCCCTTGCCCGAGGAGCTCATGATCGGCTTCACCACGCAGGGAAGACCGATGGCGGCGACAGCTTCGCGGAACTCGTCCATGCTGGTCGCGAAACGGTAGGCGGCGGTGGGAAGCCCGAGTTCCTCGGCGGCGAGCCTGCGGATCCCCTCGCGGTTCATGGTGAGGTTCGCGGCGCGTGCGGTAGGGATGACGTTGAACCCTTCCTTCTCCAGCTCCAAAAGGTAGACGGTGTTGATCGCCTCGATCTCCGGCACGATCAGCGACGGATTCTCCAGGCGGACCACCCGGTCCAGTTGTTCGCGGTCGAGCATATCGATCACGTGGCTTCGGTGGGCGACCTGCATCGCCGGGGCGTCGGCATAACGGTCCACCGCTATCACCTCGATCCCCAGCCTCTGGGCCTCCAGGGCCACTTCCTTGCCTAGCTCGCCTGAGCCCAGCAGCATCATCCTCGTCGCACTGTTTTTCAGCGGCGTTCCTATCATCACTTCTCCTGGTTCTTTAATTTCTCAAGCGGTCCTAGCTGACCGCAACCTCGAACTGCTCCTGATGAAAACCGGGCTTGGCGCGGACGGTGATCCGCTTCTTGAAGTTCTTCTCCAATTCCTCCAGCCCGCGCCGCTCCTCGTCGTAAAGTAGGTCGGCCACCTGGGGATGCACGGTGAGCATCACCTTGGTGCCGCGGATGTCCAGCATCTCGCGACGCAGCTCACGGAAGATCTCGTGGCAGACCGAGATCTTGGACTTCACGTAACCGCGCCCCTCGCAGTAGGGGCAGGGCTCGCACATCATGCGTCCCAGGCTCTCGCGCACCCTCTTGCGGGTCATCTCCACGAGCCCCAGCTCCGAGATCTTCAGGATGTTGGTCTTGGACTTGTCGCTCTTCAGTGCCTCTTCTAGCGCGCCGTACACCTTCTCGCGGTTCACCTCCTTCTCCATGTCGATGAAGTCGATAATGATGATGCCGCCCAGGTTCCTGAGGCGCAGCTGGTAGGCGATCTCCTTCACCGCCTCCAGGTTGGTCTTCAGGATGGTGTCTTCCAGGTTGTGCTTGCCGACGTAGCGCCCGGTGTTGACGTCTATCGCGGTCAACGCCTCGGTCTGCTCGATGATTATGTAGCCGCCGCTCTTGAGCCAGACCTTGCGCCCCAAGGCGCGGCTGATCTCGACCTCCAGCCCGAAATGGTCGAAGATCGGCTCCTCTTCGTCGTAAAGCTCGATGGAGTACTTCATCTTGGGCATGAAGGTGCTGATGAACTGGACGATCTTGTCGTACTCGGGCTTCGAGTCCACTACGATCCGCTCCACCGATTCGGTGAGGATGTCGCGCACCACCTTCTGGGTTACGTCGAGATCGGAGTGGATCAGGGTCGGGGCTCCCGCCTTGTCCTTCTTCTTGGCGATCTCGTCCCAGAGCTTGGTCAGGTAGTGGAGGTCCGCCACCAGGTCCTCTTCGCTCTTGCCGTCGGAGACTGTCCTGACGATGAACCCGCCGCCGACCGGCTTGATGCGGTCCACGATCTCCTTCAGACGCTCGCGCTCCGCTTCGTCCTCGATCCTCCTGGAGATGCCGACGTGGTCGACCGTCGGCATGTAAACCAGGTGGCGCCCAGGAAGCGAGATGTGCGCCGTGATGCGAGCCCCCTTGGTCCCGATAGGCTCCTTGGAGATCTGCACCAGGAGTTCCTGCCCCTCCTGCAGCAGTTCCTCGATGGGGTGCAGCGGGTGCGGCATCGGCTCGTCGCCCTGCTCACCCTCGATGTAGCTGTCGTACTCGTCCATGGCGTCGAAGACGTCCGCCACGTAAAGAAAGGCTGCCTTTTCCAGCCCGATGTCCACGAACGCCGCCTGCATGCCCGGCAGCACCCGGACCACTCTTCCCTTGTAGATGTTGCCGATGATCCCCTTCACCCTGCTCCTCTCGACGTACAGCTCCGCAATGGTGCCGTTTTCGATGAGCGCGATGCGGGTTTCGTGGGAGGTGGTGTTTATGACCAGCTCGTTTCCCATGCTAACCCCTTCCTATATATGAAATTCAAAAACTCAAAAACTTAAAAACTGTTCAAGGTTCAACGTTCAAGGTTCGAGTTCATTCCTGCTCAATCCGCCATTGCCCCGACGGCACCAGCTACCCGGCAGACGACAAGGTCTGAAACAGTTTTTACAGCCAGAGCCGAGGCACGAGCCGTCACCAGCCCTTCCCGACGAGCACGCCGGTTGCACACGTTGAACGCAGAACGTTGAACGGATTTTCAGGAGAAGAGTACTTCCAGCTTCTCCAGCCGCGCCTCTTTCAGCGCCTCGGGCTGCACATCCAGGATGGCGCAGGTGAACTCGACGGGCTTGCCCCGGCCGACCACCATCTCCAGCGCGCTCCCCTCGACCTTCAGCTCTGCCAGCTCGTGGCGCAGGTCGAACTCGGTGGATTTACCCTTCTTCTCCCGCTTGAGCGGTGACGATTCCAGGGCGAGGAAAGCCTCGACCTTCGCCTGCAGGTCATGGGCAAGTTCTTCCGGAAGGGTTACCCGGTAACGCACCTTGTCCATGATGACGGAGAGCGCCGGCGCCCGCAGTGGAATCTCGGTCGCCTCCAGCACCCGGACCCCCTCGGGCAGGCTCCCGTTCAGGGCCCGCTCCAGCTCGGCTGCCGTATAACCGGCATTTACCTCGAAATCCATGTACTCAGCGTAGGAGACGATACCTACAGAGAGCGCTGTGGCGAAGGAAAACTTCGGGTGCGGGTGGAACCCCTGCGAGTAGCGGATCGGTATCCCGGAGCGCCCGACGGCCCTGGTGAACAGGGTGAGCATCTCCAGGTGGCTCAAGAAGCGCATCCGCCCCACTTTCTCGAAACGGATCCTGATCCGTTGTGCCTCTTCGACGGGCGCCTCGGGCGCGCTTTCGGTGGCGTAGGTGTCGAAGGGGACGGGGTCCTTCAACCTCAGCTTGATCTGGTCGAAGTCGCAGACGCCGCAACCGGTGCATTTGTCGAAGCGGCAGTCGGGGGTGGCGGTCTCCTTCAGGGCAGCCGCAAGCTCGGCGAGCAGGAACTCTTTCTTCACGCCGCAGTCGATGTGGTCCCAGGGAAGCAACTCGTCGGTCTCGCGGCGACGCAGGTAAAACGAGGCGTCGATGCCGCTCGCCTCGAAGGCCTGGGCCCATTTCAGGCGGTCGAAATGTTCCCACCAGCCGTCAAAGCGGCAGCCGAGGCGGTGCGCTTCGATGAGCAAGCGAGACAGCCGCCGGTCGCCGCGGGCGAATACCCCTTCCATCCCGGAGAGGGAGGCGTCCTGCCATTTCATGATCAGCTTTTTCTTTTTGAGCTCGCCGCGCAGGTGGCGCTGCTTGTCGACGATCTCCTCCTCCGTGATCTGCGGTTCCCACTGGAACGGCGTGTGCGGCTTCGGCACAAAGCTGGAGACCGAGACGTTGACGTCGCCGCCGTTGCCGGCGAATTTCCCCTGACGCTTCACCTCGCGGGAGATCTCCACGATGCGGTCCAGGTCTTCCATGGTCTCGGTGGGAAGGCCGATCATGAAGTAGAGCTTGATGAGACGCCAGCCGTTGCTGTAGACGGCGCGGGCGTTCTCCAGGAGCGCCTCCTCGGTGATCCCCTTGTTGATCACCCTTCTGAGCCGCTCGCTTCCCGCTTCGGGCGCCAGGGTGAAACCGGTCTTGCGCACCCGGCGGATCTCCTCGGCCATCTCGGGGCTGAGGCTCCCCACCCGCATGGAAGGGAGTGAAACCGCCTTTTTCTGGGAGGCGTAACGGTCCATGAGCCCCTTCAAGAGCGGAGTCAAGCAGCCGTAATCGCCTGTGGAAAGCGACAAAAGAGATACCTCGTCGTACCCGGTGTTGCCCAGGGTCTCCTCGACGATCTCCAGCACCCGCTCGGGGCTTCGCTCACGCACCGGGCGGTAAATGTAACCTGCCTGGCAGAACCGGCAACCTCGTGTGCAGCCTCGGGAAATCTCGACGCTCACCCTGTCGTGTACGGTCTTCAGGAAGGGAACCACCGGTGAGGTCGGGTAGTAAGCGCTTTCAAGGTCGGCCACGAAGCGCCGTTTCACGCTCCCATACCCCGCCAGAAGCGGCGCTATCTTTTCGACCGCGCCGTCGGGACGATAGCTCACCTCGAAGAAGCAAGGGACGTAAACCCCTTGGATGCGGGCAAGCTGCTCAAGAAGCACGCTCTTCGGCAGCTTCTCCTCTTTCCACTGGCGAACGCAGTCGGCGATCTCTACTATCGCGTCCTCGCCGTCCCCGATCAGAAAGGCGTCGAAGAAGTCGGCCAAGGGCTCCGGGTTGTAGGCGCAGGGACCGCCCCCCAGGATCAGGGGATAACCCTCGTTCCGCTCCGAGGCAAGCAGCGGAATTCCAGACAGATCAAGCATGTTCAATATGTTGGTGTAGGAGAGTTCGTACTGCAGCGTGAAACCCACTACGTCCGCCTCGATCAGAGGCAGGCTGCGCTCCAGCGTCACCAGCGGCTTCCCCTGGGTCCTGAGCGACTCCTCGAGGTCCGGCCAAGGCGCATAGGCGCGCTCCGGCATGATCCAGGGGACCTCTTTCAGCACTCCGTAAAGGACCTGCAGCCCCAGGTGGCTCATCCCAATTTCATAAACGTCAGGGAAAGCGAGCACGAACTCGAGCGCCCCCTCCCTGCCGGAAACCGTTCCCATCTCCCCGCCCATGTAACGGGCGGGCTTTTCCACTGACAAAAGTATGTTATTGCTCAAAAAACCCCCGGATACCGCTTTTCAGCTAAGACCGGCCATAATAACAAAAATTCTTCCGCACTGGCAAGGTAATATGCCCCAGCGCTGCCGCAACATGGGAGATTTCGCTCAGACACTACCTCATTTGCGGTACTCATTGGAGCAAATGCGGTGCGATTTTAATGTGCCTGCCAATGGTACCGGATCGGGTTTTCATTTAAACCGGACACTTACCTTATAATGAGAGACTGGCATAGTACCTGCTATAGGTTGGAGAGTTACTTACTTTTCAAAAAGGAGATTCACCATGAAAAAAGTTATGTCTTCCATCGTTGCTGCTCTCGTTGCTGTTGCTTTCGCTGGCGTTGTTTTCGCTGCTGACGCAGCACCGGCTGCTGCTCCGGCTGCAGAAGTGAAAAAAGAAGAAAAAGCTCCGGCTAAGAAAGCAGCTCCGAAGAAGAAAAAAGCTGCTAAGAAAGCTGCTGCTAAAAAAGAAGTGAAGAAAGAAGAAGCTCCGGCTGCTGCTCCGGCTGCAAAGTAATTTCCTTTTAAAGGGAATTCAGAAGGCCGCATCGCAAGATGCGGCCTTTTTTTGTGCCCCTCGCGAGCCTCGGCAGGAAGCTGCCCTAAACAGAAGAGGTGCCGGTTTCTTTGACCGATCTCGTTTGTTCTCGTTTTGCTCTCGTTCCCAAGGTCCACCTTGGGAACGCAAGGCCATCCCGAAGCTCCAGCTTCTACCGAATGCAAAGCTGGAGCTTTGCGACGCATTGGGTTCCCAAGCTGGAGCTTGGGAACCAGGAACACGATCGTTCGCGGAAGATTGTTGCTTCGGTAAAAGAAAAGGGGCGCCGGTTTCATCCGGCTGCCCCTTTTCTTTTCTTGCTTTACTGCCGCGACCGGCTAAGCGGCCACCTGCAGTTTACTCTTTCTGCCAGACATAGGCCGGGTCGAAATACGGATCGTAAAAGCCGGGATAGGCGAGGAAGAAGGTCGCGGTTTCCCCGGCGCCGGCGACGGTGCGCACGACTGTCATGCCGATTCCTTTAAGCGGTCCCACGGTGAGCCCCTTGGCAAACCCGTCGTCCCTGCAGGTCAGGTAGATCTGCTTGGGGAACTCCATCCACCCGGTGCCGATGTTGGCCACACCGCGCACCAGCTTGTTGGCCATCCCGTCGACGACATCCTGCGGGGCAGCGCTGTCGACGTTGCGATCGTCGGCTTGCGCCATGTCAACCGCACCTGCCAGGGCCAGAACCAGCAAAGCCATCACCACGACATACTTGCGCATTAGCTCTAATCCCCCTTTTTCTCTGCGGGTTCGGCGGGTTCGGCCGGCACGGCGACGGTTTGCGCTCTCGGCTCGACCCTCTTTGCGTCCCACCCCTCCCAGACGAATTCCGGCTGGATCATGGGATCGTAATAGCCCGGCTGGGGCACTGCAAAGAATACGGTCTCGGTCAGACCGGTGAAGAGACGGTAAACGCCCATCCCGAAACCCTTGAGCGGCCCGACTACATACCCTACTGCGCCGCGGTCCCGCACCGTGAGGTACGACTGTTTGGGGATCTCGACAATCGATGTTGCCACGTTCGTGACTCCCCGGACCAGCTTGAACGCCATCTTCTCGGCTATCGCTTCGGGTTGCTGCCCCTCGATCGCGAAGGAAGACGTGGCAAAGAGCATGACCAGCAACAGGGATAACATGGTTGCCTTGGTGCGCATTTTGGCTCCTCTTCGGGCTACGGGTTGGTAAAAAACTCATGTTCTTTTAACATAGATGGTTTTCATTGGCAAGAACGGCATCACTACCGCTACTCGCCCCGGCCGCGGATGGCGCCTGATCGGGAGCTGAGGCGCAGAAGGGGTTTCCAATGAAAGCAGGACAAAATGAAAAGGCGCGGTTCTCATGTGAGCCGCGCCTTTCCCATGTCGATCATCTTGTGGCTGTTACTTGCCGTGCTTCTTCTTGAGATACTCGGCAACACCCTCGGTGGAAGCCTTCATCGACTCCTCGCCTTCCTGCCAGTTTGCCGGGCAGACCTCGCCGCCGTGGGTTTCCACGAACTGCAGCGCATCCAGCATCCTGAGCGCCTCCCCGACGCTTCTGCCCAAGGGGAGGTCGTTAATGACGGAGTGGCGGATCACCCCTTTGGTGTCGATCAGGAACAGCCCGCGCAGGGCGACCGATTCGTTTAGCAGGATCCCGTAGGACCTCGCGATCGACTTGTCCAGGTCCTCGACCAGCGGATACTGGACGTTGCCGATGCCGCCGTTTTCCACCGAGGTGTTCTTCCAAGCGAGGTGGGTGAACCTGGAATCGACCGATACGCCGATCACCTCGCAATTCTTCGCCTTGAAATCCTCCACCCGCTTGTCGAAAGCGAGGATCTCGGAGGGGCAGACGAAGGTGAAATCGAGCGGGTAGAAAAAGAGCACGACGTACTTGCCACGGTATTTCGACAGAGTGAGTTCGGCGAACGAGTTGTCAGGCAGCACAGCCTGCGCTGTAAAATCGGGGGCTTCCTTAGTAACCAAGGTTGTAAGACTCATAAGTGCTGTTCTCCTTTGAGTGCTGATTGGGAAATCTAATGTGGGCAACTGTACCAGCAGCCACATTGGGTGTCAATCAAAAAAGGACTAAAAGCATCTTATTTGTCTCACCGGCACTAACGCTCGACGATTTCACCGCGAATACTGATAGTTACTTCCCTGAAGGGTATTTCCATCTCCGACGCCGCGAGGGCCTGGCGGGCCGCCATCACGATGCCGCCGCAGCAGGGAACCTCCATCCTCAGAACCGTGATCCCCTTGATACCGGAGACCTTGAAGAGCTCGGTCAGCTTGTTGAGGTAGGCGTTGTTGTCGTCCAGTTTCGGGCAACCGACGACGACCGCCTTGCCTGCCAAGAAGTCCTGGTGGTAGTTGCCGTAGGCGAATGGAACGCAGTCAGCGGTAATGAGGAGCTCGGCGTCCTTGAAGTAAGGCGCAGTAACCGGCACCAGGTGTAGCTGCACCGGCCATTGTGCCAGTTGGCTCTGCACCGCGCCTGCCGCGGGGGAACCGGCCTGGGCGGGGGCAGGGGCGAAGCTTTGCACCCTCGATCCCGGGCAGCCTCCGCCGTGACCTGCGCCGTGACCATGGCCTGTGCCGTGGCCATGAGCGCCGTGGCCGTGACCTAGCCCATTGCCATTCCCGTGGCCGTGCCCGTGCCCATGGCCGTGTGCCTGCGGCTTGGGCGTCACGCCCTGTGCCTGCAGGTGTTTCTCAACCGCCTCTTCATCGAACTCGTCCGCGTCACGCTCGATGATGGTGATGGCGTTCCGCGGGCAGTCGCCCAGGCAGGCTCCGAGCCCGTCGCAGAGGTTGTCTGCAGAGATCTGCGCCTTACCGTCCACGATCTTGATTGCGCCTTCCGCGCAGGAAGGGACACAGAGGCCGCAGCCGTCACACTTGTCCTGGTCGATGTTTACTATTTTCCTGATCATCCTTTGCCTCCAATGTTTCAATTGTTCTAAAAAATAGTGTCAGAAGAAGTAGTGCCACAGGAGATCGAGCCTGCCGCGCAGCATGAGATGCTTACCGGAATAGGCCATGATCTCTTTGATCTTTGCCCTTTGCACCTTGCCGTAGCAGTGCACGTGACAATGCTTGCAAGTGGGCTTGGGGTCGAGCGGGCATTTCTCTCTCTTTTGCTTCGCGTAGCTCAACAGCTCGTCGCATTCAGGGCAGAGTTTCCCCTTTTCGCCGTTGTGCTTGCTGCGGCAGTAACAGCTGATGAAGGTCTCGAGAATCCTGATGTCTTTTTCTTGCTTATGCTTGTTTTCCATGACTGTCACCATAGCAAAGGAAGGTGGATTTCCTCATGACCAAAGTCAAGAGAATAAACATTGCACCCTTTGCCTTTGCCGTTTCTTTATGCTATTTTCCATCGAATGAATACTAATATGGAAAAAGTCATCATCCCTCGCGCCGAGCACAGCGTTTCCCGCTCAGAATTGAGCCCAAATGCGGTAAAAACGCTTTACAAGCTCAAAGAACAAGGCTTCACCGCCTACCTGGTGGGAGGCGGCGTACGCGACCTGCTGCTGGGGCGCGAACCCAAAGATTTTGACGTGGTGACCGACGCCACCCCGGCCCAGCTCAAGAAGATGTTCCGCAACTGCCGCCTGATCGGCCGCCGTTTCCGGCTGGCGCACCTTCATTTTCACGATGAGATCATAGAGGTAGCCACCTTCCGCTCCACCGTCGATCCTTCCGCCGAAGCCCCTGCCGAGGAAACTGCTGAAGCCCCCTCCGAAGCGGCTCAGGAACTCCCCCAGGAAACCGTCGTTGAAGCCAAACTCCTGGAGGAAGAGCGCGAGGGGCGTCGCCGTCGCGGCCATCACGGTCCAAGCATGCTGAAGAGCGAAGACGGCATGGTGCTCAGGGACAACGTCTTCGGCACGCCGGAGGAGGATGCAGTTCGCCGCGACTTCACCGTCAACGCCCTTTTCTACAACATCGCCGACTTCTCCATCATCGACCATGTGGGCGGGATGGAAGACCTGAAGCAGGGACTGATTCGGACCATCGGCGATCCGTTGGTCCGTTTCACCGAGGACCCAGTCCGCATGATCCGGGCCATCCGTTTCGCCTCCATGCTGGGCTTCAATATCGAGGAACGGACCGAAGCCGCCATCGAGGAGCTCTGCGGCACCATCAACAAGGCGACCCCGCCGCGGCTCTACGAAGAAGTGCTGAAACTCCTCCTGCTGGGAGCCGGCGAGCGGACCTACCAGATGATGCGCCACAGCGGGCTTTTCGCGCCGCTCTTCCCCCACTTCGACGCCTGGCTGGAGCGGGAATCCGAAGGGTATCCCCATGCCCGGGTGAGCAAGGGGCTGGAATGGGTGGATGAGTTGATCGGGCAGGACGAGCCGGTTTCCCCTCCACTGCTCATCGCGCTGGTGTTCGGCGAGTACCTCGAGGAGAAGATTGCCGAGTTCAGGGATGGCGGACTGCCGCCGCAGCAGGCGGCCGATGCCGCCGTGGCCGCTTTTGCCGCCGAACTGACCCCGACTGTAGCCGTCCCCAACCGGGTGCTGGTTGCCGTGAGGGACATACTTTCTCTGCAGCTGCGCTTCCAGAAGACTCCGGGAAGAAACGGGCGCGGCGTGATCGGCAGGCCGTCCTTTTTGGACGCGCTGCAGTACCTGCGCTTCATGGGAAAGCTCACCCCGCCGAAGAAATCGCTTGCCGACTGGTGGGAGCGCTACGCGGTCCAGCAAGCTGCGGGGCAGCCGACTGCAGCCGCCGAGGTTCCAGGCGAGGCGGAGAAAGCCCCCGCGAAGAAGCGCAGGAGGCGGAGGCGGAGAAAGCCCGCCCCCATGCCGAGCTAGTGGATCCAAACAAGAACCCCCTCGCGCACCAAGCCCGAGGGGGTTTCGTTGTCAATCGTCAATCGTCAATTGTCAATTGCTTCTCAGCTTCCCCTGGTGATTTCCGCAACCTCCAGCCGCTTGATCTTGTCCCTCAGCTCCGCGGCCCTTTCGAATTCCTGAGCCTTGGCCGCCGCCAGCATCTCCTTTCGCAGCCTCTTCAGCGTCTTCTCCAGCTCCTTGACGCTCAAGAACTCCTCGGCCGATGCCGGCACCGTGACCCAGTCCTTCTCCTCAGGCGCCTGAAGCACGTTCCCGATCATCCTCCGCACGCTCTCCGGTGTGATGCCGTGCTCCTCGTTGTAGGCCGTCTGCAAAGCGCGCCTCCTGAGGGTTTCGTCGATGGCGGCCTGCATGGAACCGGTCACCTTGTCCGCATACATGAGGACACGCCCCGACACGTTCCTCGCCGCGCGGCCGCAGGTCTGGATCAGCGACCTCGTGGAGCGGAGGAACCCTTCCTTGTCCGCATCGAGGATCGCCACCAGCGAGACCTCGGGGAGGTCGAGCCCTTCCCTGAGCAGGTTGATCCCGACCAGCAGGTCGAACTCGCCGAGCCTTAAGTCCCTGAGGATCTCCATGCGCTGGAAGGTGTCGATGTCGGAGTGGAGGTAACGGACGCGGATCCCAAGCTCGCGGTAGTAGTCGGTGAGCTCCTCGGCCATGCGCTTGGTAAGGGTCGTGACCAGCACCCGTTCTCCCCTGGCCGCCGTCTCGCGCGCCTCGTGCAGCAGGTCGTCCACCTGCCCGGCGGCCGGGCGCACCTCGATGGCCGGGTCGATAAGACCGGTGGGGCGGATCAGCTGCTCGACCACGACCCCTTCCGCCAGCTTCAGCTCGTAGTCCGCCGGTGTCGCGGAAACGTAGATGGTCTGGTGCAGCTTCTTCTGGAACTCCTGGAAGGTGAGCGGGCGGTTGTCCAGGGCGGAGGGGAGCCTGAAACCGTAGTTCACCAGGGTCTCTTTCCGGCTGCGGTCGCCGCGGTACATCCCCCCCACCTGCGAAACGGTGATGTGGGACTCGTCGATCACCAGCAGGAAGTCCTTGGGGAAATAGTCGATCAGCGTATAAGGGGGCTCGCCGGCGGCGCGGCCGTCGAAGTGGCGCGAGTAGTTTTCGATCCCCTGGCAAAAACCCATCTCCTCCATCATCTCGATGTCGAAAAAGGTCCTCTGCTCAATGCGCTGCGCCTCAAGCAGCATGTTCTGCGAGTTGAAGTAGCGGAGCCGTTCCTCCAGTTCGAGTCGGATCTGCTCCACGGCCCGCTCCAGGGTCTGGCGGCTGGCGACGTAATGGGAGGCAGGGTAGATGGCGCAGCGGGAAAGCTTCTGCAGCTGCACCCCGCGCAAAGGGTCTATCTCGGAGATGGCATCCACCGTGTCCCCGAAGAACTCGATCCTGAGCGCCCGCTCGTCGTCGTGGGCGGGGAAGACCTCGACCGTGTCCCCACGGACCCGGAAGGAGCCGCGGTGGAAATCGACGTCGTTTCTCTGATACTGGATCGCCACCAGACGCTGCAGCATTTCGTCGCGCCCTACCTCGTCCCCTTCCCGGAAGCGGATCTGCATCTCCTGGTACGACTCGGGGGAGCCTATGCCGTAAATGCAGGAAACCGAGGCGACGATGATGACGTCGCGGCGGGTCAAAAGGCTCCTGGTGGCGGAGTGCCTGAACTTGTCGATCTCGTCGTTTATCGAGGAGTCCTTCTCGATGAAGGTATCGGAGGAGGGGATGTAGGCTTCAGGCTGGTAATAGTCGTAGTAGGAAACGAAATACTCGACGGCGTTGTTGGGGAACAGTTCCTTGAACTCGCCGTAGAGCTGGGCGGCCAGCGTCTTGTTGGGCGCAAGGACCAGGGTGGGGCAGTTGCAGCGTGCGATCACCTGGGCCATGGTGAAGGTCTTGCCCGACCCGGTGACCCCGAGGAGCACCTGGTGCGGATCGCCCCGCAGCACTCCGTCCGCCAGTTCTGCGATGGCCCTGGGTTGGTCGCCGCGGGGCTCGAAACTTGTTACCAGTTCGAATTTGTCCATGCCGGGGATATTAGCAGGCCTCGGCGCGCCTTGGCAACAGGGTGATCAGGCCGCCGCGCAATTTCTCTGGGGGGGGAGCTGGTTGACACTCAGCCAATAGGTCATGACTTGCTTCATGTTGTCGCAGAACTGGCCGTAGTCCACGGGCTTGCGGATGTAGCTGTTGGCCCCCAGGCGGTAGCTGTCCAATATGTCCTGTTCTTCGGTGGAGGAGGTGAAGACGATGACGGGGATGGAGCGGGTCTTACAGTTTTCCCGCATGCGCCTGAGCACCTCGAGGCCGTTGACTTTCGGGAGCTTGAGATCGAGGAGCACAAGCAGCGGATTCGCCAGGGAGTCCCTTTCGGAGTGGTTCCCGGTGCCGAAGAGGTAGTCCAACGCCTCGGCGCCGTCGCGCGCGACCACGATGCCGTAAGGCATGTGCTTGCGTACCGCCCGAAGGGTAAGAGCCTCGTCGTCAGGGTTGTCCTCGACCAGCAGAATCGTCTTATTCACCGCAGTTCTCCTTACTTAAAGAGATAGTCCAGAGAGAATAGTCGCACCGGATCTATATCAAGTTAAAAATTTTAACGCAATAGTTTTAATAATTGTCCTCTAAATTTAGTTTTAATCCTGCCTTGATTTTTTGCACCAGCGATGCCATACTGCAGCATCTTCAGCTACCTGAAAGGGAGGGAACCTATGTTTGGATTCGGCATGCCGGAGCTCATAATAATAATGGTGATCGTGCTTGTGGTTTTCGGTGCCGGCCGACTCCCGGAAATAGGCGGCGCGCTGGGCAAGAGCATCAGGAACTTCAAGAAGGCCTCCAGCGGCAAGGAGGAGATCGAGATTAAACCCGGACGCCCCGAGGACGACAAGAAGAGTAACTGAGTTGACTACCTATAGCCGTTTCGAAGGTCCCCCGCAGCAGAGGGGGGGCCTTTTTCTATTTCATTTACGAATAATGCATATGAATAAAATCAGCGACAAGGAGGATTCCCGCGCCGGTTCGGGCGGCCAAGGTTGTAGGGCACAAAAGGCGGGGTTCGGGGCGCAGGCCTAGGAGGCATCCGGGGAGGGTTGCTGCACGACCTGGGGAAGCAGCTCAAGGGGAGCACCAACCACGCCGCGCTGAGGGAGATGTGCTGACCACACTGCACGTGGAGCAGGGGCACCAGCTCACGGTGCAGTTGCAGATTGCCGAGGAACAAATCCTTGGGCTAAAGGTGGGGATGCGTTGCAAATACCGATGGCGCCCGAGATCCTATTGGCGGGGGGTACCCACCGGCTCTTCCGAAAGCCAGAATCTCAGAACTTCCGGGTTCAACGGTTTGGAGAGCACCGCCAGCACCCCCAGATTCCGGCACTCCTCCAGGTCCTTCGGGTCCTCGGAGGAGGAGAGGGCGAATACCTTCAGTCTCTTGGTACGTTCGTCGCTGCGGATCTTCTGCAGCACCCCGACACCGTCGATCTTTGGGAGCTTCATGTCGAGGAGCACAAAGTCAGGCTCGTTGTGCCCCCTTCCCTCCGCCGCCTCCCCCAGCAGCATACCAAGCGCCTCCGCACCGTCGCGCGCAACTGCCACATTGCTGTACCCGGCTTTCCTCAAGGCACGCAAGGCAAGCTCTTCGCAATTGCTGTTATCCTCTACAAGCAAAATCTCAGCGTCTTGCATAGCGCCTCCACAAACTGCGGTTCTCGGTGAATAGATCTGCATCGGTAGTCTCTTTGTCCTTCAGAAATGTCCTTTTTACTCAGGAGCCTGGGGACCTCTGTCATAGAGCTAGCCGCCTCTCTACCGGCCCACGGTTATCGCTTCAAAAGCCCCCGCGTGTTCAAACCTTGTGAGTATCTGCTTGCTTCTTTTTAGTGATATCTTACTTTCAGAATTTCTTTTATAACTTATCGGCAGCGTTCTCCTGAATGCCGAATAATTTTATAACATACATTAACAGATACACAAGCATTCTTTTTGACTGTCACAAAAAAAGGCGGCACAGGACCGGAGTACCTCTTTCCGGATGCGGCGCCGCCTTTTCCCCTTGCTGTGTGGTTCCCTACCCCTCTACCGGGGCTCCCCGGGAAGATTTGCGGCCCTCACGCTTGTTTCTTTGGAACTGCAGCGCGATCTCGTGCTGCTGCTCCTTGCCCAGCGCCTTCCTGGCAAGCTTGAAGACCTCGCGCTCTTCTTCCTGCATGTGATGCTCGACGATCTCGTTCAGGACCTGCATCTTCGCCATCCAGCGCTCGTCGTCGACGGCGAGCGCCTGGAAGGTGCCCAGCATGGTCCTCGCCACCTGGTGCTCCTCAAAGGACTGCAGCACTTTGTCGCGCATCTCCTCGTTTTGCTCCAGGACACTGTAGAAGAAACGCTCCTCGCCTTCCATGTGAATTTCCAGCTCCTCTTCCAGCTGGGCGAACAACTTCTGCAGCGTGGAGATCTCCTTGCGGCCCGCTTTTTGGGCCTTGTCGAACAGGTAGCGGGCCTTCTCGTGATCCTGCTTTAGCACGTCGAAGATGGTGAGCTCAGACGACTTGGCGTGCGATTCGCTGCTTGATTTGGTGGTCGGCATTCGGTCCTCCTATTGACGTTTTGCCGTTAGCCCTCTCCGCTTTGTCCTCCCTCCTCCTCAGGCAGTTCGTGCCATGCAGGGTGGAGTTGAGGACGAAAGGGGGGACGCCGTTTTTATGCGCTCCCCCGCGGCTTGGGTTTGTCCGAGCTGGCGAAGTCGGCCTTGGATTCGCCTTCGGACCCGATGTCTGCTGCGCCGGTCTGCCTCAGGACGTCCATCCCTCGTTTTTTCCAGTCGGCGTTGTCGCAATGGACCGAGAGGAGAATCCCCCCTTCCTTGACCCGCCCTTCGTACCGCTTCGCCTCGTATTCGGGGATCCCCATCCCCACCAGCGCGCCGGCTATGCCGCCGATAACCCCGCCTGCTCCGACACCCGCCAAGGCTGCCACGATCGGTCCCGCCGCGATGAACGGGCCGACGCCGGGGATTGCGAGGGCGCCGATGCCGGTGAGCCAGCCCAACGCCCCGCCGATCACCGCGCCAGTCCCAGCGCCCGCACTCGACCCCTCAGGGACCTTGGTGTGCTTTTCATGGGCGAAGTCCTTGGTGCCGACGTTCTCGGAGAAGAGCACGGAGATGTCGGTGTTGCGGAAATCCGCTGCCCTCAGTGCGTCGACTGCGTTCTCTACGCTCTCCCTGCTGTGATAGATGCCGAATACCGCGATGTTTTTTGCCATGACAGCCTCCTTTTAATTTCCCTTGCTGGTTATGGTGCCTGGTTACTTCTTCTTCGGAGGTTCAGGCACCTTGGCCCCTTTTTCGCGCGCCTCCGAAAGACCGATGGCAACGGCCTGCTTGCGGTCTGTCACCTTCTTGCCGCTGCCGCTTTTCAAATCACCCTTTTTGAACTTGTCCATGACTTCATGCACCGTTTCCTGCGCTTTCTTCCCATACTTCGGCATGTTCGCCTCCTTGTTACCCGTCGTTCCCACACCCGCCGGTCGCCGCTAGATGCGTTCCATGATGACCAGCAACAGCAGGACCACCAGCACCACCCCCAACCCGCCGCTCGGGAAGTAACCCCATCCCGCGCTGTAGGGCCAGGTCGGTAGCACCGCGATGACCAGCAGGATTAAAATCAGCAGCACGACGTTTCTCATAGCCACCTCCTTTGCCTTTGCGGCGGGTCCTTCTCTAGCGCTTTTTCCCCAGCGCCGTCACATCCCTCTCGAAGGTGGGAACAATGGCCTTGAAGAAGGCGTTGCGCACCAGTTGCACCACAATCTGCCAAGTGCTGGTCTGCGGGTTCTTCAAAGGACCCGAGATGTCCGCCTTGGTCGCAACCTGGTCCCGCTGCTTGTTTTCCAGGATCTTGGCGATGCCTCCGATCAGAATTTCCTTCACCTGCTTAAAGAACCCTTTGTTCTTGTCCTGGCGACGGTCGTAGACCTTCATGTCGCGGAAAAACGGTTTGATGTAGCCGTCTACTCTCTCGTTCTTCACATGCAGCTCGGTCACCAGCGAAAACGTCCCCGCCGTGACGTCGAAATCCCCATAGGAGCGGAGCAGGTCGTTGAGGGAGGTAAGCTGGGTGTTGGTGATCTTCAGGTAGAGATCGAAGTCGGGGCCGTTCTTCTCGGGACGAAAGTCTCCCGATGCGCTGGTCATGCCGCTGCCCATGAACTTGCCGCTTAGCTTCGCCTTCGCCGCCCCCCGGGAGAACTGGTTGGAAAAGTTGCTCAGGCTGAAATCGGTGTCGGCGACAAAGATGCGGAACTTTTTCCCGCCTGCGTTGTACATCATCCCGAGGTTGGAGCGGACCAGGTCGAACTGTTCGATGCTCAGCACCAGGTTCGGCTTGTTGCTCACCTCTTTCGCCGCCGCCTTCACCTTTTCCGCCCTTCTTTTCTCCACCGCCGCGGTCTTTTCCGAATGGAAGTAGGTCATAGTGACCCCGCTGATCACCAGTTTTTTCAGGCGTGCCGTCTGCACCTTTCGTCCGTACTCGATGTCGCCGTTGCCGCTCAGCGCCCCGCCTTGGACGGACATGTTGTAGCGGGCCAAAACCGGCTGGAAATAGTCGATGGGGACCTTTTCCAGCTTCAGGTCCGCCTTCACCGCGGGTGTCGGCTCGGCCAGGAAATTGGCCTTGCCGTCGACGGTCCCGTGGCCGGTCTTGAATATGTCCGTTTCCAGGTGGAAGGATGAGGGATAGACCTTGTCCGGCAGGTGGATGTTGCGGATGTTGTTCGCCTCCAGGTCCAGGTTGCTGAGCACGAGGGGGCGCTTGGCATCCTCGTCGATGTAGGTAATGCTCGCGTCGTTGATCTTCAGGTGGTTGATCTTCAAGGGGTAAATGGCCTCCACCGCCTGCTGCCACCCCTTTTCCTTCATGGGGACCTTGCTCTTGGCCTCGCTCTTTAGCTGTGTCAGGTTTATGTGGATCTTCGGGTCGTCCAGCCTCATCTCTCCGACCAGCTTTCCCGAGAGGATCTCGCGCCAATGAACGCTGGCCCGCAGGTACGGGAACTCCGCCACCGGCGGCTCAGGATGCGCCTGCTGCGAAACGGTGAGCCCTTTCAGCGTGATGGAAAGCCCGATCAGGCTGAAATGCAGCTTGGGAAGGCGGACCGAGTACCCCTTGAGGCTCTGGTTCATCTTCTTTTCAGTCGCGCGCCGCAAAGGTTCGTCGATGAAGAAACTGGCGATGAACACGATCAGGACCAGGGCGACGACGATTCCCACTATCCAGAGCAGCAGCTTCGTGCTCAGCAATTTCTTACCTGCGCCGTGCGCATGTTGTCCGCTTTCTTCAACCATATCTTCTCCAGGGGGTTGTGTGCTCCCTGCCCTCGCCAATGATTAAATTCCGTTAACAAATGTATGCACTCGCTTTGCTTTGTCAATCGCGGCAGCCGCTTTTAGCGCGCCGTCTTTGCGGCAGAAAACTGCGCCGGTATGGCACTTTGTGCAGCAAGCCTGCGCCGCTTCTGCATCAGCGCGGCAGCGCACAGGCAGAGAAGCGGGAGGGCGCGGTGCTCCATTGATGGTAAAATCCACCTGCATCGACAAATTCAGCAGTGTAAACCGCGCCGTGCCTCGTCGAACAAGGTACGGCAAGGTGAGGAGGTGAGACATGAGGGCGATGTGGTCCGGTTCGATCAGCTTTGGCCTGGTGAATATCCCGGTGAAGCTTTACAGCGGTTCCCAAAGCAACACGCTTGACTTGGACATGCTGCGCAAGAGCGATCTCTGCCCCATCAAATACCTGAGGGTCTGCAAAAATGACAATCAGGAGGTCCCCTATGAGGAGATCGTGAAAGGGTATGAGTACAGCGACGGCGAATACATCGTGCTGACCGACCAGGACTTCGAGAACGCGAGCCTGGAAAAAACCCACCTCATCGATATCGTCGATTTCATAGACGAGCGGGAGATCGACACCAGGTTCTTCGAGAAGCCGTACTACCTGGAACCGGAGAAGACCGGGCCCAAAGCGTACGCGCTCTTGAGGGAGGCGCTGAAGCGTTCGGGAAAGGTGGGAGTAGCACATTACGTGCTCAGGAACAGGGGGAGCATCGGCATCTTAAGACCGCTGGACCAGGTGCTGGTGCTGAACCAGATCAGGTATGCCGAGGAGGTGCGGGACGCCTCGGACCTGAAACTTCCGGGGGACGAGAACCTGCGCGAGCAGGAGGTGACGCTGGCGCTTTCCCTGATCGACCAATTGACGGTGAAGTTCGACCCAGAGAAATACAAGGACCAGTACGTAGACGACCTGAAGCGGATCATAGAGGAAAAGGCCCAGGGAAGAATGCCCGCCCCCCAGGCCAAACAGCCTCCTCCACCGAGAGTCGCCGACATGATGGCGCTTTTGAAGGAGAGCATTAAGCAGAAAAGAAAAGAGGCTGCCTGAAGCAACGAAAAGGGGACAGGCTACTTTTCCGAACAAATAAGTAGCCTGTCCCCTTCCCCCCCATCCGACCGGCTCATCCTCACCTGATTTTTGACCATCCAAAATCCCCCCACGTCTGTTGCAATCCAAAGTCGCTGTGTTAGTTTATTTCAATTCTTAAAAGATACTAATAAAAAACAGCATCGATGGTTCTAAGGAGGATAAGCATGGAAACCAGCGCAACCGAGCAGAGCCGCGCGTACCGGGGGCAAAGCAGACAAAAGCGGGTGAACGTGGGGCCGGGAGAGCGGAAGGCATCCATGGCAGGCGGAGCGGCCCTGGCCCTCTCCGGGCTCTGGAGCATCGGCAGGCGGAACTACCTCTCCGGCCTGGCCATGATTGCCAGCGGAGGGATGCTCCTTTACCGGGGACAGACCGGACACTGCGGCATGTATGAGGCGATGGGGGTGGACACCGTGCACACACAGGGATCGGGACTGCGCATAGAGAAGGTGGTGACCATCGGCCTGCCGCCGCACCAGGTCTACGAGTTCTGGCGCCACCTGGACAACCTGCCCCGTTTCATGAAGCATCTGGAATCGGTGCAGGTCACCGGCGAGCGTACCTCGCACTGGAAAGCGGTCGGACCCGGCGGGCTCTCTACGGAATGGGACGCAGAGATGATGGAGGACACCCCGGGGCAGCAGATCAGCTGGCACTCGGTGGGAAGCGCCGACATTCCCAACAAGGGAACGGTGGAGTTCAAGGAGGCCCCCGGCAACCGCGGCACCGAGGTGCGGGTAAGCATCGACTACTACCCCCCCGGCGGCACCGCCGGAAGGGCCGCAATGAAGATCGCTCACGGACTGAACGCCCAGCAGCTGGAAGAGGATCTCAAGCGCTTGAAGCAGATCCTCGAAGTGGGCGAGGAGACGACCGCGAGGCGGACCGCCTAATAAAACCGAGCCGAGCGCCCGGAACCGGGACGCGACAAGGAGGAGATATGAGGGCAGTATGCTGGCATGGCAAACAGGACGTGCGGGTGGACACCGTGCCCGACCCGGAGATCGTACAGAAGGGGGACGTCATCGTTAAGGTCGCCCTCACCTGCATCTGCGGTTCCGACCTGCACCTTTACAACGGCTACGTCCCCACCATGAAAAAGGGGGACATCCTGGGGCACGAGTTCGTCGGTGAGATCGTCGCGGCCTGCCCCGGCGTCACCCACTTCAGGGTCGGCGACCGCGTCATCGTGCCGTTTCCCATCAGTTGCGGCGCGTGCTGGTACTGCAAGCACGAGCTCTGGTCGCTTTGCGACAACACCAACCCGAACTCCTGGATGATGGAACACATCTACGGCGACACCGGCGGCGGGATCTTCGGTTACTCCCATCTCTACGGGGGGTATGCGGGCGGCCAGGCTGAATACGTCCGCGTTCCCTTCGCCGACGTGGGGCTCGAGAAGATACCGGACGGGATACCGTACGAGCAAGTGGTGCTCCTAACCGACATAATGCCGACCGGCTACCAGGCCGCCGTCTACTGCAATATCAACCCGGGGGATACCGTCGCCGTCTGGGGATGCGGACCGGTGGGGCTTCTGGCCATGAAATCGGCGAAGCTTCTCGGAGCCGAGCGGGTGATCGGCATCGACCGGTTCCCCGACCGCCTGCAGATGGCGCACAGCCAGTGCCAGGCCGAGGTGCTCAACTACGAGGAGGTGGACGTAGCCGAGCAGTTGCAGAACATGACCGGCGGCCGCGGCCCCGACTCCTGCATCGACGCGGTCGGCCTCGAGGCCCGCGGCACAGGCATAGAGGATGTCTACGACCTGGTGAAACAGACACTGCGTCTGGAGACCGACCGTGCCTCTGCGCTGCGCCAGCTGGTTCGGGCGTGCCGCAAAGGAGGCACCCTTTCTATCTCCGGTGTCTACAGCGGATTCATCGACAAGTTCCCCATGGGGGCCATCTTCGCCAAAGGGCTCACCGTGCGCGGAGGGCAGGCCCACGTGCACAAGTACCTCCCTCACCTGGTGAAGCTGGTCGCGGAGCAGCAGATCGATCCCTCCTCCATCATCACCCACAGGATGTCGCTGGAGGACGCGCCCGCCGGCTACCGCACCTTCCTGAAGAAGCAGGATTCCTGCATCAAGATCGCGCTCACACCGGAGCACGCCGCCCCGAAGACAGAACCAGCCTCCCCGTAACCCGGCCGCGCAGCACGCCGTCAAAGGAGATACCAGATGCCGACCGAAGAAGGGAAACAGTTCCCGCCGCAGCGCCAGGCGCAGCCGGGAAAAGAAGCCGAGATGACGCCCCGGCCGCAAAGCGGCGAGTTCGAGTACCGCGGGGCCGGAAAGCTGCAGGGAAAAACCGCCCTCATCACCGGCGGCGACAGCGGCATCGGCCGGGCCGTCGCCATCGCCTTTGCCCGCGAGGGTGCCAACATCGCTTTCGGATACCTGGAGGAAGACCAGGACGCGAAAGAGACCCGGGACATCGTGGAGCGGGAGGGGGTGCGCTGCCTCGCCTTCCGGGGCGACGTGGGTCAGGAGCAGTTCTGCCTCGACATCGTGAAAAAGACGTTGGAGGCATTTGGCCGGCTGGACATAGTGGTGAACAACGCGGCCGAGCAACATTACCGCGAGAGCATAGAAGAGATCTCCTCTGAGCAGTTGGAGCGGACCTTCAGGACCAACATCTTTTCCTATTTCTACCTGGTGAAGGCCGCTCTCAAGCATTTGCAAGAAGGATCGCGGATCATCAACACCACCTCGGTAACCGCCTACAAGGGAAACCCCAACCTCCTCGACTACTCCTCCACTAAGGGGGCCATCGTTGCCTTCACCCGCTCCCTTGCCCTCTCGCTCGCTGGAAAGGGGATCCTGGTGAACGCCGTCGCCCCAGGTCCGATCTGGACCCCGCTCATCCCCGGAACCTTTCCGGAGGAGAAGACCGAGCAGTTCGGCGGGAACGTGCTTTTGAAGAGGGCGGGACAGCCGGTGGAAGTGGCCCACAGCTACGTCTTCCTCGCCTCCGAAGGGGGCTCCTACATGACCGGGCAGGTGCTGCACCCAAACGGCGGAACCATCGTAGGAGGGTAGCTAACCCTTGCCTCGCAAGGTGGCAGGGTGACCACGTCAAGGAGCCGACCATGTTCTCACTGCGCAGATACTTCAAGCTGGGCGACACGAGCTACAAGGAACTGGCCAAACGGGCCTTCAAGAAATTCTCGGAAGAGGACTGCCCGGAGCACGCCGCCGCCATGGCGTACTACTTCCTGTTCGCCTCCTTTCCATTCCTCCTCTTCCTGACCACGCTGATCGCCTACCTGCCGATCCCGCACCTACTGGATTACGTGCTGGACAACGCCTCCAGGGTTCTTCCCGGCGAAACTTTCACGCTGATCGAGGACAACATCCAGGCGCTGTTCACCAACAAGAAGCAAGGGCTCCTCTCCATGGGGATCGTCCTTGCACTCTGGGCCTCCTCCAACGCTATCGTTTCCGTCATGGACGCCATGAACAACCTCTACGACGTCAAGGAAGGGCGCCCCTTCTGGAAGGTGCGCCTGATCGCCATCGGGCTGGTGATCGGGCTGTCGGTGCTGTTCCTCGTTGCCATGGCGGCGCTCATGTTCGGCAACCAGATCGGCGACTACGTAGCCGGCCTGATCAACTTCGGCGGGGCGTTCAAGGTGGCATGGTTCGCCGCCCTGGTGCCGGTCACCCTGTTCGTCCTCGTCCTCGCCGTCGCGGTCATTTACTACTTCACCCCCGACGTCGAGCACCAATGGGTCTGGATCAGCCCCGGCGCCGTGATCGCCATCCCGAGCTGGATCCTGATGTCCCTGGCGTTTTCGTATTACATCAACAACTTCGGCTCCTACGACAAGACCTACGGCAGTATCGGCGCGGTGATCGTGCTGCTGCTCTGGCTTTACCTGACCGGGCTCATCATCCTGGCGGGCGCCGTGGTCAATTCGGTGATCGAGCACAGCTCTGCGGAAGGGAAGAAACCGGGTGAGAAGGTGGCGGGAGAGGTGAGCGATCCGCGCGAGGACGTGAACGAAGAGATGAAGGAAGAAAAGGACCAGAAGCGCTAGCACCGCGGTGAATAAGCCCAGCGCACGGCGCACTGTAAAAAGGGGACAGGCTGCTTTTTGATTGAAAAAGTAGCCTGTCCCCTTTTGCTGCGGCTCCTCCCCCTGGAGGGGGCGGGGCGAACATCATTGCCCCCCCAGCTTGGGACCGCTCTTTTCCGACGCCAGCAGGTTCACAATGCCCCGCAGCGGTATCGAGACCCAGTGCGGGCGGTTGTTCAGTTCGTACCCCAGTTCGTAGATTGCCTTGTCCAGCATGAAGCAGCGCAGCATCGTCTCCACGTCCTGCGGGTGGTCCGGCATGAAGTTGCAACCTTCCACCCCCTTTTGGTAGGAGGCGAGGAAAAGGGCGGAGTTGTACCGGCACCAAGCCTGGATCCAGGGGAGCAGGAAGGCTACGTCCTCTTCCCGGACCTGGGGCCTCTGCATGAGCACGGCGTGGGCGGCATACTCGAAGGAGCGCATCATCCCCGCCACGTCCCTGAGCGGCGACTGCTTGATCCGGCGCTCTCCCAGGGATTTCACCGGTTCCCCTTCGAAGTCCATGATCAGGAAATCGTCTCCGGTGTAGAGGAGTTGCCCCAGATGGTAGTCGCCATGCACCCGCGTCTTCATCGCCGAAAACTTGCTGGCGGTGAACTTCTGCAGGGCTCCCTGCACCTCCGGTTCCATCCCCAGAAGCGCCTCGGCCTCCGGCACTAGTTCTTGGGGAAGCCGGCCCAGGTTCCGGCGTAAGAGGTCGAAGACCTTCCTGGTGCGGCTGCGCATCGACTGGTACACCGAGCGCTGGTAAAGAAGCGCAAAGGGTTCGGGCGCGAAGGAGGGGTCGTCGCTGCGGGAGGAAAGGGCCAGGTGCAGCTCCGCCGTGCGCTTTCCGATCAGGGCCACCATCTCCGGGTACAACCCCTGGATCAGATCATGCAGCACGGTGGAGAAGCCGGTGGCCGCGGTGTCCGGTTGGGCGACGGCGGGAGTCCCAGATTCCTTCGCCTCCTCGCGATGGGCCAGCACACGATCGATGAACTGCCCCGCTTCCCCGAGGGTGAAGGCCCAGGCATCCCCCTGGTTGGGGACGAAGGCCTGCAGCATCCCGATAGCCACCGGCTCCAGCCCGGGTCGCCGGTACTCGATGGTCCCGGCCAGGGGCGCCACGTGCTGGAAATGGATCCGGTCCGAGAGGAACCTCCCGATCTCCACTTCCGGATGCGCCCCCTCCTCCAGGCGCCGGTACAGCTTCAGGAAGAAGTGCTTGTCGAAGAGCATCGAGGTGTTGCTCTGCTCCGATTTCCCCACCTGGGAGACGAACGGAGGCTCCTTCCCTTCCATGAGCGCGCCCATCCCGCCGGCCGGGCGCCCGGAGAGCCTCCCCCCGTCGGTGCGGATCGCCTTGCGGCGCCAGATCATCTCGAAAAGCGACCAGCGGAAGTGAGAGTTGTAGGTGCCGTCGTAGAGGACTCCGACCTTGTCGCCGATGCGCAGCTTGCAGACGACGGCGGCCGGCGTCTCGGTAAGGATCCCTTCGCCTCCGCCGTCCATGGGGACGAAATGCAGCGGCAGCAGGTAGGTCTCCGGCGCCCCCTCGCTGTAGCTCACCTCCAAAAGCGTGAGGATGACCGAGGAGCTGTTGACCGGGACGGGTACCTTCTCCATCACCGAAAAGCGGACCATGATCCGGCTCTTCCCCTGGAACCAGCGGGACCTCTTCAGGTATTCGGGAAGGACCGACTGTTCCAGCTGCCTGAGCCCCGCCGACCTCAGCACGTTTTCCCAGCTGCCGGTGACCGGAACCTCTTCCAGCACCCCCTCCTCCCGAGGCTTGACCTCTTCGCTTCCGTCCTTCATGAGCAGAAGGTGGTAATCGTAAGCTCCCAGGATGACGCCATAAGGGGAGTCCTTGATGACCGGGAACCGGTTGCGGCTGAACATCTCCTCGGGATAAAAGCCGGCGAAGCGCGGCTGGTTCACCTGCACGAACTGCGTGGAACGGGATAGGTTGATCAGCACCACGATGGACTGATCCTCATATTTCCTGACCATGGCCAGCACCTTGGAGTTCTCAATCGGCATGAACTCGACGCTCCCCCAGCCGAAGGCCTTGAACCGCTTCCTCAGATCGATCATCCGCTTCATCCACCAAAGAAGCGAAGAGGGGTTCTTCGCCTGGTTCTCGACGTTGCGCGCCTCGTAGTGGTACTCCGGGTCGATGATGGCGGGGAGGTAGAGCTTTTGCGGGTTCACCGGGGAGAAGCCGGCGTTTCGGTCCGGGCTCCATTGCATCGGCGTGCGCACCCCGTTGCGGTCGCCGAGATAATAGTTGTCCCCCATGCCGATCTCGTCGCCGTAGTAGATGATGGGGGTGCCGGGAAGGCAGAAAAGAAGGACGTTCATCAGCTCTATCTTGCGCCGGTCGTCCCCCATGAGCGGCGCCAGCCGGCGCCGGATCCCCAGGTTGATGCGCGCCCTCGGGTCGCGTGCGTAGATCCGGTACATGTAGTCCCGCTCCTCGTCGGTCACCATCTCCAGGGTGAGCTCGTCGTGGTTTCTTAGGAAGAGCGCCCACTGGCACTGCTGCGGTATGACCGGGGTCTGCTGCAGGATGTTGATGATGGGGAAGGAATCCTCCATCTGCAGCGCCATGAACATGCGGGGCATGAGCGGGAAATGGAAGCACATCTGGCAGGCGGCTCCCCCCCCGAAATAGGAGGCTGCGTCCTCCGGCCATTGGTTGGCCTCGGCCAGGAGCATCCGGTCCGGGTACTTGGCGTCGATGTAGGCGCGCAGCTTCTTCAGGAACTCGTAGGTTTCCGGCAGGTTCTCGCAGTTGGTCCCCTCACGCTCGTAGAGGTAGGGGACGGCGTCGAGCCTGAGGCCGTCCACCCCCATCCCCAGCCAGAAGTCGATGACCCGGAACATCGCCTCGTGCACCCGGGGATTGTCGTAGTTGAGGTCGGGCTGGTGCGAATAGAACCGGTGCCAGAAGTAGCTCTTGGCGACGGGATCGCGGGTCCAGTTGGAGACCTCGAAATCCTTGAAGATGATGCGGGCGTCCAGGTACTTGTCGGGGGTGTCGGACCAGACGTAAAAGTCGCGCCAGGGGGAGCCCGGCTTCGAGGTGCGGGATTTCTGGAACCAGGGGTGCTGGTCCGAGGTGTGGTTTAAGACCAGCTCGGTGATGACCCGCATGCCGAGGGCGTGGGCACCCTTCAGGAAGTCCTGAAAATCGCGCAGGGTGCCGTAGTCCGGGTGAACGCTGCGGTAGTCGGCGATGTCGTAGCCGTCGTCCTTCAGGGGAGAGGGATAGAAGGGGAGCACCCAGATGGCGGTGATCCCCAGGTCGCGCAGGTAGGGGAGTTTTTGCAACAGCCCCCGGAAGTCTCCGATGCCGTCCCCGTTGCTGTCGCAAAAACTCCTGATGTGCACCTCGTAGACGATGGCGTCCTTGAACCAGAGCGGGTTTTTGTCGCTGCGCTGTGGCATGGCTTTACCCCTTTTAGTTACTTCGGAGGGACCGGCGGTGAAGCCACCAGCCTATGACGTGGCACCTTCCCCCACCCCCGCGCCCCCTCCCGCAAGTGGAGGGGGGAGTCGTTGATAGGTAGGTGAGTGATCCGCCCTGCCGCTTCCACAGGGCAAGGGGGACTCGATGTTAGCGGGACAGAATCGCCGCCTGCTATAAGTAGTAATCGAAGTCGGATTCCTTGCGGAGCCAGGTGCTGAGGCGGAAGATCCCTGCCGGCGCCAGCTGCGGGTCGAGGGTTACGCTGGCCCACTCCCCCTGCCAGATGGAGCGCTCGCCGTTCAAGAGGTCGTGCAACAGGTACGACTGTCCGGACAGGACACCGAGAAGCCCCAGCGGCAGGCGCAGTTTCGCGCTGCGGACCCGGAAAGGGTCGAGGTTCACGGCGACCAGGAGCGAGGCGCCCGGCTTACCGGAGGTCTTCACGAAAAAGAGCACGCTGTCGCTGTCGGACTCCAGGAACTGCACGTTGCAGGTCTCCTGCAGCGCCGAATACTCGCGCCGGATCCGGTTCAGCTTGGAGATCAGCTCCCTGATGTTCCCGGGCCCCTTGCGGTCCCATGGGCGGATCTCGTACTTCTCGGCGTCCTTGTATTCCTCGGATCCGGCGGCCTCCGCCGTCGGGATGCAGAGCTCGAACGCCGGGCCGTATATGCCGAAGTTGGAGGAAAGCGTCGCCGCCAGCGTCACCCGGATCATGAAAGCGGCACGGCCCCCGTACTGCAGGTACTCGGTCAGGATGTCCGGGGTGTTGGGCCAGAAGTTGGGGCGCATGAACTCCTTCGCGTCGCTTCGGGTCAACTCCGTCAGGTACTCGGTCAGCTCCCGCTTGCTGTTGCGCCAGGCGAAATAGCTGTAGGACTGCGAGAAGCCGAGCTTCGCCAGCCGGTACATGATCTTTTGCCTGGTGAACGCCTCGGCGAGGAAGATGACGTTTGGATCCTTCTCCCTCGCCTTGGCGATGATCCATTCCCACATGGGAAAGGGCTTCGTGTGCGGGTTGTCCACCCGGAAGATGCGCACCCCCCGGTCCATCCAGAAGAAGAAGATGCTCTTCAGCTCCTCCCAAAGCTCCTGCCACTGCGGCGTCTCGAAGTTGAACGGGACGATGTCCTGGTATTTCTTGGGAGGGTTCTCCGCGTACTGGACCGTGCCGTCCGGCCTCCAGAGAAACCATTCGGGATGCTCCTTCAGGTAGGGGTGGTCCGGCGAGCACTGGAAGGCGATGTCGAGGGCGATCTCGATGCCGTGCCGATCCGCTTCGAGGACCAGGGCCTGGAAATCCTCCAGTGTTCCCAGTTCGGGATGTATAGACTTGTGCCCACCCTCAGGCGAGCCGATGGCCCAGGGGCTCCCCGGGTCCCCGGGCTCCGCCTCGACCTGGTTCGCCTTCCCCTTTCTCTTGCTGGTGCCGATGGGGTGAATGGGGGGGAGATAGAGCACGTCGAAGCCAAGCTCAGCGATGTCTGGGAGGATCGCGATGCAGTCCTTCAGCGTGCCGTGCCTCCCTTCCGCTCCCCCCAGGGAGCGCGGGAAGAGTTCGTACCAGCTGCTGAAGAGCGCCTTTTTCCGGTCCACCCGGACCACAAGATCCTTGTGGTAGCGGGTGGCGAGGCCGCGGGCGCAGCAGGTGCTGACCAGATCGGCAAGCCGGCTGTCGAGTCCGAGCGCCACCGCCCCTTCCAGCTCCGGTTCCTGGTTCAGCGCTTCCACCGCCTGGCGCAGCTTCGCGTCGTCCGGCTCCTTCGCCTCCTTGGCCGCCTGCGACAGGATGCTGCTGCCGATCTTCAAGTCGACCGAGACATCCTGCCCCGCCTCGAACCTTTTCTGCAGGTCGCGCTGCCAGGTGCGGAAATGGTCCACCCAGCCGAGGAGGCTGTACTCGTAGAACCCCGGTTCCCCGAGCTTGAAGCTCCCCTGCCAGCGGTCGTTCTCCAGGCGCTGCATCTGGGTCTCCTGCCACACTTCATCCCCCTGGCGGCGGTAGAGCAGCATGGCCACCACCTCTTCGTGGCCGTCGCTGAAGATGTCCGCCTGCACCGCCATCTCGTCGCCCGTTACCCGCTGCACGGCGAACCGGCCACAATCGATCTGCGGGTGGACCCCCTCTATCGCTATCCGCGCTCTGCCTTCCATAGCTTCTCCCTTATGCGGAGCGGGCTTGTCCGCCGTAGCTTTACGCGGAGGCGGACTCCAAGAGCGCCACGCTCACCTGCCCGAAGAGCCGCGCCAGCGGGATCACCTGCTCCCCTCCCTGTTCCTGCGCCTCCAGTTCCTCGCCGTTGACGATGTTCCTGAACCTGCCGCCGCACCCTTCCGGCAGTACCAGGACCGTGTCCTGCCAGGCCTCCTCCCCCAAGGGGAGGCTTCCCTCCGCCGGCATCAGGGTCGCCACCAGCCGCGCGGCGGCGGCTATCACGGTCTTTTCCTTCCCCTTGCGGGCGAAGGCGCAGATGTGCCGCTCCCGCGTCCCCTTTGCCTCCAGCGGCAGGTACTCCCCCCCTTCGAAGGGGCCGCGGTTGCTCCTGCGGTAGTTCAAGACCCGGTAGATGAGATAGAGCTTGATCCTGCCGTCTTTCGCCTTCCCCATCAGTTCGCGGCAGAGCGCTTCCGGACCCGTTTCAGCCTCGCGCGCCTTGAGGTCGGCGAGCAGCTCAACCCTCTTGCCGTAATCGACCTGGCGGCGGTTGTCCGGGTCGACCAGGGTGAACTCGAAGAGCTCGGTCCCCTGGTAGAAGTCCGGAACCCCGGGGGAGACCATCTTCAGGAAGGTCTGCGAAAGCGAGCTGAAGATGCCGCAGCGCGCCAACCGCCTTTGCAGCGGCAGGAACTCGCGCAGAAACACGTTTTCCGGCCCCGGCTCCAGGATCCGGTCCACGAACGAGGTCACCCCTTCCTCGTAGGCGGTGTTCGGGCTCACCCAACTGGTGTTGACCTTGGCCTCCCGGAGCGCCTTGACCATGTAGTCCCGGACCCTCCCCTTGAGGCTCTTGTACTCTTCCTGGTCCATCTCGCCTGCCGGCCAGACCCCCAGAAGGATCTGGTACAGGAGGTACTCCTCGTTGCGGTCGGGCACCGGCTGGTTCTCAATGGAGGTGCTCTTCCCCTTGTTGAACCGGCTCCACCTGACCACGGACTTCTGCCAGAGCTCCGGGATCTCGGATAGCGCATCGATCCTGGTGCGTACGTCCTCGCCGCGCTTGGAGTCGTGGGTAGCGGTGGCGATCATGGCGTGGGGAAAGGTCTTGTTACGGTCGAGATTCTGGCCGTGGAACGCCTCGAGGGTGGTGCCGAACTTCCCGGGCATCCCCCCGACGTCGTTCAACGAAACCAGCCGGTTATAGACGTAGAAGGCTGTGTCCTCGAGCCCTTTGGCCATCACCGGCCCGGTTATCTGTTGGAAACGCATGGCGAAGTAGAGCCAGGCGCGGCGGTCGTTCTCGGTCGCACGCTCCGGCGATTTCAACAAGAGCACGTCCCTCACGAAGTCAAACACGGAGCCGCTGATGGCCGGGTTGCGCCGCTTGGCCTTATATACGGCCGCCTCGATGTACTGCACGTCCTTGTCGCGCACGGAGGCCGAGTTGGCGTAGGTGCGGTACACCGGGAAACAGGCGATGACCTCGCTGATGGCGCGGGCCAGGCTGTTCAGGGTGAAGTCGCGGGTGAGCCGATCCTGCTCGGCGATGTTGTTCAACTGGTGCGCCAGCATGTTCCTCTCGCCGGAGAGCGATACCTGCATCACCAGCTTCTTCTTTTCGTAGACGAGATCAGGGAAATCTCCCCCCCACTTCACGAACCGGTCGTAGAGTCGGTCCATCTGCTTCGCCTTCTCGGTGGCCACGAAGATGCCGTTCAAGCTGTTCAAAAAGTCGTACCCCGTGGTCCCGAAGACCGGCCACTGGTCGGGGAGCAGTTCCCCCTTCATCAGGATCTTCTCCACCACTGCGTAGAAAGGCTTGTAGCAGGGGTCCGTCTCCAGGAGCGCGTTATATTCCTTCTCGAGCGCCTCTTTCTTCTCCTCCCCGTTATCCGCGGGAAACGTGGAGCCTGCCTGCCGCAACTGGAAGTAACTGCTTTTCTGGAGGTTCTGCAGATAGGAAACGGGATCGTAGAGCCCGTCCACGTGGTCGATGCGGACGCCGGTGACCTTCCCCTCCCGGATCAGCCGGAACAAGAGCGTGTGGGTCAGGTCGTACACCGCCTGGTCTTCCATCCTGATGGCGGCAAGGCCGTTGATGTCGAAGAAGCGCCGGTAGTTGATCTCCTCCGTAGCCACCCGCCAGTAGGAGAGGCGGTACGCCTGGTCCCGCAAGAGTTTGTCCATAAGATCGAAGCTGCGCGGGTCCCCCTTGCTGCCATTGAAGCTCTTCACGTTGTCCGCGATGAAGGCGGCCACCTCCGGCGACTCATGGCAAAGCTGCCAGAGCCTCTTTTTGATGATCTCCTTCTCGCGGTGCCGCTCGCCCATCTTCTCCGGGTCCTGCTCGGTCGCCAGCGGCAGGTGCTGCAGCGCCGTCTCGATGCTCAAAAGTTCCTCGACCGGCGCCGCCTCGGCCGGGAACTTCTCCTTCAACGCGTCCAGCCGGTACTGGAGGATCTGCAGGTAGCTCCTAGGCTCCAGCGGGATCTGCAGCGCGTAGACCTGGACGAAGAAGGCACCCTCCTTGAAAATGAGCTGCAATCCGCCGCTTTCCAACACCTTGCCGTACTGATCCCCCAGAAGCGGCAGCAGCACCTTCCCGGTCAGCTCCTTTTTTACCGGCTCCCAATCGATATCGAAGAAGTGCGCGTAGGGGGAGCTCATCCCGTTTTCGAGGACGTCCATCCACCAGAGGTTCTCACCACTCTCGATGCACATGTGGTTGGGTACGAAGTCCAGGATATGCCCCATCCCGTGCCGCTTGAGCTCCTCCACCATGGCGAGGTGGCTCTGCTCGTCCCCAACTTCCTTGTTCAGCACGGTCTGGTTCACCACGTCGTAGCCGTGAACGCTTCCTTCCTTGGCAGCCAGGTACGAGGAGGCGTAGACGTCGCTAATCCCAAGATCGTTCAGGTATCCGATGATCCTGGTGGCGTCCGCGAAGGTGAACCCGGCGTTGAACTGCAGCCGGTAGGTGGCCGTCGGGATTCTCGCAGCCGGCTTATAATTCTCTGCCATGCTCCCCCCTGGCTACCCCTGCGGCAGCACTGCGCCGAGATTGAAGCGGAAGGTTTCCCCCAACTTCCGGAACGCCTCTATCCATGCGGCCGTCCCCTCCTCCCCCTTGGCTGCCTTTGCGGCGAAATCGGAGTACACGCTCTTGGCCAGGATGTAGTAGTCGTTTTGCATCTGCCAGAGCACCAGGTTGATGGGGATCTCGTTCAGGAGGTTCATGTACTTCAGCATCCTTCCCATCAGCTTCACGTCATCCGGATGCTCCATCAGTTGCGAGGACATGCTCTCCATGTGCCGGCGCATGAAATACTCGGTGTCCCCGCCGTCGATCCCCACCTGCCACTTCTTGATCTGGCCGATGATGCGGTGCACCGCGTCGTCGTCGATCTCCTCCTCGCTCATCGCTTTTTTCAGCGACTGGTTCAAAGCCGGCTCGGCCGCCGCCAGGAATATGTGCGGCACCGGGACCCGGGTCTCCTTGACGAACTCCATCAGCGGGCGGCTGCGCTCGAACATCTCCTGGTAGCTGGAGATGCTCTCCTCCATGTTCTGGTTGATGATGATGTTGATGATCTTGCGCTGCTCGTCGGAGAAAAGGTTCAAAAGGGAGAAGCTGTGGGTGCCGAAGTGCTTGTCCATCAGGGTGACCAGCTCGGTGTAAAGCCCCTTGTCGAAGCTGGCGCTCATCTCCTCCCGCATGGCTGCATACGCCTGCGGGTCGCAGCTTTCGATCACCCCCCCCTTGAAGTCGTGGCTCCCCAGGCGCATGACGCAGAAGGTGAGGCAGGCGTTCTCCTCGGTGATCTCGCTGGCGACGTGGATGCGCCCCATTGCTATCACCGCGTCGGGGGTGGAGACCTTGCTGTACTCCTCCTTGGCGATGGCGTAGCAGTAGATCTGAGAATGGTCCTCGTACTCCTCGTAGAGCGAGCTGAAGGCGTAGTGGGCGCCGACCTTGACCAGGTCCAGCCGGATGGGGAGCACGAAGTTCTGGTAGATCCAGAGCCCGTCCTGGTGCGCGGGAATGTTGCTCTTCGCCTCCTTCAGGCGGTCCAGAAAGGCCTTCTCCACACCGTGTTCCGCGATCCCCTCGGAGAGCTGCAGCGCGCGGCTGGCGTAATCGATCACCTGCACCGTCTCCAGCCCCGAGAGCTCGTCGAAGAACCAGCCGCAGCTCGTGTACATCAGCATGGCATGACGCTGCATCTCCAAAAGCTTCAGCGCGGTGATCTTTTCCGAGGCGTCGAGGTCCTTCTTCGCGTGCTGGGCCAGGAAGCTTTCCGCCCGCTCCATTTCCCGGTTCAGGATCACCTCGATGTAAGCGTCTCGCGCCTGCCAAGGGTCCTTGAAGAGTTCCGCCCCCTTCCGCGAGAAGCCCTGCGCCAGGCGGTCCCGCAGCCAGTCGAGCGAGGCGCGCAAGGGACCGCGCCACTGCTGGTTCCATCCCGGCACCCCGCCGGAGCATCCGCAGTCGCTGTTCCAGCGCTCCACGCCGTGGGCGCAGCTCCAGGAGGTCCGCTCGTGGATCTTCGCCTCCATCGTTGGGGGGCAGAGTTCCAGGTACTCGCCGTAGTTGGTGAGACGCGCCAGGTTGTTCAGCTCGATGTGGTTCAAGGCGGCGGCGAGCGCCATGTCGCCGAACTTCTGGTGGTGTCCGTAGGTCTCGCCGTCGGTGGCGATGTGCATGAGCTGGGACCAGTCGCGGTCCTCGGTGAATCCACCCACCAGCCGGTTGGCGAGCGCCTCGCCGCTGTCCAGAAGGTTCTCGAAGGCGACCGCGCGGGAGATGGGACCGTCGTAAAAGAAGAGGCTGATCTCGCGCCCGGAGGGAAGCTTGCAAAGGTAGGCCCGGGTCGGATCGATCTCCGTCTCGGTCCACTCCTCGTCGCCCAGCTCGCGGTACCCCGCCGCCTGGTGCGGGGCGAGGATGGTGTACTTGATCCCGTATTCCGCCAGGAGGTCCAAGCTCTCCAGGTCCACGGCGGTCTCGGCGAGCCACATCCCTTCGGGGAAGCGCTGGAACCTCTGCTCGAAGTCCTTGATCCCCCAGATGATCTGGGTCCGCTTGTCCCGGGAATTGGCCAGCGGCATGATCATGTGGTTGAAGACCTGGGCGATGGCCGAGCCGTGCCCGGAGCGCCACTCCATGCTCAGCTTGTCCGCCTCCAGGATTGCCTGGTAGATCTTCGGGGCGGCGAATTGCATCCAGGAGAGAACGGTAGGGCCGAAGTTGAAATTGATCTTGGCGTAGTTGCTGGTGATATCCATGACCCGCTGTTCGCCGTCCAATATCCGCGACGCGGAGTTGGAGGCGTAACACTCGGCGGTGATCCTCTCGTTCCAGTCATGGTAGGGGAAGGCGGAATCCTGGATCTCGACCGCTTCGAGCCAGGGGTTCTCGCGCGGCGGCTGGTAAAAATGGCCGTGAATGCAGACAAACCGCTCGTTAGCTTGCTCCATGTGCTCCTCCTGTCAGGTCGGCGGCGTAAACCACCACGCTGTATGGGTTGATCGATACCGGAATCTCTCCCGGCTCTCCTGTCACCTCGACCTTCACCGGTGCCTCTTCACCCGGCCCGAGCCAGTGCTGGGCCGAGGAGTCGAGCAGCTTTTCCCAAGTCCCTTCGGCAAGAGGCAGGGAGATCTCCTGCTGCATGTTGTTGAAGCTGAAGAGGCAAAGGACCGAATTCTGGCCGGACCACCTTCTGAAGCAGAGGACCTTTTGCTGAGGCATCCCGGACACCTCCATCTGCTCGCGCTGGAACACCTGGAGCGCGGGCAAGGTGCTGCGCAGCGAGAAGAGTTTCTTGTAGAACTCAAGGATGACCGCCTGCTCCCCCACCTTTTCGCTGACGAGATCTATCTTCGACTCCAGGAAGGTCTCCTCCGCCGCCGGGTCTGGGATCTCCCCCTCGCAGATGCCCGAGGCATGCTCCTCGTGTTTCCCCTTCCTGACCAGCTCGACCAGCTCCGGGTTGCCATGGTCGATGAAGTAGTGGAACGGCGCCTTTTCCCCGTACTCCTCTCCCATGAACAGCATCGGGATGTAGGGGGAAAGGATCACTACCCCGGCGACCAAAAGGAGCTGTCCCACCGGGAGGCTCCCGCTCAGCCGGTCCCCGCATTTTCTGTTTCCAACCTGGTCGTGGTTCTGCGAGAAGACCACGAACTGCGAGGTGGGGAGGTCCTTTGCCGGTCCTCCCTGGCGGCGCTTGCGGTATTGGGAGTATTCGCCGGTGAAGACGAAGGCCTCCTCGTAAGTCTTCACCATCTGGCTGAACTGGCCGAAGTCCTCGTAGTAGCCGGTAGTCTCTCTAGTGAGCAGGGTGCGCAGCGCGTGGTGGAAATTGTCGCACCACTGGGCGTCCAAGCCGAAGCCGCACAACTCCGGCGGCTTGATCAGTCGCGCGTCGTTGGTGTCGTTCTCCGCGAAGAGGAAGATCTCCCTCCCCAGCCGTCCCCGGTGCAGGTGCACCTCCTCGGCCAGCCGCTGCAAAAGCGGCTTCGGCGTCTGATCGAAGATCCAGTCCACCGCGTCCAGCCTGAGGCCATCGAAGCGGAACTCGTTGATCCAGTACCCAGCGTTCAGCAAGAAGAACTCGAGGACCGAGTCGCTGTAGGCCCCGTCCAGGTTCATGGCCCGCCCCCACGGGGTGCGGTACTTGTCGGTGAAGTAGTGGCCGAAATCCCAGAGGTAGTTCCCTTCCGGGCCGAAGTGGTTGTAGACCACGTCCAGGAGCACCGCGAGCCCCTTCTTGTGGCAGGCGTTCACCAGCCTTTTCAATCCGTCCGGGCCGCCGAAACTGCTCTGCGGCGCGAAGTGAAAAACGCCGTCGTAACCCCAGTTGCGCTTGCCGGGGCACTGCGACACCGGCATGATCTCGACCGCGGTGATCCCCAAGTCAACCAGGTAGTCGAGAAAAGATATCGCCGCCTCGAAGGTCCCCTCCTTGGTGAAGGTCCCAGTGTGGATCTCGTAGATCCGGTACTGCTCCAGCGGGATGCCGGTCCACCCTTCGTCCGACCATTCGAACAGATCTGGGTCCACCACCTGGGAAGGCTCGTGCACCCCATCCGGCTGGTAGCGCGAAACGGGATCGGGGAAGGTCTTGCCGTTGTCGAGCTGGTAGAGATAGCGGTCGCCGTCGGCCACCCCGGCTACCGTGGCGGAGTAGTAACCCATTTCCTCCTGCTGCATGAGGACCGCGCCGGCCGCCTTGCCGGAAAGGATGAGAAGGTTCACCGTCTGCGACTTCGGAGCCCAGACCCGAAAGCGGGTTCCTCCCTCTTTAAGCACGGTGGCACCCAGATCGAATTTCCAGGCAGCAGCTACCATAAGACGTCTCCTGCACGCGTCGTTGTTATCATTAATGACAAACAATAAAAATGGTTTATTAAAGATACTTTAGACATCTCTCGTGTCAATGCCCGTCAATGGCGGGGTTGCGTTTTAGTAGAAAACGCGGCGCAGCTCTCTCATTAACAAAAAGAACCCGGAATCGTAGCTGATCCGGGCCCTCTTCGAGGCAAGCGCCAAGCCTGCCTGGGTTGGTCAATTCCCTCTGACTATTTAAGCGTCGGTATCGCCTCGCGGATGAACGAGAGGTGGCGCTGTTCGTCGGCGTAGTTGGAACGGACGATGGCGGAGATGTCCACCGGGAAGTCGAGCTTTGAGGCTTCCTCGTAGCGGCTGGTGGTCAGGCGCTCGTTGGTCTCCATAGCTTCAAGGGCTCCTTTCGAACCGGTGAGGCTGCGCAGGGCGGTGAAGCCCGAGATCAGGAAGCCTTTGAAGTCGGAGGTGAGTTCAGGCGGGGTGCCACCCAACTCCAGCATTTTCGCTGAGAGTAAGTCGATGTGCTTTCTGTGGTCGGCCTGGAACTGGATCAGCTTGTCCTTGATGACCACCTCGTTCACGTTCCTGATCGCCTGGTCGTAGGCATGGGTGGCATCCACGTCGAGCTGTATCAGTTTTCCCAAGTGGTTGAGTATGTCGTCTCTGTTCATTCGGTACCTCCGGGTTGGTTCTCCCTGTTATTCCCGGCACCGATGGCGCCGGGTAGGACGTTTCATTTTCGGAGCGGCTGCTCCTCTCTCATCTTCTCCAGCACGATCCACTCGTGGCCGGTCTGCCTGCCATGGTTCTCACCTACCTCGCGTGCCATTTCCCTGCTGTTCAGCCAGTCGGTGATGGCGCCGCATCCGTCCTTGCACTCTGGAAGGTATTCGTACTCCGTGTAGTCAAAGTCCATCTCGGCGCCTCCTCCATCTGCCTCGCGTCATCACTGCCGCCGGCGGCGTTTGCCGCGGCGGTCGCCCTAGTTACAGTCATCGGCCCACAGGCATTCCCGCTGGCCGCATTGCCCCGACTGCCCCGAATCGAAACACTGCCGATTCCCCTCGGTTCTTTGTATCACCCTGATCAGTTCGCCTTTCTTCAGTTTTGATGTGGGGATCGCCATCCTCTGGGCTATCTCCCGGATATCCTGGACTCTCATGCCTCTTTCTCCTTTCCTGCGCCCGCTCGGGGGCTTTGTTTTTTCGGCTTTAAGCCGTGTTCCGAATCCGGTTCCAGCGCCTCCTCCTCGTTGGGTCGGCAGAGGGGAAACAGGGCCCATGATTTGCAACGTCTAATAATCTAGCCGCGGTCCTTGCTTTGTCAATTCAGACAAGCCCATCTAAAGCCGATCTGGCGATGTGATAAACTCATGACCTTGAAAAGGGGAGGTTCTCATGGGACTGGAAGAGTATCAGCGCAAAAGGAATCCGGGGAGGACGCCGGAGCCGCCGGCCAGCGAGGGGAAGTCGGAGAGATCTTTACGGTTCGTGGTGCATAAGCACGCGGCCTCTCATCTGCATTACGACTTTAGGCTCGAGCTCGACGGAGTTCTGAAAAGCTGGGCCATCCCCAAGGGCCCCTCGCTGGATCCCTCGGTAAAAAGGCTCGCCATGATGGTGGAGGACCACCCCTACGACTACGGCGACTTCGAGGGGGTGATTCCCAAGGGGAATTACGGGGCAGGCGAGGTGATCGTCTGGGACACCGGGAGCTATGAGGCCCCGGGGGCGGCCGATCCGGAACAGGGCGTGAGGCTGCTGCGCGAGGGGCTGAAAAAGGGAGACCTGAAATTCATCCTCGTCGGCCGGAAATTGAACGGGGAATATGCCCTAGTTCGCATCAAGGGGGACAAGGAGAACACCTGGCTTTTGATCAAGAAAAACGACCGGTTCGCCTCGACCGAGGACGTGACGTTGCAGGACCGTTCGGTGGTCAGTGACGTCACCATCGAGGAGCTAAAGACGGGGAGGAAGCCACAGGCGTTGCCCCTAGCCGCCGCAGAGGCGGCGGAACCAGTCGGACCTGTCAGACCTGCCGCTCCGATGCCGCACCGACTCACTCCGATGCTGGCCAACTCCGCGGCCGAGCCCTTCGACGATCCCGACTGGCTCTTCGAGATAAAACTCGACGGCTACCGCGCCATCGCCGAGATAGAGGGCGGCGAGGTGCAGCTCTACTCGCGCAACAACCTCTCCTTCAACAAGCGCTTCCCCGCCATCGTCCAGTCACTTGCTTCCCTGCCGGTCACGGCAGTGCTGGACGGTGAGGTGGTAGCCCTCGACGCCAAGGGGAGGTCTTCCTTCCAGCTCTTGCAGAACAGCCTGCGCACCGGGGAGAAGAACATCTACTACTACGCCTTCGACCTCCTCTACCTCGACGGCGAGGACCTGCGCGCCGAACCGCTCCAGGCACGCAAGGAGAGGCTTCGCAACCTGCTCCCCGAACTCCCCTGGGTCCGCTTCAGCGACCATATCAGGGAGTACGGCAGGCAGTTCTTCGAGCTTGCCCGCGAGAACAACCTGGAGGGAATCCTCGCCAAAAGGGCCGACAGCCGGTATTTTGCGGGAAGAAGAAGCGGCGACTGGCTGAAGATTAAGATACGGCTGCAGCAGGAGGCGGTGATCTGCGGGTTCACCCAGCCCCGAGGGAGCAGGAAAGGATTGGGCTCTCTCGTGCTGGGGGTCTACGAAAATGGCGAGCTGGTCTACATCGGGCTTACCGGAGGGGGGTTCGACGATGTGGGGTTGAAGGAGATGTACGCTGCGCTGCAACCGCTGATCCAGCCGGAGTCCCCTTTCCGGCAGCAGGTGAAGACCAGCATGCCGGTTACCTGGACCAAACCAGTGCTGGTCTGCGAGGTCGAATTCGCCGAGTGGACCGACGAGAACGTCATGCGCCTGCCCATTTTCCTGGGGCTTCGTGAGGACAAGGACCCCAGGTCCGTGCAGCGGGAGATCTTTCCCGCGGAGGTCCAGCCCCCGGTGCACCATGCGCAGACGGATCAAGAGGAGGATGTTGGCGAGCCTGCGGCAGGGGAAAAGGTGCCTGCAGAGGAGACGGTTGCCACAGCCAAGCCTTTCGTGAAGAAGGGGGGCGCGAAGAAAGGGGAGGTAAACCTCGTCATCGACGGGCAGCGGCTCACCCTGACCAACCTGGACAAGGTCTTCTGGCCGGAGGAGGGATATACCAAGGGGGACGTCATCGACTACTACCGCAAGATGGCACGGGTGATACTCCCGTACCTCATGGACCGCCCGGAGTCGATGTACCGTACGCCGCACGGCATCGCCGAAGGAGGTTTCTACCAGAAGGAGACGGCCGACCTGATCCCCCCCTGGATCACCGCCCGGGAGATCTATTCCAAACACGTCGACAAGAACATCAAGTTCCTCGTCTGCCAGGACGAGGCGACGCTCATCTACATGGCCAACCTGGGCTGCATCGAGATCAACCCATGGCTGTCGCGGCTGCAGCAGCTCGACTACCCCGATTACCTGGTGATCGACCTGGACCCCGAGGACATCTCCTTCGAGAAGGTGATCGAGACCGCGCTCGCCGTGCACGAAGTCCTGGAAAGCGCGGGCGCGGCCAGTTTCCCGAAGACCTCCGGCGCCACCGGCATCCACATCTACGTCCCGCTGGGAGCACGCTACGACTACGACACGGCAGGGGTATTCGCGAAGCTGGTGGCGACCCTCGCGCACCACAAGGTCCCCGGCTTCACCAGCCTCTTGCGCAGCCCCAGGCAGCGCCAGAAAAAGGTGTACCTCGACTTCCTGCAGAACAAGCCGGGCCAGACCCTCGCCGCCCCCTACAGCATCCGCCCCCGCCCCGGGGCGACCGTTTCGGCGCCGCTTCGCTGGGAGGAAGTGAAGCCGGGTCTCGACCCGCGCCAGTTCACCATCAACACCATCGGGAAGCGGCTGGAGCAGGTCGGCGACCTGTTCCAAGGCGTCCTCGGTCCCGGTATCGACATGGAGCGCTGCCTGGAGCGGCTGCAAAACGGGTAGCTTTGGCTGAAAACGGGGAGCAGACAGCGCTCATGTGTCCGCGCCCTGCCGCTTTCCAACCTCCAAAAATTGGAAAATTACAAGCTGTTAAACCGTTTTCTGCCCATGCTATACTTTATTTAGAGAAGTTAATGAAAGTGCAGGGAGGTGAGATGTCATGTTACGTTGGGCCCTCATTTTCTTCATTATCGCAATTATCGCCGCAGTATTCGGATTCGGCGGTATCGCCACAGCAGCGGCCGGGATAGCCAAGATCCTGTTCTATCTCTTCCTGGTGGTCGCAGTCGTCATGCTGGTATCGGCTCTACTCGCGGGCCGGAACATCACACGTTAGGTACAGTTGCCATGCAGCTTTCGAATCAGGCGGCGCAAGCCGCCTTTTTCATGCCTGCTTTCCGCTATTCCGGCTTAGCCAATTCCTTCCGTATCTCCTGCAGTTCCTTGCGGCGCTCCTCCGAGGTATCCGGATATTCCATCTTCAATTCCTCCAGCAGGTTCAGCAGTACCTGGGCGACGATCAGGCGCGCGTTCTTCTTGTCGTCCGCAGGGACGATGTACCACGGGGCGTTTTTGCGGCTGGTTGCCTCCAGGCAATCCTGGTACGCCTCCATGTACTGCTTCCAGAGCTTTCGCTCTTCCACGTCTGCCTTGTCGAACTTCCAATTCTTCTCCGGGTTGTCGATCCGCTCGATGAAGCGCTTGCGCTGCTCTTCCTTGGAGATGTGCAGGAAGAACTTGGCGATGCGGGTGCCGTTTCTGTGCAGATGCTCCTCCAGGTTCACGATGGACTCGAAGCGGTCCCGCCATACATGGCCGTTGACCAACTGCCCCGGAAGCCCTTCCCCCGCCAGGATCTCCGGGTGCACCCGAACTATCAGCACCTCCTCGTAATAGGAGCGGTTGAAGATCCCGATGCGCCCCCGTTCCGGGAGCCGGCGCCCGCTGCGCCACAGGAAGTCGTGGTCCAGTTCTTCGGCGCTGGGATGCTTGAAGGAGTAGACCTCGCACCCCTGCGGGTTGATCCCCGAAAGCACATGCTTGATGACACCATCCTTGCCTGCGGCGTCCATGGCCTGGAAGATCAAGAGCACGGCATAGTTGTTATTGGCATAGAGAAGCCCCTGCAGGGCGCTCAGCCTCTCGATCTGTTCGGTGAGACACTCCTGGTACTGTTCCTTTGAGTGATAAAAAGGGGCCACATCGGTCGGCCGCCTCTTCAGTGACACCTTCTCCTTTGCCTTAACCTGGAACTGCTCCACGTCTATCTTCATAGCTCGCTCCTTTCCACTCATAGAGCTTCAGGCTAGCGCAATTTATGGCTGCGTCAACGTGAGCGGTCTCGTCTGGTGAGTTTCACGTTCTTGACTAACGATCTCTAATCTGATAAATCAAATTAGCTTTTACTTAATATCTCTTTTATTGAAGCTGCTGCTATGGATTTGTTTGGATCACGGGGTTGCACCATGTCAGATATGTCTAGACGGACCTTTTTGTGGGTGACCGGAGGGAGCAGCATCGCGCTGGTCACCGAGCCGCCGCGAAAGCTGGTCAACAAGCTGATCCCCAAGGTGATTCCCCCGGAGAACATCCGTCCGGGTTCCTGGACCGTCTTCGCCACAACCTGCCGCGAATGCCCGGCGGGGTGCGGCATGCACCTCTCCCACCGCGACGGGAGGGTGACCAAGGCGGAGGGGAATCCGGCGCATCCGGTGAACCGGGGCGCCCTCTGCCCGCGGGGGCAGTCGGCGCCGCAAGGGCTCTACGACCCGGACCGCCTCCGGCAAGTCCTTTACCGCAGCGGCGGCGCCTCCAGGCCGAGCAACTGGCAGGACGCCCTCTCCGCCATCTCCACGCGCCTTATCTCCGGCGGGCGCGCCGTCATCCTTTCCAGCCTCCAGACTGGCGCGCTGGCCGAGGTGATGACCGGCTTCGCCTCCGCTTTCCGCGGAAAACTCCTCTTCCACGAAGCGTTCAACTACGAACCGATGCGGGCCGCGCACCAAGAGCTCTTCGGCCTGCCGGTGGTGCCGCACCACGACCTGGAAAATAGCGACTACATCCTGAGCTTCGCCGCCGACTTCCTGGAAACCTGGGTGTCGCCGGTTTCCTACGCGCGCCAGTTCGCCGACATGCACGGCTTCCGGCAGGACGAGGCGCAGAACCGCATGGTCTACGTCGGGCCCAGGCTTTCCATGACCGCCTCCAACGCCGACAGCTTCATCCAGGTCCCTCCCGGGCAGGAACGGCTGGTGGCCGCGACGCTATTGAAGCTCGTCATCGAGCGCGGCTGGCAGAAAAACGACCTCACCCCGTTCAGGGGGGCGCTCGACGGCATGCTGAAGGGAGCGGGTCAGGTTCCCGCCATACCCGAGGCGACGCTCTTGCAGGTGGCGCAGGCGTTCGCCAACGCCCGTGCCCCGCTGGCGCTCGCCGGCCCCTCGGCTGCCAAGGGAGCTGTGGCGTCCGACACGGCGCTTTGCGTAGCGCTTTTAAACTACGCCGTCGGAGCCGTCGGGAAGACCGTGGATTTTTCCCGCCCGCACGCCTTGAGCCGCACCGCGCGCGAAGCGGAACTTGCCGCCCTGCTCGGATCGCTCGGAGCCAACGACGTCCTGTTCGTGCACGACACCAATCCCGCCTACAGCCGAAACGGAGCGGCCGCGCAACTGCGCCGCGCCGGGACCGTGGTCTACCTGGGAACCATGCCGGACGAGACGGCGCAAATGGCCGACTGGGTCCTCCCCATCGATTCCCCGCTGGAGTCGTGGGGGGAATATGAACCCGAACCGGGGGTCCGCGGCCTGATGCAACCCGGAATGGGACGCATCCACGACACCCGCAGCGCGGGGGATCTCTTCCTCAAGATGGCCGGTCTGGCTCGGCGCCCCCTTTCCCGCAAGGGGAGCGCCGAGCCCCCCGCCGACTTCGCCTCCTGGCTCAAAGCCGGGTGGAGCGCTCCGGGGGGGGAAGCAGCCTGGGCCGGGGCCCTCAGAACGGGGGGGGACTGGAGTACCCGCCCGAAGTCCCCGGCTGCGCAACCCGCGCTGCAGGCAAAGGGCGGGCTCCGCTTCGCGGCGGCGGGGGTGACGCCACTTCCCAAGCCCGACCAGGCCGAGCTCTGGGCCTGGCCTTCCATCATGCTCTACGACGGCCGCCTCGCCAACCGCGGCTGGCTCCAGGAAGCGCCCGACCCGGTCTCCTTTGTGGTCTGGGGGAACTGGGTGGACATGAACCCCCGCCAGGCCGAAGCACTCGGCATAGAGGAGGGGGAGATGGTCCAGATCTCCACTGCCACCGGCTCCCTGCGCGCCCCCGCCCGGATCACCGAGGAGGTCGGCCTGCAGACGGTGGCCGTAGGGCTGGGACAGGGGCACACGGCGCTGGGAAAAAACGCCAAGGGAATCGGGGCCAACGCCTTCTTGCTCCTTGGGGGGGTGAACAGTGGCTCGACCTTCGCCCCCTGCCGCATCGCCAAGGTCCCCGGCGGCGCCGGCGACCGCATGACCGCCACCGCCCCGACCCGCAACCAGCTGCATCGCGAGCTGCTGCAGGCGGTGCCGGTGTCGGAGCTGCGAGTCATGAAGCCGGGGGAGGGGGACCGCCTCGACCTTCCCCTCTCCAAGGGGCACCGCCCGGAGGAAGACATGTACCCGGCGCACGAGCACAAGAAGCACCGTTGGGGGATGGCTATCGACCTGCAGCGCTGCATCGGCTGCGGGGCCTGCGCCGTCGCCTGCTACGCCGAGAACAACATCCCGGTGATCGGCAAGGAGCTGGTCAGGGGTGGGCGCGAGATGGCCTGGCTCAGGGTCCCCCCCTACCGGATGCCCGGGGACCGGCTTCGTTACGCCTGGCTCCCACTGCACTGCCAGCACTGCGACGCCGCCCCCTGCGAGCCGGTCTGCCCGGTCTTCGCCGCGGTCCACAACGAAGAAGGGCTGAACGCCCAGATCTACAACCGCTGCATCGGCACCCGCTACTGTTCCAACAACTGCCCCTATAAGGTGCGCCGCTTCAACTGGCTCAACGTGGAATGGCGCAAGCCTCTCGACCTGCAGCTGAACCCCGAGGTCACGGTCAGGACGCGCGGCGTCATGGAGAAATGCACCTTCTGCGTGCAGCGCATCCGCCAGGCGGAGTACCGCGCCTCGCGGGAGAGGCGGCAGCTTCAGGATGGGGAGGTCGTCCCCGCCTGCGCCCAGACCTGCCCTACCGGCGTCTTCACCTTCGGCGACCTGCTGGACCCCAACTCGCGCGTCTCCAGGCTCGCCGCGACCGAGCCGCGGCGCTACCAGCTGCTGCACGAGCTGCACACCAAACCTGCAGTGACCTTCCTGCGCAGGGTGGAGGTGGAGCTTGGCTGACTTAGGCTACGGCGAGATAAACGACGACGTCCTGCGCGCGCTGAAGAAGCCGACGCTCCCCTATTTCCTCACCGCCGCCGCGCTCGCGGGGGTGGTCGGGCTCGCGGCGCTCACCTTCATGTACCAGACCCAGGCGGGGATGGGGGTGACCGGGCTGAACCGCCCCGTCGGCTGGGCCGTCTACATCACCAACTTCGTCTTCTGGGTCGGGATCGCCCACTCCGGGACCCTGATCTCCGCCATCCTCTACCTGATGCGCGCCGACTGGCGCGACGCCGTCTCGCGCTCCGCCGAGGCGATGACCATCTTCGCGGTCCTGACCGCGGGGCTCTTCCCGCTCATCCACCTGGGGAGGCTTTGGGCCGCCTACTACATCGTCCCCTACCCCTCGCAGCGCCAGATCTGGCCCAACTTCGTGAGCCCCCTGGTCTGGGACGTCCTTGCCGTCACCACCTACCTCACGGTGAGCTCCATATTCTGGTTCGTCGGCATGATCCCCGACCTTGCCGCGGCGCGCGACCTGCACCAGGAACAGCTGGGCCCCAGGCACTGGCGCACCCGGCTCTACCGCGCGCTGTCGCTGGGCTGGTCCGGCACCGGGAGCCAGTGGCACCATTACGGGCGCTCCTACCTCTTCTTCGCCGCCTTTGCCACGCCGCTCGTGGTCTCGGTGCACTCGGTCGTTTCCTGGGACTTCGCCATGGGCCTCCTCCCCGGGTGGCACAGCGCCATCTTCCCCCCCTACTTCGTCGCTGGCGCCATCCACTCGGGGCTCGCCATGGTGATCACCCTGCTGATCCCGATGCGCAGATACCTGCGCCTGGAGCGCCTGATCGAAATGCGCCACTTCGAGATGCTGGCGAAGACCATCATCCTCACCGCGACCATCGTCGGCTACGCCTACGCCGTCGAGGCCTTCATCGCCTGGTACGGCGAGGACCCCATCGAGTGGCAGAACCACCTCTGGCGCGCCTTCGGCCCCCCGGCATGGATGTACTGGCTCTGCGTCGTCTGCAACGTCTTCGTCCCCTGGCTCTTCCTCTTCAAGAAGATGCGCACAAGCCTCGTCCCCCTCTTCGTCATCTCGCTCCTCATCAACCTGGGGATGTGGTTCGAGAGGCTGATGATCATCTACACCTCGCAGGCGCACGACTTCCTGCCGCACAACTTCGGCGGCTATGCGCCCAGTTGGGTCGAACTCATGATCACCGCCAGCTCCTTCGGCTTCTTCTTACTCTTCTTCCTGGGCTTCACCAAGACGCTCCCCACGGTCCCTCTGAGCGAGCTGAAGGAGAAGGTGGCCGACGAGGAGATCAAGCCGGTGGGGAGCTGCGACAGCCGGGTGCGGGAGAGGATCGCCACCCAAAGGCCGAGCGTCTTGGCGCTCTTCTCCAATGCCGGGCGCCTGGTGGAGGCGGCGAAGCTTTCCTGCGACGGAGGGTTCCAGGTGATGGAGAGCTTCTCGCCGGTGAAGATCGAAGCGCTCGACCACGTGCTCAAAAAGCGCCATAGCCCGGTCCGCCTCTTCACCCTGGGGGGCGCCGTGAGCGGCCTTGTCGGCGGCTTCTGGCTCGCCGGCGGTACCGCGCTGGTGAACCGGCTCATAGTGGGTGGTAAGCCGCCCCTCTCCTGGGTCCCCTTCTGCGTGGTCGCCTTCGAAGGGACCATCCTCCTGGGATGCCTCGCCAATCTCCTGGGGCTCGCCCTTTTTTCCCGCCTGTTCCGGTTCGAGACCGCCCCCTATTACGACCCCCGCTTCAGCCGCGACCGCTTCGGCCTTCTGGTGAGCTGCAAGGCGGGCGAGGTGGACCGGCTGAAAGAGCTGCTGGCCCCGTCCCTCCCGGAGGAAATCCATGTCCACAAGTGACCGCGGACATAGCTCGAAGAGCTGGGGCGTCGCCTGGGGGGTGGCCGCCGTCGCCGGGATCGCGCTCTGGGCGGTCCTGCTTAGGGGGGAGGACCCCGCGCGGGCCTGGCGCTCGCTCCTGGTCAACTTCCTCTTCTTCAGCTCGCTTTCCGCCGGGCTCGTGGTCTGGCCGGCGCTGGTAAGGACCTGCAACGGAAAATGGCAGCAGGGAGTGGAGCGCTACGCCAGCGCCGCCATAGCCTTCGCCCTCCCCTCCCTCCTCGCCCTCGCCCTCCTCTGGGGGGGGAGCGGCGCCTGGGCGCCCTGGTACCGGGTGAACTTCCACCAGGGGATGTGGCTGAACAACAGCTTCCTCTTCGGGCGGGACCTGGCGGCGCTCCTGTTGTTCTGGGGCTGGGCCGCCTTTCATCTGGCCAGGCGGCGCCGGGGAAGCGGTAGGCGCTCGGGAAGCATCCTGCTGGTGGTCTACTCCCTGGTCTTCTCCCTCTTAGGCTTCGACCTGGTGATGGCGCTCGACCCACACTTTCGCAGCAACCTGGCCGGCGGCTACTTCTTCATGTCCGGGCTCTACATCGGCATCAGCGCCTGGGCCCTCATCGCCTGCCTGAAGGGGGGGGCGAAGCCCAAGCAGCTGCACGACCTGGGAAACCTGGTGCTCGCCTTCAGCCTGATGACCACCTACCTCATGTATGCGCATCTGCTCCCCTTCTGGTACGAGAACCTCCCCCCGGAGATCCGGTTCCTGGTGCCGCGCATGCACAACGAAAACTGGTCCCCGGTGAGCGTCGCGCTCCTTTGCACCGTCTATTTCGGGCCGCTGGTGCTGCTCCTTCCCGCCCGCTTCAAGGAAAACCGCTGGACGCTGGGCGCGGTAGCCCTCCTGGTCGTGGCCGGGATGTGGCTGGAGCGCTGGTGGCTGGTGGCGCCGACCTTCGATCCGCTGGCAAGGCTCGGCCTGAGCGAGCTCTCGCTCGCCCTCGGGTGCACCGGGCTCCTCGGGCTGGGGATGCTGATCAGCCCTCGCCACCTGCCGCCGGATGCGGCGGACGGGGATAAGCCATGAGCCCGGCCTCCGAAGACAAGAACATGAAGAAATGGAAGACGCCCCTTTGGGCGGCGGTGGCCGCGGCTTGCGTGGTGCTCCTCTCCTTCCTCGCGACCCTCGTCTACCTGGACCAGCTCTACCCGGTCGGGCTGGGGCCGCGCCAGCCGATCCCCTTCAGCCACCGGGTGCACGCCGGGGTGAAAAAGATCAGCTGCTTCATGTGCCACAGCGAGGCTCACCGCTCGTCGCGCGCGGGGATACCGCCGCTTCAGACCTGCCTCCTCTGCCACTCGCGCATCATCAGGACCTACCCCTACATCGCCAAGCTGCGGGCTCTGGCGGCGTCGAACCAGCCGGTGATCTGGGCGCGGGTGAACTGGCTCCCCGAGTTCGTCTACTTCGACCACTCCATGCACATCCAGCGCGGCATCGACTGCGGCCACTGCCACGGGGACGTCTCCCGGATGGACCGGGTCTCGAAAGCGCGCAAATTCCAGATGGGTTTCTGCATCCAGTGCCACCGCTACAACCGCGCGACGCACGACTGCTTCACTTGCCACAGGTAGTCCCATCTCGGGAAGAGAGGAGCCAGGCAAAGCATGTTCAAATTCGCATCCAAACCGCAAAGCGCAGCTCTCGCCTTCATGGTGGCCGGTTCGGTCTGGTTCGTCGTCGGCGCCGTCTACGGCTTCATGTCCGCCATACACCTGGTCGCCCCCGAGTTCCTGCCGCACGTGGGCGCGCTGGTCTTCGGGCGCGAGCGGCCGGTCCACGTCAACACCATGCTCTACGGCTTCGTCGGGCCCATGCTGGTGGGGAGCGGCCTGTACTACCTCCCGGCCCTGTTGCGGACCCGGCTTTGGTCCGAGCCGCTCGCCTGGGCCGCCTTCTTCTTCTGGAACCTGACCGTCCTGAGCGGCCCCGTGGGGTTCGCCTTCGGGATCACCCAGGGGCGCGAGTACAACGAGTACGTCTGGCTCGCCGACGTCTCGCTGGTGATCGCCGTGGTCTGCCTCATCGTCAACAGCGCGCTCACCATCGCCAACCGCCAGGAAGATCAGATCTACGTCTCGATCTGGTACTTCATGGCCACCTTCCTCTGGACCGCCAGCAACTACCCTCTGGGGAACGTGATGTGGCACCCGGCGACCGGGGCCATGCCGGGGCTGATCGACTCCATCTTCCTCTGGTTCTGGGGGCACAACCTCCCCGGGCTCCTGATCACCCCGCTTGCCACCGGGGCCGCCTACTTCGTCATTCCCCGGGTGGCGAGGACCCCGCTCAACTCGCACACCCTGTCGCTATTGGGCTTCTGGCTCTTGATCGCGCTCTACTCGCACATTGGGGGGCACCACGTGCTGCAGTCCCCCATCCCCAACTGGCTTAAGACCGTCTCCGTTGTGGACTCCATCGCCATGGTCCTCCCCGTCTCCATCGTCGTCATCAACCTCTGGATGACGGCCCGCAACTTCGGGCGGCGCATCTGGGGAGACCCGGCGGCCAGGCTCGTCATGGGGGGTGTCGTCTGGTACATCGTCACCTGCATCCAGGGGCCCTTGCAGTCGCTCCCCTTCCTGCAGCGGGTGACCCACTTCAACAACTGGACCGTAGGGCACGCCCACATCGCCATGCTCGGCTTCGGCGGCTACATAGCTCTCGGGGCGATGTGGCACATCGTCCCCCTCATCACCGGGCGCGAGCTCTACTCGAAGAAGCTGGTCTCGCTGCAGTTCGGCCTGGTCACCTTCGGCCTCACCGGGTTTTTCCTGGTGCTGACCGCGGCGGGGCTGGTGCAGGGGACCGCCTGGCACAACGGGGAGACCGTGCTCCGGGTGCTACCCCAACTGGTCCCCTTCATGGCGTCGCGCGCAGCCCTCGGGGTCTTCATTTTCACCGCCTCGCTGGTCGGGCTCTACAACCTGCTCATGTCCTTACGCCGCGGCGAGGAGCAAGAGGGGGCGCAGCTTCAGCGCGCGGAGGATGCGGCATGAAGATGACCCCTGCCGTCCTCATCGTCGGTGCGCTGATGGTCTTCTGGGCCTCCGCCTTCATCATCGTCGGGATACCTTCCCTCACCATGAAGGAAACCCCTTCCGAGATCTGGCGCCCGCTCACCCCGCTGGAAAAGGCCGGCCACAGGCTCTACGTCAAAAACGGCTGCAGCTACTGCCATTCCCTCTTCATCAGGGTGAACGACTGGGACATAGGCGCCGAGCGGATCGCCAAGGCGGGCGACTATGTCGGCGTCGAGCCCGCCATCCTTGGCTCAGAGAGAACCGGCCCGGACCTCTCGCAGGAGGGGGGGGAGCACAGCGACGACTGGAACATCGCCCATTTCACCAACCCCCGCTTCACCAGTCCCATTTCGCTCATGCCCTCGTGGGATTTTCTGACCGAGGGCGAGATAACGGCCTTGACCGCCTACGTCCAATCGCAGGGGGGAAAGCATGCGGACCTGCGCCAGGCGCGGCAGAGGGAGTGGAAAAAGCAGGCGGTGGAGGCCTACAGCGGCGGGTTCGACCGCAACATCGAGTGGCTGCACGCGCAGGTCCCCGAGGTCTGGCGACGCATGCCTAACCCCTACCCGGCAACGGAAGCCGCGCTGCAGCGGGGGAAGCGGATCTACCAGCAGCTCTGCGTCAACTGCCACTCGCCGGTCGGCGACGGCAACGGCCCGGCGATGCCCTTTCTGAGCCCGCCGCCGCTGAACTTCACCACCCTGCGCCGGCACGTGGTCGAGAACAGGTACATCGGGGGGATCTTCTACTACCAGATCATGAACGGGATTACCGGGACCGCCATGCCCTACTTCAAGAAGCACCTGGAGAGCGAGAAGATCTGGGATCTGGCGAACTATTTGGGCGTCTCCTTCGTGGGGTACACCGACGCCAACACCGAACCCCGCGGCATCGACGCCTCCTTCGAGGGGGCGTGGGAGAACAGCTATCCCCCTCCGGGAAGGGAACGGCCGGAACTGCCCGTGGCGCCTCCGGCGCCGGTGCCGTGATTGCGGGGGAGCCCGATTGTGAAATCACCGCAAGTCTTCTCTCCGTGAAGGGCGAGAGATCGAAGCCCCCCCTCCCGCAAGGGGAGGGGGAAACCTTGGGGAAAGGAGCTGCAAGTGAACCCGATGGAAGGAAACGCATTCCTGTTTTTGTGGATCGGCTTTCTGCTGCTGATGAGCACCGCACTCGGCACACTTTTCCTCTGGGCCATACGCGCCGGGCAGTTCTCCAACCAGGAGCGCGCGCGTTACCTGGCATTGGATGCGGCGATCCCTGACCTGGAGCCGCCAACTGAAACCGCGCCGCAGGCAAAAGGGAAGCAGACAAGGCCGGAAGAGGGGTAAAGGCGGAGGGAACTGCCATGATGCTCTACCTGTACGTGCTGCAGAACCAGTGGATCGTCTTGTCCCTTTTGGGAGGCGCCATCCTCACGCTCCTTATGTGCCTCACCTACCAGGCACTTTGGGTCCCGCGCGGCACGGAGACGGAGAGCGAAAGGATCAAGGTCAAGGACCTGCGCAGCTTTATCGCCTGGATTAAAAGCTTCGTCCCCTGGACCGTCATTCTGCTCATCCTGGCGAGCCTGGCCTTCACCATATTAGAAATAACCCGAAACCACGCGATTCCGCCCAACTGGTGAGGCGACTCATGGAAACTCCCCGATACGACGAGAAGCAGGAACTACCCTCCCCGTGGGAATGGATCATCCTCACGGTCTTCAGCGCCACGATCATGGTCTTCGGCTGGATTGTCTACCTGCTTGTCGCCGATGCACCGCGGTTCTGGGACTTCGGGCAGCTCCCGGACGCGCCGGCTGAATCGATCTATTCCAGCACTACCCCCGAGAAGCAGCGGCTGCCCAGGCGGCAGATAGCGCCGCTCCCTGAGGCGATGCCGCTGCCGGTCGTCGTCCCCAAGGGGGCGCGCAAATGAAGAAGTTGATCGCGCTGATAATCGTGGTCCCCCCGCTCATCTTCACCGTCGTCTTCGGCTATCTCCTGGTCAAGGGGCCCAGGATGACCGTGCAGCACCACTTCCGCGAGTTCCAGACGGTTCTCCCGCCGCCGCCTCCCGGCACCGTGAGCGCGCAACCGGACGCCTCACGCATTCCCGCCGGCGCCGCTTTGGCGCTGGTAAAAAACCCGCTCCCCGCCAATCCGCAGAACCTGGAACGCGGCGGGATCTACTACGGCTACTACTGCCTCTTCTGCCATGGGGAGGGGGGCGCTGGAGACGGGCCGGTCGGGCACAGCTACATCCCGGCACCCGCCGACCTGAGGAGAGCGAAAGTAGTGGGATACAGCGACGGGGAGCTGCTTCGGGCCATGCTCACCGGGGCGGGGCACGAGCCGGTGCTGGAGCGGGTGGTTCCCCCGGAGCAGCGCTTTCACCTGGCCCTTTTCGTTCGCTCCCTCGCCCGAGCCCGTTAGCTCTTCTGCACAACCGTTCACCCGGCCTTTGGCCACCCTCGCCCGTGCGGCGAGTTGATTTTTCCCCTGCTAGGGGAGGAGGGAATCTTGGAAATTGAAGGCCTCACTCACCATCTCTGGATCGGATTCGCCGGCGGGCTCGTCGCCTGCGCCCACTGCGTCGGCATGTGCGGCGGGTTCGTGCTGCACCTGTCACGGGAAAAGGAGCGCCAGGACATGCTGACAGGGCAGTTCCTGTGGCAGGCCGGCAGGCTCAGCAGCTATCTCTTCCTGGGCGCGGTCGCCGGTTTCACCGGCGGCTATTTCCAGCTCCTGCTGCTGCGCCACGGCCTGTGGCAAAACCTGTTGAGCTACGCGGCGGCGGCAGTCATGTTCCTCATGGGGGCGAGCCTTCTGGGCCTGCTTCCCTTGCGGGGGGAGGCGAACCGGGGGATGTTTTCCTCGACTCTTTCCGCGCTGGCGGCCAGGCTTTGCACCGATTCCTCTCCCGGCTCCGCCCTCACCATGGGGATCGTCACCGGCTTTCTTCCCTGCCCCATCGTCGTCGCTTTCCTCGCCTATTCCCTGCAGACCGGCTCCGTCCTCTCCGGCCTCGCCACCATGGCCGCACTGGCGGCCGGGACCTCGCTGCCGCTTCTCGTACTGGGGAGCGCGGCGCGGCTCACCCGATGGCACCTGCGCGCCTGGGGGGCACGGGCCGGCGGCGCCGTCCTGCTCCTCTTCGCCCTGGGAACCGCCCTCCGGGGATCCGCCTTCTACCACAGGCTCCTCGGCTGCCCCCCCACCCCCGGGCCGCAGATAATCAGCGCCAGCGCTCATTCCGCGACCGGCGCCTGGAGGGGCGATGCCTACGACAGCGGCCGCTAGCACCATGGAGCACTATTCTTGCGCGCACTGCGGACTCCCGGTGGCAACCCCCTCGCTTGGGAAAGCCCCCTCTACTCTCGACCGGCAGGAGATCTTCTGCTGCCACGCCTGCAGGCTGGTCTCCGCCATCGTCGGAAACCGGCAGGGGGAGCAGGGGTGGCACCTGTTCCGGCTCGGCATCGGCGCGCTCCTGGCCATGAACGTGATGATGATTTCCCTGCTCCTCTACGCCGGGAGCGTGGAGACGCAGCTGATCCCCCTGTTCCGCCGCATACTCCTCGTGCTTTCCATCCCCGCCATGCTGATCCTGATCCCCCCGTTTCTTTCCGGCGCGCTACGCGAGATCTCGTCGCGGCGCTTTTGCCTCGACTTCCTCATCGCGCTCGGATCCCTCTCCGCCTTCTCCCTGAGCGCGGTGAACGCGGTCGTCGGCTCCGGAGAGGTCTATTTCGACACCGCCACCATGCTTCCGGTGCTGGTTACCCTGGGAAAATTCATCGAGGCGTCGGTGAAAAGGAAGGCGAGCGAGCTCCTGGAAACACTGGAGACGCTGCTGCCGCGGACCGCGCTCCGGGTGACCGGGGAGGGGACCGACGAGGTGGCGCTGGACGCGCTGCAGCCGGGCGACCTGGTGCGGGTGCGGCCGGGCGAGCGAGTGGCGGTGGACGGCACCGTGGTGGAAGGGACGAGCAGCATCGAGGAGGCACCCTTCACCGGCGAGTTCCTCCCCAGGCTCTGCCGCAAAGGGGACGCGGTCACAGCCGGCACGGTGAACGGCCAGGGGACCCTGCTGTTGCGCGCCGACCGGACCGGGTCGCAGCTTTTATTGCACAGTATCGCCGACATGGTGCAGCAGGCCTGGCGCGCCCCTTCGCAGAGCGAGCGGCTGGCGCAGAAGGCGGCCATGCTTTTTCTGCCGGCGGTGCTCCTGGTCTCCGTCGGCGCGCTCATCTGCTGGTCATTCAAGGGCCTTCCCGACCAGGCGCTCCTGAGTGCGCTTTCCGTGCTGGTGGTCGCCTGCCCCTGCACCATGGGGATAGCCACCCCCCTTGCCACCTCGCTGGCCGTAGCCCGTGCCGCGCGCGCCGGCATCGTCGTGCGCGGCGGCAGCGTCATGGAGGGGATAGCCGGCACTGGTACAGTCTTCTTCGACAAGACCGGCACCGTCACCTCCGGCACCCCGGTGCTGAGCGAGATGGAGCTGCTGGATCCGCTCACGACCCGCGCCGAACTGCTGGGGAGGCTGGCCGCCCTGGAATCGGCAAGCGAGCACCCGCTGGCGGCGGCGGTCAAGGCCGCGGCGGCTGCCTGCGGCGCAGCCCCCGGCACCGCAACGCAGGTCGAGCTCTCGGCTGGGTGCGGCATCAGCGGCACGGTGACCTGGAAAGGGGTGGCGACGAGGATGTGGGCAGGAAACGCCTCATGCGCCGACGGCGATGTGGGGTGCGAGGATCTGCCGGGGGAGGGTGCGGTGGTGTTCGCGGGGTGGGATGGGAGGCTCAGGGCGAGGCTTCATTTCGCCGATCCGCTCAAAGACGATGCGGCAAGCTCCCTGGACGCGCTGCACCGGTTGGGTTTGACGAGCGTGCTCCTCTCGGGCGACCGCTTTTCCTCGGCCCAGGTGGCGGCCAAGCGGCTGGGGATCCGCCGGGTCGAGGCCCCCTCCCCTCCGGACCGCAAGCTGGAGCTCATCGCCGGCTACATCGCCAAGGGGCGGAAGGTGGCCATGGTGGGGGACGGGGTAAACGACGCGCCCGCCCTCGCCGCGGCCCAGACCGGGATCGCGCTCGGAACCGGGATGGAGCTCGCCCAGGTGGCGGGGAACGTGGTGATCCTGTCGGGGCGGCTGTCGCAAATTCCCTGGCTGATCGCGCTCAGCCGGCGCGCCGGGAACATCATCCGCGGGAATCTCGCCTTAAGCTTCGCCTACAACGCGGTGGCGCTGGCCGCGGCGGCTGCAGGCCTGCTCCATCCGCTTCTGGCCGCGGTCGCCATGGTGGTCTCCAGCCTCACCGTGCTGGGAAACTCCCTGCGCATCGGCGCCTTTCCCGCCCCCTCCGCCCTCCCGGCACGAAGCCGGGAGACGGCGTCGCCGCAGCCTAAGGGCGTGTTGCCGGCGATGCCCCTTGAGGAGGCTCCGGCTGCGCAGGGTCGGTGTGCTGGTGCAGGTGGTTTTCCGGCGTGAAGAACTCGGTGACCGCGTCCGCGGCCACCGGGCGCGACACCAGGAAGCCCTGGATCTCGTGGCAACCCTGATCCTTTAGCTTCTCCAACTGGTCCACCGTCTCCACCCCCTCCGCTACGATCTGCATGTTGAGGCTCTTGGCCATGGCGATGATGGCCGTGACGATGGCCTGGTCCTCGGTGCTCTTCATCATGTTCAGGATGAAGGTCCGGTCGATCTTCAGCGTGTTGATGGGGAACCGGTGCAGGTAGCTCAGGGAGGAATAGCCGGTGCCGAAATCGTCCACCGAGATGGTCATGCCGAGTTCCCTCAGCTCCCGGAACAGCGCACAGGTGTACTCGTCGTTTTGCATCAGCGCCGACTCGGTGATCTCTATCTCAAGGAGCGCCGGCTCAAGGCCCGTCGCTTCCAGCACCGACAAGATCGCCTCCTTCACGTCCTGGCGCTGGAAATGGTAGGGCGAGAGGTTCACCGCCACCCGCACCGAGCCCAGGTTTTGCTCCTGCCACTTCTTGGCCTGGCTGCAGGCGGTGCGCAGCACCCAGTCGGTCAATTCCACGATGAACCCGCTCTCCTCGCTCAGCCGGATGAACTTGTCCGGCGCCAGCATCCCCAGCCTCGGGTGCATCCAGCGCACCAGGGCCTCCACCGAGGTCACGTTGCCGGTGAGGAGGTCCACCTTGGGCTGGTAGTGCAGCACGAATTCGTCGCGCTCCAGCGCAAGCCTTAAGTCCGACAGCAGCGTCACCCTCTCGGTCGCGTGCTCGTTCATCTTCCTGTCGAACATCTTGTAGACGTTCTTGCCGCAGGCTTTCGCGTGGTACATGGCGATGTCCGCGTTCATCAGCAGCTCGTCCACCGTCTTGCCGTCGTGCGGGAACAGGGTCACCCCGATGCTGGCCGTGACGTAGATCTCGCTTTCGCCCAGATGGAAGGGCTTGGCGAAGAGCCCGTTCAGCTTCGCCGCCACGATGGCCGCGTTCTCGGCGTTCACCACGTTCTGGGTGAATATGGTGAACTCGTCCCCCCCGAGCCGCGCCACGGTGTCGCAGCTGCGCACCACGGTGGAGAGCCGGCTGGCCACCTCGATCAGCAACAGATCCCCGGTGCGGTGCCCGAGGGTGTCGTTGATGTCCTTGAAATGGTCCAGGTCGATGAAGATCACGCTCAGGGCCTGCCTGCTCCGCTCGGCCTGGTACAGCGCCTGGGCCAGCCGGTCGTAGAACAGGGTGCGGTTGGGGAGCCGGGTCAGCGGATCGTAGTGCGCCAGCTGCTGCAGGTGCGCCTGGCGCTGCCTGAGGATCTGGTTGCGCTCCTCGATCTCGGAGAGCATCTCGTTGAAGCCGTCGTAGAGAAGCCCGATCTCGTCGTCCGAGGGCTTCGCCACCCTTATCGCGTAGTTCTTGCTGGCGGAGACGTCCTTCATGGAGGAGAGAAGATCCAGTAGCGGCCTGGAGATCATCTGTTGCAGCTTGGCCGAGAAGAAATAGGCCGCGATGACGGTGACCAGCATGAAAAGCAGGGTGACCGTCGCGGTCCAGCGCAGGTTTTTCCGGAACAGCTCGGTGTCGGCATGGATGACGACGGTGCCGACCCGCTCGTAGTCGAAGTAGACCGGCTGCACCAGGCAGTCGAAACCGGAGACGGCGCTGTTCTTTTCGGCCGTTTTCCTGATGGTCTCCACGGCCGCGAGCACGGCAGCCGGCGAGGGGGAGGACCCCAGCCGCTCCAGCGGGAGCTCCGCGTTTCCCGCCTCCGGCGCCACGTGGCGCGCCATGATCTGCCCTTCGCTGGTCAATACGTAAACGGCCAGGATGGAGCGCTTGCTCGCCAGCGGGGCGATGGTCCGCTGCGCGGATTCCGGGTCGTCGAAGACCAGGGCCGAGGCGGAGTTGGCTCCGATGATTTCCGCCAGCGAGACCAGGTCTTCCCGCTGCACCTGGTACAGCCCCTTGGCATCCCTGGTGAGAAAGAATATGGACGCCGCCAAAAGGGAGGCGCAGCAGCAGAGCATGATGATCAGCATCAGCTTGCGCTTCAGCGGCAGGTTCCTCACGAAACTCAGGCGCAAGGGGCTCATTGGTCACCCTCTCTTATCAGCTTGGCCAGCTTGAGCAGCTGCGAACTGATCTTGACCCTGGACTGCTGGGCCGCTTTCAGGTTGATCTCGAAACGCACCCGCCCGTCGTTTTCCACAAGGCCTATGACGCCGCCGAAGCGGGCGAAGTCCGGGATGTCCCCAACGGTCAGCACGCCGCGCCGGCGCGCCAGGTCCAGGACCCCGGCGAGGTACCTCTTCTCGATCCCGCTCACCACCAGGACGTTGCATTCCGACGGTTCGTCCCCCGTGGCCAGGCGCCGCAGCGACAGCGGGTGCCCCAGCACCGTCTTCCCCTGGTACTGCTCCAGGGCCGCCGAGAAGGGGCCGCGTCCCACGCTGCAGATCTGCAGGGGGGCGCCGGTGCGGGGAAAGGCCTCCGCCGGCCACTCGATGTACTTCGACAGGTTGACAACCATCGCCGCCTTCACCTGGTATTCCTGGGCTCCCTCGGCCCTCGGCTCAAAGGCGTGCAGGAAAAGAAGAGCCAGCAGTATCGGCAGACAGCGTAGTCCGGCTGCAGCCGGTATGGGACAGTGGCGTCGAATCAGGGCTCTCCTCCTTTCAGAAACCGTAGGTGGCCTGGACCCTGAAGGTCCGGCCGTCCTGCGCAATCAGGCTCTGCCTGTGGTCGGTCGTGGCCGGGTCCTGGTAGCGCCGGTCCAGGAAGTTGTAGACGGATAAAGAGAGGTCCAGCGACGGGAGTATCCCGGTGGAGAACAGGGTGGCGTTGGCGATCAGGTATCCCGGCGCCGCGGTCTGCACGCCGTTATGGGAGAAGTCGCGGCGGGCCGTCCCCTGCAGTTCCACCCCAGCGAAAAGCTTCTTGCGGTAAAGCGGCGCGGTCAGGTTCAGCTTGGCCAGTTGACGCGGCGAGTAGTCCAGCCGCTGGTCCTGCCCCTCGTCGCGGGCCGAGACGAAGCTGTAGCTGGTCCTCGCCGCGAAGCCGCTTGCCCACTGCCCCTCTACCTCGAACTCCCCTCCCACCGCCTTCACCCGGCCGGCGTTGCCGAAGGATACCTCTCCTGAAGGAAGGTTCTGGTAACTGATCAGGTTCTCTATCTTGTTCTGGAACAGGCTCAGGCTGGTTCTAAGCACCTCGCCCAGGTACTGCTCGTAGATCAGCTCCCTGGTCCTGACCGTCTCGGGCGCCAGGCGCGGATTGGCGACGTTGGTGTCGAAGACGTCGTTGTAGTAGAGCTCGTAGGCGTTGGGGGCGCGAAACGCCTTTCCCTCGATGTACTTGAAGACGGTCCCTTCGACCGGCGTGTAGATGACCGCCAGGCGCGGGCTGGTCGCGCCGCCGAAGGTCTGGTAGTGGTCGTGGCGGACCCCGACGTTGACGATCAGGTGCTCGAAAAGGCGCAGCTCCCCCTGCCCGAACAGGGCCAAGAAGAGGTCGCTGTGGTCGTTCTCCACTCTGCGCCCCTGTGGCACTGCGTCGTAGTTGGGAAGCTTTAGGAAGCTGTCCCGGAAGCTGGCGCCGGCGGTAAGCTGCAGGCGCGGCAGGACCTGGCGGCTCGCCTGGGCCTCCCCCCCCCACCAGCGCGCCAGATGATCGTCCCGGTTCAGGTAGGTGGGCGGGTAGAAACCGGGGTCGTCCAGGCCTTTTTCGTAGGCGAAATTCCCCTGGTAGCGGTACTCGTCGTAGAAGAGCCTGGCGGTGACGCCGGTCCCCCCTTCCAACGCCTTGTCGTACTTGAGGTCGAGGTAGCTGCGCCGGTCGACGGAATGGGTCCGTGGGTCGTTGAAGATGGTGTTGAACGAAGCGGTGGGGATCCGTTTATCCCGGGAAATCAGCGCCCCGGTCAGGGTGAAGTCGTGCAGGCGCCCGGAAGCGAACAGGGAATAATTCCGGTCCCGGTCCATGTTGCTTGCGATGCCGTTGTTGGTGGCGGGGTCGTTGAACTCGGGGTAGAAGAGCGAGTCGTTGCCGCGGCTTTTGTAGGCCGACCCGGAGGCGACGAACTCTCCGCCGTCGAAACTCTTCCCGTAGGTCAGGCGCCCGGCTCCGGTCCGCTGGCTTCCCCCCGAGGCCGCCGCCTCCCCCCCCTCGATCTGTTTGGCGCTGCGGGTGATGACGTTGATCACCCCGAAGAAGGCGCCCGCACCGTAAAGCGAGGAACTGGGCCCGCGGATGATCTCGATCCTGTCGATGAGCGCCAGATCGAGTATGAACTCGGTTCCGATCGCGGCGGTCTCGTAGATGGCGTCGTTGATCCGGTGCCCGTCGATCAGAAGGAGCACGCGGGTGTTGTAGTCCCCGGGGCGGCTGAAGCCCCGCGTCCCGATGTAGCTGTAGTTGCGGTCATAGCTCGTGAAGAACCCGCGGCTCGACCTGATCACGTCGGCAAGGGTACGCCACCCATAGTGCTTGATCTCGTCGGCGGTGATCACCGAGACCGAGGCAGGAGCCTCCGTTACCGCCTGTTCGAACTTCGAGACCCCGTACACCTGCTCCACCTTGAGGTTGGTCAACTGTTCCAGGTCCATTTCCCCCAGCGCCGGGGCGGCGGCTCCCTCCCCCTCCTGCTGCGCAAAGGCCAGGGGAGCGCCCAGCGTGGTCAGAAGAAAGATCCCCGTAACAAGGCGGGAGATGCAGGTACCCATCAGCGTCCTCCTGGAGAAACCGTTTCATCCGGTCCCCCCGCAGCAAAGTCGACAGACTCAATTTAGCAAGAGGCGATCACTATCTTAGCAACGTGACAATTTGTCAATCGGTGATTCCTACATTTTGGTTCAGATCGCATTAAGCCTTACACACAATCGAGGCGGACGTTTAGTCTGACGCCCCTGTGATTGAGACAGATCACGATGACCTTTTCGGCAACTTCTCTTTGGGAATTAGGGGATTTTGGAAGGATAGATTTTTTCGGCAGGAGTGAATGCCGGCAAATGGGGGGGCGGTCACGGAAAAGGCCACCCTTTTGAGCCGGGTGGCCTTCTGCTTTCCAGGAAACGGAATCGCTTCTGCTTTAGGCGGGGGCGTACTCCGCGGCCCCGATTTCGGTCAGGTAGAGGCGGATGGCGATGGAGAATTTATCTCCCGCCAGGGGAAGCACCTTGTCCAGGATGGCGGTCGCCAGCTTGTTTTCGGCCGAGGTCCTCGGGCCGACGCTGCGGGCCAGGACGATGATCCTCAGGTCAGCGCCGACGTCCCTGACGTTCGCCAGCGAGAACTGCAGCGAGATCTGCTCGGGCTTTAAAATGGCGATCTTGGCGCCGCGCACCTCCAAAAGCTCGGAGATGATGGCCGGGAGTTTTCCTGCCAGGGCGTCGAGCACCTCGTCTGTGACATTGGCCTTGTAGATAACCGACACATTCATTTTACTTTCCTCCTTTGGTCTTCACGGTCCATTGCTGCACCGGTAAAGCATAAAGAAAAAGGGACATACAGCAACCGCTGTAGTCCCTTTCAGGTAAATGGCGCGCCCGGAGCGATTCGAACGCCCGGCCCCAAGATTCGTAGTCTTGTGCTCTATCCAGCTGAGCTACGGGCGCAAACTAAAGATCAGGTAAGGAGTCCTAAGACCCCTTGGTGTATTAATGGCGCGCTCGGAGAGATTCGAACTCCCGACCTACGGATTCGTAGTCCGTTGCTCTATCCAGCTGAGCTACGAGCGCAAACTATGTCAACTGGCCGGCAGGTAATCGACCAATGTGAAACCATAAAGCGGATGCTGAAACGCATGCGTGGTGGGGTAAAGCGAGAAGAGCCAACCCTTGTAAATCTCCTTCGCGTCCTCGCGGATCACGATCTGCGCCGCCGGATTAACCAGCTGGTTGGACTGTGAGGTGAGGGTGGTCCCCTCCATCACGAAATGCGGCAGGAAATTTTCCACTCGAAGCGTCAGGTTCGACCCAGGGATCTTCAATTCGCTTCCCAGTTTGATCGTGTACACCTTCTGCTGATTATGCTGCTTGTCGGAAACGGCTATCTCTACTGCCTTCCATTTCCGTTTGACGTCATCGGGGACTACAACTTCAGTAGGAGGCTTTGCCGGTTGTGGCTTAACCGCTGCCTGCTCTTGCTTCTGCTTCTCGTTGCAGCCAGTTGTGAAACCAATAGCGACTAGAGATGACAAAACCAGCAGTTTCATCAACCGCTTCACCAAGACCTCCGCAACTTCGATGCTACTAGCCTGCTGCCTGCTGCAAAAAAAATGGCGGAGAGCGAGGGATTCGAACCCTCGATACCGGTTTCCCAGTATACACGCTTAGCAGGCGTGCGCCTTCGACCTACTCGGCCAGCTCTCCGTTTCAACATGAACTGCGTTTTTTGCCGCTATGACTGCTATGACTACTTTTACTGACTACAAAAGCGATGGCGGAGGAAGTAGGATTCGAACCCACGGAACTTTCGTTCAACGGTTTTCAAGACCGCCGCCTTCAACCACTCGGCCATTCCTCCAAAGCCTAGCTGATTCTCTCTGCCCCGCCCATGTAAGGCCTGAGCACCTCGGGGATCAGCACCGAGCCGTCTGCCTGCTGGTAGTTTTCCAGCACCGCCACCAGGGTCCTGCCGACGGCGAGGCCGGAGCCGTTCAGCGTGTGCACGAACTCGGGCTTGGCCTTCTCTTCCGGGCGGAACCGAATCCCGGCGCGACGGGCCTGGAAATCTTCGAAGCAGCTGCAGGAGGAAATCTCCCGGTAGCAGTTCTGTCCCGGCAGCCAGACCTCGATATCGAAGGTCTTGGCGGCGGAAAAACCTATGTCGCCGGTGCAAAGCTCCACCACCCGGTAAGGTATCTGCAACCTGCGCAGCACTTCCTCGGCGTGGCCAAGCAGCTTCTGCAATTGCTGGTAGGAATCCTCGGGGGAGGTGAACTTGACCAGTTCCACCTTGTTGAACTGGTGCTGCCTGATCAGCCCACGCGTGTCCTTGCCGTAAGAACCAGCCTCCTTGCGGAAGCAGGGCGTGTAGGCAACATAAGAAATCGGGAGATCGGAACCCTTCAGGATCTCGCCGCGGTGTATGTTGGTTACCGGTACTTCAGCCGTGGGGATGAGAAAAAAATCGACCCCTTCCATATGGAAGAGATCTTCCTCAAACTTGGGCAGCTGCCCGGTCCCGGTCATGCATTCCCTGTTTACCATAAAGGGCGGGAGCATTTCAATATATTTATGCTCGTCAGTATGCAGATCCAGCATGTAATTAATGAGAGCGCGTTCGAGCCTCGCTCCAGCCCCACGGTAGAGGGTGAAGCGTGCTCCGGCGAGCTTGGCGCCGCGCTCGAAGTCGAGGATGCCGAGTCCCTCGCCGATCTCCCAGTGCGGTTTCGGCTCGAAGGAAAGCGTCGGGACCTCGCCCCAAGTCCGCACCACGACGTTGTCCTCTTCGGACTTACCTATCGGGGTGGTCTCATTGGGTACGTTGGGAACGGTGAGCAGGAAGTTCTGCAGTTCCTCTTCGACGCTCCTGAGCGACTCGTCGATCCCCTTGATCTGTTGCGAGACCTCGCGCATCTCGGTCTTGCGCTCCGCCGCCTGGCTCTTGTCCTGCAGTCGCGCGATCTCTTCGGTCACCTTGTTGCGCAGTGCCTTGAGGGTCTCGCTTTGCTGCAGAAGTTCGCGACGACGGCCGTCCAGTTCCTTGAAGAGCGCAATATCAACGCCTTCGCCTCTGGTTTTGAGCCGCGCCTCTACAGTTTCCAGGTTTTCGCGTATGTATCTCGCGTCGAGCATGTGTCAGCGCCTTTACATTCAGATCACCAAAGCTATACTGTCTAACACTCAAATTTCAGTTAGTCAACCGTTTTTTGCACTCCCAGATACTCTTCCTGCATTTCCACGAGGAGGCCACCTTGCCAAGACTCTTCGTTGCCATCGATCTGCCAGAGGAAATCAAAGCCTCTCTCTCACAGCTTTCCTGCGCTGTGACAGGCGCCAGGTGGGTCGCTCCTTCCGAGATCCATCTCACCTTGCGCTTCATAGGAGACGTCGACCCTCAGACAGTTTCCAAGATAGAGAAGGCCTTATCCGCGGTGCAGTTCCCCTCTTTTCCCCTCCGCGTAGCCGGGGTCGGCCACTTCCCTGCGCGCGGCTATCCCCGCGTGCTTTGGGTCGGGCTGGAACCGCACCCCGAGCTCATCGCCCTGCAGCAGCGGATCGAATCCGCGCTGCAACCGGCAGGTGTTTCACCGGAAGACCGCCCTTTTTCCCCGCACATAACGCTCGCCCGCTTGAAAGAGACGCCCCCTGCTGCGGTCGCCGCCTTCGAGTCGTTGCACCGCGGGCTCGCCTACCCCCCTTTCCCCGCAACCGAGTACGTCCTCTACTCCAGCGTCCTCACCCCCAAAGGCGCCATCCACCGCAAGGAAGAGGTCTTCCGTTCAAGCGAAGAAGCGGCTTCACGGTGAAGGCGGGACTGCCGCACGTGCCGCGAACGGCGCAGGGCCAGTGAGATTCCCCGCGAAGACGGCAGGACCGAGCCAGGCCGTTTTGGCCTTGTGAGCTTGAGTTGCACGCCCGCGGGCAACCGGGGTGTCAAAAAATCGTTGAATTCGAAAAAAGTAGGTGGGGAGGTGCTACTGGGGGGAATGGGGTCCTGATCGTCGATTGCTGCTTCAGGGTCGTACCTGGAGGGGGATTCCCCCTCCAGGTAGAGTTGAGGTTTAGAAGAGTTTGAGAACAGACTGCGCTGCCTGCGAGGACATGGAGAGCGAGGTGGTACCCAAGCTCTGACGGGTCTGCAGCATCAGCATGTTGGCGCCTTCCTGGTTCATGTCGGCCAGAGTCAGGTTGTCGGCGCCGGTCTGCAGCGTGTTGATCATCGAGTCGGTGAAGTTCTGGCGCGTGGTGATGATGTTCAGGTTCGCTGCCAGGGTCTGGGTGTTCGACCTCAAGGTCGAGATGGCGGTATCCATCTTCGCTGTGTCGGTGGTGATGTCCGAGGCGGTGGCCCAGGCGCCGCTGTTCGCACCCATGCTCAGACCGGTGGACGTGGCCAGGAACCCGACGACGTTGAGGCTGGAACTGGCGTTCTCGTTGAAGTTGACGGTGAGGGTGTTGTTGGCGCTCAAAAGGTTCAGGCCACGATAGCCGGAGTCGGACGAAATGTTGTCGATCTGGCTGCGAATGGTGTCGTACTGGGTCGCCAGCTTGGACCTGGTGAGGGTGTCGCTGGTGGAAAGTGCCGACTGTGCAATACCTTTCGCTGCGTTGATCAGACCGGTGATCGCCGTGATGCCGGCGTTGGCTGCCGAAACCGTCTGAACCCCTTCGGACATGCCGTCCTTGCGGTCTGCGAGGTCGCTGGCGCGCTGGTTCGCGTTCTGCGCTGCGAAATAGTTGGTCGGGTTGTCAAGCGCGCTGTTGACTTGCTTGCCCGACGACAGCCTCTGCTGCGTTCTGTTCAGAAGCTGGCTGGTGTTCTGCAGGTTAAGAAGGTTGGTCCTCATGCCTGCGGTCAAAGAAATATCACTGGTTGCCATGGTGTTCTCCCCTTTCTGGTTTTTGTTCCGGCTTCTTGCCGGTTTTTTTACTACTGCGGCCGATGGGGAATCCGTTCTACACCTTGCGTGCCCAATTAATTAACAGCGATTTACTTAACAACTAAATCCTGGTTCCACTGCGCCGTCACCATCTTCAAATAGCAACGGCTGTCTCACAATTATCCTGCAATTACAGTAATATAAGCCATATCACAGCCGCGGCCGGATCCACCGAAAAGATCTTTATTTTTTTATTTCACCGCTTACCACCGCTCTAATTATCGCTCCTCATATACAGGTGATGCAGATAAGCAAACGACAAAGAATCGGGATGTTAGGACAAAGCCTCGGAAACAGCGTCAAAATACCGTCACCGATGGAGTAGGCGCATCGCGACCGCGTCAAAAAAACAGAAAACCGCCGCTCCTTTGGGAGCGGCGGTCAAGAGAAGCTTTTGTTGGAGTCATTGCGCCACGGGTAGGAGATGGGGAGGGTGCCCCATGCCTATTCTATGCTGAGCAGTTCAACCTCAAATATGAGAGTGGCATTCGGCGGTATGGCTTGTCCCGCACCGCGACTTCCATAGGCGAGCTCAGGAGGACAGACGAGCTTGGCTTTACCTCCGACCTTCATCATTTGTAGACCTTCAGTCCAACATGGAATAACCGATGACAACGGGAACTTTGTGACCATCTTGCTGTTATAGGAACTATCGAACTCTCGGCCATTTGGGAGGGTGCCCCGATAATCGACCCCCACCACGCTTGATGCCTTAGGCGAAGGACCGCTTCCGTCCTTTATGGACTTGTACACCATTCCTGATGCCGTCTGTATAGCCCCGTTTTCTCTAGCTGCATTAGCGATGACATCATTAGCTGCTGCAGCAAAGGCCGGAGCGGCAATAGCCATCATGACGACAATAAGTCCAAACCTTTTCATGTCTACTCCTGTCTTTAACCGGGTGTGTGATACCTCAACGGGCTACCTCTGCTTTGTCTATGAGCCTACGACCTCTGCTTTGCGGTACCGCAGCCGGCTCTGAATAAATCATTCAACGACCATCGGCCCCTTTTGCAGCCGCTTGTAATAGAAATTCTGACCGTAGAGAACGGCGGCCGGGTTGTGGCCGGTAACCCGGTCCTTCACCACCAAGGTGGTGACCGGTGCTTCGGAGTGCTTGTTGAACAGCATGTCGTGACCCACGCACAGGCCGACGATTATGTTCATGTCGGTTTTGAGGTCGTTGCAGATGCGCGCCTGGGCGATCGGGTTGCAGGCGGGCTCGAAGGTGCCAGGCCGTACCTTGTCGCTTTCGGCCAGCCCGAACTCCTTCTTGTCGAGGCTGCCTGCCTTGCAGCAGACGCTCAGCGGCGTGAAACCCTGCGCCTTGAGAATCGCGGCCAGCCGGTCGCTCTCTTCCAAAAGGCCGATGCAGGTGGCTATGCCGATGCGCTGGTAACCCATCAACTTTGCGAAGGCGATGGTGTCCTCGACACGGGTCCAGCGGGCGTTCACCGCATCGTTGCCTGGTATGGGCTGGTAGCAAAGCCCCTCCACCCGGGCGGCGACGAAGGCCATCTTCGCGTCGTCTCCGGTTCCCTGCATCATCTCCGCGGATTGCGCCACGACCCCGGGAAAGCTTCCCGCCGGGCAGTTGCCGGGACGGGGGGGAGCGGTCCCGGGATCCCCGCTCCAGCAGTTAGTGGTGCCGCTTTTCTGCCAGACGGCGCTGCAGCGTGAACAGGATACCTCCGCTACTTGCTCCTTTTCCATGAAGCCTCCTTTGTCACCCCTTGACGGGGCGCTCTTCCTGAGCCAGCACGTAGGGGGAGACGATCAGGCAGAGAAACGACTTGCCGCTTTCGGCATCCCAGGCCTGTATCTGCTCCGCTGACGGCTTGGAGAGAAGCCCCGACAACAGCCAGCGCTCCACAGTTTTGACCTCGTCGTTCGCCACCGCGGCTCCGACCTCGGCTAGGTCCAGCATGGGATCGACGATGATGACCCCGCCTCTTTCCAGGTGCGCCCTCAGCGACAGCCAGTCCGTGCTGTCGATCTTCGTGGCGAGTTCTTCCTTGATTGCAGACATCTGTTGCTCCTCTACTCGAACGATTTTCTGAATTCCGCGATAGTCTCCCGCAGGGACGCCACTTCCTCGCGCAGCTCGGAGAGCTCCTGCTCCAGCCGGGCTATCTTCTCGCCGTCGGCGCCCGCACCGCGCGCTTCCATTTGCGCCGCAAGCTCCGAGAGGTCCGGCTCGCCGCTGAAGAGCTGGCAGTAGCGCGGCTCCTTGCGCCCGGGCTGCAGCGGCAGCTTTGCCACCAAGGAAGGGGTGCGCTCCGCGAGGTCTGCCAGCACCGACTCCACCTCGGAGAGATCGGAGAACTTGTGCATCCGCTCTCCCCTCCCCCTAAGCTCTCCCACTGTCTGCGGACCCCGCAGCATCAGTTCGCACAGGATGGCCAGTTCCGCCGGGGAGAAGCGGAACTTCTCCACCAGGGCGTGGCGGTATTTGGCGACCCGTCCGCCGCTCCCCGAGACCAGGGCGTACTGCTTGAACCTCAGCGTATCGAGCGCGCGGGTCACCTGGGACTCGTCGAGACTCAAAACCGGATCCCGGTTCGACTTCTGGTTGCAGGCATTCACCAGGGCGTTCAGGGAGAGCGGGTAATATTCGGGGGTGGTAAGGTCTTTCTCGACCAAAGAGCCCAGCACCCGCAGTTCGGTGCCGTCGAGCGTCGCTTCCATAAGTCGTACTCCTTCTGTTTCTGGGAATGATACCGCCTTGCCGGAAGCTTCGGCACCTCCACTATTAAAACACCGCGGCAGGGATGGGCGCAAAGCGTCCTTCTGGCAAGCTCGCTAAAATTACTCGATTCTTAAGCAAGGATCAATGCTAAAAATAGGAAAAGAGGTGTCGTCCCCCGGGGCGGAGGGAGGGAAGACCTTTGTGTTGTATAACAACATTATATTTGTTATGGTAGCGCCATCTCGCCCTGCAGCAGGGGACTACCGATCACAGGAGATTACATGCCCCCTATCATGGACCTGCCGAAAATCAAAAAAACGATCCGGATTTTTGCCGTCGCGCAGTGCGCGCTGATCGCACTGCTCATTTTCATGGCCGTGCTTTTCCAGCAGAGGCTCCAGCTACTCGGGAGAGGGGACCAGTTCATGAGCGGAGTCGTGGCGGCATTCGTGATCCAGCTGCTACTCTTTTATCCGATCTTCCGGTTTGCCGGCAAGGAAGCGGAGCGCGATTTCTCGCTGATCGGAAAGACGCTGAACCAGGAGGAGCTCAAGGCCTTCACCAAGCAGAAGCGGTGGTCGGACGTCATCAAGATGGCCGTTTTCGGATTCTTCTTCATCTTCATCCTGGCGCTGAAACCTGCGACCCCCACCCTGGTTCTGAGCGTGATCTACTACAGCTTCGTCCTCACCATCGTCACCTACCTGCAGTGCTATAACTTCGCCGCCAGGAAGCGGAGCAAGGGAGTCGCGAATCCCTGAAGCGGCGCTTGCCGCTACTTCTTCGATTCAGCCGACTTCGAGCGTACCAGGGCGATGCGCTCCTCGGGGAGCCCCAGCCATTCCAGAAAGCTCTGGTGGCCCGATGGATTCTCCCGTTCGAAAAGCGTGTGCCAGTGCCCCATCTGTTCGTCGTCCAGACCTATGGCCCTGAACCTGGAGGTCCATTCTTCCACGGTCACCTTCTGCTTCTTCTCGTGCTTTTCATCCATGGCGCTTCCTCCTTTTTCCGATATGTTGCCCCCCCTTCCCCAGACCGCAGCAAAAAAGTGACATTGTAAACACAGATTTTACTGGACTACCGGGCACGGTCACACGTACCATCCCCCGATAGCATTCAAATATCCAAAGAGAAGGAAATAAAAGCAATGGCGACTGCAAAACAGGGCGACAAGGTACTTATCAATTACACCGGCAAGTTGGAAGACGGATCCGTATTCGACACCACCATCCAGGAAACCGGCTGCTGCGAAGACGACAACTGCGGCTGCGACGATGACGGCTGCGGCTGCGGGGAGACCGGTCCGCTGGAAATCACCATCGGCAACGAGGACTTCTTCCCGCAGATCGAAGAGGCGCTGGTAGGGATGGCCCCGGGCGAGAAGAAAACCGTGGTGATCCCTGCCGAGGACGCCTTCGGCGAGTACGACGAGGACGAGGTCTTCACCATCAGCCGAGAGCAGCTCACCGGCGAGATCATCCCGGAAGTGGGCATGGAGCTGGAGCTTACCGGCGACGACGACGAGCCGGTAGAGGTTGTCGTGGTCGAGGTCAGCGAAGAAACCATCACCGTCGACGCCAACCACCCGCTGGCTGGCGAGGACATCACCTACGAGATCGAGCTCCTCGAGATCAAGTAGCAAGCAGTTCGCACCATCCCGGGGAGGCGGCCAGCCGCCTCCCCGTTTCACAACAGCTACCGAAGCGAAAGCCCGCACAGATGACCATGGAAAACCCGCGCCACCAAGCCCTCCAGCCGAATTCCGCAACACCTGCGCCAGCACCCTCGAAGCTCCCCTGGCTTCCCGGGGTGAAGCCGCTCATGCTGGCCCCCATGCAGGGGTTGACCAACCGTGCGCTCCGCTCGCTTTTCACCAAGTGGGTGCGTCCGGACGTGGTCTGGACCGAGTTCATGCGGGTGAACCCGGTGTCGGCCAAGAAGCGCCTCATGCCGGGCGACCTGCGCGAGATCAGTGCCAGCGAGGACGGGATTCCCCTAGTGGTGCAGTTGATCGGGCACGGGCGGGAGGCGCTCGTTTCCGCGGCGCAAGCCGCGCAGGACGCGGGGGCGGTGCACCTGAACCTGAACATGGGATGCCCCTACGGCCGCATGACCAGCGGGCTTACCGGCGGCGGTATGCTGAAAAAGCCGGAACTTCTGGAAGAGATCATCCCTGCGCTGCGCGAGGCGATCCACGGCTCCTTCTCCATCAAGCTCCGCGCGGGGTACGAAGACCCGCAGCAGGTGTTCTCGCTTCTCCCTCTCTTCGAGCGGTCCGGTGTGGACTTCCTGGTGCTCCATCCGCGCACCGTGCGCCAGGCCTACAACGGCTGGGCCGATCACGAGGTGACGGCGGAGGTGGTGCGCCAAACCTCCATCCCGGTCATCGCCAACGGAGACATCAGGAGCGCGGCGGGTGGGCAGCGCCTTTTGGAGCAGACCGGCGCCGCCGGCCTCATGCTCGGCAGGGGGGGCATCGGCGAGCCCATGCTCTTCGAGCGTTTGCGCGGGCGCGCTGCAGCCGAACCGGACCTCGCCGAAAGAAAAGCCATGCTCCACCGCTACCTAATCGACCTGCTTCCCCTTTACTGCGCCCTTTTCTGCGGCGACGCCCAGGTCCTGGGGAAGATCAAAGGCGTGGTCTCCAATGTCGAAGACGCAGAACTTGAGCGCGAACTGAAAAAGCTTACAAGATCCAAGACCCTGCAGGCCTTCCGGTCGGCGCTAGAAGAACTCGCCCCTTAGCCCCAGTCCCCAGTCCCCAGCCCCCAGCCCCTGCCTCCCTGCTACTTTTCCCAGTAATCCTTAGCGAAGAAGAACATGGCCGCGGCGAAGGCAAGTGCCCCGATGGGGAGCTGAAACGCCGAGTGATACGCCTGAGCCGTTGCCTCCGGGGTCGTCTTGGCGACCGCGCCGATCACTATCCCCATCCCCTGCTGCACCGATGCGGCCCCCAGCAGCACGAAGAAGTTGAGCGACGTGAGTGCCGTCCCCACTATGGCTACCGGGAACATGGAGCGGACGATGGGATAGATCATCACGCCGCTGGAGACGCAAAGCCCCAGGCCGAAGAACAGGGCGGAAAGCGCCACAGTCGGCATCTTGTCGGCGAGCCCCAGAAAGTTCGTCATGAGGAGCAACAAGAGCAGTTGCCCGACGAGCAGGGTTTTCTTGTAGGAGTGAAAGATCCTGCGCGCCACGTGGTCGATCATGAGGCTTCCCGTGATGAACCCGAGCGAGGTGTACATCAGCATCCTTCCCGTTTCCTCCCGGGAAAGCCTTGCCACTTCCATCAGGTAGGGACCACCCCAAAGCCCCTGCACCGCCAGGTAATTCCCGTACCAGGCGAACGCTACCGCAGCCAAAAGCCAGAAGTCCCCGTTGGAGACGATCTTTTTCCAGGCTTCCAGCATCCCCAGCCGGGCCGGCGCTTCCTCCTCATGCCGCTCGGTAACGGGGGGGCGGTCGCGCACCAGCCCGAAGACAAGCACCGTGACCACCGCCTGCAGCACCCCCGCCGATAGAAACGAGTTGCGCCATCCAACCGCTGCGACCGCCAGGGCCAAAGGCGCCGTCCCCGCCAGGTTCCCCAGGTTTCCCGTCGCGACCATCATCCCGGAGACCTTTCCGAATTCCTGCTTGGTGAACCAGTGGCTGAAGATGGTGAAGGTCGCCATCAACACCGATGCCGTCCCGATCCCGATGAGGACGCGGCCGGCCATGGCCTGCCCCATGTTGGCCGCCTGCGAGAAGAGGATGCCGCCGAGGGCGGTGAGCACCCCCGAGCAGCTGATGACCACCCGGCTCCCGAGCCGGTCGATCATAGGCCCCAGCGGGATCTGGGCCGCGGCATAGACGTAGAAGAGGATGCTGGAAAGTGAGCCTAGCTGAGCGGGGGTGAGGTCCAGGTCGTGGGAGACGTCCTTGGCGACGACCGCGAGCGAGACGCGGTAGAAGTACACCATGATGTAGACCAAGGCCAGGATGAAGAAGATAAACCAGCGCTGCCGGCGCAGCCGCTCCTGTTCGTGCATTGTCATTACCCCCGGCCGGCACTCTAACACACCGTTTTCTCCGCCGCAACAGCCACAGATGCACCTTCCGTGTTGTCTTGCCGTAGAATTCCGATACTCTCTTTACTTGTTGATATAGTGCCGGTTGTAGCTCTTGCAATCATCAATGCCGTTACCGATTGCACCCGATCCAGTGTTTGGGCAAATGATACCGGCATTGTGAGACACACCCGACGGTTCAAAGGAGAAATAAGATGTTCCTGGAAAGCGACATAAAGCTCGGTTTCAGCGATGTCCTCATCAGACCCAAGCGGTCCAATCTCAAGAGCCGTTCGCAGGTGGACCTGCAGCGGCACTTCAAGTTCCTGCATAGCCGGCACGAATGGACCGGGGTGCCGGTCATCGCAGCGAACATGGATACCACCGGCACCTTCGAGGTCGCCGACCGGCTGGCGTCCCACGAGATGCTCACCGCCATCCACAAGCACTACTCCATTGCCGAGTGGGACGCCTACCTCGCCAGCCGCAACGACGACATCTACCCCCGCATCATGGTAAGCACCGGAACCTCCGAGGCCGATTTCGAGAAGGTCTCCGCCATCCTGGGAAAACACCCCAAGCTCGAATTCATCTGCATCGACGTCGCCAACGGCTATGCCGAGAGCTTTGTTGAGTTCGTGGCGAAGATGAGGGAGGCGTACGCGGAGAAGACCATTGTGGCGGGGAACGTGGTCACCGGCGAGATGGTAGAGGAACTGCTCTTGTCCGGCGCCGACATCGTCAAGGTCGGCATAGGTCCGGGCTCGGTCTGCACCACCCGGGTCAAGGCGGGAGTCGGTTACCCGCAACTCTCCGCGGTGATCGAATGCGCCGACGCGGCGCACGGTCTAGGGGGGAGGATCATCTCCGACGGCGGCTGCACCTGCCCCGGCGACGTCGCCAAGGCGTTCGGAGGGGGAGCCGACTTCGTCATGCTAGGGGGGATGTTCGCCGGGCACGACGAATGCGGGGGGCAGCTCCTTGAACGCGGGGGGAGGCAGTTCAAGCTTTTCTACGGCATGAGCTCCACCACAGCCATGGACAAGCACGCAGGCGGCGTCGCCTCCTACCGCGCTTCGGAAGGAAAGACCGTGGAGGTCCCCTACCGCGGCCCCATCGACGAAACGGTGCGCGACGTCCTGGGGGGGGTACGTTCCGCCTGCACCTACGTAGGCGCCTCAGCCCTTAAGGAGCTCACCAAGCGGACCACCTTCATCAGGGTTCAGGAACAGGAGAACAGGATCTTCGGGTAAAGAACAAAGAAACCCCGCTTCCGGAAAAGCGGGGTTGGCGGTTCAAATAAAAAAGGGCCTCCCATTCGGGAGGCCCTTTTTAGTTGTTGCTTCAGCAGCCGCTTAGTGGTGCGGGTGCATGAAGGCGTAGACCATCAGCATCAGCAGCGTGATGCCGATGAACAGCGCGGTGAAGCCGAAGGCCTTCAGGCAGAAGTCGTAGAAGATGCCGGAAGACTTCTTGGCTGCGAACTTCTCGGTGATCCCTTCCTTCTCGTAGCGTGCCCACTGATCGCCACGCTCTTCGACGAACTCGTGCTTGGACATCTGGCCGTTGAAGATGACGAAGTCCATCGGGAACTTCTCCGGACGTCCGTGGGTGTTGAAGAAGTGGACCGAGAAGATGAAGCCGGTCGCCAGGAGCGCCTCGTCCGAGTGGATGATGGTCGCTACGTTGAAGGCCCAACCCGGCAGGAACATGCCGAAGAACTCGGGGAACCAGAGCATGAGGCCGGAGCCGCCGATGGCGAACATACCCCAGAAGACCGCGATGAAGTCGAATTTCTCCCAGTAGGTCCACCTTTCGAAGGCCGGCTTCGGCCCTTTGAAGAAGAACCAGCGGACCATGCCGACGACATCGCTTATGTCGCGCAGGTTCGGGCAGAGGGAGTCAGGTCCGAAGAGCCTCTGCAGCGGGTTGCCTTTGATGTCCTTCCTGATGAAGAGGAAGTGGATGCTCATGGCCAGCGCCATGGAGAAGTAGACGAAGGTGATGCCCGCGCAAACCCTGTGGAATGCAGCTGCGTTGGGCGCCCCGCCGTAGAGGTCCATCAGGAACTTCGCCCATACCTGGTCGCTGAACTTGAGCGGCAGGCCGGTCAGCGACAGGCCGAGGAAGGAGATGATGACCAGAAGGTGCATGAAGACATGGACCCTTTTGAAGCGGCGGTACTGCTTGTGCCCTTCGGGTACGTGGTGCAGGATGACCCCTTCTTCGAGTGCTGCAGCCTTCTCACGGTTCTCGACGAAGCCGCGGATCATCCAGAGCAGGGTGTGAACCCAGAACACGGCGAAGGTGCCTACCAAGAGGCCGGTCATCGCGATGAAGGTGTAGAACAGGATCGGGTACTTCTCACGGTCGTTGTGCTCGCCGTGGGCGTAGAACTTGGTGAACGGCGTCTTCGCCTTGTCGTGGCACTTGGAGCAGGTCTTCACGAGGTTGTTCGGGTTGACCGAGGAGTTCGGATCCTTGGACGGGAGGATGCCGTGCGCGGTGTGGCAGTCAGCGCAGCCGGCAACCTTCTCCGGATAGCCGAGGCGGTAGTTCTTGCCGTGGTAGCTCTCCATGTAGCTCTTGACGGCCACTTCGGAGATATGGTTGCGCTCGACCAGCTTGGCATCGGCATGGCAGCGGAGGCAGACCTTGGTGTGGAATTCGCGGTTGGTGTGCGAGTTCGGGTTGCCCAGCGCCTTGATCTCGTGCAGGTTGTGGCAGTCGTTGCAAGCGGCGGAGTCCTGGTTCCCGGCGATTACACCCTTGCCGTGGACCGAGGTGAGGAAGCCCTTCTCGTCGGAGTGGCACTGCACGCACTTGGCGAGCACCCGGCGCTTGTCCTTGTTCCAGGAGGTGTGGCTGTGCATGTCGGTGTGGCAACCGGCGCACTGGACACCCTTCTCGGCGTGGACGCTGAGAGCATGTTCGGCAGCTTCCTTCTTGTGGCAGCGGACGCACTTGACTTTGCCGACCTTGATCTCGCCCTTCATGTGCTTGGCGAGCTCGACGATCTCAACGTGACAGCTGGTGCAGCCGTTTTTGCCGTGCACCGACACTGCCATCTTCTCTGCGGAGATTTTATCTCCATGGCAGCCGAGGCAGGTAGCCGGGTCGATCGCCAGCCCCTGGGCGGCGAACGCCGGCTGGCTTAGCAGTAGTAGCAGTAGCAGAGGGATGAGGCGTGTGAAGACGTGGACCATTGTAATCTCCTGTATTTAGCAGCGTCTTTAGAACGCTTTAATGTAGTGGGGCGCTCGCAACGGCGGCTAATGTAATACTGTTAGGCCGATAAATCAACTGAAAAAGCTTCAATTAATAAGGAGGATACAACTTTACTGCCAAGGTTCTCTAACAGCGCCTGCTAAAGGGTGTCTTGGAAGACTCGATAAAGAGATGAATCAAATACACTGGAACCTAAAGAGAGTTATCATTCCATCAAACTCAAGGAGAAATAAGGAGTTGTGAGGTGGTTGTTTGAACTTATCAATTAAAGTTTAACGGGATAGTGGGACGTGTCCGGCAATGAGATCACCTGCCGGTGATATGAGAGAAAAAGATAGGTAAGATCGAATCTGTAACTGAAATAATGTTAGTCGACAAACATGAGAAGGCTTTGGAGTCGGGTAGGGGACCGCTTCACCGGCTGAAGGAGGCGACCCCTTCGGTGACCAGGAACTCAAGGAAGGGAAGCGCGTCCGGGAGGGGGAGTCCGAGCTTTTTGCAGATGTCGCCGGCGCCGCGCTTGCCGTCCAAGGAGCGCAGCAGCTCGAAGTATTCAGGTGATATCGACTCGGTGGCCACTTCGCCCTGGGCGGGGTAGATGATGGCGCAGGAGCCGGCAGCCTCGAAGCAGCCGGCGAACTCGCCAAGGTCAAACTCGCCCGCTTCCAGGATGTCGAGGATCTCGTAATTGAAACTCGCGAGCGTGGCGGCCGCGGAGAGAACGAGAGGCGTCTGCAGCAGCTCGGAGTTGCGCGGCTTGCGGGCAGGCGTGACCGGCGCCGCGAGCAGCGCCTCAGCATAGTAGTGGTGGTAGTCGGCGAGGTCCAGCGCCAGGGGGAGCAGGCGCGCCTTCTTCTTCTGCTGGAAAAGAGCGGTCAGGAACTGCCGCTGCAGCCCCCAGATCTCCCCTTCCGCGATCTCCTTTTCCCCTTTCTCCCCCCCGTTCGCCCAGAAGATGCGCGAAGCCGGCCAGGAAGGCGCTCGGGGAGAGCTTCAGCGAGCAGGCGACCGCGTTGAACCAGGCCACCGCCTTGCCGCGGCTGTAGAAGACATCGCAGGCCGCCGCCAGAGCGGACGCCTCTTTCAGCTCCTTGGCGGAAAAGGTCGGGGTGGAGAGGACCGTATAGGGGGGGACCTTCAGGTGCTCCAGTCCCAGCGCATCCGCCTTGCCGTTGAGCCGGGTGCCGGGAAGCACGGCGAGCGGGAAGATGTCCAGGTGGTTCGGGTAGAGCGAGAGGGCGAAATCGAGCGAGGAGCGGAAGAGCTTCAGGCTGTCGCCGGGAAGGCCGTAGATGAGGTCGAAGCCGAAGATGGCGCCGGTGCGATTTAAAAGGGAAGCGCGCATGACGAAGTCGTCGCGGTCAAAGCCGCGCCCCACCCCACGTAAGACCGCCGGATCCGCGCTTTGCAGGCCGATCTGCAGGGAGCAGGTGATGGAGGCGAAGAGCTCGGCCATCTCCGCGTCGATGAACTCGCTGCGCACCTCGAAGTGGAAGTGCACCCCGGGCGCCAGCTTCCTGATCAGGCGCAGGATCTCCTTGGCCCGTTGCGGCACCTTGTTGAAGGTCGAGTCCAGCACGAACACCTGGGGGACCTGAAGGCGCGCGAACAGTCGCAGCTCCGCCTCGATCCGCTTGAGCGCGAAGCGCCGCACCCCGCCGTTTCCCTTGTGGTCGTAGCAGAAGGCGCAGGCGAAGTCGCAGCCGCGGGAGAGCTGCCAGAGGGCGCCGCCGGGGACGGTGGGGTCGAGCTGTCCGGAAAGGTAAGGAGAAGGGATCTGTTCCAGGTCGAGCGGGGCAGGGAGCGCTCCTGGCGCCTCACCCGGCAGGACCACGCCCGGCACCCCTTGCGGCATCGCTCCCTGAGCCAGGAGCTTTACCGCCTGCAGGAAAGACCCCTCCCCCTCGCCGCGCACCAGGAAGTCGAAGAGGCCGGTCTCCAGAAGGCCCGCCGGGTTCGCCGTGGGTTCCGCACCCCCGGCGCAGATCACCACCCCCGGGACCCGGGACCGGAGCTCGCGCGCCGTCTCGATGGCGCTCTCGCGGCTCCAGACGTAGACCGAGAAGGCGACCAACTGAGGCTTTGCTTGGGCGATGCTTTCGGCGCAGCGCGCCGGGTCGTCGCCCTGGAAAAATTCCAGGACCTCGGCCTCTACCTTCCCGCGCAAAGATGCATCGGCAAGAAGTGCCTCCTTGAGAAAGGCGCAGGCAAGCGGCACCGCCTGCGGCGAGCGCTCCGGATGTATGGCTATGAGCGTAATGTTCATGAATTTTTCGGGCGGGCCTTCAGGGAGGGTTTCCCCCCTTCGATGACGACGACGAAGTCGACGTCCTTGCAGCGGTACTTTTCCATCAGGGCGGGTTTCTGGCGGCTGATCGCCTCGGCGACTTTTTCACGGGTGACGTTCTCCACCGGCAGGTTGCAGGCCCGGCGGGCGTCGATGTACTGCTGGTACACGTTTTCCAGCTGGGAGTCGTTGGTACTCTTCGTGGTGGGGGCTGCGACGGTCGGTTCTTTGGGGGTGTCCTTTTGGTGCAGCGACATCCGGAAGCGGTCCCGCTGGAACTTCCCCTCCTCGATGAGGCGGTTGGTGCGGGTCCACTTCTGCTTGTGCACGCTCAGCGTGGATACCAGCGACTCGTACTTGAATCTCTGGCTCGTGTTGGGAATGCTCACGTTCTGGTACCGCCTCACTGCGCGCTCGACTGTATCAAGGAGTCTCAGCGGTTCCCTCTTCTCAATGCCGAAGAAGTACTGCTCGTACTTGATGATGAGCTCGCGCAGATCGACTTCCAAACGCGCTATATCATCTTGAATCCCCATGAAACCTCCAAAACCGACTATAACGATAAGTTACAATCGTGTAAATGAGAAAAAGCGGGGGTTGTAGCTACTGTCAGCCAGGGGAAACAGCTTGACTGGGTGGGTCAATATTGTTAAAAAAGAGCAATTTCGTGGTGGAGGGGACCTATATGGGTAACAAGATATCTGCGATCGTACTGGCAGCAGGCATGGGGACCAGGATGAAGTCCGACTTGGTCAAGGTGATGCACCTGGTGGCCGGCGTGCCGATGATCCAATGGCCCGTCGCCGCCGCATTTGCTTCAGGCGTGGAGCGCTGCGTGCTGGTGGTCGGCCATCAGCAGGAGAAGGTGCGCGAACTTTTCGCCGGCCGGGGGGAGGTGAGCTTCGCCCTGCAGTCCGAGCAACTCGGGACCGGGCACGCGGTACGCTGCGCCATGACCGAGCTCGACCCCGGCGCGGACACGGTGCTGATTCTCTGCGGCGACACCCCGCTTCTTGAGGCCCAAAGCCTCGCGGGAATGCTCAAGGCGCATCGTGAGACAAAGGCCTGCATCACCGTGATGACCGCGACCCTGGGGAACCCCTTCGGCTACGGCAGGATCGTGAAGGACGCAACCGGAAAGGTCAGCGCCATCACCGAGGAGAAGGACGCGACTGAAAAGGAGCGCCTGATAGATGAGGTGAACGCCGGGGTCTACTGCATTGACCGCGCCTTCCTGGAAAAGGCGATAGCCACCATCAAGAACGACAACGCCCAGGGCGAGTACTATCTCACCGATGTAGTGCGGCAGGCGGCACAGCATGGGCTCAGCTGCCTGAGCTACAAGGTCGCCGACCCGCGGGAGATCAGCGGCGTCAACGACCGGGCCCAGATGGCCGAGGCGGCACGGGTGCTTCGGGGACGGATCAACCGCGAACTGATGCTCTCCGGCGTCACCATGATCGATCCCGAGACGGTCTACATCGACCGCGGCGTCCGCATCGGGCGCGACAGCGTGGTCTACCCGGGAGCCACCATCGAAGGGAACACCGTGATCGGCGAGCGCTGCGTCATCGGCCAGGGGTCGCTCATCCAGAACTGCAGCATAGCCGACGACGTCGTAGTCAAGGCGGGAAGCGTGCTGGAGGACTCCAAGGTCGGGCCCGAGGCGGCCATAGGCCCCATGGCGCACCTGCGTGCCGGGACCGAACTCTCCGCCCACGTCAAGATCGGCAACTTCGTCGAGACCAAGAAGACCTTCATGGGAGAGGGGTCCAAGGCCTCCCATCTCACCTACCTGGGGGACGCCACCATCGGGCGGGACGTGAACATCGGCTGCGGCACCATCACCTGCAACTACGACGGGGTGAAAAAGCACAAGACCGTGATCGAGGACGGCGTCTTCGTGGGGAGCGACGTGCAGCTGGTGGCGCCGGTCACCGTGGGGAGGAACTCCCTGATCGCGGCCGGGACCACCGTCACCAAGGACATCCCTGCCGACTCGCTCGCCATCGCCCGCTCGCCCCAGGTGAACAAGGAAGGGTATATGCTGAGGAAAAAATAAAACTGTAACTACCCTGCCCAAGATGGTAATCTGTAACGTCTTTGGCGGCAGACCGCGAACTTAATTAGCGAAACACGGAGTCAAAATGTGCGGCATCGTAGGATTCACCGGGAGGCAGGAAGCCACCTCGATCATCATTGAAGGGCTGAGGAGACTGGAATACCGCGGTTACGATTCCGCCGGCATCTGCACCATCAGCGACGGCAAGGCAAGCATCAGGCGCAGCGAAGGGAAGCTCTCCAACCTGGAAAAGCTCCTGGCGGCGAGCCCGGTGACCGGGACCGTCGGCATAGGCCACACCCGCTGGGCCACCCACGGCCGCCCCTCCGAAATCAACGCACACCCGCACCAGGCGGGCCCCATCGTGGTGGTGCATAACGGCATCATCGAGAACTACCTGCAGCTGCGCGAGGAGCTGAAAGGGCAGGGGCACGTATTCAAGAGCGAGACCGACACCGAAGTAATCTCCCACCTGATCGACCAGCGCCTGAAGAGTTGCGACAGTTTCGAGCAGGCAGTGCGCGAGGCCCTGGCCGTATTGAAAGGGGCCTACGCCATCTGCATCGTGAGCGAGAACGACCCCGACGAGATGATCGCCGCCAAGCTCGGCTCCCCGATGGTAGTGGGGATCGGCGACGGCGAGTTCTACGTCGCCTCCGACATCCCGGCCATCCTTTCCCACACCCGCTCCATGATCTTCATGGAAGACGGCGAGATGGTCGTCTTCAAGGGGGGGAGTGCCACCTTCAGCAACGTCGCAGGGGGCGTGCTCAACAAGGTGCCGCGCCACATCGACTGGTCCGCGCACATGGCCGAGAAGGGCGGCTACAAACATTTCATGCTCAAGGAGATCTTCGAGCAGCCCCGCGCCGTGAGGGACACCATCGCCGGGAGGCTTAGGGAAGAGCAAGGTGACGTCTATCTCGAAGACCTCTCCCTCAATGACGCAGCACTCAAAGGGATCAACCGCATCTGCATCATCGCCTGCGGCACCTCGTGGCACGCCGCACTCGTCGGCAAGTTCCTGATCGAAGAGCACTGCCGGGTCCCGGTCGAAGTCGACATCGCCTCCGAGTTCCGCTACAGAAACCCCGTCGTCGACGAAAATACCCTGGTGATGCTGATCTCCCAGTCCGGCGAGACCGCCGACACCCTGGCCGCCATGCGCGAGTCCAAACGCCGCGGCGGCAAGTGCGTCGCCATCTGCAACGTGGTCGACTCCTCCATCGCCCGCGAGGCCGACGGCGTCATCTACACCCACGCCGGTCCTGAGATCGGCGTCGCCTCCACCAAGGCCTTCGTAACCCAGCTGATCGCCCTCTACCTCTTCACCATCCGTCTCGGTCGCTCCCGCGAGGTCATGAGCCTGGAAGAGGGGAGGGATCTCATCGCCGCCGTGGTCCGGGTTCCGGCCCTGATGGAAGAGGCGCTGAAGCTGAACGAGCAGGTCGAGAAGGTTGCCAGGAACTACCTGCAGGCGCGCGACTTCCTCTATCTGGGGCGCGGCATGAACTACCCCATCGCCCTAGAAGGCGCGCTGAAATTGAAGGAGATCTCCTACATCCACGCCGAGGGGTACGCCGCCGGCGAGATGAAGCACGGTCCCATCGCGCTCATCGACGAGCACATGCCCGTAGTAGTGCTGGTCCCCAAGGGTCCCAACTACGACAAGGTCTTTTCCAATATGGAAGAAGTCATCGCCCGCGGCGGTCGCGTCATCGCCGTCTGCAGCGAGGGTGACCAGGAAGTAAAAGACAAGGTCGAGGTGGCGCTGGAGATTCCCGAAGACGGCTGCAACGTAAGCCCGTTGATCCTCTCCATCCCCATGCAGCTTCTGGCTTACCACGTAGCGGTCCTCAAGGGGACCGACGTCGACCAGCCGAGAAACCTGGCGAAAAGCGTCACCGTCGAATAAACAGCCAGAAAACCAGAAGGATAATAGACACGAAAGTGCCAGTTGCGATCCGCAGCTGGCACTTTTTTTTCTCCTCTACGATTCTCCGTCTCCGCATCAGACGGCTTCTGATTCCTATCTTTTTCGGTCAAAAAGGCCCGGACACTAAACCCTACCAAAACAGTTTAAAAAGCTCTTGCCAAGTTGACCATTTCAATAGTATAAACCGCCTACCAACTTTTACGTAACTTTAGCATGGAGGTAGGCAATGGCAGGCAAACATCTGGTACGGCTCCTTTCCGTTCTGGCGCTGATAATCAGCCTGGCGGGGACGTCCTGGGCGAAACAACAGCAGGGATACAAGGGATATGCGCGCGGCTCCGCCCTGATCACGGCAAAGGAGCTGAAGCAGCTCATCGACGCGAAGGACAAGAAACTGGTGATCATCGCGGCGGAGAATGACGTCGAATACCGCCTCGGCCACATACCTGGATCGTTCCAGGTGGACCGCCCTGCCTACGAGGCCCCCGCGGCGACGCAAAACGGGGTGACGGGCAACCTGATCGACGCAGCAGGTTTCACCAAGCTGGCGCAGGAGCTCGGCATCAACAAGGATTCCAAGGTCGTAGTCTACGACACCAAGTACGACGCGACGCGCCTCTGGTGGGCCTTCCTGTACTACGGCAAAGGTGACGTGAGGGTGCTTGACGGCGGGATCAAGGCCTGGAAGGACGCCGGTTACGACACGGCGATCCTGGCGCCGGATGCAGCCAGGGCCGGGGCCTTCGTGGCCAAGGTCGCCCTGCCGCGCAGCAGGGTGGAGACCCCGGAGATCCTCGCGCTGAAAGACCCGGCCAAGGGACAACTCTGGGATAACCGCGACCGCAAGGAGTACTGCGGCGAGGAGTTGAAGAAAGGGGCTTACCGGAAAGGGCGCATCCCCTGGGGCAAGCATAGCGACTGGGCGATCTTCAAGAAGAAGGAGAACGCAGGCGAGTGGCTCACTGCGGCCGAGGCGCAGGCGATTTTGAAAAAGCTGGGTGTGGACGGCAAGAAAGATCAGTATTTCTTCTGCCAGTCTGGAGTGCGCTCCACCCAGGCGATGTTCACCTTTTACCTGCTTGGCTACCCGCTGAACAAGCTGCACAACTACGACAGCTCCTGGATCGGCTGGTCCAAGGATGCTAGCCTCCCCATCGAGACCGGGTGCGACCTGAACCCTGCGGTCGCCACGGCGAGATAGACCTGCTGGTATTTCTCGAACTCATCGCCATTTGAGCGGCAACAAAAAGAAGAGGCCCTCCGGCTACAGCCGGGGGGCCTCTTCTTTTTGCCTGGAGAGTTGCCCGGGAGGAAACTCGTCCTCCCGGGGCTTGGGTTGAGGTTACGGGTTGGTCAGTATGGGCGAAGGAGTTGCGGCTACCCATGCGGAAGAGACGATGCTCCCGTTGTTGGCGCGGACCCTGTAATAGTAGTTGGTGTTCCGTGCCAGGCCGGCCTGGGTCAGCGTGGTCACCCCTGCCCCCACCGTGGTGTTGCTCACGCCGGTGGTGAAGGTGGCGTTGGTGGCGCGCTGAACGGAGAAGCCGGTCTCGTTGCTGGAAAGATCCTGCCAATTCAGGATCACGGTCCTGTTGTTGCCGGTGCCGTTGGGGCCGTTTACTGCGGTGAGACCTGCCGGTGCGGCGGGCAGGGCCGGAAGGAGCAGCGGTGCGGTCACCGCGTAGCCGGAGAGGCCGGCGGCGTTGATGGCCGCCACGCGGTAGACGTAGGTGGTGTCGGTTGCTGCGGCTGCCACGGTTTTGTCGACATAGGTCACGGCGCCGGTGTTGGCGCGTGCCGCAAGTTTGGCGATCTGGACGAAGGCGCCGCCGTTGTCGGAGCGCTCGACCACAAAGCCGATCTCGGTCAGGGCGTTGTCGGTGAAGCTAAGGGTTACCTGCGGTCCTGCCTGCAGGGTGGCGGTGAGTGCGGTCGGTGCGGCCGGCACGGTGCCGGTCAGAAGCGGAGCGGATACCGAGGTGACGGTCAGGCTCGGCATCTGGCCGCCGTAACCAACGGTGTTCTGCGCCACGACCTGGTACTTGGCGACAACGTTCGGGTTGTACGCGGCCGGGTCGACGAGGCTCTTCGGTCCGGTGCTGTTCACCGCGTCGAGCGGAGTGGCTATGGTGCCGACGTTGGTCCAGGTAGTGCCGTCGGTGGTTTTCTGCACCACGAAGGCGGTCTCGGTGATGGAATTGTCGTTCCAGTTAAGGGTCAGTTTCGCCTTGTTCCCGTTGCCGTTGATGGCGAAGGTGAGCCCGTCGGCGGCCTTGGGCGGCAGCGCCAGCGATACCGGCCGCATCATGTCCATCTCCTCGTGGCTCAGGATGTGGCAATGGTAAACGTACTCCCAACCGAAGTTGACCAGCTGGTTGATGATGGCGTTGGTCGGGTTGCCGGAGACGTCGGTCGGCTCGAACATGCTGGTGTCACCGGCAGGCATCATCGGGTTGAGGAGCCTGACGCTGTTCGGGATCTCGAAGGGGAGCGACGGTACGATCGGCCTCAGCGCCACGATGGTGTCCTCAAGCGGGCTGACGCGGACGGTGTCCTTCCACCCCAGCTCGTTTGCGTCCGGCGGGATGATGATGTTGTCCCAGGTCACCCGGTTCAGTACCTGCACGTCGTAGAGGTGGAAGTGGATCGGGTGCGTGTCTACGCCGTTATGGGTGATTTTCCAGATCTGGGTCCCGTCGGCGGTCGTGATCGGGGTTATGTTCAGGTCGCCCTTCGGGAGGTTGGTGCCGTCGATCAGCTCGGTCGGCGGGTTCACGTACGGGTAGAGGACTACGTTCTGGGCGCCCGGTGCAGCCGGTACGGCCTCGACGCCGATGTTGGCGGTCATCCTGCCGAATTCGTCGAAGGCGACTGCGTTCATCTCGTCATGGAGCGCCTTCGGTTGCAGCGGGATCTGGAGTTTGCCGCCCTGGTTCAGCAGGGTGTTGAAGCCGAAGAGATCGCCCCCCTGGTCCGAGATGCGTGCGAAGCCGTCGCAAAGCTGGTTGGTGCTACCCGGGGCGTTGCACCAGCTTGAAGCCGCGAATTTGGTGCCGTAAGCGGAGTTGTAGGCGGCCTGCCCCACGATAATCGGATGCTGCCCGGTCTCGAAGGCGCTCGGGGTCCCGTCAAGCTGGTGCGTGAAGGCCTGCTGCAGCGCCGCCAGGTTGAAGGTAGGCGCGGGAACGGTCGGATCCACGAGCGGGTTGACCTTGATCTGCATCACCGTCCTCGTGTTCGGGCCGTAGCCCGGGAGGACGCCGGGGGCGCCGTTGGGAGAAAGGTCGGGGGCGCCGGTGTAGTAGTCGTAGCTGGCCACCCTGGCCGGGTACGCAGCCGGAGCGTCGTTGTAGAGGATCAGGGTCTGCCCGGCGTACTTGGAGAAGTCGACGATGACGTCGGCCCGCTCGGCAGGCGCCAGGGCGAGGGAGTGCTGGTCCACGTTACCGAAGTCGAACCTGGTCGGATCGATGATCCAGGTGATCGGCTGCGGCGGGATCACCGCCGGTGCCGGCAGGAAGCCCCCTTCGCTCCCTATCTGGATCCAATCCGGACCTTTCGGGGAGAGGGCGGTGTCCGGGGTCGGGAAGACGTTCGGATCAAGTTGAGCAGCCGCTAACTCCGCGGCCTTGAGCGCAACTTCGGTACCCGTGGTGTCCGCCACGTAGAGCTGCAGGTTTAAGAAACGGTCGTTGGCAGCGTTCAGGATGCGCAAGCGGTACGCCTTCGGATCGACCGTGGTGTAGGGGTATACGGTGCCGTTAACCACCGGGGTGTCGTTGAACTGTTCCATACCCACCGAGATGTTCGGGGTGCCGGGGATCAGCTCAGGCTCGCAGAACGGGTCGGTCTGGTACTGCCAGGAGGTCGGGTCGCTCAAGAGGCACGGTTTCGCCAAAGGCGTGGTGAAGGCCGTAGCCGGGTCCATGTTGTAGCGCGGGTTCGGGATCGGCGGATACTTGGGCGTTGCCGGCGGCCAGAACCAGGGGCCGTACATCCAGCGGCCGAAGGCGCTCATGCCTGACGGATCCGAAGGGTTTTGCGCCGGCATGTAGACGTGGTGGTACCAGAGGTTGCCGAAGCCGCCCCAGCGGTTTGCGTCCCAGGTCGGGTCCGATTCATAGAGCTGCCCGGTGCGGGTCGTCTTGTCGCCGGGGGGGACGAAGGTGCGGTCCTGGATGATGAGCGGGATGGTGTCAGTTGCACCGGGGATGACCCCCTTGTCCAAAAGCGCCTGCTCGGTGCTGTCCTCGATGATGTAGCCTGCGGCCTGCCCTGCATAGACGTTCAGGCGGGTGATACCCCAGGCGTGGTCGTGGTAGAACATGAGCCTGGCGCTTTGCTGGTTGGTGTAGAAGAAGGTCATGGCGCCAGGGCCGGGATCGGGCATGTCGGGGACGTTCTTCACGCTGACCCCTTTGGGCCAGGCAGTCATCTCATCCTTGGGGGTGATCCATTGGTGCGGGGTGCCGTCGCTGATCCACGGGGTCACGCCGCCGTGCAGATGCAGGGTAGCCCTGTTGTCCTTGAAGCACATGTCGGATTTCGGGTTGTCGGTGCACAACGGGTTACGCACCATGTCGGTCACGCTTTTCCCGTCCACCGGGGCGGTCATCCCCATCGGCCCCATGCCGGAGCCCATCATGGTGGAATCGACCGGCAGGAATAGGTCGCCGCCGGCGCCGTTCGGAAGCAGGTTGCGGAAGACGATGCGTACCGGGCGGTCCTTCTTGGCAACGATGACCGGGCCCAGGTAGCTCGGTTTGGTGACGCCGGTGTAGCCGATGATGGGTACGTCGGGGGAGCCGTCAACGGTGGCGTTCGTCAGCGGGACCTGCCCGCCGGGGACTACCGCCGTGGAGAGCTGCACATAGCCGCGCAGAAGCGTCGGCGGGAGGTCGGAGTGCATCTGCTGCCGGTACTGCACCAGGCCGATCTCGTAATAGTCCGCATCGGCGTAGGTGGTGGTGTCGGGGACCGCCACCGGGAGGAAGTTCCCCAGGTCGTTGGCGTTGGCCTCGCCGAGCCCCGGCAGCCGGTTCACGAATTTCTTGATGCCGCCCGTGACGACGCCGGTCGATAGGTTCTTGAAAGGAAGCGGGCTGAGCGCCCAGTTCGGATACGGTCCGTAGTAATGCGGGACCTTCGTTTCGTCAATCGCCTGCGCGGTCTGCGGGTAAATGCCCAAAGTCATCACCAGCATAGCCAGGCCTGCCATTAGCGTTTTCGTCAGCCTGTTCATAGTGTCCTCCATTGCCTACGGAAATTACCGAGTTCAATTGCAAAATTGGGCCGCTATTTTCCGGCCTTGGCCTGCTGCTTTTTGAGCTGCGCTTTCTTCCTCACGTCCTCCATCTTCTTTTCCCGCTGCATTCGGTACTGCATCACCTTTTTCGAGTTCTCTATCCCAGGCGAGCTCTTGCGGGCGTTCGCTCCCTTTGGAGCGGCGTACGCCGTTGCGGCCAGGGATAGCGCGACTAAAAACCCTGCTGCCATAGTGATGATCCGCTTCATAACAGTTACCCCCTTAATTCGTTGGAGTCTGGTGTGACAACCAGTCAAGCAACCCCCTTGGCGGGAGCCTCTTTCTGATTCCGTTGCCAATTTGTATTACAGGGACTATGCCAGTTTCTCGTTTAAATAGTTTTTGACGTGATTCCGGCAAGTTGCACTTTAGAGGGAGGGTTGGGCGGGACAGGGAGGCCTGCCCTTTTTGCGCAGGGCGCCGGGGGAAAAGGATTATGACGGTCCTGTTTACAGTCTTCTGCGGTCCAGCGGTTTTTTTTCGCAGCTGGAAGATTTTTCGCACCCTTTCGTGGCGGCGCCAGAGCGGGTTTCCACCTTTAAGGTGCAATTGACTTGGCAGGAAAATGCAGTATTTGAACACTTGCGCCGCGGCTTGCGGCGCGATGACCGCCTGAAAACAGAGGCTAAAAGAGGAGATGCACAATGAACTACATCACGGTGGGAAAGGAAAACTCCTGCAACATCGATCTCTATTACGAAGACATGGGAGAGGGGCAGCCGGTGGTGCTGATCCACGGCTGGCCGCTCAGCAGCAGGTCGTGGGAGAGGCAGGTCCCCGCGCTGCTGAAGGCCGGTTTCCGGGTCATCGCCTACGACCGGCGCGGGTTCGGCCAGTCGAGCAGGCCCGGCTCCGGCTATGACTACGACACCCTCGCGGACGACCTGCATGCGCTGATGACCCGGCTCGACCTGAGGAAAGCGGTGCTGGTCGGTTTTTCGATGGGTGGAGGAGAAGTGGCGCACTACCTGGGGCGGTACGGGACCGAGCGGGTGCAAAAGGCGGTCTTCATGGCCGCGGTGACCCCCTTTTTGCGCAAGGCCGCGGACAATGCGGCGGGGCTCGATGCCGGTATTTTCGAGGAGATCAAGCAGGCCATCAGGGCCGACCGTCCATCCTTTCTGACCAGCTTCCTGTCCAATTTCTACAACGTGCATGCCTTTGGCGGCAAGAAGGTGAGCGAGGAGCTGCTGCGGCTCTCCTGGAGCATAGCCGCGGCCGCCTCGCCGATAGGGACCCTGGCCTGTGTCGACTCCTGGCTTACCGACTTCAGGGACGACTTGGTGCGGATTCGCATCCCGACCCTGGTGATGCACGGTGACGACGACCGCATCCTTCCCTTTGCCGCGACCGGCAGCAGAACCCATGAGGCCGTCGAGGGGAGCCGGTTGATAGTGGTAGCCGGAGCCCCCCACGGCCTCAACTGGACCCATGCCGAGGAAGTGAACGACGGCCTCATCGACTTCATGCAGGAAGCCATTTAAAAAAAAGGGGACAGGCTACTTTTTCAGATGGAAAAGTAGCCTGTCCCCTTTTAGTCGATGCTTCAGTTTTTCTCAGTGTTTCCGCGTCTTTTCACATTATCCCCGTGGCTAATGGTCTTCCGTGTGAGGTTTTCTCTGTAATTACAGGTGCTTTCTGGAGTCTTCAGATGTTCTCCTTCAAAAGGGGGACAGGCTACTTTTTCGAATCAAAAAGTAGCCTGTCCCCTTTTCTTTCAAGGTCTCTCAGAACGCCTAAGATGTTCTCCTTGCCAATTTTTTTACGGATTGAATTCCCTGAACCGCGCCACCGCCTCGGGTATGGTCTCCTCCCTGATGTTGCCGAAGGCGAGCCTCAGATACCCCTCCAGCCCCGGCCCGAACACCTCCCCCGGCAGCAGCAGGATCCCCGCTTCCTCCACCAGGCGCCTGGCGACCTCTCTCCCCGTGGCTTTCGGCAGCGGATGCCGCACCCAGCCGAAGAAGGGTCCGCTCGCCACCAGCTTAAAGGCGTTGCCGGGCTTCTCGAATTCGGCACGGAACACCTCGTGCCTTCTCTCCATCATGACCCGGTTCTCGGCGACCCATCCCGAAAGGCGCTCGAAGCCGTACTTCACCGCGTGCTGTGCGACGCGCGGCTGGCATACCGCCATGGTGTCCTGCGCCTTCAGCGCGTGGCGGATGAATTCCTCAGACGCGGCCAGCATCCCGGCGCGGTAGCCGGTGAGCGCAAAGGTCTTGCCGAAGGAGGCGATATGGACGAAGTGGTCTCCCCAGTTCGGCTCCTGGAACAGGTCGTGGGGACGGACGCCCCCCGTGATGAAGCTGTTGTAGGTCTCGTCCAGCACCAGGGCGATGTCGCGGGAGACGGCGAGGCGGTGCAGTTCGCGCACGGTCTCGGGCGATATCACGGCGCCGGTGGGGTTACTGGGAGTGACCAGCAGGATGGCGCGGGTCTTCTCCGTGATCAGGGAGGCTATGGCGGCGACACTGGGGAGCCCGCCCCTCGCCTCCTCGAACGGGGCGTAGACGCAACGGATGCCGAGCACCTCGAGCGCCATCGGGTGGTCGAAGTAGGCGGGGAGCTGGACGATGACCTCGTCCCCGGCACGGCAGAGCGTCACCATGGCGAGCCAGAAGGCCTGGCTGGCGCCGATGGTGAGGATGAGCTGGGAGGGATCGATGCAGGCGCCGTAGAGCTCGCGGTAACCGCCGCAGATCGCCTCCCGCACCTCGGGAAGCCCCTCGTCGATGCTGTAGCGCGAGGTGTGCGGGTCGAGCATCACTTCCGCCAGGTGGTCGGTGAGCTCCCGCGGCGGGGGGTAGTCGGGTATGGCCTGGCAGAGATCGATGAGGGGAAGCCCGGCGGGGGCGCCGGCGATCCAACTCTTCACCTCCGAGATGGGAGGCGGATGCACGCCCGCGATCAGCGGCGAAACGGGGAAACGCACCGGCTACTGCTCCGCCGGCTTGTTCGGGAGGTACTGCTCGAACTGCCTCTTGTCAGTGCAGCAGCGGTACGCCTCCTCGGGTGCGATTTTCTTGGTCTTCAACAGGTCGAGGATGTGCTGGTCCATGAGCTGCATCCCATCCTTTCTGCCGGTCTGCATGATGGAGGGGATCTGGAAGGTCTTACCTTCCCGGATCAGGTTCCCGATGGCGGCGTTCCAGACCATGATCTCCTGCGCGGCCGCCCTCCCCTTGCCGTCGGCGGTCTTCAACAGCTGCTGGCAGACCACCCCCCGGAGCGACTCAGAAAGGATGGCGCGCACCTGCTCCTGCCCGTCCTTGGGGAAGACGTCGATGATCCTGTCCACGGTCTTCGCGGCGGAACTGGTGTGCAGGGTGCCGAACACCAGGTGCCCCGTCTCAGCGGCGCTCATGGCGAGGGCGATGGTCTCGAGGTCCCGCATCTCGCCCACCAGGATCACGTCCGGGTCTTCCCTTAGCGCCGCCCTCAGCGCGCTGGCGAAGCTCTCGGAGTGCTCGCCAATCTGGCGCTGGTTGAAAAGGGACATCTTGTTTTCGTGGATGAACTCCAGCGGGTCCTCCAGCGTCAGGATGTGCTCCCTCCTGGTGATGTTGATCAGGTCTATCATGGCGGCGAGCGTCGTGGACTTGCCGCTCCCCGTGGGACCGGTGACCAGCACCAGCCCCTTCCTGAGCTTGGTCAGATTGCGGATCCCTTCCGGAAGCCCCAGCTCGTCGGCAGAAAGTATCTTGGTCGGAATGATGCGGAACACCGCCGCGATCCCACGGTGCTGCATCATGAAGTTGCCGCGGAAGCGCGCCAGGCCCGGTACCGAGTAGGCGAAGTCGAGGTCGTGCTTCTCCTCGAAGGTCTCGCGCTGCTTCGGGGTCAGGATCTCGTAAAGGAGCGCCTTCAGCTCCTCGTGCCCGAGCGACTTGAAGTTCTGCCGCTCCATCTCGCCGCGCAAACGGAAGATCGGCGGGGATCCGGCGGAAAGGTGCAGGTCGGAGGCCCCGGCCTCGTGCAACAGCTTGAACAGTGCGTCAATCCTTGCCATGTCTCTTCTCCGTTACAGTAGTATGGAAGCGACGTACTCGCCCGGGGATATTTCTCCCCGCTCCAGGAGCTCGGCCCCTTCTTCGCCGATGCCCCGGTAGCCGTTGTCTTTGAGGTGGCGGATGATCTCGTCGGAATCGCGGATCACCTCGAACGCCTCCAGGAGCCCCTGGTCGAACCGGATCACGTCCAGGAGGTATTTCTTACCGCTATAGCCTGTCTGGTCGCAGGAGGGACAGCCGGTCGGGCGGAAATACTCCGGCGCCGTCGCCTTAAGCCGCAAGGCCGCCAGCTCGTCTGCGGCAGGCGTGTACTGCTTCTTGCACTCCGGGCAAAGGAGCAGCACGCACTTCAAGGAAACCACCCCTTTCAGGTGGGTCGGTATCAGGAAGTTCTTCTGGGAGAGGTACAGGAGCTGCTTCAACACCGCCCCCTTGTTCCCCTGGGACATCCCCGCCACCACCAGCTTCCCCCGCATCACCGCCTTGCTCGCCGCTATGAAGGAGGCAAGTTCCGTGACGTCCTCGATCACCAGGGTGTCCGGGTCATGCTCCAGGGCCGCCGACACCACCTTTGCGGTATCGTCCGCGCCGCATCTTCCCGCCGGCAGCCGCGGCCAGCGGTCCCTGCCGCGACCAAGCCTTTCCCCCACCAAAATGACGGTGCGGTCGGCGTGATCGCAGGCATCCAGGAACAGGTCGATGAGCCGGCTCCGCTCTTCCGGGTCGCGCCCGGTGAAGAGGACCAGCCCCTCCTTTTCCGAGCAGAGCGCCTTCAGGTCCGCGCGTTTCCCGGCGGAGACACCGAGGTCGTCCAGCTCCGAGATTTTCGGCGCGCCGACGTGGAGCTTCAAGGTGAGGTAATCCCCTCCGTTGCCGGGCATCACCAGGGTCTGGAACGGGATCCTTTTCCCCTGCCAGATGAAGGTCAAGATGCCGCTGGAGGGGTTCTCCTCGGCGCCGCCGATGCCTGAGAGGCGGCGGATGCGCTCGGTGAGCCGCCCGTAGTGGGTCGCGGAGAGCTTGCCTAACTCGGACGTCCTACCTTCGCCGCGCGCCAGCACCCGCACCTGGTCCCCCAGCGGCTGGAGTGCTACCGAGGCGAACTTCTTCTGTACCACGCGCAAGAGAAGGTGGTTGAGGAGCATGGCGCCGGAAAGGTCGGCGTTGATGGCGGAGAGGACCTTGGCGGGGAAGTGCCCGGAGCTGAATCCCAGTTCCGGGAGGTTCTGGTCCGGGCCGTACATGGCGTCGTGCATCTCGCGGATCTCGCGGATGAGCCCCACCGAGATGCTGATCTGGCAGCCGGTCACCCGGGTGATCTCTTCGACCGCCTCCTTGTTCAGGGGGTCCGCCATGGCGATGGAGAGTTCGCTGCCGGAAAGGAAGATGGGGCAGAGGCTGTAGCGCCGGGCCAGTTGTCCCGGGACCTTCGCCACCGCGGCGGGATCGATGTTTTCCTTCTTGAGCCGCACATAGGGGATGTTCAGCTGGTTGGCGAGCGCCCAGTCGATATCCTCCTGGGCAACCACCCCCAGACGGACCAGCGCCTCGCCCACCCGGCACCCCGAGACCTTCTGCTCTTCGAGCGCCGCGCTCAGTTCCTGCTCCGTGATGATCTGCGATTTGAAAAGGATCTCGCCGATGGATCCTTCTTTGACAAGCCCGTTCATTGCCTACCTCCAGATGCTGCAGATGGCGGTGCCTGGGAAATGTACCTGAAAACACTTTCTAAAACAATTGACAATTGACAACGGACAAGCTCAAAAGCAATTGACAATTGACAATTGACAATGGCATGCTGCGAAGACTCGTAGCGGCAGTCGCCATATACAATGGAGCCTCAAACTCGGATAACATTTTGAAAAAGCGGAACTGAACGCTGACCCTCTTCCCCCTCGAATTTCCAGCCGCGTTGCCAGTAACTGCCCGTCTTAAAACCAATTGACGATTGACAATTGACAATTGACAATGCATGCTGCGAAGTCCGCCGCCGCTTCTGTGACGCGTCGACTGCTTCATCTCCAGCCGCGTTGTCAGTACTGGATAGTTTAATCGCCGTCGCTGCTGCGACTCGGTCTAACCCGTTGTCAATTGTCAATCGTCAATTGTCAATTGATTCACCGTTTCTTCGTCGCCGTCGTCTGCGACTCGGCCTAACCCGTTGTCAATCGTCAATTGTCAATTGTCAATTGATTCACCGTTTCTTCGCCGCCGCCGCTTCATCAGTCGGCCTAACATCGTTGTCAATTGTCAATCGTCAATTGTCAATTGATTTTCAGGAGTTTACATGCAGAGAAAAGCCATAGCCCTTTTGTCGGGCGGACTCGATTCCACCCTCGCGGTCAAGGTCCTCCTCGACCAGGGGATCGCCGTCGAGGCCCTCAACTTCACCTCCCCTTTTTGCACCTGCACCGGAAAGAACGCCGGCTGCAAGTCGGAGGCGGTCCGTGTGGCGGAAGAGTTCAAGATCCCCATCAAGGTGATGCACAAGGGGGCGGACTACCTCGAGGTAGTCAGAAACCCCAAGCACGGCCACGGCAAAGGGATGAACCCCTGCATCGACTGCCGCATCTTCCTCTTGAAAAAGGCCAAGGAATACATGCTGGAGTCGGGCGCCGATTTCGTCTTCACCGGAGAGGTTCTGGGACAGCGCCCCATGAGCCAGCGCCGCGACACCCTGCGCATCATCGAGAAAGAGAGCGGCCTCGAAGGGCTCCTTTTGCGCCCCCTCTCGGCTAAGCACTTCCAGCCCACCATCCCGGAGCAGGAAGGGTGGGTCGACCGCGAGAAGCTCCTCTCCATCCAGGGGAGATCCAGGAAGGAGCAGTTCGAGCTCGCGGCCGAGTTGGACGTGAAGAACTACCCCTGCCCCGCCGGCGGCTGCCTCTTGACCGAGCCCTCCTTCGTCGGCAAGATTCGCGACGTCTTCGACCACTCGGACGAGCTCAACATGAGGGACTTCCGGCTCCTCAAGCTCGGGCGGCACTTCAGGATCGGGCCCCGGACCAAGGTGGTCCTTGGCCGCAACGAAGGGGAGAACGAACTCCTGGAACGGGCCGTTCAGCCCGGCGAGGCAACCCTGCGCTGGGTCGAGGGGATGAGTCCGCTTGCCGCGGTCATGGGGGAAACTACCGATCACCTTTTGGAAAAGGCGGGGCAGATACTTTTGCGCTACACCAAGGCGGAACCCGGTTGCGCGGCCACCCTGAGCATTTTGCGCGACGGCAGCGAAACGGAGCTGAAGACGGTGAATGCTCTCGACGAGGCGGCCGTGGAGGCGCTCAGGCGCTAGCCGCCATCGCCCCGCAGGCGCCTCTTAGCGGCTAGCCTCCCAAGTGGAAGCGGTAGACGTTCTTGCCGTCCTGCTTGGCCTGGTACATGGCGTAGTCCGCGTAGCGCACCATCCCGTCCAGATCGGCGTCGCAGTCGGGATAGACGCAGATCCCGATACTCACCCCCACCTGTGCGCTTTCCCCTTCCACCAGGAAGGGGAGGGCGAACGCCTCTAGCACCCTCTCGGCCACCAGGGACGCGTCCCGCCGGTCCGCCATCTTGGTGAGGATGATGGTGAACTCGTCCCCGCCCATGCGGGCCACCATGTCGCAGGCCCGCACGCACTCCCTAAGCCGGTACCCCGCCTCCACCAGCACCGCGTCCCCTGCCGCATGCCCCAGCCGGTCGTTCACCTGCTTGAAGCTGTCCAGATCCAGGAACATGAGCGCCATCGGGTGCTGGTAGCGCTTCGCCTCGAATACAGCGTGGCGCAGCCGGTCGAAGAAGAGCACCCGGTTGGGGAGCGAGGTCAGCGAGTCGTAGTGGGCCAGGGTCTCCAGCCTCGCTTTGGCGAGCTTTCTCTCGGTGATATCCCTGAAGATGACCTGCAGCGCGTTTTCACCGCGGAAAACGAACGGACCCACCCCCAGTTCCACCTCCACGGCGGTCCGGTCGTGGCGCAACAGCCGCTCCTCTATCCAGGGGGCGGTGGTGCCGGTTTCCTCGGCGCAGGTTGCCTGCTCCAGGAACTGCTGCTCTGAATCCCGCTGGATGAATTCGCGCATCTCCTTCCCCAACAGCTCGTCGCTTGAGCGGTACCCCAGCATCTCGCACCCCGCCGGGTTGACGAAAACGAAGCGGCGCCCGACCAGGATGGCGATCCCGTCCAGCGAAAGCTCCACCAGGCGCCGGAACCGCTCCTCGCTCTCCCCTATGGCCGCCACCATCCCCCTCAACTGCTCCTCGTTGTTGGCCCGAAGCGTCATGTCCTGCATGGTCTGGATGGCGGCGATCAGCCTCCCCTCGGCGTCCCGGATGGGAGCCGCCTCGAAGGCCAGGTATCTCTGCTTCCCTTTGAGCCGGTACCACCCCTCGGCCCGCAGCCCTTCGGGGATGAGAGGGGAATCCGCGTAGCAGCAATAGAGATCCGCCATCTCGTACAGTGTTCCCGCCACCACGATGTCGGCCAGAACGCGGCGCGGCTCGTCGTAGAAGGCGCGCCAAGGTTCGATCTGCCCCAGCTGCGCCCCTGCGGCGACGCCGGTCAGCTCCTCCATGGCGCTGTTCCAGATGATCACCCGGTGCTCGGCGTCGATGACGAAACAGGGGACCGCCGAGTGCTGCAAGAGCTGCACGGCAAACCCCTTCTCGCTTTCCAGCGACCGCTTGTTGATCACCAGTTCCTGCATCATGGCGTTGAAGGCCTGGGCCAGGTCGCCGATCTCGTCGTTGTTATTCACCAGTACCGGGAGGTACTTGCCGGCATCCCCCCCTATCTCGCGCACCCGCCCGGCGAAGAGTTGCAAGGGCGCGGTGAGGCGGCCGACGAAGAGCCAAACGGTGATCAGGGCCAAAGGAAGCAGCAAAGCGAGGCTAAAGATCGCCAGTTTCTGCGCGCGGTAGATCGGTGCGTACGCCTCGGAGAGGGGGCGTTCCGCCGCCAATATCCAGCCGCGCGCGGGAAGCCTCTTGAAGGAGTAGATCGAGGGCGACCCGGCAGGGTTATCCATCTCGCCGCTCCCCTGGTATCCGTCGATGGCCCGGTCCAAAAGCTCCCGCATTCCCTTCGCCGGCATGGGCTTGCCGATCTTGTCATGATTGCGGTGCGCGACTATCTGCCTTTGCCGATTGAAGAGGAAGAATTCCCCGCCGTCCTGGAGGTTCAGGTGCGCCACGCGGCTCAGGAAGTTTTCTTCCATAAGATCCACGCGTCCTCCCAGGACTCCGATCATCCTCCCCCCCCCCCCCAGCACCGGGACGGTGAACATCACCACCTGATGCCCGCGCCTTCGCTGCGACGGGAAAGGTTCGGAAATCAGCGCCTTCCCGGATCTGAGCGTGGCGGCCAAAAAATCGAGCTTGGAAAAATTGTCGCCTATGTCGGGGGTCTGCCCCGGGGAGAAGGCTACGAGCCTTCCGTCGGCGCTGAAGAAAGCCGTGCCGTCGCTGAACACCTGGTGCAGATCGAGGCGTTGGTCGAGGAAACTCTGCATGGCCGCGGCATCTCTCCCCGTGGCCGGCGGGATGCTCATCGCCACCGCGACCAGCTCGCGCTGCGCCGCCAGGATCTTTTCATCGAGCTCGCCCGCCATGGCGCTCACCACCGCGAACTGCCGCGCGGCGACGGTCTCCTTGAACTCCCGCATGAAAAACAGCAGTCCCAGGCCGGCAACGCACGAGCTCACCGTACCAATCAGCAGGAAGACGACCAAGCTCATCTTTATTTTCAGGCTGCACCTGGACATGTTTCGTCTGGTTCCCCGCTAATCGCTATGGTTCTCGTAGATGGCCTCGAAGTCGTGTGCCGCCGTAACGAAGGCGCGCAGTATCTCCGGGTCGAAATGCTCCGGCATGGTTCTGCCGTCCCCTTCGGTGATGATGCGGACCGTCTTTCCGTGTTCGAAGGTGGGCTTGTAGACGCGCTTGCTTCTGAGGGCGTCGTACTGGTCCACAAGCATGACGATGCGCCCCTCCACGGGGATCTTTTCTCCGGCGAGGCCGTGGGGGTAGCCGCTGCCGTCCCAGCGCTCGTGGTGGGTAAGGGCGATGGAGGCCGCCATCTGCAGCACCATGTGAGTCGAGCCGGCGAGTATCCTGCCGCCGATCTCGGTATGGCTCTTCATGACGCCGAATTCCTCACCGTTGAGCGGCCCCGCCTTCAAAAGTATCGCGTCGGGTATGCCGATCTTGCCGACGTCGTGCATCGGCGCAGCCATGCCGATCCCCTCAGCGAAATCCGCGGGCATTTGCAGCTGCTCGGCAAGCCTCTTGGCGTAGAGACCGATGCGCGAGATGTGCCTGCCGGTGTCCTCGTCCCTGAGTTCGGCCGCTGCCGTCAGCCTCTCGATGGTCTCGCGGCTCATATTCCGCATCTGCACCAGCGCTGCGCCCAGCTCGCGGGTCCGGTCCTGTACCTTTTGTTCCAGCTCCGCCTTGTAATTTTTCTCCATCAGGACCAGGCGCTGATAGTTGATCCCCTTCTCCACGGCGTAGATCAGGTATGGAGTCTTGAAAGGCTTGATGATGAAGTCGAAGGCGCCTTTCTTGATGGCGGAAACGGCCATCTCCAGCTCGGCATAGGCCGTCATCAGGATGACCGGGATGTCGCGGTCGAAGTCGTGGATCTGCTCCAGGAGTTCGATGCCCGACATCTGCGGCATGTTGACGTCAGTGAGCACCACGTCCGGCGGCGACCGGCGCAGCAGCTGCAGCGCCTCGTGGCCGTTGGAAAACGAGGTGACCTCGAATCCGCTTACCGAAAGGAGCAGTGCCACGCTCTCCAGCACGTATGGGTCGTCGTCCACGAGGACGACCCGCCCCGATTTTAAATTTTCCATGTAGTTCTCCCCAGCTAGCCACCTGATGTCCGGTGCTTTTTCCTGTTTCGGCATTTCTAATGGGAACTTGAGGAAGAGATTGCTAAGGGCGTTCCCAAGCTGGAGCTTGGGAACGAGAGAGAAAATACCGGGGAAAACCGCTCTTGGTCCCCCCTCCCCTTGCGGGAGGGGGTTAGGGGGTGGGGAAAGGTGCCATCATTTCCGTACTTTGCAGCTTCACCCGCCCCCCGTCCCCCTCCCGTCAAGGGAGGGGGGGACAGGAGGGATTTGCTCCTGCCATGCGACCGTTACTGCTTTTCTTCCTGCGCCGCGGGGGGGGAGGCAGGCGACGCGGGCTCCTGCGCCGGCTCCGGAGCGGGCTGAGGCGCGGCTCCCTCCGGCGCGCCGGCTTTCGGCTCCTGCGCGTTCATCTCCTCCTGCGACAGGGGCTGCTCCGGGAGGGTAGCCGAAGTGTGGTTCGCCATCACCTCGACCTGCTTGATGCTCATATCGACCTTACGCTGCATCCGTCCGACGTTCGGCGACTGCGCCAGCGCGGTGCGATATTCCGCTTCGCTCAGAACCCCCTTTTTGGCGAGAAGCCCCAGGATCATGTTTGAGCGCTTCAGCACCTTGCCCAGGTTCTTGTACGGGTTGTAGGCGACCCGGGGGCCCGGGAGCATGGCGGCCAGAAAGGCGCATTCGCGCGGGGTGAGGTTGGCCGGGGACTTGCCGAAGTAGTAGCGCGCGCCGTGACCGATGCCGTGCACCAGTGGGCCCAGCTCGATCACGTTCAGATAAAGCTCGATGATCCTCCCCTTGGTCAGCTCCTGCTCCATCCTCTTCGCCAGGTAGAGCTCCTTGGCCTTCCTGGTCAGGGTCTTCTCGCGGGACAGGAACAGGTTCTTGGCCACCTGCTGGGTGATGGTCGAGGCGCCGCGGGCGAAACTCTGCTTCTCCAGGTCGTACTTGATCGCTTCCTTGATCGCCTTGACGTCGATCCCCTCGTGCTTGTAGAAGGATGCGTCCTCGGCGAGGATGACCGCCCATTTCATCTCGGAGGGGATCTGCGACAGCGGGGTCCAGTAACGGTTCTTCGGGCCCACCACCAGCGGGTGGTAGTTCCCCTGCCAGTCCTTCACCTGGATGGTCATGTTGAACTTCTTGTCTTTGAGCTCCGTCACCGGCGGCGTCATGGCCAGGGAGATCACCACGTAGATGAGGTAAACGGCAAGGACGATCCCGCCCCAGGTAAGATACTTTTTCATCAGATAATCCCGCCTCTTTTGATAGCTATTGGCAACCCTGCTGTGCCATGCGTGCCGCCATGACCAGCGCGGCTTTCATGCTTTCCGCGCTCGCTTTCCCCGTCCCCGCCAGGTTGTAGGCGGTGCCGTGATCGACCGAGGTGCGGATGATGGGAAGCCCCAGGGTCACGTTGACCCCGTCGTCGAAATGCAAAAGCTTCAAGGGGATCAACCCCTGGTCGTGGTACATGCAGACCACCGCGTCGTACCCACCTTTGGCGGCGAAGTGGAACAGGGTGTCTGCGGAAACGGGGCCTGCAGCGTCAATACCTGCTTCCCTCGCGGCAGCGACCGCAGGCGCGATGATCCGGGACTCCTCGTCGCCGAACATCCCCCCCTCGCCGCAGTGCGGGTTGAGGGCGAGGACGGCCAGGCGCGGCGCACAGCAGAACCAGCGGCTGAGGGCGTCGTGAGTGATCCTGATGGTGGAGAGAACGCGGTCGAAGGTGACCAGTTCCGGCACCCTGGCAAGCGGCTCGTGGATGGTCACGAGCGTCACCCGCAGGCGCTCGCCGGCGAGCATCATCACCACCTCCGGGGTCCCGGTCAATTCCGCTAGAAGCTCCGTGTGGCCCGGGTAGTCGTGCCCGGCGCTGTTCATCGATTCCTTATTGATGGGGGCGGTGGCCATGGCCTGCACCGTCCCGTCCAGGCAGAGCTTGGCCGCTTCGCAGATGTAGCGGTAGCAGGCGTCCCCTCCGGCCTTGGTCGGGGCGCCGTAAGGGATCTCGTCGAGCTTCAGCCGTGACAGCTCGCGCAGGTAAAGGGTATGGGGGGACGCGTCGAGGGGGGGTAGCAGGTCGGGCGCGGACGCTATGGCGAGCTTGACCCCAGCCACCGCTATGCCGCGCTCCATGGCGCCCCGGTCCCCGAGGACCAGCGGACGACAAAGCGCCGTGATGGCCGGGTCGGCGAGCGCCGCCGCGATGATCTCCGGCCCTATGCCGCAGGGATCCCCCATGGTGACGGCTATTACTGGTTTATCCAAGATGCTCTCCTATCCACACTTTCTTCGGAGTTTCCGTCCAGGCTCCCTCTGCCTCTGGGAGAGGGTTGGGGTGAGGGAGGTTTTGAAGGCAGCGCCGAACAAACGAATAGGGGCCGTTGGGCCCCTATTCCATTGGTACCGGCAGTCGCGTGGACGCCTATTTCTTAGCCGTGTTCAGGGGGAGGCTGACCTTATGCACCTGCCCGGATTCGCGTTCGCGCACCTGCAGCCTCAGCTCCTTGGCGCTGTTCGCCTCGCCCGGGAAGAAGAGGAAACCGTTGGCAAGAGCACCCGCAGGGATCGGCTTTCCTTCCAGTCCCTTGCTCCTCAGGTCGTCCGAGATGCGGTGCTCGCGCTCGCCGGAGGTCCCTTCCTGCGTCCCGCCGATCAGCGCGCCGCCGGCTGCGCCGAGTGCGACCCCTTTGCCTACCGCCTCGCCTACGCTCTTGCCGGAGGCGATGCCGATGGCGGTTGCCAGGATGCCGCCTGCAGCGGCGCCCAAAATCGCACCCTTACCGGCCCCCTTGCCGAAGAACGAGGCGAACTGGGTCGAGCTCTCCAGGCGATCGAAGGCGGTATTGTTGGGGACCACGGGCCAATAGTTCCCGCCGTCGTCCACGAGGAAGGTCTGGCCGGAGATGAGCTCCAGGTTGTTCGCGCTTTTGTTGTCGAAAACCAGCATGACCGGAAGAAGCCCCGCTCCCTTGATGTCGAAGCCGAAAGCCTTCTCCGCCGAGTCGGCGTCTGGGTACGCCTCGCCGCCCATGGAGACCCCGTTCACCTCGCGGTAGTTGGTATATGCCTCGGGGGGGCGGAAGGAGACGTACTGGCTCTTGTACGAGGTGCATGCCGAGAAGAGCAGCATGGAGATCATTAGGACGCAAAGTTTTTTCATGGGTGGGCCTCCTTGGATAGTCTCATTATAATGATGCGTCTACTATACTACCGTTATCACGCCCGCTCAAGCCCCGCGAAGCGGACCAGGAGCTTCTTTGGCCCTCCCAGCGAGTTGAACCAGACGATCACCTTCTGGTTGTCACCCTCCCCTTCGATTTTGCGGATGGTTCCGGGGCCGAACTGGGCGTGGCGCACCTTCATGCCGAGGTAGATACCCTCGTCGTGCTCCGGCACCATGCGCACCTCGTTGTCATCCTCTTCGGGCTCCATCTCCTCCTCGAAGAGCGAGGCTAAGTTGTGGGAGGGGAACTCGCGGTGTCGCGCAGGCTCCTGCCAGTTTTCCCCGCTGTCGAGGAGCTCTCGCGGTATGTCGGCTATGAACCTTGCCGGCGGGTTCATCTGCTCCTGGCCGAAGATGTGGCGCCGGCGCACGTTCAGCAGGAAAAGGCGCTTCTTGGCGCGGGTCATCCCCACGTAGCAGAGCCTGCGCTCCTCCTCCATCTGGGCCGGATCTTCCAGGGCCCTCACGTGGGGGAAAAGCCGCTCCTCCATGCCGATGATGAACACCAGCGGGAACTCCAGCCCCTTCGCGGAGTGCAGCGTCATCAGCGTCGCCGAAGATTTCTTCCCGTCACCCTCCTGCTCCAGGTCGCTTACCAGCGCCACCTGCTCCAGGAAGTCTGCCAATCCCTTCTCGCCGGGGCCGCTCTCGTAGGCCTGCATGGCCGTCACCAGCTCCTGGAGGTTCTCGATCCGCTCCTGGGCCTCGTCGCTTCCCAGCGCCTTAAGCCGGGCGAAATACCCGGACTCGTAGATGATGGTGGAGGTGAGTTCGGAAAGCGGCATCTGCTCCGCCTTCTCCTTGTAGCCGTCGATCTCCTGCGCGAAAGCGGCGACCTTTCCCTTGGCAGCCACGGAGAGGAGCGGCCCGAAGGCCCCCTCAAGCATGGCGTCGTAAAGCGGTATCCCCTTTTCCGCGGCGAACTCGGAGAGACGCTGCACCGTCGTGTTGCCGATGCCGCGCGGCGGCGTGTTGATGATCCGCTTCAGCGCCACGTCGTCGGAGGGGTTGTCCAGCACCTTCAGGTAGGCGAGGATGTCCTTCACCTCAAGCCTCGCGTAGAAGCGGACCCCGCCCACCATATGGTAGGCGACACCTGCCGACACCATGGCGTCCTCGACGGCGCGGGACTGCGCGTTGGTGCGGTAGAAGACGGCCACCTCCGAGAGGTCCCCCCCCTCGTCGAGGAAGCGCTCCGTCTCGCGGCAGACGGTCCTGGCCTCCTCCCATTCGTTGGGGAGGGTGCGGTAGACGATGCGCTCGCCGTCGGGGTTGTCGGTCCAAAGGCGCTTGGGCTTGCGGCCGCGGTTTTTCTGCACCACGTTCCAGGCGCCGTCCAGGATGGTCTTGGTGGAGCGGTAGTTCTGCTCCAGCTTCACCACCTTCACCCCCGGGAAATCCTTCTCGAATTCCAGGATGTTCCGAATATCCGCGCCGCGCCAGCCGTAGATGGACTGGTCGTCGTCCCCGACCACGCAGAGGTTCTTCCGCTCCCCGGCCAGAAGCTGCACCAGGCGGTACTGCACCGGGTTCGTGTCCTGATATTCGTCCACCATGATCCAGCGGTAGCGCTGCAGGTATTTGTCCCGCACCTCTTTGACCTGTTCGAGCAGCTGCACGGCAAGGAGCAGCAGGTCGCCGAAATCGACCGCGTTGCAGCGCTTGAGGCGTTCCTGGTAGCAGCGGTAGACCCGGGCCAGCGTGGCCTGGTAGGGGGAGTCCGTGGGGACGTCGTCCGGCGCGAGCCCCTGGTTCTTGAACTCGTCCAGAGCACCGGCGAGCGCCTTGGCCGGGTATCTCTTCTCGTCCAGGTTCAGCTCGGCGGCGCAATCCTTCAGGAGCTTTTCGCAGTCCCTGTCGTCATAGATGGCGAAGTTGCTGTCGTATCCCAGGTGGCGGATCTCGCTTCTGAGGATCCTGGCGCAGGTGGAGTGGAAGGTGGAGATAAGCGGAAGTTCCCCGTCACCCAGCATGTGCGCCAGGCGCTCACGCATCTCGCCCGCTGCCTTGTTGGTAAAGGTCACGCCCAGGATCTGCCAGGCGGGGACCCCGCGTTCGTGGATCAGGTAGGCGATGCGGTGCACGATGACGCGGGTCTTGCCGGAGCCGGCCCCGGCGAGGACCAAAAGCGGTCCTTCCCCGTGGAGCACGGCCTCTTTTTGGGGAGGGTTCAGATTGTGGAGCAGTTTCATGTCGTTCCTTGAAACCGGTGGCGCTGGAGGGGCCGCCGGTGCGAAAGCGGAATCTTTTATAGCACTTCGGTAGGGGGAGGTAAACCTTAAAGGCGGAACACAGAGGACTCAGAGGTTCTCGGAGGTCACGGAGGTTAAGTAGGGGAAAAACAAACCAAAGCAAAGGCTCTCACCACAGAGGGCCACAGAGGAAAACCTAAAACAAAAGGTCTGGTTTAAACCTTCTTTCGATTTCCTCTGTGCAGCCTCTGTGTCCTCCGTGTCCTCTGTGGCGAAGGTTTTTGGTTTGATCTTACCTGGATTTTCCTTCCAGGTACCTGGCCAGCGCGGACTTCACTTCTTTGGGCATGAGGGCGAACTTCACGCCCAGACCCTTGGGACGGAACACCATGCTTTCGCTGGTCCAAACGATCTTGCAGGGGGAGTCGATGACGGATCCATCAGGGAGGGTAAAGGTGAGGCTGACGATGTTGCCGGGTTGCCCGGGGAAATCGGTGACGACGAAGGCGCCTTCCGACCCCAGATCGTGAAGCGAGCAGGCGATAGCCTGCCCACCCACGTTCAGCACGGCGCCGACGTCGCAGGGGATGCGGTGATCGCGCCGGTTGATCCCGGGGATGAACTCACGGGCGATCTCCAGGAACCGGTCTCTGCCGGCAGGCTTGGATAGGAAGTAGTTGCAACCGGCGGCAAGGCTCATCTCCTTGTCCTTGGCATCGGAACTGGAGGAGATAAGGACCACCGGGGTGCTGGCAAGCTCGGGATCGGACCTGATGGCACGACAGCATTGGGCGCCGTCCATCCTGGGCATCTGCAGATCCATGAAGATCAGGTCCGGCTTGCGGTTCTTCACGACCTCGAGGGCCTCGATACCGTCGCGCGCGGTCAGGAGGTTCACCTGCGCGTACTTGAAGAAATCCTTTTCGATCTCCAGGAACATCTGCAGGTCGTCAACCAGAAGGATGGTTGGGTTCAAGCGCGTCTCCCTTCTCGGGTCGCGGGCGCCGAAGCGCTGCCGGTTGAATATAGTTCTCTTGTTCTTGGCTTTCCTTCTGTACCAACTGTATCAGTCCCAGCAGCAATCTGTATCAATTGAGGGTCAATTTTCCGGTAAATGACAGCATCAGTCAAGGGCAAAACCTTTTTATTTCTTAAGGACCTTGGCGACGACTGCACTGACAGTAAACCCATCTCAATGCATGGCAGAGTGAGCTGTTAAACTTGGGCCGTGTCACTGAATGTATGTTTGATCAAAGCGGAGCACAGAGGGCACGGAGGTCACAAAGGAAAATACTAAGGCTTTACACCTTTCAAGGATTTTAGATTTTCCTCTGTGTCCCTCTGTGCTCCTCTGTGGTGAACGATTTTACGCCGCGTGCAGCGCCAGCAGGCGCTCCTTGATTGCACCGACTTCCTCCAGCGCGCCGGCGCTCAGGCGGGCCGGAGCCTGGTTCTCCCGGTCCGCACGCCTGATGCCGTCGCAAAAGGAGACGGTCCCCAACAACTGCCGCGCCGGGATCGCACCGCTTATCAGCAGACGGTCTTCCTCGTCGCGCACCTTGCTCCCCACCACGTAGACCTCTTCTATTCCCAGGTCGGCGGCGAGCTTCATGATCTGCTCCGCGGTCTGGATGCTCCTTTGCCCCGGCTCGACCACGACCACCAGGGCGTCGACCGACTCGGCCGTCCTGCGCCCCAGGTGCTCCAGCCCCGCCTCCATGTCCATGATCACCACCTCGTCCCGCTCCAGGAGAAGGTGCCCCATCAGGCGCTTGACCAGCGTGCTTTCGGGGCAGGCGCAGCCGCTCCCCCCCTGCTCGAAGGTCCCCATCCAGAGGAAGCGGACCCCGTCGTGGGTGAGGCAGAAGCGCTCGGGGAGGTCGCTCACCTTGGGGTTCAGTTTGAAGAAGGAGCCGTACCCCCCGGAGGCGCCCGTGCGCTCCTCCGCCAGTTCCTTCATCCTGGCGACCGGTTGCAGCGCCCTGGCCGCCTCGGACGATATGCCGAGCGCCTGGGCCAGGTTCGCGTCCGGGTCGGCGTCCACGGCAAGCACCCTCGCTCCGTCGTCGGCGAAGGCGCGTGCCAAAAGGCTCGCGAAGGTGGTCTTGCCGACGCCCCCCTTGCCGGTGACCGCTATCCTCAAGCCTCGCCGGGCTTCGAGAGGTGCAGCGTCGCCCCCCTGGGGGGTGGCGTGGTGGGGGTGGCCGTGATGCAGATTCTCATGGTGATGATGATCGTGGTGCCGATGCTCGTGCTCATGATCCGTCCCGTGACTATGTTCGTGGTTGTGGTGTTCGCACATGTTCAGATCCCCAGCCCTTTCCTGCGCTCGTCTATGACTTCGAGAAGCTTCTCCGCCGCCAGCTCGGGGTCGAGTTCCACCAGGAAATATCCACCCAGAAGATCCTTGGCCGTCTGCGTCAGGAGTTCGGTCACCTGGGCCGATCCCGTCACCTGCGGCATGGTCCCCAAGTGGGTCGGGATGCCGAGCGCGACGCTCCAGGTCCCGATGGCCACGGCCTTCTCGGACATCGCCTCGGGTGCTGAGGCCACCAGCGGGAGCTTGTCCAGGTCGACCCCGAGCCGGTTGGCGACCGCGACCGCCACCTCCACCGCACGGCTGTTGTCCACGCACGAGCCCATGTGCAGCACCAGCGGCAGGGGGCCGTTCAGCCCGGCCGAGGTCCCGATAGCCGTGAGCACCGCCTTCAGCGAGTCGCCGGCGTACTCGACCGTCGCCTCCTGGGTCATCAACCCGTGCTTGGCGAAGGAACCCGCGCCGCATCCGGTGGCTAAGAGCAGGACGTTGTTTTTAGCCAGCTTTTTGGCCATGGTGACGAAGCTGCTGTCCTGGGCCACCTGGGTTGAGTTGCATCCGGCGAAGAGCGCTATGCCGCGGATGTTGCCGTTGGCGATGTTGTCGATGAGCGGCTGTAGCGGGTCTTCGGCGTTGAGGGTGGCAAGTGCTGCCACTACCGACTCCAGGCCGAAGCCGACGATGGCGGTCTGCTTGAAGTCCGGTATGTTGACCCTGCGCGGGTCGCGCCGCTTGTACGCCTCGATGGCCGTCTCCACGATCTGGCGCGCGTTCTCCAGGGCGGTCTCCTCCTTGAAGGAGACGTGGCTCGCGCCTTTGATCTTGTTCTCCTCCATGGTGGTGATGACGGCGGTGTGGAAGCAGGCGCCGATCTCCGCCACCGAAGGCATGATGCACTGCACGTCGACCACCATCGCGTCGACCGCGCCGGTCACCAGCGCCAGTTCCTGCGAGAGGTAGTTGGCGGCGAGCGGTATGCCGTGGCGCACCATCACTTCGTTGCCGGTGCAGCAGATGCCGACGATGTTGATCCCCTCCTTCGCGCCCGCCTTCCTCGCTTCTTCGTCCATCTGCTGTGCCACCTCGCAGACCACCTCGCTTAGGAGCGGGTTGTGGCCGTGCACCGCGATGTTGACCGCGTCGGGCTTGATGACGCCCAAATTGGCGGCGGTCACCACCGGAGCGGGGGCGCCGAAGAGGGCATCGGAGATCTCGGTGGCGAGGCACATGCCGTTGAAATCCGCCAGCGCCCCTTTGATTCCCCCCAGGATCAGGTTGACCGGGTCCGCGTCGCAGCCGACCAGGGTGCGTCCCATGATCTGGGTGATCACGGCATCGATGTTGTGCGGCACCACGTGCAGGGCCTGCAGACGCTCCAGGCGCTCCTTGGTAAGCGTCGCCTCGATCCAGTTGCAGGGGGCATCGTGGTCCTGGCTCTGGAAGTCCTCCAGGGTTGCCTTGGCCACCGCCGCGGCGACGGCCTGGATCTCCTGACCCTCGGTGCAGATCTTGAGCTTCGCGGCAACGCGCAAAAGCTTTGCCTCGTCCCGGATCTGGTAGGCCGGTAGCTTCCCTTGCGACACCCCCTGCAGTGCCAGCGCCACGTGCCTGCCGTGCTCGGAATGCCCGGCCGCGCCGGCGGCGATCATGCGGATCAGGTTACGGGCCACGATGGTGTCGGCATCCGCGCCGCAGATGCCGCGCTGCGGGCCGTCACCGAACGGGTCGATGCGGCAGGGCCCCTTCCAGCAGATGCGGCAGCAGACGCCCAGTTGGCCGAAGCCGCACTGCGGCTGCATGGCGCGGTGGCGGTCCCATACCGTGGAGATCCCTTCTTTCTTGGCGATCGGCAACAGCGTTGCCGCGGACGGATCGGTGGTGAGATTGAGGGTCATAGTTTGGCCTTCCTTTTCTTGAGAAATTGTAGGGATTGGGCGAGTTCGGCGGCCCTGGCTTCGATGAGGCTCTGTCGGTACTCTTCCAGGTCGACCAGGGTGAGCGCCTTGGTGGGGCACCCCTCGACGCAGGCGGGAATCTCCCGCCCCGTCCCGGCGCAGAGATCGCACTTTCTGGCCACGCCGCCGTTGGTGCGTCCGGTTGCCTCTTCGCTCCCCTCGTGTTTCACGCTGATGGCGCCGAAGGGGCAGACCATGACGCAGACTTTGCAGCCGACGCAGTTCTTCTCGCGGACCCCGACCGCGCCTTTTTCCTGCAGCATGGCTCCGGTGGGGCAGGCGCAGGCGCAGGGGGCATCCTCGCACTGTCGGCACTGCACCGGCATCATCACGTCTCCCGCCGCCACGACGCGATTGCGGGGCCGAAGCGTCAGCCCCTGAAGCGCCGCCTGGTGCAGCCCGGTTCCGGAATGGGCCAGGGCGCAGGCCAGCTCGCAGCCGTGGCAGCCGAGACAGCGCTCGGGATCGGCAAAGACTATGGCATTCTCACGCTGCTGTTGCTTCATTGTGGTCTCCTTTGCATATGGCCTCCAAGCTCTCCAAATAAAGTTCCCTCCCACCCGACAGCTCGACGTCCCCTCCTCCGCAGTCGGGACACTGGAACCGAAAGCCGACGATGCGAAAGCCGCTGGCGCAGCCGCGGCAGCGGCCGGTCAAATGGACCGTCTCGATTTCCAGTTGCGCCCCGGAAGCCACCGTCCCCTCCGCCACCACCTCGAAGCAGGCGGCAAGCGTCATCGGTTCCACCGCCGCCAGTTCCCCCACCATCAGGCGCACCTTGGAGATGGATTCGATGCCGCGCGCGGCGACCTCGCGGTTGATGATCTCGAAGAGTCCGGTGACCAGGGTGATTTCGTGCATGGCTCCTCCTAGCGGTCCGTGCAGGCGATGCAGGGGTCGATGCTGTTCACGATGAGCGGGATGTTCGCCACCGGCTCGCCGTGGAGCATCACCTTGAGCGCGTCCCAGTTCATGTAGGAAGGGACCCGCCATTTCAGACGCAGCGGGAAGTCGGTGCCGTCGGTCCTCAGGTAATAGACCAGCTCGCCCCGCGGCGCCTCCGACTTGGCGACCGCCTCCCCCGCCGGAATCTCAGGGAGGAGGTCTGCGCAAAGCGGCCCGGGTACCAGCCCCGCCAGGCACTGCTCGATGAGAGAGACCGACTGCCGCGCCTCCGCAAGCCGGACCAGGTTCCGGGCCCGGACGTCCCCCGCCTGCTGCAGGGAGGTACTGAACTCCAGCCGGTCATAGGCACCGTAGGGGCTCTTCTTGCGCACGTCGTAGTCGATGCCGCAGGCGCGCGCCACGGGACCCACCACCGCGCACTCGATCGCCTCAAGCCTGGGCAAGACGCCAACGCCTGCGGTCCGCGCCATGATCGCCGGGTTGTTCTGGAACTGCAGGTACAGCTCGTCCAGCGGCGCTTTCATGGCCTCCATCTGCCGGGCGAGGTACATTGCCGCGTCCGGCGTCAGGTCGTAGCGCACCCCGCCGATGCAGTTCGCCGCGAGGTCCATGCGGTTGCCGTAGATCGCCTCCTTGGAGCGCTGCATGATCTCCCGGACTTCCATCGCCCGCCTGAAGAGCGCCGTCTGGCCGATCAGGTTCGCCTGCACGGCGCAGCAAAAGAGATGCGACGCGATGCGCTTGATCTCGTCCGCCACGGCGCGCAGGTATTCGGCCCGCTCGGGAATCGCCACCCCCGCCACCTCCTCGATGGCGGAGCAGAAGGTGCTCGGGTGGCTGTTGGAGCAAAGCGAGCAGAGGCGCTCCAAGAGGGTGATGTTCTGGTAGAGGTTCCTGCGCATCACCAGGTGCTCCATGCCCCGGTGCACCTGCCCCGGCTGCACGTCCAGCCCCGCCACGCGATCCCCCTCCAGCTTCACCCGGAAGTACATCGGCTCCTCGAGGGCCAGTTGGTGGGGCCCAAGTTCGATGACGCTGCTCATGGCTTCTCCTTGGCGGCGAGCACCTTTTCCCAGAGCGCTTTCCCTCCGGCGCCGTTGGTGAAGGTGGAATAAGGGATGAGCCGTTCGAACGGGGCGTCGGGGACGCTGTCGGCCAGGAACAGCCGGCGCGGGTCGGGGTGTCCCACCACCTGGATCTCGTAGAGTTCCATCAGCTCCCGCTCGTGCCAGTCGCAGTTGCGGAAGATGGGGGTGAGGGAAGGGACCTGCGCCCCTTCCAGCGGCAAGGGAACGGTCAGGGTGAGGGTGGCGCCGTCGAGGTCGAAGTGGTAGGCGATCTCGCGTCCCCCCTTCTCCCTGGCCTTTTCCGTGAGGTAGGCCGTCACCATGCTCAGGCGCCCCTGTATGGACGCGATGGCGCGCCCCACGGCAAGGAGCGAGTCTGCGGAGGGAAGCCGGCACCAGCCGGTCAGGCCCCCCTTCCGGTCCCGGCGCCAGGTGGCGACGGTCTCTTCCCCCGCCGCAGCGGCGAGGAGGGCGGCAACCTCATCGATCAACGTGGTCATCGTCTCACTGCTCCTATGCTCAGTTGTTGCCGGCAGGCCGGACAGAGGGTCTTAAGGTGTTCGATTTCGGGGGTAGGGCGGCGAAAGGCCGCGTGCAGGAGTTCCGGGGCCACGGCAATGAGGGGAGAACCGCAACCGGAGCAGGGGGTATAAGGGACCTCTCCCTGCTCGGAGAAGCGGAAGGTTTGCCCGCCGCGGTGGGCAAGATGCCAATCGCCGGTCACCGACAAGGCGCCGGTCGGGCAGTAATGGCTGCAGAGGCCGCAAAAAACACAGCTGTTGTGCCAGAGCGTGAGCCGAACCCCCTCTGGCGAGCCGGGGGACAGGCTCCGCAGGTGCCTGTCCTCCTTGTTGCCGCTAGGGGACTGGCTCCGCAGGTGCCTGTCCCCCTTGTCCCCCTTGATATCGAAGTGAATAGCCCCGGCGGCGCAGACGTGCCGGCACATGCGGCAGTCCACGCAGGCCTTGGGGTCAAAGCTCATCCGGCCGCGGATGGGGAATTGCTGCGCCGGTTCATCCGCCGGCTTGGCCAGGGGGGGCGCCGCAAATACGGCATCCACTCCCTTGCTGCGGGCGCGCCAGAGATCCCGCGCCTGGGCGATCCCGGCCAGGAGAGCCTGGGGACGGGGCGGGCATCCCGGCACGTTGAGGTCCACCGGCAGGTAACGCTGCACCGGGCCGTCGACCGCATAGCTGTCGCGGAAGACCCCACCGGAGACCGGGCAGACGCCGACCGCCACCGTCACCTTGGTTTCCGGCGCCTCTGCGTAGAGTCGCAGCGCCTCGTTCCGGGCGCGGACGGTAAGGGGGCCGGTGATAAGGAGTATGTCCGCCTCATGCGGCTCCTCCGTATAGCGGCACCCCAACTGCTCCACGTCGAACTCGTCCACCGCAGCGGTGACCGCCAGCTCCACGTCGCATCCGTTGCAGGAACCGGTATTGATGCGAAAAAGCCGTACCGGCTCCGCTGGAGTTTCTTTTACCTGGTCTTGCATGGGTTCTCCCGACTGGCGCAAACGGCTTGTCTGCGTGGTCCCGGATGAGAAGGATCACCGGGGTTGGCAGGCAATGTAGGCCAAAATCGGGCGGCGGTCTGTCGGGCAGCCGACAGTTCGGAGATTAATTTTGGAGGTGCGGGTGAGGTGGGCAGTCAATCCCCTCAAAGGGTGCGGGGGTGAGGGATCTCGGCAGAGTTGTGGGGGGAACCCTTATGTGATGACCATGCGAAAGAGGTGAGCGAGGCAGCGTTGTCCGAGTCCCCCCTCCCCTTGCGGGAGGGGGTTAGGGGGTGGGGGTAGGTGCCACTGTTTGCGCTGTAGGCAAGTTCACCCACCCCCCTGCCCCCTCCCGTCAAGGGAGGGGGAGCTGGAAACTGCTCGATGAAGATAGTGCAAATGCCTAACCGAAACTGCCTGGGGAGCGATGAGGATTTACAGTTCCCTAAGCGCCTTGAGTGCGTCCATGTCGGTGATAAGGAGGGTCTTGCGGTCGATCTTACGCAGCAGGTCGGCCTTTATGAAGTCGTTGACGATCTGGGAGATGGTCTGGCGCGTGGTGCCGATGAGCAGGGCGATGTCCTCGGTGCCGAGGCCCAGTTGCACCACCGTCCCTTCGGTGCTCGCCCGGCCGCGCTCGGCGGCGGCACCCAGCAGGAAATCCACCAGGCGCAGGCGGACGTCCTTGAAGGCGAGCCCCTCGATGGTCTCTATCGAGTTCTTCAGGAGCTCTCCCAGCACCTTTACCATAGTGAGCGAGAGTTCCGGCCGCCGCGCCACCGCCTCCCGGAACGTTGCCGTACTGCAGACGAGGATCTCGCTTCCTTCCAGCGCCTGCACGAAAGCGGGCGTATGGGTACTGAAGACATCCCCCGGCTCCAGGAGCGCCAGGGTGAACTCCTTGTCCTCGTAAGCGAGGTAGACCCGAAGCCGGCCGCTTTTCACCACGAACACCAGGTTCTTCTCCTCGAACGGAGAATAGACCAGTGCCTTCGGGGGGTAGTGGCGGGTGGTGAAATGGGCGAGGAACTGATCGGAGTCAGCGGGGTTAAAAAGCGATAAGAGGTCCGCGGCAGTGAGCTTCATCTTGTTCGGCATCGGGTTGCACCTTTCATCAAGCGATCATTGATTGCATCATAGGCAACGCCGCTGCTCCCTGCAAGATGAGAAACGCGGTCGCGTCTGTTTCATCTCCACTTCCCGCAGCGGGCAACCGGCAAGGGGTTGTTATCATCGTTCTTTTTGTTAGTATTTTCCAATGATATTTTAGCGAGGGAGACTTTCATGGGAAAGGAACGAGATATTCTGATCGTCGACGACAACCAGGTGGTCTGCGATGTTCTGACTGAACTATTCCGCAACGAGGGGTTCGACAGTTGGGGTGTTGCCACGGGCGAGGCGTGCCTCGATGAAGTGACCCGCGCTTCCTGCAAGCTGGTGATGCTGGATGTGCGCCTCCCCGGGATCAGCGGCATCGAGGTTCTCGAAGCCATCCGGCGTGACCACCCTAGGACGGAAGTGATCATCATGACCAGCCATGTATCGCTGGAGACGGCGGTCCAGGCCCTGCGCCTGGGAGCCCAGGATTACCTTTTCAAGCCCTTCGACGACCTGGAGATGGTGATCGCCACCGTTAACAAGGCGCTGGAGCGCCGCCGCCTCGTCGAGGAGCGCGACAAGCTGGTGCGCACCCTGACCGACCTGGCCATCGAGAACGGCCGCATCCTCGCCGAATGCCGCCGGGTAAACAGCAGCCTTGAGGAAAAGGTGGCGCAGCGGACCGCCGAACTTTCCAAGTCGAACCTGCAGCAAAAGGCCATCATCGCCGAACTGCACGAAGCGAAGGAAGCCGCCGAAGCAGCCAACCGGGCCAAGTCGCAATTTCTCGCCAACATGAGCCACGAGATCCGCACGCCGATGAACGGTGTCCTCGGCATGGCCGAACTCCTGCTGCACTCAGAGCTCGACGAGAAGCAGAAGAGCTACGTCAAGATACTGCACCAATCCGGCGAATCGCTCCTCGGCATCATCAACGACATCCTCAACATCTCCAAGATCGAGGCGGGAAGGCTGGAGATAGAGAGGATTCCTTTCGATCTGCACGAAACTGCGCGCGGCGCGGTGGAACTCTACCGGGAAGTCGGCCGGCGCAAGGGCGTAGCGGTGGAGCTGCAGATCGAGGAGGACGTTCCGCGCTGCGTCGTCGGTGACCCGAGCCGCCTGCGGCAGGTCCTGATCAACGTCGTCAACAACGGCTTGAAATTCACCGATAAGGGGTCGGTACAGGTTCGCGTCACCCTGGTGGAGCAGTACCAAAACGGGCAGTACGTAGCCTTTGAGGTGAAGGACACGGGGATTGGGATACCCGCTGACTGCATCGGCGACATCTTCGGCTTATTCGCCCAAGTGGACGGCTCGACCACGCGGAAGTACGGAGGGACCGGGTTGGGACTGGCGATAGCGAAGCAACTGGTTGAGCTGATGGGGGGCGCAATAGGGGTAGAGAGCGAGCCGGGACAGGGCTCCACCTTCACTTTCATCGTCTTCCTGCACCGGCACGCCGACCAGACTACATGCGACGAGGACACGCCGGCCGAGCTGGATAATCCCATGGCAGCGGCTCGTGAGGTGCGGAAGTTCAACGCCCGCGTGCTGCTGGCCGAAGACAACCCGGTCAATTGCGAGGTGGCCTTCGCCATGATCGCCGCGCTGGGGTGCCAGGTTGACGTGGCCCAGGACGGAAGAGAAGCCGTCGAGGCCTTTACGCGCCAGCCGTACGACCTGATCTTCATGGATTGCCAGATGCCGGAGATGGACGGCTACCAGGCCACCCGAGCCATCCGCCAGCGGGAACTCGGCTCCGGCAGGCACACCACCGTGATCGCACTAACCGCCCACGCCATGGCGGGAGCCAGGGAACATTGCCTCAGTGCAGGAATGGACGACTACCTCAGCAAACCTTTCAACCTCGAACAGCTCCAGGAGCTGATCGTCAAATGGACCACCCCCCACCTCGCCTGATCGACCTGTGCGCCGACTTTTAGTGCAAAAGCATCTCCTCGCTTTTGGGAAAAAGGTGCCATCACGTCCCCCCCTTTGCGAAGGGGGGGCAGGGGGGATTTGCCTTTGCTGATATCTCTGGTTCCCAAGCTCCAGCTTGGGAACCCAATGCGGCGCAAAGCTCCAGCTTTGCACCAGTCGGAAGCCGGAGCTTCGGCAGGCCTTGCGTTCCCAAGGTGGACCTTGGGAACGAGGTCAAAGTGGGGGCACGGGGAATTGCCTTTGCTTGTCTCCCCTCGCCCTCTGGGAGAGGGGCGGGGGTGAGGGAGGTGGCGGCACGGGTGAGCTAAAAGCACCGCATGCGGCAATTCGCAATTTGCGCTTTTTTTCCTTCTTTCCCCGAGGATTTTAGTCGTATACTGGCGCCAATTTCAAAGCTTCCTCATTTAATTAAAATTACATCCGCTCAACGCGGGAGTAAGGCGGGGGATAATGTTTCCAGCAACAAGCCGCAGGTTCGTACAAGCAGTCAGCCTCGTAACAGTTCTTCTTTCCTTGTCCGCATGCTCCACCCAAAAAGAGAAACCGAAGGCCAAGCCCCCGGTGCCGGTGGCCGTCGCTACAGCGGCAAGAAAAGACGTCCCGGTGCAATTGAAGGCGATAGGGAACATCGAGCCATTTAACTCGGTCGCCATCAAGTCGCAGGTGAACGGCCAGATAGCGAAGGTCCATTTCCAGGACGGCTGCGACGTGCAGAAGGGGGCCTTGCTCGTCACCCTGCAACCGGAGTCGTTCCAGGCGGCTCTGAACCAAAGCGAGGCGGCTCTCACGCGGGATCTCGCCCAAGCCAAGTTCGCCAAGGAGCAGGCGGAACGCTACCGGCAGTTGGTCGCGGAAGGTATCGTCACCAAGGATCAGTACGATCAGCTGCGCACCAACGCCGAATCGGCCGCCGCGGCCGTGGCCGCGGACCGCGCCGCCATCGCCAACGCCAAAATCCAGCGCAACTATTGCTACATCCGCTCGCCCATCTCCGGCAGGACCGGAAACCTTGCGCTGCAACTCGGCAACCTGGTCAAGGCGAACGACCTGACTCTCGTCACGATCAATCAGATCAGCCCTATCTACGCGACTTTCTCCATCCCCGAGAAGAGCCTTCCCGAGGTGAAAAAAGCGATGGCGGGGCGCGCCCTGAAGATAGAGGCCGTCGTCCCCAACGATCCGAACGGCAAGGAGACCGGCACCATCAGCTTCCTGGACAATGCCGTGAATAGCGCCACAGGGACCATCCGACTCAAAGGGGTCTTCGCCAACGCCGACCGCAAACTCTGGCCGGGGCAGTTCGTCGATGTGGTGATGACGCTCGGCGTGAGGCGCGATGCGGTGGTCGTCCCGACTCAGGCGGTGCAGGTCGGCCAGCAGGGGCAGTACGTCTACGTCGTGAAGCCCGACAAGACGGCGGAGATGAGGTCGGTCACGGTAGCCGCGGAGCAGGCGGGGGAAAGCGTTATCGAGAAAGGCGTGGCCCCTGGTGAAACCGTGGTGGTCAGCGGCCAGCTGCGACTGACGCCGGGCGCGAAGGTCGAGCTTCCCTCCAGCCAGCCTACAGCGGTAAAAAGGCCATGAACATAGCGGAGCTTTTCATCCGCCGGCCGATCATGACCTCGCTCGTCATGATCGCCATCCTCATCTTCGGGATCGCCGCCTACCGGCTGCTGCCGGTGAACGACCTGCCCAACGTGGACTTCCCGACCATCCAGGTCAGCGCCAACCTCCCCGGCGCCAACCCGGACACCATGGCGTCGGCGGTAGCCACCCCGCTGGAGAATCAGCTCTCCACCATCGCCGGCGTCGACTCGATGACCTCCACCAACGGCATCGGCACCACCAGGATCACCATCCAATTCACGCTGGACCGCGACATCGACGCCGCGGCGCAGGACGTGCAGGCAGCCCTTTCGCTCGCCACCCGCGACCTGCCGAAGAACATGCCGACCCCGCCGTCGTTTCGCAAGGTGAACCCGGCCGACCAGCCGGTCCTCTACCTGGCGCTTTCTTCCCCCACACTCCCCCTTTCCGCCATCGACGAGTATGCCCAGACCATCATCGCGCGGAGGCTTTCCACCATCAGCGGCGTGGCCCAGGTGAACGTGTGGGGGTCGCAGAAATACGCGGTGCGTGCGCAGCTCGATCCGAGGATCATGGCGTCGCGCAGGATCGGCATCGACGAGGTCGCAACCGCCATCGGCGCGGCCAACGTCAACATGCCGACGGGCGTGCTGGACGGGGCCAAACAGGCGCACACCATCGACACCAACGGTCAGCTCTACAAGGCCGAGGCCTACCGCCCCATCGCCGTCGCCTATCGCGACGGGGCGCCTATTCGGCTGGAGGAGATCGGCAAAGTCATCGACAGCGTCGAGAACGCAAGGACCGCCAGCTGGTACAACAACACCCGCGCCATCATCCTCACCGTGCAGCGCCAGCCTGGGACCAACACCATCGAAGTCGTGGACAGCGTGAAGAAGCTCTTGCCGGCCTTCCGCGGACAGATGCCCGCCTCAGTGGAGCTGAACGTCCTCTACGACCGCTCCACCATGATCCGCGAGTCGATGACCGACGTGAAGTACACCCTTTGCCTCACCATCTGCCTGGTGATCATGGTGGTCTTCCTGTTCCTGCGCAATTTCTCCGCCACCGTCATCCCCTCCCTGGCCGTACCGATGTCCATCGTCGGGACCTTCTCGGTCATGTATCTACTCGGGTTCTCCGTCAACAACATCTCCATGATGGCCATCACCCTGGCCGTCGGCTTCGTCGTCGACGACGCCATCGTCATGCTGGAGAACATCGTCAGGCACATGGAAAAAGGAGAGGGCGCCATGCAGGCCGCCCTCAAAGGATCCAGGGAGATCGGGTTCACCATCGTCTCCATGACCATCTCGCTTGTCGCCGTCTTCATCCCCGTCCTCTTCATGCGGGGGATACTGGGGCGGCTGCTGCACGAGTTCGCCGTCACCATCAGCGCGGCCATCCTCGTCTCCGGTTTCGTTTCCCTGACCCTGACCCCCATGCTCTGCAGCCGGTTTCTGAAGCCGCAGTCAGCCATTCATCACGGCCGCTTCTACCTCGTGATGGAGCGCTTCTTCGACGGGCTGCGCGACCTGTACGGGCGCACCCTGAGCCAGGTCCTTTCGCATCGCCGCGTCACCATGATGGTCACCCTCATCATCACCATTTTGACCGTCTGGCTCTTCGTAAGGATTCCCACCGGATTTCTCCCCAGCGAGGACACCGGGAGGCTGAACGCCGACACCGAGGCCGCCCAGGGGACATCGTTTGCCGAGATGAAGCAGCTCCAGGAGTCCGTGGCGCAGATCATCGCCAAGGATCCCAACATTGAAGGGTTCATGTCGTCCATCGGCAGCGGGGGCGGGGCGAGCAACACCGGCCGTCTCTTCATGCGGCTGAAGCCCAGAAGCGAACGGAAGCTTTCTGCCGACGAGATCATCCAGGAACTGCGCCCCAAGCTCGCCAAGCTGCGGGGGATAAAGGTCTACCTGAGAAACGTCCCCTCCATCCAGATAGGCGGCACCTCGTCCAAGAGCCTGTACCAGTTCACCCTGCAAGGGCAGGACACGGACGAACTCTACAAGGCCGCCGCCGAGTTCGAGACCAGGCTGCGCTCTGTACCCGAACTACTGGACGTCGCCAGCGACCTGCAGATCAGCAACCCCCAAGTGCGCGTCGAGATAAACCGCGACAAGGCCGCAGCCTTAGGATTGTCCGTGTTGCAGGTGGAGGACGCCCTTTCCTACGCCTACAGCACGCGGCAGGTCTCGTCGATTCTTGCGCCGAGCAACCAATACCAGGTCATCCTGGAGCTGGACCCGCTCTACCAGGGGGACCCGGCGGCGCTCGGCATGCTCTACATCCACAGCAGTTCCGGCGACCTCGTGCCGCTCGACACCATCGCCACCATCAGCAAGACCATCGGTCCTTTGACCGTCAACCATCTGCAGCAGCTCCCGGCGGTCAACATCAGCTTCAACCTCCGCCCCGATGTCTCGTTGGGGGACGCCATAGCCATAGTCGACAAGCTGGCCCCGAGCATCCTCCCCCCCGGCGTGAGCAAGCAGTTCCAGGGAACCGCCCAGGCCTTCCAGTCCTCCTTCAGCGGGTTGCTGATTCTGCTGGCCTTGGCCGTCTTCGTCATCTATCTCGTGCTCGGCGTCCTCTACGAAAGTTACATACACCCCGTCACCATCCTCTCCGGCCTTCCCTCCGCCGGGTTCGGGGCGCTGGTCACACTGATGCTCTTCGGCAGCGAGCTCAACATCTACGGGTTTGTGGGGATCATCATGCTGATCGGCATCGTGAAGAAGAACGCCATCATGATGATCGACTTCGCGCTGGAAGCGGAAAGGGTAGAGGGGAAAAGCCCGGTCGACGCTATATACGAGGGCGCGCTGGTGAGGTTCAGGCCGATCATGATGACCACAATGGCGGCGCTGATGGGGACCCTGCCGATAGCGTTGGGGTTAGGCGCAGGCGGCGAGGCCCGTCAGCCGCTGGGGTTAGCTGTAGTCGGCGGATTGCTGACCTCCCAGCTGTTGACCCTCTACATCACCCCTGTTGTCTACTACTACATGGATAGGCTGCTACGGATGGTTAGAAGCAGGAAGAGCGTCCCTGTGGCAGGGGTCGGCGATGTTGCCGATTAGCCGCATCGGGAGGCAGAAGCCATTAGCCACGGAGGCACGGAGAGGATCGGCTGCCAACACTGTCCCCTGAAAAGCTTCCTGTATAAGGAACTGAGGTAAGGTAGGTATACAGGCAACAAATTACCTGTATAGGGAACCGGCAACTTATATAGCATCATCAAAAAAGGAGGAAAGACATGAAAAAGATGTTTGCGTTAGTGGTTTGCCTTGCTGTGATTTTTCCAAATATTGTTATGGCAGCCTCAATCGAAAAGGCGGAAATGTACAGACAGAACGGGCTCACAGCAGAAGCGAAAAGGGAACTTATTGACATCATTTATACGAAAGAGGATAGGGCTAAGCCCGAAGCCTACTATCTGCTTGGAACTATAGCTTTCGGTGAAAGGAACATCTCATCTGCTCTGGACTTATGGAAAAAACTAATTGAAAAATATCCGAAATCATCACAAGCAGCACTTGTCAAGGACAGGGTAAAACAATTAGCAGAAATCACAGGAGAAGTTACGAAGGTAACGATAGAAAATGCTGTTGCACAATCATATTTACGGCACGCTGATTTCTGGTCTGAAAGGAAAAAGGAAATATTTGTTATCGATTCAAGTTGGATCCCACAGGTTGAAGCAGCAATAAAATGGTATGACAAGGTTATTCTGGAGTTCCCGAAATCCGAAGCGGCTAAGATTGCCTACGAAGGCAAACTAAAAACAATTATCGGCTGGGAAGAAACAGGTCGTTATGGAGAGCAACATGGTTTAAAGGGAAACTTTTACAAATATATGCCAATGATGTTGTCAACATTCGCGGCCTTTGAGTCAGATCACCCGGATGCGTCTACTCTACAATCATTTAGATATCAGATCGCCCAAGCCTACTGGAGCAATAGAGACTGGGAGAAGACTAGAGAATGGTTGAAGCTAATGATGGAAAAATCGGGGCCAAATGACAGTTTTTATAAAGACTTAGCTTCCCGGCGGCTAGAGAAAGTGGAATATTAGTTCGAGTTTCGCCCCCTAGCATCTTGTTCAACCATCGGCACGACCCCTCTCCCGCCCGCCGGTCGGGGGGTAGCCTCACTCCCGTTAAAGATGAAGGAAAAGATAACATGCATGTAGTAAATCTCGCGACGTGGGAAGAATTCGAAGGAAATGTGTTCGCTCTGTACCAACTTTTACACCCGAAGGTCCCTGAAAATAAAAGCTATGTTTCACCTTTGTTATTCAGAGGACATTCAAATGCATCATGGTTGCTAGAAACAACCCTAGAAAGAGTCGCGGGAAAGTGTTTTAGGGCCGACGAGTATTACAATATAATGCTTTCGGTACAACCGGCGATTCAGTCTTTTACTGAAAAAACATGGGAATTCGCTCATTCATATCCAAATGATGATGGCACCCCTAAACCTCCGCCTGGATATGAGTTCATGGCATATCTGCGACACCATGGTTTTCCATCGCCACTCCTAGACTGGTCACGTTCTCCATACATTGCCGCATTCTTTGCTTTCCAATCGCCAGAACTGCATTCACATGATGACAATGTCGCTATTTATGTTTTTGTAGAATATCTAGCTGCTGGAAAGAGCGGAATGTTGAGCGAAGCAACTATTATAGGTTGCGGACCGCATGTAACCACACATAAAAGACATTTCAATCAACAGAGTGAATATACAATTTGCAGGAAAATCAAGGAAGACAGAGTCTTCTACTGCTGCCATGAAGAAGCTTTTGCAAGAGATGAAGGGAGCCAAGATCTGCTCTTTAAGTACATCCTACCAAGGAGCGAAAGAGGTAAGGTTTTGGAGAGGCTACATATGATGAACATAACAGCCTACTCTCTCTATGGAAGTGAAGACAGTCTTATTTCTACTCTTGCATACCAGGAAATCAACCGCAAGCGCCGCATCTGAATTCGACCACCAGGGAGAGAGTGGGCACAGGGGTTGGTGGGCACAGGGGTCGCGTCTGTAAAATTGACAGAGTCATTGAAGCGATCGAGCCTGGGAGTCTTGCTTCTTGATGTTCTGCTCACAGGCTTTTGTGATGGTACCCTCAGGATCTTCCGTTTATCGAGCTTCTGCGTGAAGTTTGAGCCCCAGAGCCGAAACGCGGCCAGGGGGTCACGGCCCAGCCGTTAACTGAAAAATGGGAAACATGAACTATATTATCTCAGGTCTAAACCTGGTTGTCTTGGCAGCGATCTTTGTTGTTTTGTTGCTTCTTAGGCACTACCTGCCATCTTACACTAAAAAAAAGGGCGAAAATCTTGCTACCAAAGAAGATGTTGGGGATATCACTGACAGAATTGAACGAGTAAAGGCACTTTATTCATCGCAGCTCGAAGAGATTAAAGCGACGATCTCCTCAATACGCAACGAGAGAGAGGAATTCAATAAAAGCCGGAGAGAATGTCTCCTCAATTTTTATGATCAGATTGTTGAATTCTATTATGAAAAAATTGCCGTGAATTTTGGTGATTTTCCGATGGATGACGGTGCATCTATGGCAGGTTTTCAGGATGAATTTAACAAACTAATAACAGCCATGTTAAAGAGCTACCAAAGGATAGTTGTTTATTTTGATCAACCGGAACCGGTAAGAATTGAATCAGAAAACATCGTGAATGAGGTGTTGGCCGCACGTACAGCGTTTAAAAAGCACTTCGGAAATGTAAAGCTGACTCATATTAATGAGTGCCAGGCATGGCAATCAGGAGACAGAGGTCGCATCGATATAGCTGTCCCTGCTGCGAATGAAGCGAATATAAAATATTGGGATGCAATGGGGCCGGTTGTCGAAAAGCTAAAGCTGTCACTTCAGCGATATTTGCTTGAAACTAATAAATCATTGAAACCGGCGGAGACGTCTAATATCCCAGAAGCAATATTTGCGACTGACGACAGAAAGAGCTAACCAGGATGTTGGTGCGGTCAAGCCGCACACCACCCACGCCGTTGAAATCGCGTAACAAGGGGGACGTCCATGCGTTCATGCGTTTCTATCTTCTTCCGGCGAGAATCGCATCATCATCGCATGGACGACCCCCTTCAGCTAATGGATGGTCTTTTGACCCGCGCCGGGTTCACCATCGAACATAAGCAGATCAATGAAGGGGCCAGGGGGTCAGGTCTTGCTTCTTGATGTTTTGTCACAGGGGCTTTTAGCGGGCCAACATGGGCAGGAAAAAGATAATCAAGATACAAGACCTGACCCCCTGGCCTGTTAATCGGCGCTCCGTTTTATATGAACGTATGTCCGTTTCAGTTTAACGGCCCTCCGTTTTTCCGAATCCCACCTCGAACTGAAGCTTCAAGGTTCAGCGCAGGCTGATTCCCATCTTTGAGTGAACCTGCCTTATCTGCCAGACCATTTGCCTAGGAGGCACGAAGACAATCCACTCCCACCGTTTCAAGTTCTAACCACGCACTCCCGTGCGCACGGCCTTGGCTTTTCACACTTTGGTGTTGCATAGTAAACATTTCATGTTTATTATTATTCACAAGAGAGGGGGGGCCAAAACATGCCAGTCAGCGCGATCCAACAAAGAAACAACGACTTTCGAAGCCCCGAGGGGCGTTCGGCTTTGGCGAAGATGGTGATTAAACTCTTCGGGCTTTGGGAGCTCACGACGGCCGATCAGCTTGAACTGCTCGGGTTGAGCGCAAAGAGCCGTTCCCTTCTGTCCCGGTACGCTAAAGGTGACGCTCTGCCGGAAGGACGCGATACTCTGGATCGCGTGGGGTGGCTCTTGGCGATTCATAAAGCACTCCGGCTCTTGTACCCCCAAAACCCGGAGATCCGTTACTCCTGGGTAAATCGCCGCAACGAAGCCTTTGGCAATCTGCGCCCACTGGATGTGATGAAGGAGCAGGGAATCATCGGCTTGGCCCGTGTCTCTCGCTACCTCGACTACTACAGGGGGCTTTAGTGAAGGTTCTGTTCGATAAGGTCAGGGATTTTGACGATGATGTGTTCAGGAATATCGTCTCCCTGCGTGAATCGCAGGATCTATTTGACGACCTGACAGTTGATGAGGGAGCGACTCAATACGCGATCGACGCTGAGGCCCAGGTCAAGTCAAGCCTCCCCTCCGGGGTCATCGAAAGAGGATTCGACTACACCACTGCCATTGATTACCCATTCACCAATGAGCCATACCTTTTGTCCCGATATGGCAATGGATCCTTCGGGGTCTGGTACGGCGCCTTGGATCTCGAAACGACACTGTATGAAACGCTTTACCATACCGTGAGGGAAGAATCGAAGATAGAAGGTATCAGCGGTATTTTGAAGAGGGAAAGGGCCGTCTATCTGGTGAGGACACGTGCGATCCTCATTGACTTGGTGGGGAAGGAAAATAGATATCCGGAACTTATTTCCGACAGCTACGCTCTCACCCAGCAGATCGCCGAACGAGTTCACAAAGAGCACCCCGGCCTGCTGGCACCATCCGCCCGATACTCGGGCACCAACCTCATCGCCTTTACCCCAAAGATACTGAGCAATCCCAGAGTGAACTGCTACCTGACCTACACCTATGACTATCAGAAGAAAAGCGTTGTAGTTGAGCGACGACCTGGCGAGGTGATCCTCGAACGGTCATTTGCCTGACTCATCGAGCGACGGCCAGAAAACAATCAGGGAGGCTAAAGAAAAAGTGCCAGCTGCGGCAATCGCAACTGGCACTTCTGTTTTCATACTAACTGACTCTTTCTGCCCGTCAGTGCTTGTCGGCGCCGTGATCTGCATGGCCGCCGTGCTCCTTGGCCGGTTCCTTATGTTCGCCATGAGCACCTTTACCGGTAGCATCCATGTGAAGCTTTTCCACGTAGTGCGTGAACTCCACATACGCCTCTACGAACTCACGCCCCTGGGCAACGCTTTCATCCTTGTGCTTGTAGGCGGCAGCGGCACGCTCGTAACGCTTGTTTATGCCCGCCGTGACATCGTCGGTAACCAGTTTTACCAGTGCATCAGCCGAACCGCCGGCCAAGGCCTTGTCTGCTTCGGCTACCGCAGGTTCCACCTCTCCGGCTGGTTTCAATCCCGTGAAGGGAGCACCTTCGCCGGCACGATGAATCTTCACCAGGGTTGCGAAAAATTTATGGTGGGCAGTTTCAGCATTAGCTCCTTTCGCGGCAAGTGCCTTGTTGAATGCCGCTTTGACCGCCTTTTCATCTTTCGCTTTCACCCATTTGAGAACAGGGGTGATGTCCTTCGCCTCCAACGCCTTGTGTGCATCCTGGATTACGGGGCCATCGAGCGTGTCGCAATGGGCTGCAGCATTACGTGGCGCTCCAAAGGTAACCGCCACGATTGCGGCGATCCCTGCCAGTGTGATCTTAAATATATCTGTCCTTTTCATACGATATCTCCTGTGTGGTCGTGTCAGTTTCCCGTACGCGCCTCCAGCGCCACCCGCATGCGCCGCAGCGCCTCGACCAGGAGGTCGCGGCGACAGCCGAAATTGAGCCTCACGTAGCAAGGGAGCCCGAAGTCTGCCCCACCGGAAAGGCCCACCCCCGCCTCCTCGAAGAAAGTTACCGGGTCCTCGATCCCGGTCTGGCGCAGGTCGATCCAGGAAAGATAGGTCGCCTCCACCGGCGCCACGGTCAGCCCCGGCATCCGCGCCACTTCCCGCGCGACCAAGTCGCGGTTGCCGCGCAGGTAGGCGATCAGTTCCTGCCGCCACTCTTCCCCGTGCCGATAAGCGGCCTCGGCAGCCGTGTATCCCAGGAGGTTCACGTGGGGGACGATCCTTCCCATCGCTTTCTTGAAGGCGCGGCGCAGCGTGTCGTCGGAGATGACGGCGAACGAACAGCCGAGCCCCGGAACGTTGAAAGTCTTGCTGGGTGCAAGGAGCGTGATGGTGCGCGCGCTTATCTCGGGGGAGAGGGTGGCAAGAGGGATATGCCGCACCCCTTCTTCCAGCACCAGGCCGGCATGGATCTCGTCGCTGCAGATCACCAGGTCGTGCCTTTGCGCGAACTGCGCCAGTTGCGTCAGCTCCTCGCGGCTCCAGACGCGCCCGACCGGGTTGTGCGGGCTGCAAAGCAAAAGTAGCTTCGTGGCGGGGGTTACCGCGCGCTCCAGGTCCTCAAGGCTGAAACCCCAGCGCCCCTCTTCGCATCGAAGCGGCACCTTTATGGCATTTCGCCCGGACAAAGGGGGCGCGGACATGAAGGGGGGATAGACCGGGGTGAGGGTGATGACGTCGTCACCCGCCGCACCTACCGCCCGGCAGGAGACATTGAGCCCGGTCACCAGACCGGGAAGCCAGACGATCCACTCCTTCGCCACCTGCCAGCCGAACTCGTCCCTAAGCGACTGGAGCACCGCCTCGACGAGGCTCTCGGAAGGGGCGGTGTAGCCGAAGACGCCGTGGCTCACCCGCTCGTGTAGCGCATCGATGACGGCGGGGGGGGAGCGGAAATCCATGTCCGCCACCCAGAGGGGAATGATGTCGCGGTCGCGGTACTTGTCCCACTTTTCGCTGGAGGTGCCGCGCCGGTCGATGATCTCGTCGAAGTCGAACTTTTTGGTCATTTAAGCTCCCATACCGTCAGTTGCGCGATGCTGTACTGGAACTTGCGGCGCGTCTCCCTGATCACGAACGGGATCTCGCGCGGAGCACCGAGCGGCGTGAAGTATGGCAAAAGTTCCCGCGATAGTCCATCTATAGTCCACACCGGTTCTCCCGCTTCCCGGTAACCTCCCAACCACTCGTCCTTTTTCGTGTATTCCTCAAGCCAGGTATAGGGGGACGCGATCACCAGGAGCCCGCCGGGGTTGAGCCTTTCGCGTATCGCCGCCAGGAAGCGGCGCGGCGAATATAGCCGGTCGATCAGGTTCGCAGCCAGTACCAGGTCGTAGCCGGTGAACTTGTCGGGGAGGTTGCAGGCGTCCGCCTGGAAAAACTCGACCCGCTCCCTGACCTCCTTAAGCCCCAGATCCGCCAGCTCCAGCTCGTTGAAGGAAACCACCTCCCCCTCCTCCGGCAGCGCATAGCGGAGAAATCCCTCATCCTGCATCCTCGCGGCCAGGCGGAAGAAGCGGCTCGAAAAATCGAGCCCAGTCACCTGGTCAAAGCCCCGGGCAAGCTCGAAGCTGGCCCGCCCGACGGCGCACCCCAGGTCGAGCGCATGCCCCCGGGAGCGCCCGCGGGTCAACTCAAGGCAGATCTCCGCGCAGGCCCTGGGGAAGTTGGGGACTCCGAAATGCTCGGGTCCGTAGTGCGCATCGCAATACTGCGCGGCAAGCGCGTCCGTCTCGTACGGGTCCTCGTGGATCTCGACAGGATGCGCGCTTTCGACGTAGCGGAAACCGGCGTGCTGGAAGAAGTGCCTCCTGAAGGCGTAGCGTGAATCGCGGGTCGCTTCGTTGCCGGTCGAGATCCAGGAGCCCCCCTTGATCAGGTTGTGCCGCGTGTCGAAGGTGGGGGTCGAGAAGTCGTCGTACCAGGGATGGACCCGGAAGCCGTGGAAGGGATAGATGGGAGTCTCCGTCCACTGCCAGACGTTGCCGATGAGGTCGAAGAAATCGCCGAAGGCGAATCGGCCCACCGGGCAGGAGGAAGCCCAGTATTCGAGGTTTATGTTGCCCGGCGCCCGGCTCCATCCGGGCTGGTCCGGCACCCCCGCCAGGTCGCGCAGGTGGTACCACTCATCCTCGGTCGGGAGCCTGATCGATTTGCCGCTTTTAGCGGAGAGCCAGTTGCAGAACGCCTTCGCCTCCAGATAATTCACCTCGACCGGCCAGTTCCACGGAAGATCGATGATCTCCAGCATGGTTCTGAGCCCCCACCCCCATTCGCGCTCCACCCAGAAAAGAGGATGCTCCGCCTGCTTAAAGCTGCGCCAGTTCCACCCCTCCTCCGTCCACCACCCCCGCTCCCTGTACCCCCCGGCCTTGACGAAGGCTAGGTACTCGCGGTTCGAGACCAGGAACTTCGAGGCGGAGAAAGCCTCGACCTTCGCCTCGCGGCTTCCGTACTCGTTGTCCCAGCCGTAGAGGGGATGCCCTTCATCTTTCCCAAGCCTCACCCTCCCGGCGGCAACCGGCAGCAGTTCGTTTGCCGCGGGCTCGCCGGACTCCCGGCAGATTTCCCAGAAATCGTGGCGCCGCACCTGGTCCAGGGGAAGCTGGCGGATCAGCACCGACGAGGTCTCCAGGTGGATCCGCTCGTGCTCGATCCCCATCATGATGGCCCAGAAGGGATGTTCCCAGGTGATGGGGAGGGTAAGCGGCAGCGTCTTGATCAGGCCGTCCACCAGGTCGCGCACCTGGTCCCGGTAACGCTTCACCTCGCCGGGGGTGGGCCAGTCGTAATGAGACTCGTTCAGGTCGTCCCAGGACATTTCGTCCACGCCGACGGCGAAGAGCGATTCGAAGCGGGGATTCACGCGCCGGTCTATGACCCGGGCGATGATGAGCTTGTTGATGAAGAAGGTAGCCGTATGGCCGTAGTAGAAGATGAGCGGATGCCGGAGGTGGTCCCCCTTAAGATAGAAGGTCGATTCGTCCTTCAGGGTCTCATAGAGCCGCTCGTCGATGGTGAAGGTGGCATGGAAGTAATCCAGTATCTCGGACCTTTTCTGTTCGGGGTCCCCTTCTGTCAGTATTACTGAATGTGTTTTTCTCAGATCCATAATAACGCTCACTATTTCCTTTTGTTAATGTCATCAACAGTTGCCGATATACTGGCTTTAGTACCTGCTGTTACAGGCGCTATGTCAGTATGATCAGACTATACCAGGAAATTTTCGCACTGCTGCTTAAGCTCTGACGATACCGTTGGCTGGAACTGCGGCAGTTGACAACCCGTTGCTGGATTTTATCTTTAGCTGGTCTGCGCGACGTCTACGCAGGCGAGGGGGATATATGGCATACAAGAAATTTCCGGCCCTTTGTGCCGGGGGGTGCGCGCTATTTTTGGCGCTTATCGCTATTGCGGGAGGTTCCATGGTCATATTGCCTGGGGAGTCCTACCGGGGGGCGCTCCCGCCCTTGGAACGGGAGGAGTTGCAGCTACGCGATAGGCTGCGCCAACACGTCGTTCAACTTTCCGGCACCATCGGAGAGCGCAACGTGGCGCATTACGACTCCCTGGTCAAATCCGCCGAGTACGTGAAAGCCGAGCTGCGCAAGGCCGGGCTTTCGGTAAGCGAGCAGCCGTTCGCGGCGGACGGAAAGGTGGTAGCGAATCTGGAAGTAGAGATGAAGGGGACGACGGAGGCCCAGGAGATCGTCGTCATCGGCGCGCATTACGACTCGGCTCCTGGAACTCCCGGCGCCGACGACAACGCTTCGGGAGTCGCGGCGCTGCTGGAACTGGCGAGGCAGTGCACCAACCTGCGTCCCGCCCGCACCGTTCGCTTCGTCGCCTTCGTTAACGAGGAGGCCCCCTATTTCCAGGGGGAGGAGATGGGGAGCGTGGTCTACGCCCAGCGGGCCAAGGAGCGGCGCGAGAAGATCGTGGGGATGGTGTCGCTGGAGACCATAGGTTACTACGCGGACCAGCCCGGGAGCCAGCGCTACCCCGCGCCGCTGAGCCATTTTTATCCCGACACCGGCAACTTCATCGGCTTCGTCAGCAATTGGAATTCGCAGTCGCTGCTGCGCCAGGCGATCGGCGCCTTTCGCAGGGGGGGCGTCAAGTTCCCCTCCGAGGGGGTGGCGGCTCCGGCAGGAATACCGGGGATCGGCTGGTCGGACCAGTGGTCTTTCTGGCAGCAAGGGTACCCGGCGCTGATGGTCACCGACACCGCCCCTTTCCGCTACCCCCACTACCACGAGCCCTCAGACACTCCCGACAGGATCGACTACGGCCGGATGACGCGGGTGGTGCAGGGACTCGGAAAGGTGGTCGAGGAACTGGCGGGCAAGTGAGCAGCGGGTAAACGAGTGCGACTAAAAAAGGCGCCCTCCGAACTTCGGGGGGCGCCTTTTTCTTGGATCTAATCCCCCCTCCCGCCTTCGCGGACCGAAGCGCTACGGCGCGCAGGCCCGTCAAGGGAGGGGGAGAGCTGGAAGATGCTGGTACCAGACTAGAATCCGACTATTTAGTCGCAATGGAAGTTCGACTCGATGCGGCGGTTCTTCTGCTTTCCTGCAGCGGTCTTGTTGTCGGCCGCCGGCTTGGTCGGGCCGTAGCCCACCGCCTTCACGCGCTCGGGTGCGATGCCGAACTTGTCGACCAGGTATTTTCTGACACTGTCGGCACGACGCTGAGAAAGCTTCATGTTGGCGGCCTTGTCGCCGACGCTGTCGGTGTGACCCTCGATGGTCCCGGTGGCGTTCGGGAACTCCTTCAGGAAGTCCGCCAGGGCCTTAAGCTCATCATGGTACTGAGGCTTGATGTCGGACTTGTTGGTGTCGAAATGGACGTTGAGCACCGCCGGCTTGCACAGTTTGACCGGCGGCACCGGGACAGGGACCGGGGGAGCTGTCACCGCCACCTTGGCATCGCTTCTTGCCGCGCCGCCGGGGCCTGTGCAGACGAGGGTGTAGAGGATATCGTCCTTCGGCGTGATGGTGAGAGTACCGGCGGTCTGGACCGGCCCGATACCCGGCTCGATGGCGCAGGTGTTGGCGTTGGCGGAAGTCCAGCTGAGCGTGGCGGTCTCACCCTTGGTCACGGAAGCCGGTTCGACCAGCAGCGTGTCGGTAGGAGCCTTGGGCGCAGGCGGTGGCGGTGGCGGCGGAGCGACCACCGGCTTGGGAGCGGGCTCGGCCGGTCTCGGCGGGCAGAGCGCTTTGGCCTTCGCCGTCGCCTCTTTCGCCAGGGCGGCCCCCTCCTCGGTGTGGCAGGCCCGGAAGACGTCGTAGGCGTTGTTCTTCGCCGCCTCGGCCTCCCTGAATTGATCAGGACAGAGGGCGGCTTTCCCGTCGGCGCGCGCAGCCTCGATGGCGCGGTCGGCCTCCTGCATCTCGTAGCGGATCCAGTAGCCCGGGATGTTTCCGCGGCCGTTGTTTACTTCGTAGTGTGCACATCCGGACAAGGTCCCCACCGAGCCCAGCGCTAACAGCAGTAAAGCTTTCCCAACTAGCTTCTCCCGTTTCATCTTCGCCTCCTTGTGCATTAAATTCAGTGCCGGCATTGCATTGAGCCGACAGAGCCTGGACGATAATCGCCTTGTCCCGCGTAACCTTGCGAAGTTCAGATGCAAAAAAGTTACAACAGCGACAGTGCATGTCTACATCAAGGATGAATTAATTATTCTTAAACATCACAAATGGGCAGACAGTAACTGCGGCAGGGGCGATTGCAAACAGATCCATTGGCGGGGATAGTTGAGAGTGTTGGGCCGGCAGAGTAAGGAAATGTGTCGAACAAGCTTCAGGAAATAGCCTTGTCTATGACAGACAGGAACTTCTCCGAGGTGAAAGGCTTGGGAAGGAAACTCACCTGCTGATGCTGCCTGGGGTTATGCACCTTCACATCGAAGGTATAGCCGGAGATGTAGAGTACCGGGAGCCCCGGCTGAAGGAGTGCCAGGCGCTCGTACAGCTCGGGTCCGCTCATCTCCGGCATCACCACGTCGGTCACCAGCAGGTCCAGGGAGACGGCGCGCTCCCCTACCAGTTCCAGCGCGAGGGCCGGCGTTTCCGCGGTCAGGACATGGTGCCCCGAGGCCTGGAGGAGCTCCAGGGCCATCTCCCTGATGCTCTCGTTGTCGTCGACGACCAGGATGGTGGCCCGGCTGTCGCTTTGCTCGATTTTTGCCGCGCTCTCAGGCTCCGCCTGCTTCATTTTCGCCTTTGCCGCCTGCCTCGGGAAATAAAGGAGGAAGCTCGTGCCATTGCCTACCTGGCTCTCCACCTTGATCCAACCGTTATGCTGCTTCACGATCCCGTACACCGTCGCAAGGCCTAGCCCCGTTCCCTGCCCTACAGGTTTCGTGGTGTAGAAGGGCTCGAAGATGTGGCTCAGCACCTCTTCGCCCATGCCGCAGCCATTGTCGGTGAAAGAGAGCAGCACGTGCGGGCCGGGCTTGATGCCGGGGTTCATGCGGGAGAACTCGTCGTCTATGGTCACGTTACCGGTCTCTATCACGATGCTGCCGTTGCCGTTGATTGCGTCCTGGGCGTTGACGGCGAAATTGATCAGGATCTGCTCGATCTGCCCACGGTCGGCGAAGATCCGGGCGCCGCAATCTGTCAGGTTGGTCCTGATCTCGATGTTCGCCCTGATGGTACGCTGCATCAGGTCCAGAAGCGACGCGATCACCTCGTTCAGCTCCAGCACTTCCATGGTAAGCATCTGCTTGCGCCCGAAGGAGAGGAGCTTCTTGGTGAGGTCCGCCGCCTTGTGGGCCGAGACGAGGATGCCGTCGAGCTTCTTCCAGTTGGGGTCGTCGTGGGCAAAGCTCCGCTTGGCGATGTCGGCATAGACGAAGATGGGCGTGAGCAGGTTGTTGAAGTCGTGCGCAAGCCCCCCCGCCAGCTGCCCGATCGCCTCGATCTTCTGCATCTGGCGCATCTGCTCCTCTAGCTTTTGGCGGCTCTCCTCGCTGCGCATCTTGCCGATGGCGATGCTTGCCATGTGGGCCGCCGATTCGATCAGGGCAAGTTCCTCCTCCCTGGGGCTGCGGCAGCTCCGGTAATAGACGGCGAAGGTCCCTAAAACCTCCGCCTCGCGAGAGAGGACCGGCTCGGACCAGCAGGCGCGCAGGCCGGCGTCCAGCGCCAGCCTGAAATTCGTCCAGTAAGGATGGGTCTCGATGTCCTCGACCACCACGCGCTGTTTGGTGAAGGCGGCGGTGCCGCAAGAGCCCATGCCCTGTTCGATCCTGAGGCCGTTCACGGCCTGGTTGTAGAAGTCGGGAAGGCCCGGCGCGGCGCCATGGACCAGGTGGGTGCCCGAGTCGTCCACGAGTAGCACGGAGCAGAGCGCGCCGGGACTTTCCTGCTCCACGAAGCGGACTATGTCCCCCAAAAGCTCTTCGAGGTTGGAGCCTGTGGCCATCTGCTCCAGTATTTTCAGCCGCGCGTTCTCCCGCCGCTCGATGCGCTTGCGCCGGGAGATGTCACGCACCACGCTCAAGATGGCCGGTTGCTCGCCGAATTCGATCACCCGGCTGGAGACCTCGATCGGGACCGGCTCCCCCGCCCTGGTCTGGTGCATCGATTCGTACAGGGCCCGCCCGTCCCTTTGCGCAGCGGCAAGCCGTTTCGGCAGTTTCTCCCTCTGGCTTGGGTGATTGATCTCATAAAGGCTTACGTGCAGCAGCTCTTCGTGGCTGTACCCCATTTTGTCGCAGGCCGACTGGTTCGCCTCCAGTATCTTGAAGCCGAAGTCGTGGATATAGATGGCGTCGACGGTGTTGTCGAAAAGCTGCCGGAACCTCGCCTCGGACATCTGCAGCACTTTTTCCAGCCGCTTGCGCCGTTCGTTATTCAGGTAGAGGGTCAAAAGGCCCGTCAGCATCAGTACCGCTACGGCCAGCGCCAGCCAGAAGACGGTCTTGTTCACCGCATACACCGCGACCGGCTTGTTGATGGCCCGGGACCCGGCGGGAATCTTCCCCCGGTCTATGCCGAACCTGCGCATCACCGCATCGTCGAACATGGCCTCGGAGAGGTTCTGGTCTACGACGGCGATACTCTGCGCCTTCTCGCCGGCGATGATCCTGAGCGCCAGTTCCGCAGCTTTTCTCCCCTGGGTCTCCCCCTCCATCATGCGCCCGCCGACCACGCCTTTTCCCAGCTGGGCGGCGTGCACGGCATAAACGGGGACGGGGCTTGCGGATGACACCATTTGGGCTACCTGGCCTTGGGTGAAGGAGCGTCCCCCTTTCTCCACCGAGTAGGAAAGGAGCAGCACAAGGGTGTCCGGACGCAGCGCTTTCAACTGCTGCACCGCGATCTCGAGCGGGAGGTTCGGGAGGAAGCGTAGACGGACCCCCGGGAACTGCACATGGTGTTGGGAAAGTTCATGCGCCATGGCGAGCCCGGTGTCGGTATAGTCGTGGACCACCATCACCTGCCGGGTTCCGGGATGCAGGGAGAGCGCCGTCTCCAGCGTGCCGACCATGTCATGGTGTTCGGCGACGCCAGTCAGGTTCTTGCGACCCGCTATCATCCGCGGGTTGTAGTCGTTGATGCCGCAAAAAACCAGCGGCGTCCCCGGGAAGAGGCGGTCACGGTAGCGCAGGGCGAACTCGAAAGCCGCGTTGTCCATCGCGATCACCACCTGGAAACGGCTGGCGCTGTATTTCGCCGCAAGGAGGTCGGCCAGCTGGGGGAAGTGCTTTTTGGCGGGGAATTTCTTGGTGTCGAGGTGCTCGATCAAGAACTCCATTTGGGGGAGCCTGCGGGTCAGGGTCTCCCGCAACCCGCGCATCTCGTCGTCGGACCATTCATAACCGTCATTGTAGGAATTGAGCACCAGGACGTGCGGCCTGGAAGCCGCCTGCAGCTGCGAGTCGCCGATAAAAAGCAGCCCAAACAACACCAGCAGGAAGATCAAAGCCGCGCTGATTTTACGGGGAACAGCAAGCATTTCTACCTCAGGAACCTATCCTGGAAAGTGTGCGGACCTTTTGAGGCTGGTTCTCGAATTATCGGTAAACCGGACAATTCCTTTAGTTATTAATGATGCAAGGAGTCAACTTAACAGCACTTAACGGCAGTTGACAATGAACAATTGACAACGAAATGCGCAATACGGACGGAAAAGGGGACAGGCTACTTTTTCCAATAAAAAAGTAGCCTGTCCCCCTTATCAGTTGTCCCCCTTATCAGTTACAGCGGCCGGGGGGTGCAGAGGTAACCTTCCTCGTCGGCCTTCGCCTGGCACCTGTTGCAGATGAACTTCGGTTTTGACGAATGCAGATCGATCTCCTCGATCCTCCCCTCGCGCTTCAACTGGCACATGTGCGCCTTATGCTCTGCCGGCTTCGGACACTCTTTATGCTCGCTCATTGGAATCTCCTTTATTTTTGCAGTGGATACCGTTATCATAGCACATCCGCAATGCCGCACCCATCCTTGCCTTGCGGCGTTTCCTTCCTTTACATGACCCGTTCCCCTGATAACATTAACGTAAAGTTACGTCACCCACATTAGAGGAGCAGGACATGCAGAAGACCATGCAGGCGCTGGTTAAAAAATACCCTAAGCCCGGGCTGTGGCTCGACGAAGTCCCGGTCCCGGAGGTAGGGATCAACGACGTGCTGATCAAGGTCCACAAGACCGCGGTCTGCGGCACCGATCTGCACATCTGGGACTGGAACGACTGGGCCCGTAAAACCATTCCGGTCCCCATGGTGGTAGGCCACGAATTCGTGGGGCGGGTGGCCGCCATGGGCAGCAACGTCGCCGACCTGAACATCGGGGACATCGTCTCCGGCGAGGGGCACATCGTCTGCGGCAGATGCCGCAACTGCCTGGCCGGCAGGCGCCACCTCTGCAAGGACACCAACGGGGTAGGGGTCAACCGCGCTGGCGCTTTCGCCGAGTACATCTGCATCCCGGTCACCAACGTCTGGCACGCCGACCCCACCATACCCATGGAAATCCTCGGGATCTTCGATCCCTTCGGCAACGCGACCCACACCACCCTGGCCTTTCCCATCCTGGGGGAGGACGTGCTCATCACCGGCGCCGGCCCCATCGGCATCATGGCGACGGCCATTGCCCGCCATGCCGGGGCGCGCTACATCGTGGTAACGGACCTGAACCAGTACCGTCTCGACTTGGCGAAGAAGATGGGGGCGACGGTGGCCCTCAACGTCAGGGAAGGGACCTTGGCACAGGTGCGGCAGCAGTTGGGGATGAAGGAGGGATTCGACGTGGGGCTGGAGATGTCCGGAAACGGCGACGCCTTCAAGGAGATGCTGGCCAACATGTGCCACGGCGGCAAGATCGCCATGCTGGGGCTTCCCTCGGGGGATCTCGCCGTCGATTGGAACCAGGTGATCTTCAACATGCTGACCATCAAAGGGATCTACGGCCGGGAGATGTACGAGACCTGGTACCTGATGCAGTCCCTGATCAAGATCGGGCTGGATCTCACGCCGGTCATCACGCACCGGATGCACTACACGGAGTTCGAAGAGGCGTTCCGGGTGATGAGCACCGGCAACGCCGGGAAGGTGATGCTCAACTGGGTCGAGGAGTGAAAATCACGCCAGGAGGCAAAGGATGTCCGAGAAGTTCGAGTGGATCAATGAGGAAATGGAGGCCCTGAAACAGCAGGGGCTGAAGACGCATATCCGCACCATCGGTTCGGCCTGCGGCCCCTGGATGGTGGTCGACGGCAAGAAGGTGCTCAATTTCTGCACCAACAACTACCTGGGGCTCGCCAACCACCCGCGGCTCAAGGAGGCGGCCCGGGCCGCGGTACAGATCTGGGGAGTGGGGCCGGCGGCGGTCAGAAGCATCGCCGGGACCCTGGAGTTGCACCGGTTGCTGGAGGAGCGGCTGGCCGCCTTCAAGGGGGTCGAGGACGCCCTCTACGTCCAGTCCGGGTTTTGCGCCAACCAGGCGGCCATCCCCTCCATGGTGGGGAAGGGGGACGTCATCTTCACCGACCGGCTGAACCACGCCAGCATCATCGACGGCTGCAGGCTTTCCTCCGCCCGGGTCGTGGTGTACGAGCACTGCGACGTAGAGGATTGCGAACGTGCCATCAAGGAGAACCTGGGGGAGTACCGGCGGGCCCTTTTGATCACCGACGGGGTCTTTTCCATGGACGGCGACATAGCCCCCTTGGACCGGCTCTTCGAGCTCTGCGAGCGCCACGGCATCATCACCATGGTGGACGACGCCCACGGCGAGGGGGTCCTTGGGCGCGGCGGGCGCGGCATCGTGGACCACTTCCAGCTGAACGGGAAGTTCGACCTGGAGATAGGGACCCTCTCCAAGGCCTTCGGCGTCATGGGCGGGGTCATTGCCGGGAGCAGCACGGTCATCGAGTGGATCCGGCAGAAGGCGCGCCCTTTCCTCTTTTCGAGCGCGGTAACCGCCGCCGACACGGCGGCGTGCCTCGCTGCGGTCGACCTGTTGGAGGAGGGGACCGAGCTGGTAGAGCGGCTCTGGGAAAACACGCGCTACTTCAAGGAGGGGATGCGGGGAGCTGGGTTCGACATCGGCGCCAGCGTCACTCCAATCACGCCGGTGATGATCGGGGACGCGACGCTCGCCCAAAATTTTTCGCGCATGCTCTTCGATTCCGACCCCGGAATCTTCGCCATGCCGATCGGCTACCCGACCGTCCCGCAAGGGAAGGCGCGCATCAGGGTCATGATCAGCGCCTCCCACTCCCGTGAAGATCTCGACCTTGGGCTGGACATCTTCACCCGGATCGGGAAGTCCGTGGGGGTCATCGGCTGACCTCAGCGGGTGTCTACCGAGCCGAACAGAAAGCCCCCTCCTCCCGGAAACCGATGGGAAAAAGAGGGGGCTTTTTTAGTCCCTGGTTCCCAATCTCCAGCTTGGGAACCCAATGCGGCGCAAAGCTCCAGCTTTGCATCCGGGAAAGCTGGAGCTTCGGCAGGGCCCTGCGTTCCCAAGGTGGACCTTGGGAACGAGATTAAGTTAGTTGTGCGCGCCCTTGATCGTCCTGGGGTTACAGAGCCGGCAGGGGTCGTTCGCCTGCATCTTGCACTTGTTGCAGAAGACGATGGGGTTTTCCTGGAACTTCTCCAGTTCCTCGGTCCTGCCGTCTTTTTTCAGCTTGCACATGTGATCCTTGTGTTTCAGCGGGGTCTCGCATTTTATCTTGTCGGCCATCTTAAGGCTCCTCCTGTCATTTAGCACCGAATATAGCAAGGGTGACCAGTAGCGGGTAGCAATGAAGCACCAAACCGGCGAAGGGTTCCCAACGCTTCCTGGACCAGAACAGGAGGGGTACCGGCAGCAGTATGGTGCAGATAAGGGGCGTGGCCCGGACGACGCCGAAGAGCGGAAGCATCAAGGTCCCGGCGACCATGGCCGCCATCCAGAGCCGGCAAAGCGGCGCGCAACCGTCGGCGCCGGCGGGAGGCGTGAAGACGGGGAAACCTGCGCGCCGATAGTCGTCGGCATGTTTTCGCTGCAACTGCCAGAAATGCGGCACCTGCCAGAGGTAAATGACCCCGGCCAGCAGGATGACCGGAAACTCCCCGATTCCCCCGCCGGCGGCGCTCCACCCGACCAGCGGCGCGCCGCACCCGCACAACCCTCCGACCAGAAGCGCCAGCGAACTGACCCGCTTCAGGGGGGTGTACAGCGCCAGGTACCAGAGGAGGGTGAAAAGAGAGACGGCGGCCGGAACCGTACCGGCCACGAGGGAAAGAAGGGCGGCGCCTGCCGAAAGCGCAGCGAGTCCCGCCAGGAGGGCGGCGGCCGGTGTGAGTTTTCCGGTGGGAAGAGGGCGGTCGCAGGTGCGCCGCATAAGCGCATCGAGGTCCCGCTCCATGACCTGGTTCAGCGCGGAGCCTGCCGCGGCCAAAAGCGCCACACCCAGGAAGACGGCCAAGAGGGTAGGGCGCTGGGCCGGAGAGGGGAAGAGCAGGTAACCCGCCGCCGCAGCGGCCCCGTTCATGAGCGCTAGCGGCAGCCGAAAAAGTCGCGCCAGTATTCTCACTTCAACCCCTTCAGGTACTCGATCACCGCCTTCAAATCCGCCTCAGGCATGGTGGAGGGGGGCATCACCGCGGGGTAGTCGTCCACGATGGCGGCCGCGGGATTGAGTATGGATTCGCGCAGGTAGACGTCATCAGCTGTGACCGTTTCCTCTTTCTTTTCCCTTTCGACCTTGACCTGGCTTCCGTAGAGCCCCTTGAAGGTGGGCCCGACTTTCCTGGTACCGTCCAGCGAGTGGCAGCCGAGGCAGCCGTATTTTTCCAAAAGCGCCTGTCCCTGAGCCGCGCCCCCTGCGGCTGTCTGCTGCAGCCAGGCGGCAAACTGCGCCGGGGGGAGGGCTTCGACCGTGGTGATCATGGCGGAGTGGCCGGTGCCGCAGTACTGCGAACAGAAGAGGTCGTAGGTGCCTGGGCTCGTCGCCACGAACCAGACGTGGTTCTTCATACCCGGGACCACGTCCCGCTTGATCTTGAAGGCGGGGACGTAGAAGCCGTGCACCACGTCCTTCGACTCAAGGTTCACCTGTACCGCCCTCCCTACCGGGACGTAGAGCTTGCCGCTTTGCTTGCCGTTGTCGTAGACGAAGTTCCAGGACCACATCCTCGCCTCGGCCTTAACCTGCATCGCGTTTTTCGGCACCGTCCTGAGCGACAGATAGCTAGTCCAGCCGTAGTAGAACATCCCCATCACCAGGATGGTGGGGAGGACGGTCCAGACCACCTCCAGAAGCGGACTCCCCGAGACCTGCGAGGTCGGCTCCGGGTTCTTGGAGCGGCGGTAGCGGACCACGAAATAAACCATGGTCGCGGTGATCCCCAAAAGCAGCACCAGGCAGGCGCCAAAGAGGAAGGTGAATACCGGGTCTACGGCTTGTTGCGTCGATGTAATTAGCTGATTTTCCACGATGCCCCTCTAACGGTAGAGTACGTCGAAAAAGGTGCCCCCGATGAATCCGGCCAGGGTGAAGAGGGCCACGAACAGGATGATGCGGAATAGCCGCGGCTCGTACTTCATGTGCATGAAGAAGGCGATCACCAGGCCGGACTTGACGCTGGCGATGGCGAGCGCCGCCCAGACCTTCCAGACCCCCAGCTCGAACCGTGTGACCATGATAGTGGCGGCGGTAAGGACCAGCAGCGCCACCCAGACCGCTGTCAGCTTCCCGTAACTCAGGATATGTTCCGTATGTTCCACGTTGTCTCCCAAAATCTAGATTAAGATTGAGATTAAGATTAAGTAAACCCAGTATTACTGCTTCCGTTTTACGCTGTTGCTTTTAGGTTTGTCTCAATCTCAATCTTTATCTGTTTCTAAAGAATCAAGTAGTAGAGCGGGAAGATGAAGATCCAGACCAAGTCAACCAGATGCCAGTACAGTGTCACGTTTTCCAGGGTGACGTTGTCAGCGCTGTTGAGCATTCCCTTTTGCACCATGACTGCTGTCCAGGTCATCAGGATCCCGCCGATGATGACATGGATCCCGTGCAGCCCGGTGGTGAGGTAGTACAGGCTGAAGAAGATCGATTCTCCCGGCGGCCCCGCGATCAGCTTGGGGGAGTTCGGATAGATGCCGTGATGGAATTTGGCGCTCCACTCCAGGTACTTGATGAACAAGAAGATGAGCGCGCAGCCGATGGTGCCGGAGAGAAGCCCCAAGGTGAGCTGCTTCGCCCCCCGCTTGATGGCGGTGACCGACATGGCGGCGAAGAGTGAGCTGGTCAGAAGCACCACCGTGTTGGTCGCGCCAAAGACCAGGTCCAGCTGGTGCCCCCCCAGGCCGAACTCCTTCGGGTACCGGGTCAGGTAGACCGAGTAGAGGATGAAGACCCCGCCAAAGAGAAGCATCTCTGTGAACAGGAACAACCACATGCCGAGCTTTGCACCAAAACTGTCCTTTTCCGCATGACTCATGGAATGCCTGCCCCCTTGAACTCGTACGGCCCGTGGGTCACCACCGGGTCCTCATCAAAATTTTCGGTGGGAGGAGGCGTCGCGATGCTCCACTCAAGCGTCGCGCCTCCCCAGGGGTTGCCGGTGAACGGCTCGCCCCTGAACAGGCCGCGCCAGAGGTTCCAGACCACTATGACGATTCCGGCCACCAGGATCCAGCTCCCGACGGTGGCGACGACGTTCAGCCGGGTGAATTCCGGGAGGTAGTCGTAATAACGCCTGGGCATCCCCTCCATCCCCAGCACCTGCATGGTGAAGTACATGACGTTGAAGCCTACGAACATGAGGATCCAGCCGACGATGGCGGGCTTTTCCTTATATCTGCGCCCGTAGTATTTGGGGAGCCAGTAATGCGCCGCCGCGAAGAAGGCGAAACCGGTGCCGCCGAACATGACGTAGCGGAAATGCCCGACCACGAAATGGGTGTCGTGCACGTGGATGTCGGTGGCGGCGGCGCCGAGGATCAGCCCGGACAAGCCGCCGATGGAGAAAAGCAGGATGAAGGAGAGCGCGAAGAGCATGGGGGCCTCAAGCGAGATGGAGCCCTTGTACATGGTGGAGACCCAGTTGAACACCTTGATGGCCGAGGGGATCGCCACGATGAAGGTCAGGAACGAGAAGACTAGTACGCCCAGGTCGCTCATCCCCGAGGTGTACATGTGGTGCCCCCAGACGGCGGAGCCGGCCGCGGCGATGGCGAGGCTGGAAAAGGCGATCATCTTGTAGCCGAAGATGGGCTTTCTGGAGAAGACCGGGATGATGTCCGAGATCACCCCCATGCCCGGCAGGATCATGATGTACACGGCGGGGTGCGAGTAGATCCAGAACATGTGCTGGTACATTACCGGGTCCCCGCCGCGGTTGGGGTCGAAAAGCCCGAGGCCCAGGATCCGCTCGGTCACCACCAATAGGAGCGTGATGGCGATGATCGGGGTGGCGAGCACCTGCACCCAGGCTGTCGCGTATAGGCTCCAGGTGAATAGCGGGATCCGGGTCCAGGTCATCCCCGGTGCGCGCATGCGGTGGATGGTGGTGATGAAGTTGATCCCGGTGAGGATGGAGGAAAAGCCGAGGACGAATACGCCGAAGACAGCCAGGGAGACGTTGGTGCTGGTCCTGGCGCTGAAGGGGACGTAGAAGGTCCACCCGGTGTCGGGCGCGCCTCCGCCTGTGAAGAGGGAAACCAGCACGATGACGGCGCCGATGGCGTAGAGCCACCAGGATAAAAGATTCACCCTGGGAAAGGCGACGTCGCGGGCGCCCAACTGGATGGGGAGCACCAGGTTGCCGAAGGAGGCCGGTATCCCCGGGATGATGAAGAGAAAGATCATCACCACCCCGTGCACCGTAAAGAGGGCGTTGTAGGTCTGGGCGGTGACGATGGTCGGGCCGGGCGCGATCAGCTCCAGCCGGATCAGGAACCCGAGGACGACCCCGACCAGGAAGAAGCTCAGTACGCAGTAGAGGTACATCATCCCTATCCGCTTGTGGTCGGTTGAGAAGATCCAGGAGCCTATCCCGCTCCTCCTGGTATCCCGCCAGAAACCGCCCTGCGCCATTGCCGTATCTTGACTCATTTTCCCTCCGAACGAACCGGCACCCTGTCACAGGCGCCAGTGATCTTGTCGCTGTTATTCCCTTTACTGCCCTTTACCCGCCGGCGGTTTTTTGCCTCCGAAAACGAGGAAGACGGCGAATGCGAGCACGCAGGCGATGATCACCGTGGCGCTCACCCGCAACAGGTTGAATTCGTAGCTTTTGCTCTTGGGATCGAAGCTGAAGCAGTAACTCACCATCTTGCTGATGGTGGCGCCGACCCTCCCCTGGCGAGCCTCGATCAGGGCAAGGGTGACGTCCTTGGCCAGGAATTGGGTGCCGTAGAGGTAACGGACGATCATGCCGTCGCCAGCCACCACGAAGCTCGCCACTGGATGCACGAAATCGTTCCCCTGGCGCCGGAACTGGAATCCGGCCGCATCGGTGAGCTTGTGGATGCTCGCCGCGTCGCCGGTCAGGAAGGTCCAGTTGCCGGCGGGGAATTTCCCGCGCATCACCGTCTCGTACATCCGCTTGGAGCGTGCCGCCCGCTCCGGCGTCTCGCGCTCGTCGAAGCTCAACGACAGGACCCGGTAGTCCTTTCCCGGGACCAGCTTGATCTCCGGGAGCACCCTGGCCAAACCTTCCTGCATATAGTTGCAAACGTTGGTGCATGAATAATAGACGGGAAGGATGATGGTTGGCCCGGTGATGAGTTCCGACAGGCGCCGTTCGCGCCCCGTCTCGTCCCGGAAGGTCAAATCGAGAGGTATACGGCCGCCCAGCCTCTCGGTGAGCCCGAGCGGTTGGGCATTGGCGCCGGCGGAGGAAAAGGAGCTAAGCGGCTGGGGCCCTTCCACATGCGCCGCTGCGGTGCCCCAAAAAAGCAGCACCAAAACCGGCACCCACGCTCCCCACCGCCTTATGAAACCCATGTGTCATCCCGCCTTGCCAAGATCATTAAAAGACAAGTGCTCATTGTAATGGAAAGTTGCAGCATGTCCATTGCAGGAGCAAAAAATGCAGACCTGCGCTGGGAGCATAGCTACGGGTTTGCTCCGTCGAAAGAGGGAAGATGTGCCGGCCAAATTATTAAGCTTGACTTAATAATCATATACATTAGACTGTCCCAATCTCATTCCTCATATGGCAATCTAGCCTGTGGGCGGCGACCCCGCCCTTTCGGCGACAAGGAGGCCGGCATGAAGAATTACCGCGGTAAATTGGTCATGGCTGCAATCATCCTCTCCTGTGGATTGGTGATGCAGGCCGAGCATTCGGAACAGGTCCAACTGAAGCAGGATACAAATGAAATCCGCACAAGCCCACAGGACAGCCAAGCAGGGACCAACCGCAGTACGGTCGCACACAACGTAGACAGCTCCCGGTAACAGCCGGCAACGGCCCAAGATTCCAGCGCACGCCCCGCGGCCCTCGACAGTCGCGGGGCGGGTTGCCCCTCCCATCCGTAATCCTCTCCGGTTTTCTCCATATAGTTTCACTAATTGCTCAAGTTTTAAATTACGCGAGACGATAAACGACTGTGAATCTTAAATGCCAAGATCTACAGGAGATCGTATGTCCTTATTCTCTCGCGTCTTAACGATCAACTTCATTGCTGTCGCAGCCACGATTGGCGCTGCCGTTGCCTTCGGCAGCGGGGTTGGTCTGTTCGCCGTCGGCGCCGTGATAATCCTCCTATGCGCCGTAGCCTGCGGCCTGTCGTCACGTGGGGAAACCAAGGCGCTGGAGGAAATGGCCATCGCGCTGGAAAGCGCCGCGGCGGGCAACCTTTCCTACCGGGTGACCGCCGCCGGCAACGGCGAGATAGGACGCATAGGGTCCGCATTCAACACCATGATGGGCGACTGGAACAAGACCATGCACCAGTTCTTCACCGTCACCGATCTGGTACGCGATTCCGTCGCCCTGGTGAGCGCGACGAACGACGCCATGGCTGCCGCGGCCGAGGACGTCGCGCTGCAGGCCTCCACCATAGCTACCGCCAGTGAAGAAATGTCCGCCACCTCCGGCGACATTGCGCGCAACTGCCTCTACGCCGCCGAGAACGCCCACAGGGCCACCGAGGAGACCACCTCCGGCGCCGAGATCGTCAGCAACAGCGCAAGGCTCATGGAGAACATCGCCCAGCGCGTCATGGCCACCTCCAGTTCCGTCGCAGGGTTGGGCGAGCGTTCCGACCAGATCGGCGCCATAGCCGGGACCATCGAGGACATCGCCGACCAGACGAACCTTTTGGCCCTGAACGCGGCCATCGAGGCCGCCCGCGCCGGCGAGACCGGCCGCGGCTTCGCCGTCGTCGCCGACGAAGTGCGCGCCCTGGCGGAGCGGACCACCCGCGCCACCAAGGAGATCGACGCCATGATCAAGTCGATCCAGACCGAGACCAGAGCCGCCGTCGGCTCCATGGGAGAAGGGGTCGAGCAGGTGAACCAGGGAACCGCCGAAACCTGCCGCTCCGGCGAGGCGCTGAACGGCATCCTCAAGATGATCAACGACCTGACCATGCAGCTCTCCCAGATCGCCACCGCGGCGGAGGAGCAGACGGCTACCACCCACGAGATCACCAGCAACATCCAGATGATTACCAGCGTGGTCAACAGCAACGTGGAAAGCGCCCGCGACACCAGGGCCGCCACCGGCAAGCTGGTCCAGCAGGTGGACGAACTGCACCAATTGGTGTCGCACTTCCAGCTCTCCGACGCCATGGTCTGGGACCAGAGTTTCGCCACCAACATCGGCACGTTCGACGATCAGCACAAGAAGCTCTTCGCCATGGTGAACGAACTGAACCAGGCCATGCAGCACAAGCGGAGCAAGGAAGCGATCGGCTCGGTCTTGAACCGCCTGATCGAATACACCGGCAGCCACTTCGCCGCCGAGGAAGAGGCCTTCCGCAAGAGCGGCTATCCCGAGGAAGAGGCCCACGTCAGGGCGCACCGGGACCTGGTGCAGCAGGTTGTGGCGCTGCAGCAGAAATTCAACGCCGGCGAGACCCTCCTTACCCACGACGTCATCGAATTCCTGCAGAACTGGCTGGTCAAGCACATAAAGGGGACCGACGTCCGCTACACCTCCCACCTGACCAAGGCCGGAGTCCGCTAATCCGGCGGCTAAGCAAAAAGGGGGACAGGCTACTTTATTTTTCGAAAAAGTAGCCTGTCCCCTTTTTTTGTTTCCTGCCGGTATTCCTCCAGCCACCCCAATGAATTTAAGGAGTTCTCCTAATCGTCTTTTTCTGCTATTAAAAGGGGGACAGGCTACTTTATTTTTTTAAAAAGTAGCCTGTCCCCTTTTCCCAACTGCCGAGGTCGCTATGTCATCAAAAACAGCACTCCTTCTGCTCCAGATGGGAGGCCCTGACTCCCTGGACGCCGTGCACCCCTTCCTTATGAATCTGTTCACGGACCGGGACATCATCAAAATCGGGCCCGCTTTCCTGCAGCCGTTCATCGCCCGGCGCATCGTCAATAAGCGCGCGCCCAAGGTGGAGGAGTATTACCGGCAGATCGGCGGCAAGTCCCCGATCCGCGAACTGACCGAGGCACAGGGAGAGGGGCTGCAGCAGCTATTGGGGGAGGATTTCCGCTCCTTCGTGGCCATGCGCTATTCCCGCCCCTCAACCATCGACGCGCTGGCGGCGATCAAGCGCGCAGGAATTGAGCGAGTGATCGCGCTGTCGCTCTACCCGCACTACTCTAAGGCGACTACCGGATCGAGCCTCAACGAGCTTAAGCGCGTGCTGAAGGAGTCGGGGGCGAAGTTCGAGATCAGCTACATCGACCGCTTCTACAACCATCCGCTCTACATCAAGGCCTTGTCGGAGAAGGTGGTGCAGGGGCTGGCCTCGTTCCCCGACCGCAAGGACGTGGAGATCGTATTCTCCGCCCACTCGCTCCCCCAGTCCTTCATCGAAGAAGGGGATCCGTACCTGGACCACATCCAGGAGACGGTGCGCCTGGTCATGGAGCAGGTGGGGGAGGGGAGCCACACCCTCTGCTTCCAGTCCAAGGCGAGCCGGGTCAAGTGGCTGGAGCCTTCCACCGAGGCGACCATCGAGCAGATGGCCAAGGCCGGGAAAAAGAACCTCCTGATGGTCCCGCTTTCATTTGTTTCCGACCACATCGAGACCCTGTACGAGATCGACATCCAGTACGGCGAGGAAGCGAAGGCGCTCGGCATCGAGCGTTTCGTGCGGAGCGAGTCGCTTAACTCCTCGCCGCTCTTCCTGGAGTGCCTGGCGGACCTGGTGAAAACGGCGGCGAAGTGATGAAAACCTGCAGCATCTGCAAGAAAGAGTACGATGAGAACGAGCCAGACACGCTGTACGGCGAAGCGGGGGAATGGCTGGCGGAAGAGCTTTTTAAGGATGCCGGCGAGTTGTGCCGCAGCTGCCGCGAGAACCGCGCCCGGCTGGTCATGATGTACGGTCACGACGTGAACACCTGAAACCCTGAAACCATTGGCAAGGAGAACATCTGAGGACATCTGAGAAAAACCAAGGAGAGAACCCTTAGAGGTTTGGGTTTCTCCCGCCTTTGCTCAGATTTCCTCAGATTGCCTCCTTGCCAACGGTTTTCGTTTTTGGAGCCTTACATGGAACGCATCACTTTGGACGGCATCAACCTCACCCTTGCCAACCCCATCGAGCTGCCGCTGCGCTGGGTGGGGGACGAGGAACTTTTAAAACAACTCCTGGCCGCGTGGATGGTGATCGACGAACGGGACATCCCTTTCAACCCCCGCCTGATCGGCAAGCCCGGCGTGGGGAAAACCACCCTCGCCTATGCCGCCGCAAAACGACTGGAACGCAAGGTCTACCTCTTCCAGGCCACCATGGACACGCGCCCCGAGGACCTGATCGTGACGCCGGTGATCGGACCGGAAGGGTCCATCCAGTACGCGGCTTCTTCCCTAGTCTCCGCCATGATCAGCGGCGGCGTGCTCATCCTCGACGAGGGGAACCGCATGAGCGAGAAGGCGTGGGCTTCCCTCGCGCCGCTTCTGGACGACCGCCGCTACGTCGAATCGATCATCACCGGCTTGCGCATCACCGCCCATCCGGACTTTAGGATCGTGGTGACGATGAACGAGGACTCCTCCACCTTCGAAGTCCCTGAGTACATCCATTCCAGGCTGCAGCCGCAGCTCTTCATCGATTTTCCCGAGGCGGACGAGGAGCTGGCCATCCTGAAGGAAAACCTCCCTTTCGCCGGAAGCTCCATCCTCAATTACGTCGTGCAGTTCCTGCAGCGCGGGCACGCCTCCGACGAGCCCTATTCGGTGCGGGACGGCATCAACATCGCGCGCTACGCGCTGAAGATGATGGCAGCCACGGAAAAGGATCCGCGTGAGTTGCTGCCGCTTGCGGTGGAGAGGATCCTCGGCGAAGAGGCACTCCGCTACCTCAAGTAACTTCTGGAGTTTTACCACCAACTATTCCTATGCCCGAACGCTTGCATCTCGAAAATTTCGGCAACGTCCACGCCCTCCCCATCCTGCACTACCGGATGGAGTTCGCCCACCTGGTGCGGGAGGCGTATGAGGTTCTGAAACCGGACTGCATCGCCATCGAGCTCCCCAGGACCCTGGAACCGCAGTTCCTGCGCGCCGTCGCGCGCCTCCCCGAGATTTCCGTCCTCGCCTACCACGTCGCCGGCCAATCCGCCTTTCTCCTCGTCGAACCCGCCGACCCTCTCATCGAGGGGGCGCGGCTCGCGCTCAAGCACCGCATCCCGCTGCACCTGGTCGACATCGACCTGGACAGCTACCCGTCCCACGACGAGCAGCTTCCCGACTCCTACGCGGTGCAGCGCATCGGGCTGGAACCGTTCTACCGGGAGGTGGAAAAGCTGTACCGCGACCTGGAGCCTTGCGAGGAGGACCTGCGCCGCGAGCTCGGCATGGCCCACAGGCTGCAGCAGCTCTCGGCGCAGCACCAAAGGGTTCTTTTCATCTGCGGCATGTCGCACCTGGTGCGGATCCGGGAAAACTTCGGGCGGCCTCTGGCGCAGCCTCTTACCCGCACCCACCGCGAAGGGATCGCCATCTTCAACCTGCACCCGGAATGCTGCCACGAGGTCCTGGCCGAATATCCCTTTCTTTCCTCCCTCTACGAAACCAGGCGATCGCCGCTCCCCCCCGAACCCGCGCAGGCGGCCTCCTTGCGTAAAAGCTTCAACGCCTTCGAGCTGATCCTGGGAGGGAAGCAGTCGATCCCCGAGGAGCAGGCGCTCTTGGAGTCGATCCAGCGCAGCGCCCACCGCATAGGGGACGAAGGGGAGATGCCGGACCGCCAGAAGATCATGCTGCGGCTCTTCCTGGAGGCGGCGCGCCACTACCGCCAGGAGACCGGGGACAAGGTCCACTACTGGCAGAAGCGGGCCTTCTTCCGTTTCGCCAGGAACTACGCACTCCTGTCGCAGATGCTCCTTCCCGACCTGTACCAGATGCTCGCCGCCGCCCGGGGGTGCCTCGACGACAACTTCGCCTACGCCTTCTTCCGGCTGGCCGCGCACTACCCCTGGCAGCGCGAACAAAGCGATATCCCAACCCTGAGGCTTTCCGCGGCCGAGCTTTCGGCGGGGACCCGCAGGATACGCTTTCGCCCCCGGGAACAGGTACGCGGCAAGGGGCGCTCCGGCATCAAGATGACGAACCGGCGCAAGGAAAAGCGCCCCGGCGACTGGCTGGAGGGGTTCGACGACCCGTACATCTGCTCCTATCCCCCCGAGGACTTGAGCATCGAGGAATACGGAAGGAACCTGAAGCGGATCGGGGCGCGGCAGCTGAGCGAGGAGGCGAGCCGGACCGAACCTTTCTCGGCGTCCCTTCTGGACGGGATCGACATGCGCGAGACCATCAGGAACCTGCACGAAGGGAAGATCTACGTAAAGGAGAACAAGCGGTTAAAGAGCGGGGTAGGGTGCGTGGTGGTGGTCTTCGACGAGGACCGGGAGGACGCAGGGTATCCGTACTGCATGACCTGGCTCGGCGAGCACGAACAGGAATCGGACATGGCTTTTTATGCCACTCCTCCCACGGATAATATCGTCGGTCCCGGCATTTCCCGCTGCGAGTACGGCGGGTTCCTGTTAAGCTACCCGCCGCGCCGGATGCACGACGTCTGGCAGGACCCGGATTACCGCGGCGCCTTGGGGAAGGGTGAAGTGCTGTTGATGGCGGCGCTGGATTATTCGTTGGAGAAGGACGTGGTATATGCTGCGGCGAAGCCGCCGAGGAGCTATCTGAAGCAGCAGGCGGCGCGTCTGGGGAAGAGGATCATCTATCTGCCGCTGGGGAGCCTCTCGCCGGTGGCGCTCAAAAGGCTCCGGGCGTTTCACATCCTCTACGGCAAGGACAAGCGGGACATCGCCAAGGACTATATCTGGTAAAACCTTAAAACCATTAACAAGGAGAACGTCTGAGGACTTCTGAGAAAAGCGAGGAGAGAACCTCCAGGTAGTGGTTCTCTCCCGCCTTGCTCAGATTTCCTCAGATTTGCTCCTTGTTAACGGTTTTGCTTTTCATCCCTTCCGCAATATCCTCTTATCCCCCATCCTGATGGTGAGCTTCTCGCTGTCGAAGTATTCCAGAAGCGGAATCATGAACTTACGGCTGAGGCCCGTGACCTCGCGGAATTCCGGGGGAGTGATCTCGCCTTTTTCCTTCAACCGCGCCACGAGCTTCTCGCGCAACTCGGCCACGGCCCCTGGGGCATAGAAGATGTCCCCCTTGATCTTCGCCACCCTCCCTTCGCGGGTGAGCAGGTTCGCATGATCTAACACCTGCTTCTCGCTGCAGCCCAGCATGTCGCAGAGCTCCTTCAGGGTGGGAGGCTCGCACCATCCCTTTTTCAGCGCCTCCTCCAGCGCCGCCTGGACGCTCGCCTGGTCCTGGGTCACGCCTGCCTTGCGCCCGGGGAGCTTGACCAGATCGCGGTCGGAAAGGGCCTGTCCGTCCTTCTCCATGCTGGCCAAAAGCGGGCCGAAGAAACGTGGGTCGCTCCGCTTCGGTATCCGGGATTTGAGCTCTTCCTTCCCAATCCCCTCTTGCATCGGGTTCTCTTCCAGGTAGTCGTGCAGTTCGCCGGACAGCTTCTGCTTCAATTGGGCGAAAGCGTCCTTGCCCAGGAAGATGCGAGGCTCCTTCACCACCTGAATCGCCGCGCCGCTGGAGAGAAGGGGCGCCAAGGCGGCCTCGATCCGCTTTGCGGACATGCCGGAGCGGTTCACCATCTCCTGCACCGAAATCCCTGAGAGAAGCGACGACTCCACCAAGAGGCGAATCCTCTCCTGGTCGGCCCCGGATTCCGCCGCAGCCAAGAGTTCCAGCGCCTCGACGGAGCGCCTGCGCCTTCTCGGCGGGGCAGGGTCGAGCACCGTGCCCCCCCCGAGGGTCGCCTGGGGCGAATAAGTGCGGAGCACGAACGGGTCGCCCGGCAGCAACAGCACCGGCCTGGAGAGGCGCAACTGCACGTAGGCGCTCTCGCCGGGCTGCAGCGCGCCCCGGTCGAAGAGGATGATCTTGGCGGGCACCTCGTAGGTCGCCGAATGGAGCCTGACGGTGGCGCGGTGCTTCAGCTCCTTCCCCGCGGAGGCAAGGTAGTTGAGCCGAACGTCGACGGCGCTGGTCGGCTGGTAGAGCCCCTTGGGGACGACGACATCGCCGCGCTCAACATCCGTGTGGTCAACCCCCTGCAGGTTGACCGCAAGCCTCTCCCCCGCTCCCCCCTTCTCGACTTTGGAGCCGAAGGACTGCACGCCGCGCACGCGGCAGGCGATGCCGGAAGGAAGTATCTCGACCTCGTCCCCGACCGATACCGCGCCGGAGAGAAGGGTCCCGGTGACGACGGTACCGAAGCCGGTCACGGTGAAGACGCGGTCGACCGGGAGCCGAAAGGGGGAATCGACCCGCTTCTGCTCGATCTCTCCCGCCATCCGGGTCAGCTCGGCCTTCAGCGCCTCGATGCCATCGCCGGTCCGGGAAGAAACTGCGACGATGGGCGCGCCCGCCAGAAAGCTCTCGGCCAGATACTCGCGCACTTCCTCGGTCACCAGGTCGAGCCAGTCCGGCTCCACCGTGTCCTTTTTGCTGAGGACGACGATGCCGCGCTTAACCCCCAAGAGCTGGCAGATCTCGAGGTGCTCGCGGGTTTGGGGCATGATCCCCTCGTCGGCGGCGATGACCAGGAGCACCAGGTCCATCCCCCCCACGCCGGCGACCATGGTGCGCACGAACCTCTCGTGCCCCGGCACGTCGACGATGCCAAAGCGCAGGTCTCCCGGCAGCTCCAGGTGCGCGAACCCGAGCTCGATGGTGATGCCGCGGGCCTTTTCCTCCTTGAGCCGGTCGGTATCCACACCGGTCAGCGCCTTCACCAGGGAGGTCTTGCCATGGTCTATGTGTCCGGCAGTGCCGAGAATAAGATGCTTCATCGTTCGTTGCTCCAAGAGAAAATAAGGTTGGGGGAGGGAGTCTCAATCCTTGAACTGCAGCTGGTAAAGCCGGTAGTAGACCCCTTTGGCATCCATCAGTTCCGCGTGGGTCCCTTCTTCCATCTTTTCGCCATGATGGATGACCACGATGCGGTCGGCGTCGCGGATGGTGGAGAGCCGGTGCGCTACTACCAGCGTAGTCCTCCCATGCATCAGCCCCTCCAGCCCTCGCTGGATCAGGCGCTCGCTCGCCGTATCCACGCTCGCCGTCGCCTCGTCGAGAACCAGGATGTCGGGGTCGAAGGCCACCGCGCGGGCGAAGGAGATCAGCTGCCGCTCCCCGGCCGAGAAGTTCACCCCGCGCTCCCGCACCTCCTCCTCGAACCCCTTGGGAAGCTCCCTTATGAAACGATCGGCGCCGACCACGGCCGCGGCCTTTTCCACGCGCTTCTGCGCCTCCGGATCGCCCAACGAGATGTTGTAAGCGATGGTCCCGGAAAAGAGATAGGGATCCTGCAGCACCACCCCTATCCGCTTCCGCAGGGTCTTCAGCGGGATGTCCCGTATATCGGCGCCGTCGACCGTTATCGAGCCTCGGTTCACGTCGTAGAGCCGGGAGAGAAGGCGCGTCACTGTGGTCTTGCCGCCGCCGGTCTCCCCGACCAGCGCCACCTTCTCGCCGCGCCTCATCTGCAGGGAAAAGCCCTTGAGCACGTAGGCGTCGTCGCTGTAGGCGAACCAGATGTCGTTGAAGCAGATGCTGCTCCCCGCCTCATCCGGCGCCGTCTGGCAGGGTGTTCCTTTCTCTTTTCCGGCGCCGGCGCTCCCGCCGTTGAGCAGGGCGGGTTCCAGCGCCTGGTTGTCCAGCAGCGTGAAGATCCGCTCCAGGGAAGCCATCGCACCCTGCATCACCGAGTACTTGGCCGAAAGGTCCCGGATCGGGGAGAAGAAGCGCTCGATGTACTGGATGAAGGCGACCAGGGCGCCGAAGGAAAGGGTGCCCCTGACGATCTCCCCTCCGCCGTACCAGATGATGAGCGCCACGGCCACCGAGGAGAGGGTCTCTACCACCGCGTAGAGCGCCGCGTCCCAGGTGATGACTGGGAGGTTCGACTCCATGTACGCCGTGTTCAGCCTGCGGAATTCGCGCGCCTCGTCCCTCTCGCGGTTGAAGAGCTGCACCACCGCCATGCCGCCGATGCTCTCAGTCAGAAAAGCACTTAAGTTACTCTGCCTGGCCCGCACCTGCCTGAACGCCGCGCGCATCCACCTCCTGAAAGCGAACGCCGTCCAGATCAGGAAAGGGAGCACCGAGAAGGTGACCAGCGACAGCTTCACGTTCATGAAGAGCATGATGCCGACGATCCCCGCCAGGACCAGGACGTCCCCCACCACGGTGACGATGCCCGCCGCGAACATCTCCCCCAGCACCTCGATGTCGCTGGTGAGCCTGGAGACGAGGCTCCCGACCGGGGTCCGGTCGAAGAAGCGGGCGGAGAGGCGTTGGATGTGCGAGAAGAGCTGCACCCGGATGTCGTACATCACCTTCTGACCCACGTACTGCAGGAGGTAAACCTGCGCGAACATGAGAAGCGACTCGGCGAGGATGACGCCGAGGAAAAGCGCCGCCAATGACGGGAGCCCGGCCATGACTCCCTTGGTGATGTGGTCGTCGATCGCCAGCTTGAGTATCCAGGGCTGGACCAGCTTGGCTGCCGCCACGAAGGGGAGAAGAACGAGCGCGGCCGTGATGAGGCGGCGATACGGCAGCAAGTAGGGGAAGAAGCGCCCCATCAGCCGCCGGTCGTACATCTTGCCGACTATCTCATCCTCGTAGATCCCGCCAAAGTGCATACTAAAGCCTCTCTATCTCCGCCTTCAACTGCTCTTCCTTATGGATGGCAGCGTAGCGCCCGCCCAACTCCAAAAGCTCCTCGTGGCTTCCCTGTTCGACGATGGCCCCCTGCTCGAGAACGATGATCTGGTCGCACCCCCGCAGGGGGGACAGCCTGTGCGATACGATCAGCACGGTCCGCTCGCCGTAATACCCGGACAGGGCCGACAATATCTCTTCCTCGGTATCGGCGTCGACCGCGGAAAGGGGGTCGTCCAGCACCAGTATGCTCGGCTCCTTGAGGAGCGCGCGAGCTATGGAAACCCTCTGGCGCTGTCCGCCGGAAAGGGTCACCCCCCTCTCGCCCACCATGGTCTCCAACCCCTGCGGAAAGCGCGCTACGTCCCCGGCGAGTCCGGCTATCCTTACGGCACGCTCGATTTCTTCTCTCCCCGCCCCGGGCTTTCCGTAGGCAACGTTCTCGGCGATGCTGCGCGAGAAGAGAAAGCCTTCCTGCGGCACGAAGCCGACGGCGGCACGGATCTTCTCCAGGGAAATCCGGTTCAGATCGACGCCGTCGATGAAGACGGTGCCGTCGGGCACCGGGAAAAGCCTGGGGATCATCCTGACCAGGGTGGACTTGCCGCTTCCCACCACTCCGACGATACCAATCCGCGACCCAGCCGGCACCTTCAGCGTTATGCCGCGCAGCATCTCGGTCGCACCGTAGGAGAAGGTCAGGTTGCGAAACTCTATCTCTCCCCTGATTTCGCCGGGATCGACGGGGTCGCTCGGCTCGACCACCTCGGCGCTGGCGTTGAGGATCTCGCCCAGCCGCGCCATGGAGGCCGCGCCCCGCTGCACCAGGTTCAGAATCCATCCCAGCATGATGGTCGGCCACACCAGCATGGCGAGGTAGCCGTTGAAGGCGACGAAGCCGCCCAGGGTCAGCTCGCCGCGGACCACCTGCGCGCCCCCGACGAAGAGGATGATGAGCGTACCGAAAGCGCCGGTCGAGGCCATGACCGGGAGCATAAACCCGCGGATCTTGGCGACCGCCATGCTCGCGTCGCTGTAGCCGTCACAGACCTGCCGGAAGGTCTCGATCTCCCCCTCCTCGCGGCAATACGCTTTCACCACCGCGGCGGCGGAGACGTTTTCCTCCACCCGGGTGGTCAGCCTGGAAAGCGCCTCCTGCATGCGTTTTGAGGTCTTGAACATCGAGGCGCTCAGCTTCTTCACGATGAAGATCATCAACGGGAAAGGGGCTATGGCGCAGATGGTGAGAAAGGGGGAGATGCGGGTCAGCAGTATAAGGGCAGCGGTGTAGACGACGAAGGTGTTGAGCACGCTCAGCACCCCGAAGCCGAGCAGCATCCTGACGTTGGTCAAGTCGTTTGCCAGCCGGGAGAGGATGTCGCCGGTACGCCAGTTGGAGAAATAGGTGCGGTCGAGCGTCAACAGCTTGCCGTAGAGGTCCTCGCGCAACAGGTACTCGATACGCCGCCCGGCGTTAAGGAGCGTGGTGCGTGAGAAAACGCGGATTATCCCTTGACCCACGGCGGCTGCCGCGATCATGGCGCCGTACTGCCCAGGGGTGAAGCGGCCCGAAGCCGGATGCTGCAACTCCTCGATGGCGAGCTTCAGCAGCCAAGGAATCGCTAGCCCGCACAGGTTGGTGCCGACCAGCAGCAGCGCGCCGCCCAGGTAGGCCCCCCTGCAGGTCCGCACGTAGCGGTATAGTCTCTTCAGTTCCTCGATGGCACACCTCGTCCAGGTCTAACGCCACGGTACTATTATTACATTTCACTTTTCCTGTCAAAGCTTTTACCCCCCGCCACATGAACGTTTTTTGTTTTAAAATCGTGTATACCCGCACCAAACTCCCGCTTTCAGCGGCTGGTGCAACAAGGTACGCATTGCTTCCATTTTCCCCGTAACTTCAGTGACTTTAGCCTAATATCGCTTGTCCTCCCACCGTTGTTTTAAAATTCGCCTTTTTCTTCGAATTGCGTCGCCCGAATTTCTCGATAATTTCACGTAATTAGCGTCACTTTCTTTAAAAATCCTTCTTTTTCAATTACTTCAACGCGCAACAAATCCTTGCTTTTTTGTTTTAAAATGGCGTATATTCCAGCTGCATTTTTTCGACACTCGCCAAAACAGTCATTTGTAAAACGCTGTTCTTGAAGAATGACATGTGAAGGAACTTTCTCCTTGCGTCCCGGTCGGAGTGGTCGTATGATTCTCGCCGTTTATTAAATTTCTCACTACCTCACGAGGTCCGCTGTGAAAAACAAATTGATGCACCTGTCGAACGAGACCATGAACGTCGGTTTCGTGAAAAAGGTGGAGGCGCTTTCCGGCAGCTCGGTGCGGCGCTGTTTCCAGTGCGGCAAGTGCTCCGCCGGCTGCCCGATGTCGGCGTTCATGGAGCACCCCCCCAACCGGATCGTCCGGCTACTGCAGCTCGGGCAGGGGCAGCGCGTCCTCGCCGGCCGCTCCATCTGGTACTGCGCCTCCTGCGAGACCTGCACCACCCGCTGCCCGAACAAGGTCGACCTCGCCGGCATCATGGACGCGCTGAGAAAGCTCTCCTGGGACGCCGACGGCCCCTCGAAGGAAAGCTACGTGCAGCTCGCCAACCGGCTCTTCATCGAGAACATCCGCACCTACGGCAGGCAGTACGAGCTGAGGCTTGGCGCCGCGTTCAACATGAAGAGCGGGCAGTTCCTGAAAGACCTGATGCTCGGGCCGAAGCTGATCTCCAAGGGAAAGCTCAAGATGTTCCATTCGAAAAACAAGAACATCGGTGAGATCGAGGCGATCTTCAAGAGGATCGAGGAGATGCGCAAGAAAGGAGAGGCGCTGTGACACCTGGCAAGAAACGGCTCAATTATTCCTACTACCCCGGCTGCTCGCTGCATGCCTCGGGGCGCGAATACGACATCTCCACCCGGGCGCTTTTCAAAGCGCTGAACGTGGGGCTGAAGGAGGTGCCGGACTGGTTCTGCTGCGGCGCCACCCCGGCCCACAACGTGGACGAGCTTTTGTCGCTCTCCCTTTGCGCCAAGAACCTCTCGCTGGCGGAGCAGGTCGAAGGTGACCTGGCCGTTGCCTGCGCCGCCTGTTTCTCGCGGCTTAAGACCACGCAGCACCACCTGAAAGAGGACGAAGAGAAGAGGAAGCAGGTCGAAACCGCCATCGCCGGACCGGCTGCCCTCGACAAACCGGTCAAGCACATCCTGGAGATCCTGGCGCGGGAATTCGGCCTGTCCAAGCTGGAGGAGAGCGTCAAGAAGCCGCTGCTCGGGCTGAAGGTGGCAAGCTACTACGGCTGCCTCCTCACCCGCCCCCCCGAAGTCCCCGAGCTCGACGACTGCGAGGACCCGAGCATCATGGAAGATATCCTGCGCGCGCTCGGCGCCGAGCCGGTCAAGTGGTCGCACCGGATGGAGTGCTGCGGGGCCAACTTCACCCTGTCGCGCCCGGGCGTGGTGCTGAAGCTCTCCAACGCCATCCTGGAATCGGCGCGGCTCGCCGGCGCCGACTGCATCATGGTCGCCTGCCCGCTTTGCCACGGCAACCTCGACATCAGGCAGAAGGAGATCAAGGACGCCTATGGCGCCCCCGACTCCACGCTGTTCGGCAACATCTTCGGCTCCGAGCTGCAGCAAGGAGCACCCAAGGACCAGCGCGACCTGCCGGTCTTCTACATCACGCAGCTCGCCGCCCTCGCCATGGGAGTCCCCTCCGGGAACCTCGGCTTCGAGAGCGTCATCACCGACCCGAAGCCGCTTTTAAGAGAGAAACAACTGCTGTAGCCCAAGGGCCGGCAGCTAACGATTGAGGAGCTTATGTCCAGAATCGGTGTTTTTGTGTGCCACTGCGGCGAGAATATCTCCCGTACCGTGGATGTGGAGCAGGTGGCCCGAGCCGCCGGGAAGATCTCCGGCGTAGCTTACGCCTGCGATTACAAGTACATGTGTTCCGACCCGGGGCAGAACCTTTTGAAGAAGGCCGTATCCGAGCACAAGCTAGACGGCGTGGTGGTGGCGGCGTGCAGCCCTCGCATGCACGAGAAGACCTTCAGGAAAGCGGCATCGGCCGCGGGTCTCAACCCGTACCTCTGCGACATGGCCAACATCCGCGAGCACTGCTCCTGGGTCCACGAGGACAAGAAACTTGCGACGTCGAAGGCCAGCGACATCGTGAAGCTCATGGTGGAGCGGGTCAAGAAGGGTAAGTCGCTCGCGCCCATTACCGTGCCGGTCACCAAGCGGGCGCTTGTCATCGGCGGGGGGATCGCGGGAATCCAGGCAGCGCTCGACATCGCCGACGCGGGGCACCAGGTGGTGCTGGTCGAGCGCGAGCCCTCCATCGGCGGGCACATGGCGCAGCTCTCCGAGACCTTCCCGACGCTTGACTGCTCCCAGTGCATCATGACCCCGAAGATGGTCGACGTCGCCAACCACCCGAACATCACCCTGCACACCTTTTCCGAGGTCGAGAAGGTCGAGGGGTACATCGGCAACTTCCAGGTCACGCTGAAGCACAAGGCGCGCTCGGTGAATGAGTCGAAGTGCACCGGCTGCGGCATCTGCATGACCAAGTGCCCGAAGAAGAAGATCCCCAACGAGTTCGACCAGGGGCACGGGCTGCGCACCGCCATCTACGTCCCCTTCCCGCAGGCGGTACCGAACACCCCGGTCATCGACCGCGAGAACTGCACCATGTTCCAAAGCGGCAAGTGCGGCGTCTGCGCCAAGGTCTGTGGGCCGGGAGCGGTGGACTACCAGCAGGAGGATCGTTTCTCCGTCGAAGCCGTGGGCGCCGTCGTGGTCGCCACCGGATTCAAGCTCTACTCCATAGACAGAAAGCCTGAGGACAGCCCGATCCAGGGGTACGGCGAGTTCGGCTACGGCGCCATCCCCGACGTCATCGACGGCATGACCTTCGAACGGCTCGCCTCCGCCTCAGGTCCTACCGGCGGCAAGATCCTGAGGCCGTCCGACGGCAAGGAACCGAAGCAGGTGGTATTCATCCAGTGCGTCGGCTCCCGCGCCAGGGAGAAAGGGATCTCCTACTGCTCCAAGGTCTGCTGCATGTACACCGCGAAGCACACCATGCTCTACCACCACAAGGTGCACGACGGCCAGGCATACGTCTTCTTCATGGACGCGAGGACCCCGGGGAAGGGGTACGACGAGTTCTGGAGGCGCGCCGTCGAGGAAGAGGAGGCGGTCTACATCAGGGGGATGGTCTCCCGCCTGTACCAGAAGGGCGAGAAGATCGTGGTGATGGGGAGCGATATTCAAGTCGGCGTGCAGGTGGAGATCGAAGCCGACCTGGTGGTCCTGGCCACCGCGGTGCAGGCCCAGGACGGAGCCGACCAGCTGGCACAGAAGCTGGGCATCTCCTACGACAAGTACAACTTCTACTCCGAGGCCCACGCGAAGCTGAAGCCCGTCGAGTGCGCTACCGCCGGGATCTATCTGGCCGGGGCCTGCCAGGGGCCGAAGGATATCCCGGACACGGTGTCCCAGGCTTCCGCCGCCGCGGCCAAGGTGATGACACTCTTCTCCAAGGACCAGTTGGAGCGCGACCCGGTGGTCGCCAAAGTCAACGAGAAATACTGCGTCGGCTGTCTTGCCTGCAAGAAGGTCTGCCCCTACGGCGCCGTCGAGGAGAAGGAAATCAGGGACCGCCAGGGGAATCTGGTCAAGGTAGTGGCCTACGTGAACCCCGGCGTCTGCGGCGGCTGCGGCACCTGCCAGGCCACCTGTCCGTCCAAGAGCGTCGAGCTCGACGGCTACACCGACGAGCAGATCATGGCGATGATCGAATCGCTTTAAAACCGTTCAACGTTCAACGTTCAATGTTCGACGGACGGCAACATAAAACGGCTACTGCACTGGTACAAGTCACCAACACTCTGTTCCGTCAGGGCTAACACGTTTCCGAACGTTGAACCTTGAACGTTGAACGTTTTTCAGAGGTTTCCACATGCACGCTGAAGCTAAACAGCACGATTTCGAGCCGAAGATAGTCGCTTTCGTCTGCACCTGGTGCACCTACGCCGGTGCGGACCTGGCCGGCACCAGCCGGATGCAGTACCCGGCCAACGTCCGGGTGCTCAAGTTCCCCTGCACCGGCCGCATCGACCCGGTCTTCATCCTGCGCGCCTTCCAGAAAGGGGCGGACGGGGTGCTGGTCTCGGGGTGCCACCCCGGCGACTGCCACTACATGGCCGGCAACTTCCACGCCCGGCGCCGTTTTGCGGCCTTCCGTGCCCTGCTTGATTTCGTCGGGGTCGACCTGCACCGACTCCAGTTCTCCTGGGTCTCCGCCGCCGAAGGGGGAAAGTGGGTCGAAGTGGTGACCGAACTGACCGAGAGGGTGCGCGCCATGGGACCGATGCTGGAGTTCAAATCGCTGGAACACGAGGAGCAGTGGTCTGCCTTTCAAGCTATGGCGGACGTCCCCGGCGTCGTGAACACGCCTGAACTCAAAGAGGCTTACGACAAGATATGAACGCTAAAGCAAACAAAAACCAGTCGAGCTGCATCGAGCCGTCCTACTACCAGGCGGTCACCCAGGCGATCCGCACGCAGGCAGTGCAGGTCCTTAAGGATGGAACCGTGGCCGGCGTTGTCGGTTACCTCCCTGGCCGCCGCAAAGGGACGGCCCGCCCGGCCTTGATCACCACGCCGGAAGAGGCGGAAAAACTCATCTTCTCGCCGGCCTGCGTCAACAACCTCTCGGTCTACCTGACCAAGTCGAAGAAAGGGGTGCTAAAGCAGGGACGGATCGGCATCGTCGCCAAGGGATGCGACATGCGCGCACTGGCCGGACTGATGGGGGAATCCCAGATCAAGCGGGAGGATCTTTTCATCATCGCCGTCGACTGCGCCGGGGTCTACGGCTCCGGGGCCGAGCGCAGCGAGTCGGTGACCGAAGCCAACATCGCCAGAAAATGTGTGGAGTGCACGGTCCATCACCCGGAGGGGGCTGATTTCGTGGCGGGCGCCGCCACCGAACTTTCCGGCCTGACCCCGCTGGAAGCCGAGGAGATGGCGCGCATCGAGGCGCTGCCGCAGGCGGAGCGCTGGGCTTTCTGGAAAGAGCACTTTTCCCGCTGCATCCGGTGCATGGCCTGCCGCCAGGTCTGCCCATTCTGCTACTGCGAGCAGTGCCTGTGCGACAAGAACCGCCCCCAGGCGGTGGAGAACTCCCCCAGGCCCGCAGGAAACACCGCCTGGCACATCGTGCGTGCCATGCACCTGGCCGGGCGCTGCGGCGGCTGCGCCGAGTGCGAGCGCGTCTGCCCGATGGACATCCCGCTGAACCTCCTGAACCGGCGCATGGCGAAGGAGCTGAAGGAGCTTTACGACTACGAGGCAGGGCTCGCACCCGCCGAGAAAGGGCCGCTCACCCAGTACCGGGAAGACGACGACCAGTCGTTCATAAAGTAGAAGCTGTTACCAGTTAGCAACACCCTCACCCCAGCCCCTCTCCCAGAGGGCGAGGGGTTCAAAGTCAAGGCGCGCCCAGCTAGCGGCCTCCTTAGCCACCTAAAGATCGTTGTCCATTGTCAATTGTCAATTGTCAATTGCTTTATAGGAGAATCCCTATGCCACAGATAATTACGGAACAGAACCTTCGCAATCTGATCGACCTCCTGGTCAAGGAGTCGAAAGTCGTGGTGGGACCCAAACAGGCGGACTCAGTCGTCCTGTACCAGCCGCTTGCCGCCGGATCGGAACTCACGCTCGACTCGCTTCCCCGCCGCTCGGCCAAAGAGCTGTTCTTTCCCATCTGCGAGAAAATCCTCTCCTACCAGAGGCAGGACGGGAAGATGCAGGTGACCGACGTGGACCGCTCCCGATTCCCGGAGACGGTGCTGATCGGCGCGCCACCCTGCGACGCCGCTTCTCCGGCCATCCTGGACGCGGTCTTCTCATGGGACTACAACGACGAGTTCTACCTGGAGCGCCGCCGCAAGAGCACCATCGTGGGGATCGCCTGCACCAAAGGTGATGACGCCTGTTTCTGCACCGCGGTCGGCTTGGCTCCTAATGCTGAGGCGGGAAGCGACCTGTTCCTCACCCCGCTCAAGGACGGCTCCTATGCCTGCAAGGCGGTCACGGAAAAAGGAAAGGCTTTGGTCGATGCCCACGCTGGGCTCTTCGGCGAAGCCGCTTCAGTGGATGCGGCCCCCTTCGCCGAGCAGGGGACGGAAAAGCTGGACCTGGTGAAGATCAAGAAGTGGCTTGAGGGGCACTTCGAGGACCCGCTCTGGGAAAAAATCTCAGACATCTGCGTCGGCTGCGGCTCCTGCGCTTTCATATGCCCGGCCTGCCACTGCTTCGACATCAATGACGAGGGGAGCACCGAGCAGGGTTCCCGCCGCAAGCACTGGGACGCCTGCGGTTTCAGCAAGTTCACCAACCACGCCTCCGGCCACAACCCGCGCGACGTGCAGAACAAGCGCTACCGCAACCGGATCATGCACAAGTTCAAGTATTACGACGACAAATTCGGCAAGACGCTCTGCACCGGTTGCGGTCGCTGCGTCCGCGCCTGTCCGGTAGGGATCGACATAGCCGAGATACTCAGCACCATCAACGCAAAGCAGGACTAACCCCATCTCTCCCCCTCCCTTGACGGGCCTGCGCGCCATAGCGCTTCGGTCCGCGAAGGCGGGAGGGGGTCGGGGGGTGGGTGAAGGTGCTATCGGCAATGCCTATGGCCGCTTCCCCCCCCACCCCGACCCTCCCCCGCAGGGGGGGAGGGAGCTTAGAGACACGAGAGAGAAGCCATGTGCCAATCGAACAACATCTATCTGCCTAACCTTGCCACTATCGAGGCCATCGTCGACGAAACCCCCGATGTCCGCACCCTGCGCCTGGTCTTCCAGGACGAGCAGGTCCGCGAGAACTTCAGCTTTCGGGCGGGACAGTTCGCCGAGTATTCAGCCTTCGGCGCCGGCGAGTCCACCTTCTGCATCGCCTCCGCCCCCACCAGGAAAGGGTACATAGAGTGCTGCTTCCGGAGCGTGGGAAGGGTCACCGAGTCGCTCAGGAGACTGGAGGTCGGCGATACCATCGGCGTGCGCGGCCCCTACGGCAACTCCTTCCCCATCGAGCAGTTCTTCGGCAAGAGCCTCGTATTCATCGCCGGGGGCATCGCGCTCCCGCCGCTTAGGACCGTGATCTGGAACTGCCTCGACCTGCGCGACAAGTTCAAGGACATCACCATCGTCTACGGCGCCCGCTCCGAAGCGGATCTGGTCTACAAGCGCGAGCTTGCCGAGTGGCAGGAAAGAGACGACGTGAGGCTGGTGAAGTGCGTCGATCCCGGCGGGAACGGACCGGATTTCCACGGCAAAGTCGGCTTCGTCCCCAACGTCCTGGAGGAAGCAGCGCCCAGTTCCGAGAACACGGTAGCGCTCGTCTGCGGACCGCCAATCATGATCAAGTTCACCCTCCCCGTGCTGGAGCGCCTAGGGTTCGCCGACGACCAGATCTACACCACGCTGGAGAACCGGATGAAGTGCGGCGTCGGCAAATGCGGCCGCTGCAACGTCGGCAACGTTTACGTCTGCAAAGACGGCCCGGTCTTCACCGCCGGCCAAGTAAAGGCGATGTCGCAGGAGTTCTAGGAAAGCCGCGGGGTCACAACAGCGAAGAGGGGGAAAGGCACAATGCCTTTCCCCCTCTTTTCGTTCTACCTGTCGCACCATGGCGCGCTGGCGATGAGTTGGTGTTCCAGCTGAAACTGTAGCTTACTGGCGCTGAAAGTGAATAATTTTATGCACCTGCCTAACAGGTTTATTGCCCTGGCTGGTTGCATGTCATTTAGAAAAATCTTGACGCGCGTCAGGCCCGTAATTACAATGTGTCCACCCTCAACAACGGAGGACATCGCTATGAAGACCAATATTATTCGCATCGGTAATTCACAAGGGGTACGTATTCCGAAAATCCTCCTTGAACAGAGTCGTCTCGGAACTGAGGTGGAATTGGAAGTACAGAACGAAATGATCGTGATACGGTCGGCCACTCAACCTCGAGACGGGTGGGCTGAACAATTCAGGCTTATGTCCGAGTGCGGCGACGACAAGATGATTGACGAGGACCCGGGCGAACAAACGGACTGGGACAAGGAAGAATGGGAATGGTAGTTAAACGTTTCGACATCTTCATGGTCAATCTTGACCCTACGGTTGGCAGCGAGATTCGCAAATTCCGCCCGTGCCTCATTATTTCTCCCGACGAGATGAACGAAAATATTGCCACTGTCATCGTAGCGCCGATGACAACAAAGGGCAGAGGTTACCCGACGCGGGTTCCCTGCACATTCAAGGGAAAGGATGGGCAGGTCATCCTCGATCAGATACGAACGGTAGACAAGTCTCGCCTCATTCATAAGCAAGGCAAACTCGCCAAAGACGTCCAGGAAAAAGTTTTGTCCATTCTGGCTAAAATGTTTGCTCTATAAACAGGGTGAACAACCCACCGTAGGAATTCCTAATGCCATATCTCCTCCTCACCCTGAGTGCCCTGATCTGGTCCGGCAACTTCGTCATCAGCCGGGCGATGAACAATGTAATACCTCCTGCCGGTTTCGTTTTCTGGCGCTGGGTGGTCGCGCTGGTGGTGCTTCTCCCCGTCGTGCTGCCGCGTTTGCGCAGGGAATGGCCTATCGTGCGGGCAAACCTCGGGCTAATCGCCGTCTGCGGTCTCTTCGGGGTCACGCTCTTCAACTTCCTCATCTACACCGCGATGCACTACACCACCGCCATCAACGCGGCGCTGGTCAATTCCGCCATCCCCATCTTCATCCTCATGTTCGCCCGCATCTTCTACGGCCAACGGGTCGTGCTGCGCCAGCATGTCGGCATCGCGCTTTCCCTCATCGGGGTCGCCGCGATTATATTGCGGGGTGATCCTTCCCGCATCCTCACGCTCAGTTTCAACCATGGCGACCTGCTGGTGCTGCTGGCGGCCATCGCCTGGGGGCTGTACTCCGTCGCCATCAAGCGTTACCCGCAGGGGCTTAACCCGTTCGTGTTCCTGTTCAGTATTACCGTAGCCGGATTGCTGCTGCTCATCCCCTTTTACGCCTGGGAGATCGCCCAGGGGCAGTTGATGACGCTGAACCAGCCGACCGTCCTCAGCATCGCCTACGTCGGCATCCTCGCCTCCGTGGTCGCCTTCACCGCCTGGAATCATGGTCTGCGCCAGATCGGTCCGCACATAGGCGGGCAGTTCGTCCACCTGATGCCCGCCTTCAGCACCATCCTTGCCGTCATCTTCCTGGGAGAGCGTCTGCAATCCTTCCACGTCGCAGGCATCGTACTCATCTCCGCAGGCATCCTCTGCGCCACCTATAAGATCCGGGCATAGCTCCCGGCCGGAATCCTCTCTTACAGGGTTAGTCGAACCTATCTCACAAGTCCCCTCCCCCGCCTCCGTGGGGAGAAGAGACCTGGCCGCGTTGTCTTCGTTGTCAATTGTCAATTGTCAATCGTCAATTGCCTTTCTAATTGCCTTTCTAATTGCCTTTCAAAGTTGCCTTTCCCTTGCTTTCCGTATACTTCCTTGCGGAATCCCCTCCGTTGTTGATATCGTATTCAATATCGCAACACATCTGCAGCAAATCCCCTTAGACAAAAGGTGACCCCCATGTTCGAAGTCGTAAGCAACGAGATACTAGCGGAAAACCTCCACAAGATGGTGCTGGTGGCACCACGGATCGCGCGCGCCAGAAAGGCAGGGCAGTTCGTCATGGTCAGGCTGGCGCAAGGCGAGGAGCGCATCCCTTTGACAATCGGTGATGCCGACCCCGAGGCCGGCACCATCACCCTTTTCATCCAGGCCATAGGCGCCTCAACCCGCAAGATTGTCGACACCCCAGTTGGCGGGTCCATTCGCGACGTAGCCGGGCCGCTGGGCAAGGAGACGCACATAACCAACTGGGGCCGCGTCGCCTGTGTGGGCGGCGGCGTCGGCACCGCGGTCCTCTTCCCGCTGGTGAAAGCTCTGGCGGAGGCAGGAAACGAAATCACCACCATCATCGGCGGACGCTCCAGCCGCTACGTCATCCTGGCGGAAGAGTTGGGCGCACTCTCGAAAAACCTGCTGATCACGACCGAGGACGGCAGCCTCGGCTCCAAAGGGTTCGTGACCGGGCCGCTCGGCGAGATGATCGCCGACCCGGCGCGCGCGCCCAAGGCGGTATTTGCCGTAGGTCCGGTACCGATGATGAAGGCGGTGGCCAACATGACCCGCGAGCCGGGCATCGAGACCATCGTCAGCCTGAACCCCATCATGATAGACGGCACCGGTATGTGCGGCGGCTGCCGCGTGCAGGTGGGAAGCGAAACCAAGTTCGCCTGCGTTGACGGCCCTGAATTCGACGCGCATCTGGTCGATTTCGACGGGCTTTCCGACCGCCTCACCAGCTATCGCAAGGAAGAGGCGCTAAGGCATGCAGCGACGGATTGCAAGATAGCTAAGGAGGTAGCAAAGTGAGCAACGATTTGTCCCCCAAAGAGAGGATGGCTATAGAGAGGGTCCACATGCCGGAGCTTCCGGCGGACGAGAGAAGCAAGAATTTCGAAGAGGTGAACCAAGGGCTCAGTCCTGATCAGGCGGTCGCCGAGGCGCAGCGCTGCCTGCAGTGCAAAAGCAGGAACTGTGTGGCCGGGTGCCCGGTCGGCGTCTCCATTCCCGAATTCATCGACGCGCTGGCAAGCGACGACATGCCCAGGGCGGCCCAGGTACTGCGCGGCGACAACGCGCTTCCTGCGGTCTGCGGCAGGGTCTGTCCCCAGGAAACGCAGTGCGAGGCGCTCTGCGTGCGCGGCAAGAAGGGGGACGCGGTGGCAATCGGCTACCTGGAGCGCTACGTGGCCGACTGGGCCATGCAACATCCCGACGAGCTGATAACGGAAGATGCGCCGAAGCCGACCGGCAAATCGGTGGCCGTGGTCGGCTGCGGCCCGGCAGGACTCACCGCCGCCGGTGAGTTGGCCCGGCAGGGGCACAAGGTGACCATCTTCGAAGCGCTGCACGACACCGGCGGGGTGCTCCGCTACGGCATCCCCGAGTTCCGGCTTCCCAAGGAAATCATCGATCGCGAGGTGGCGGTGCTGAGCCGGATGGGGGTTGCCATCGAGTGCAACGTCATCATCGGCAAGACCCTCACCATTCCGCAGCTGCGCAGCGAGTTCGACGCCGTCTTCATCGCCAACGGCGCGGGCCTTCCCACCATGCTGAACATCATGGGCGAGAACCTGAAGGGGGTCTACGCCGCCAATGAGTTCCTCACCCGCGTGAACCTCATGGAAGCCGGGCGCAGGGCCGACAGCTCCACCCCGATCCTGCAGCGGGACGAGGTAGCGGTGATCGGCGGCGGCAACACCGCCATGGACTGCGTGCGTACCGCCCGCAGGTTGGGCGCCAAGCGCGCCATGATCGTCTACCGCCGCAGCGAGACCGAGATGCCTGCCAGGGTCGAAGAGATCAAGCACGCCAAGGAGGAAGGTGTTGAGTTCATCATGCTCACCGCCCCCGTCGCCATCGTCGCCACCGAGGACGGCTGGGTCTCCGCCTTGCGCTGCCAGAAGATGGAGCTCGGCCCCGCCGACGACTCAGGCCGCCGCAGGCCCCAGGCCATAGAAGGCTCCGAGTTCGACCTTCCCGCCGGAATCGTCATCAACGCCGTCGGCACCAGCGCGAACCCGCTCCTCACCGCGACGGCTCCCGACCTCACCCTCAACAAGTGGGGCAACATCGTCACCAACGACGAAGGGGAGACCAGCATCCCCGGCGTCTTCGCCGGCGGCGACATCGTCAGGGGCGGGGCCACGGTCATCCTGGCCATGGGCGACGGCAAGCGCGCCGCAGCCGCTATCGACAAGTACCTGAAAGGCTAGCCAGAGCTAGCAGGAACAGCCTAGGGGGCGCCGCAAGGCGCCCCCTCTTTTCCACCCGCCCCCTCGCCTCCATCATCCCATTCCTATTGCCGTTCCGGTTGACACCCCATCTCAAATGAGTATGTTTTAACTCGTCTTCCAATCTAACCGGTTAATGGAGGCGTACATGAAAGGCAAATGGATCATACTGCTCCTGCCACTGCTTCCCGGCTGCGTCGATGCCACTGCGAAGGAAACGATGTCCAAGGCCCAGGCCACCTTCAAGCCCATCCCGGCACAGGCCCCGGCCATCAAAGGGAACGAGGCCACCAAGGCCAAGGTCGACCTAGGGAGAATGCTCTTCTTCGATCCCCGCCTCTCCACCTCGCAACTCATCAGCTGCAACACCTGCCATAACGTAGGGTTGGGAGGCGCGGACCTCCAGGAAACCTCGGTCGGCCACGGCTGGCAGAAAGGCCCCCGCAACGCCCCCACCGTTTTCAACGCCGTCTACAACGTAGCCCAGTTCTGGGATGGCAGGGCCAAGGACCTGCAGACCCAGGCCAAGGGCCCGGTGCAGGCGTCCGTAGAGATGAACAGCAATCCCGAGCTGGTAGTTAGAACCTTGAAGAACATCCCGGGATATCCAGCCCTCTTCGAGGCGGCTTTTCCCGGGTACCGCGATCCGGTCACCTTCGACAACATGGCGAAGGCTATCGAGGTGTTCGAGGCGACACTGGTAACTCCGGATGCCCCGTTCGACCACTTCCTCAACGGCGAACCCAGCGCTCTCAACGCGCGCGAGCAGACTGGCCTTGGTGTCTTCATGGAGAAAGGGTGCGCCGCCTGCCACGGGGGAATCAACATCGGCGGTGCCGCCTACTACCCCTTCGGCGTCCGTGAGATACCCACTGCAGAGATCCGCCCGGAAAGCGACACGGGGCGTTTCAAGGTGACCAATACCGCCAGCGATAAGTACGTTTTCCGGGCGCCGTCGCTCAGGAACGTCGCGCTCACCCAACCCTATTTCCATTCCGGAAAGGTGTGGAGCCTCAAGGATGCGGTGGTGGTGATGGGGTCTGCGCAACTGGGAATGAAATTGAACGAGACGGAAGTGAACGACACCGTCGCATTCCTAAAGAGCCTGACGGGAAAACAACCTAAGATTGATTACCCTCTGCTTCCGCCGAGTTCGGACCAGACCCCGCATCCGCAGCTAAAGTGATAGGTGAGATATTGAAGGAGAGGTTTAACTGGAGAGATGAAGAAGATGCGGCACCGGCTTTGCCGCAGTTTGCAAAAGGGCCTGTTTGCCGGCGCGGCTCAGGCCCTTGATGTACAATTCCCGCCTGCTGGCGCTGCTCCTGTCGTGGCCCCCTTCCAGGAAAAGCACTTCCTCGGGGCGGCGCCCCCGGAAATACTTCGCTCCGCTGCCGGTCGCATGCTGCCGCAGGCGCCGCGCGATGTCTGTGGTTATCCCCGTGTAAAAGGTGCCATCCGAGCAAAGGATGATATAAACCTGCCAATTCATTTGAGTTTTCTCTTAAATCCAGGAAAGGGGGACAGGCTACTTTTTCAAATCAAAAAGTAGCCTGTCCCCTTTTTTTTATTCATCAAGGGGCCGGAAGGAAGGCTCTGATCGTGGTCCCTTCCCCTGGGGCAGTATCTGCGAGGATGGCGCCGCCGCTCGCTTTCACGATCGCGTGCACCGCGGTAAGCCCCAACCCTCTGCCGGCCGCCTTGGTGGAGAATAAGGGGTCGAACATACGGTCACTGGTTTCCCCGTCCATCCCGCAGCCACTGTCTGACACCTCGATGAACACGAAGCGCCCGGAAGCCGGCTTCGGCTCGACTCGGCTCCAGGTGAATTCCGCTGCAGGCAGCTCCCCCACACCCGTCGACACGCCGATGGCGCCCGTTTCCCCTAGCGCCTCGGCCGCGTTGGTTACCAGGTTCACGATCAGCTGCTGCATCTTGCCCGGTTCCGCCTCTATAGGGGGAAGCTCCGGTTCCAACCGAACCGAGAGGGAGATGCCCTTGCGCATCGACCCCTTCATCAGCTCCAGGTTTTCGGCAACCAGCCGGTTGAGATCGACCGACTTCACCTCCTGACTCCCTTTCCTGGAGAAGGCGAGCATCTGGCGGCTCAGGTTCGCCGCGCGCCTGGAGGCATCGAGTGCGTTGTCCATGTATTTTTGCGAGGCGGCGTCCGGTTCTTTTGCCTGGCGCAAGAGTTCAAGGTTGCCGCTGATCCCCATCATGAGGTTGTTCAGGTCGTGCGCGATGCTCCCCGCCAGGACGCCTACCGCGGCAAGCTTCTGGACTTGCAGCAGCTGCTTTTCCAGTTCGTCGGGCGCGAGCAAGGCTTCATTCGGCTTAGCCTCGGCGGCAGGGGAGGGGGGGTCCTTTCCTGCCCCGGCGGGACACGAGCCTTCGGTGTGGCTGGCTAATATGTCGCGGCACCAATCGCGAAGCGACATCATCTTCCTTCCTTCTCGTGCTGACGCTGCCGTCCCTTGGGGGGCTGCGACGGGACGAACGGCCTCTTTACTGAGTGTGAAGCTGCAGTCTCGCAGTCACCACAATACCTGTTGGATCTATCGGCAGCAGCAAGAACACTCTTGAGGGATTGTTGTGAGGGTCGGTCCAGACTGAGGAACGGTATCGGGCAGCGGTGCAACTGACAGTGTGCCTTTCGCGACGGCAGCCCTGTCTCTTTGACTTTGAATTATGTAGTTTTAGAGCCAACCCTTGCGCTTGAAGTACCAGTAGGGAGCGATGCCTGAGAGAATCATCAGCGCGAGAGCCCAGGGGTAGCCGAAAGAGAGTTTCAGCTCGGGCATCACGTCGAAGTTCATCCCGTAGATGCTGGCGACGAGGGTAGGGGGGAGGAAGACCACGGCTGCGATGGAAAAGATCTTGATGATCTGGTTCTGCTCGATGTTGATGAAACCCTGGGTGGAGTCCATCAGGAAGTTGATCTTATCGAAAAGGAAGGTGGTATGCGACATAAGGGTCTCGACGTCGCGGGCGATCTCACGCAGCGTCTCGCTCTGATCGGCCCGGTCGCGCAGGTGCCGCAAAAGGAACGAGATGTCCCTCTGGGTATCCATCAGGCAGAGCCGGATCTTTCCGTTGCTGTCCTCGAGCTTGGCGAGCTTGCTGATGGCGTCTTCCAACTCGGAATCATCGTCTTCGAGCACCAGGTGGCTTACCCCTTCCAGCTGGCGGTGGATGTCCTCCAGGGTGTCCGCGTGGTTCTCTACCTTCTGGTCCAGGAGCAGCACGAGAAGCTCGGACGGGGTGCGGCATTCCACCTGCCCTCTCCTGGCGCGCATGCGCAGGAGCCGGAAGTCGGCGAGGTCCCCTTCCCGGATGGTGATCAGGTGCTTGCTTTGCAGAATACAGGCGACGGTGAGCGTCACGTGGCGCCCCTCGCTCTGGGAAAGGAACAGGGGATGCACGTGTATCCCGGCCTGGTCCACGAAGCAGCGGGCTGAGATCTCGATCTCGTCCACCTCGTCGGACTCCGGAATGTCGGTGTGCAGCAACAGCTCGAGCAGGTCCCTCTCTTCGTCATCCGGCTCATGGGCGTCGATCCAGTCGGCATGCAGGATCTGATTGGGGAGATCGCTTTTCTCAAAGTCCATCTCCTTTATTAGCCCGTTGTCTATGCTGAAAAGCCTGAGCATGTCTACTCCCGCTGATCCGGTGCGGCAGGCAGCCGTGGCCTGCGAAATTCGACCGGATCCTTTGTTGCCTGGTCAAGAAAAAGGGCGGCCTCATCGGCCGCCCTCCGGTTTGCCTCTATTTCCTCGACAGCCGGTGCACGCAGTCGACCATGAAGATCGCTTTTTCCGGCGGGACGGTCGGGAGGATGCCGTGTCCCAGGTTGAAGATGAGACCGGGCCGGCCTGCGTTTTCGTCCAGCACCCTCTTCACCTCGCGCTCGATGATCTCGTTGGGAGCGAAGAGCACGGTCGGGTCCAGGTTCCCCTGCACCGCCATGTCGCCCAGGATATCGCGGGCCTTGCCGAGGTTCACGTGCCAGTCGAGGCCCATGACGTCGCCGCCGGCCTGCTTCACGATCTCCAGCATGGTCCCTGCGCCCTTGACGAAGTGGATCACCGGGATGTTGGTGCGGTCGAGGCCGTTGATCAGGCGCTGGGTGTAGGGGAGGACGTAGCGCTCGTAGTCGGCCGGGGAGAGCATGCCGCCCCAGGTGTCGAAGATCTGGATCGCCTGAGCGCCCGCCTTGATCTGCGCGTTCAGGTACTCCATGTCCATGGTGGTGATCTTATCCATCAGCGCCGCGTACACTTCGGGGTCGGCGTACATCATCTTCTTGAGGGCGGCGAAGTCCTTGGAACCCTTACCCTCGACCATGTAGCAGGCCAGGGTGAACGGCGCGCCGCCGAAGCCGATCAGCGGCACCTTGGTGGCGAGCTCCTTGCGGAGCAGCTTGACTGCGTCCAGCACGTAGGGGACGTCGGTCTCCATCTTCGGGATCTTGAGTGCCTCGACGTCGGCCATGGTACGGATCGGCTTGGCGAAGACGGGGCCGGGGGTGAAGTCGAGCTCCATCCCCATCGGCTCGATCGGGGTGAGGATGTCGGAGAAGAGGATCGCGGCGTCGACGCCGAGGATGTCGACCGGCTGAACAGTTACCTCGGTCGCCAGTTCCGGGGTCTTGCACAGTTCCAGGAAGGTGCATTTGGAGCGAACGCGCATGTAATCGGGGAGATAACGTCCCGCCTGGCGCATAAGCCAGACCGGCACCGTATCAACCGGCTTCCCCCAACATGCGTCTAAAAATCGAGTATTCATAGTAATCCTCCTGGGTGAATTTTTATTGTATGCAAAACGTCCCTCACCCTGTCCCTCTCCCAGAGGGACAGGGGACGCTGCAGGGCAGGGGGCTATCGGTTTTCAACGTAGAACGTCGAACCTTGAACAGCAGCTAATCTTTCTGCTTTTTCTGCAGCTTGATCGGGACGTAGTTGCAGAACGGTTCCTCTTCCATGTAGTCGCCGTGCACCGCATCGGCGCGGGCCCGGCAGCCGCCGCAGACGTTCAGGTACTCGCACTCGCCGCATTTCCCCTTGTAGCTCTTGAAGTCCCTCAGGTCTTTGAAGATCTCCGAGTTCTCCCAGAGCTCGCGGAACGGGGTTTCCTTCACGTTGCCGGCGGTGCGGTGGAAGTAGGAGCAGGGCTTCAGGTTCCCGTAGCAGTCGATGAGGCAGATGGTCTGCGCCGCGATGCAACCCTTGCCGCCGCCGGTGGAGAAGGTGAGCGAGCGGCGCTCGAACTTCTCCCCTTCCGCCTTGGCCTTTTGCGGCACGATGCGGTAGTAGTGCGGCGCGCAGGTGGGGCGCATCAGGATGTCGTCCTCGTTCTTCTCCTGGTGGTAGTGCCAGTCGAGAATCTCCTCGTAGTCCTCCTTGGAGATCAGCTCGCTCATGATGTCCTCGCCGCGGCCGGTGGGAACGATCATGAACATGTACCAGGCGGTAGCACCCAGGGACTTCGCCACCTTGAAGGTGCTGGCGATGTCGTGCTGGTTCCTCTTGGTGAAGGAGGAATTGATCAGGAACTTCTGGCCGTGCTTCCTGAAGAGTTCGGCCGCGCGCAGTACCCCCTCGAAGGAACCGGGGCACTGGCGGAAGTTGTCGTGAACCTCGGCAGTCGAGCCGTCCAGCGAAAGAGAGACCATCTTGATGTCGGCCTTCTTCATCTTCTCGCAGACCTCGTCGGTCACGAGCGAACCGTTGCTCGCCATGCACATCCTGAGGCCGAGCGAGGTGCCGTACTCCGCCAGTTCGAAGATGTCCGGCCTCATCAGCGGCTCGCCGCCGGAAAGGACCACGACCGGCTTCGAGAAGTCGGAGATCTCCTTCAGTAGCTTCTTCCCTTCTTCGGTGCTGAAATCACCTTCGGAGGAGGTCAACTCGGACGAGCAGCGGCAGTGGACGCATTTGAGGTTGCAGCGCTGGGTGGTCTCCCAGGCGATCCATTTGGGTACGAACTCTTCGGCCATGGCATCTCCAATAATTTGGCCCTGGAAAAGCGTTACATGTGGCGGGGGGCGCATCAGTCAGGCAGGAAAAAATTTCACGCCAAAACGGTAGGCTCTGCGGCAACGTACGCTCGATTTGCCGTCTTCGCGCCAAAAGCGCTGCAGAGGCATCCAGGAGGTTACAAAGTTTAGGGCAAACTTTACTATGAAATTAATGGGAAACTCAAGAAGAATCGCTTATTCAGCCATCTTGCGGTCGAAGGTGTAGACCGCCACCAGGAACGATACGGCTGCGGTGGCTACCAGGTTGATCAGGTAGGGTGCGGGGACGGATCCCTGTAAGAGCGCGTCCCGCGCCCCTTCGAAGACTGCCGTCGTCGGGAGGAGTTCGATGAAGGGGCGGATGGAAGCGGGATAGGAGGAAAGGGGGAAGAAGATGCCGGCCATGAAGATGAGAGGGACGATAACCACCGACTGCACCCGCCCGATATTCTCCGGCTTGTCGATCACCGTGCCGCAGATGGTTCCCAGGCAGGAGAAGGTCATGGACGAGATGGCGATGCACATGAGGTAGACGGGGAGGTGGCCGTAGTCGATACGGAAGGGGGTCAAAAGGAGGATCACCAGGAAGACGACGGTGCCTTTGACTGCCCCCTGAGAGAAACCGGAGAGGATCTTGCCGATGACGATGTCGTAGACCGTGATAGGGGTGACCCGGTACTCCTCTATGGTGCGCTGCACCCGGCGGTGGAACCACATGCTCCAGGAGCTTTCGTCGAAGGCGGCGTTGATCGCCGTCATGGAGATGAGGCCGGGCGCTATGAAGAGGGGGTAGGGGACGCCGCTCACGTCTGTGATGTACCCCTTGAGGCCGAAGCCGAAGGCGAGGTAGAGGGTGAGGGGGTAGGCTATGACGGCTACGAGTTCGGAAAAGATGCTCCGCCTCAGCACCATCATGTCCCTGCTCCAGATGGAAAACGCGCCTTTGAACATTAACCCCTCCGTTCAACGGGTTCACTCCCGCAATTTTTCCCCGGTGAGCGAGATGAAGACCTCCTCCAGGCTCGGCTCCTTGAGGCAGATCCTGCGGATGTCGGCACCACCCAAGCAATCCATCAGCGGCTTGATGGACTCCTCGTCGCTCAGGGTGATCTGGAAGGTGCTACCGCTGCGCTCGACGCTGCGCACGAAGGAAAGCCCGGCCAGCATCCCCTCGTACCTGTCGCTGTCGCGCCGAAATTCCACCTGGTACACGTGGGCCCTGGAAAAGGCATCTTTCAACTCCGCCGCCGTGCCGTCGGCCAGACATACGCCGTGGTCCATGATCATGATCCGGTCGCAAAGCGCGTCCGCCTCGTCCATGTAGTGGGTGGTGAGAAAGACGGTCATGTTCCGCCTAAGCCCCCTGACGTACTCCCACAGGGCGCGCCTGGACTGCGGGTCGAGCCCCGTGGTCGGCTCGTCCAGAAACAGCACGCGCGGCTCGTGCACCAGGGCGCGCGCCACGACCAGCCTGCGCTGCATGCCGCCTGAAAAGGTGTCGGGGAAATCGTTCTGACGGGAGGTGAGCCCGGTCATCTCCAGGAGCTCGTCGATGCGCCGGTTGTAAGCGGCAGGCCGCAGGCCGTGCAGCCTGCCGTGGAGCGCGAGGTTTTCCCTCGCCGTCAGGTACCGGTCGAGGTTGTTCTCCTGGGGGACGACGCCGATCACCCGGCGCACCGACTTTCCGGCAGTGAGGATGCTGAACTCCTCGACGAAGGCGTCGCCGTGGGTTGGGCGCATAAGCGTGGTGAGGATCTTGATCAGGGTGGTCTTGCCCGCACCGTTCGGGCCCAAAAGCCCGAAGACGGTGCCTCGCTCCACTTCCAGCGAGAAACGGTCCACCGCCTTGAACCCGCCGTAGCTCTTGGTTATTTCATGCAGCCTGATCGCGTGCGGCATCGATGGCTCCCGTCTGGATCCTGGGAAATAATTTATTCGATGGGGAAAAGGAGCGAGAAGGTGCTTCCTCCCCCCTCGGCCTCTTCGACCCAGACCGCCCCTTCATGGGCGTCCATGATGCCGCGCACGATGGAGAGTCCGAGCCCCGAGCCCTTGGACATGAAGGCGGTGGCTCCCGAGCTGTGGTGGTCGATATCCCCGACGCCGTAGAACTTTTCGAAGACGCGGACTCTCTCGTCCGGCGGGATGCCGATTCCGTTGTCGCGCACCTGGAGCAGATAGTATTTTTCGGTCGCCGCGACGTTACCGGGGAAGGAGGGATAGAAGGTATGCAGCGTCTGCGTCATCTCCTTGAGCTGCGCCTGCTTCAGCACCCGTCCGGTTAATCGGACGCACCCTCCGTCGCGGGTGAACTTGATGGCGTTCTCTAAAAGGTTGCGCACCGCGAGCATGGCGAAGGCCTCGTCCACCGGCACGAGGACGTCGTCCCCCGTGATCTCCACCTTTATGTGCCGCTCGGATAGCGGCAGCGCGAAGAGGTCGTGCACTTCGCGGCAGACCCGCATCAGGCTCGCCGGCTTTTTCTGGGCCAGCGGCCCTTGCGCCTCGATGCGGGAGATGGAGAGGAGGTCCTCCACCAGTTTCCTGAGCTGAATGGTCCCTTCGTACACCGAGACGAAGATGTTGTGCTGCTCGGGGCTCATCTGGATGCCGGAATATTTCAGCAGGAACTCGACCCCCCCCATGATCGAGGTGATCGGGGTCTTCAACTCGTGCGAGGCGATGCCGATGAAGTTGTTCTTCGCCGTGTTGAGGCGCCCCAGCTCGATGTTGGCGCGCTTCACCTTGTGCAGGTTCTCTTTGAGCTCTTCTTTGCTGCGGTAGAGTTCCTCCGCCTTCTCCTTCATCTTGTCGTAGAGGCCGTAGTTGTCGATGAGGACCGCGAGCTGACCTGCAATGGCACAGAGCAGGAAGACGTCGCGGTCGCTGTAGCTGCGCCCGGAGACGGTCCCCACCGTCATCACCCCCATCACCTCCTGTCCTATCTTGAGCGGCACTGTGCACCAGGAGTGCAGCCCCATCTCTATGGCGGCGCTTTTGGCTCTGGCCGGAAACCTTGCGTCTGGCTCCTCTCCCAGAAAAGGGCGCCCCGCCTGCGCCAGGGTCGCCCACTGGGTCTCCCGGGGGAGCGTCTTCATCGCCTTCTCGAACGCGGGGGAAACACCCAGCGAGGCGCGCATCTTGAGTTTGTCGTCCTCGAAAAGGTGGATGCAGGAGAAATCCATCTGCAGCATGTTGTGCAGCTGGAAGAGGAGGTCCCCCATCACCTTGTCGACCCCCTTCGTGTACTGCAGGCGGAAGGCGACCGCGTACAGGGTGAGGAGTTCGCGGTCGCTGGTCCGTTTCTCCTCCTCGACCTCGCGCCTTTTGGTGATGTCCTTGATGATGAAGACCAGGTTCGGGCGGTTGCTCCCCTCGGTGCGCATGGGGTAGCTGGCGACGTTGTACCAGCCGCTCAGGTTGGGGAAGCGGATGTCCTCGTCGGCCTCGCTCTGGACGCTGTGCAGGAAGCGGAACAGCTTTCCCTCGGGTTGCTGCGATCCGAAAAATATCTCGTCGATCCTGCGGCCGATGATGGCGCCGTACCCGCCGGGAAAGTAGGCGCTCACCCGGCCGTTGCAGCGCAACACGACGCCGTCGGCGTCGGTGATGATGATCAGGTCCGAGACCGCGTCGAAGACGCTTTCCCACTCCGCCTTGCCGCGGCGCACCGCATCCTGGGTGAGCCGGTGCGTCCTGCGCTCCTCAGCCTCCCTCAGTTCCCGCACCATAACCGGTACCAGGCGGGCCAGGTTCCCTTTCATTAGGTAGTCGCTGGCACCCGATTTCATGGCCTCGACGGCTAGGTCCTCGCCGATCTTGCCTGAGACGATGATGAATGGGATGTCGCGCCCGGTCTCGTGCAGCACCTGCAGGGCCCCGAGGGCGTCGAAAGAGGGCATGCGGTAGTCGGAGATCACCACGTCCCACTCCCCGTCATGCAGGGCCCGGCGCATGCTCTCCGCAGTCTCCACTCGCATGTGTATCAGTTTGTAGCCGCCGCGGCGCAGCTCCCTGATCAGAAGCAGGCTGTCTTCTTCCGAGTCCTCGACCAAAAGGACCCTCAGCTCTTTGGACATGCTTTACCCCAAACTTAAAAAGCTTTTAAACCAATTGACAATTGACGATTGACAATTGACAACTAAAACCCTTACCCCAATGGACAACTGACAATGGATAATTGGCAACTAGAACCCATTGACAAGGCAGTTGGCTCGTTGACTTTCTTTTACCGAATGACGAGGCAGATGGCCATTCGGGAGCTGGTGCCAGAGGCGATGACTCATTGTCAATTGTCAATCGTCAATTGCTTCTCGCCTTTCAACGTAAAGTAGAAGGTGGCGCCGGCGCCGGGGGCGCTTTCGGCCCAGATCCGGCCGCCGTGGCGCGCCACGATGCGCTGGGCGATGGCAAGCCCCACGCCGCTTCCCTCGAACTCGTCGGCCCGATGCAGCCTGTGGAATACGGAAAAGAGCTTCTCGGCATAGGCCATGTCGAAACCTGCCCCGTTGTCCCTGACGAAGTACGCGGTCTCCCCCTGCAGCTCGACGGAGCCGAAGCTGATCACGGCGGAGGGTGTCTTGGAGCTGAACTTCCAGGCGTTACCCATCAGGATCTCCAGAAGCTGGCGCACCAGCTTGGCATCGGCCTCGCCCTTCACCCCCTCCTCGATGGCGAAGTCGACCCGTCGTTCGGGCTCCCGGCGCTTCAGTTCCAATGAAATCACCTGGGCCTTCACGCTCAGGTCGACCTTCTCCAGGCTCAACTCCGTCCTACCCACACGCGATAGTTGCTGCATGGCGTCGATGAGCTGCGACATCTTCTCCGCCGCCTGACAGATCCTAGTCAGGTACTCCTTTCCCTGGCCGTCCAGAAGGGTTCCGTAATCGTCCATGAGAGCGCGGCTGAAACCGTCTATGTGGCGCAGCGGCGCGCGCAGGTCGTGCGAAACGGAATAGCTGAAGGTCTCCAGCTCGCGCTGCGCCGCCTCTAAAAGACTTCCCTGCTGAAGCACCCGGTACCTAAGCTGCGCCTCTTGCTGGGCGCCGCCCTCATCGCGCACCAGCGCCAGTTGCACCCGCTCTCCTTGGAACCTGCAAGGGTGGCAGACCAGCTGCGCTTCGAAGGAACTGCCGTCCTTTTTCAGCTGCCTGCAGCGCAGCTGCTGGTCCTGCGACGCACCCGGGTCCCCCATCGGCTCGCCGCCGCTCAGCTGCTCCAGGGCCAGTTCCAGAAACTGCTCACGACGATATCCATAAAGCCGCAGGGCTGCCTCGTTCACCGCCAGAAGCCTCCTGCTCTCACGGTGACAGACCCACATTGGCTGAGGGTTTTCTTCAAACAATTCGCGATATCCGGCGTCACTTTCACGCAGTGCCACATCGCCCCCTTACCCGTCGGAATTTACCTTACTTCACCTGCTTTCTCCCATGAGAGGGTCCGCCTCTCGAACCAGGAATTACTTTACTATATTCCCGGCAACAAAAAAGAGGAGTGATTAAAATAACTTTCATCTCTCCCCTCTTCCCCGGCCCTGTTGCATGGGCTAATTAAAGGGTTTTTTAACTGCGTGCAGGACGGTCAGCTGCTACTCGTCCTCCTCCTCCGGAAGCGCCGGGAACATGAGGGTGAAGACGCTCCCTGCGCCCGGCTCGCTCTCCGCCCAGATGTAACCGCCATGCGCGTCCACAGCCTTCCTGCAGAAGGCAAGCCCCAGGCCGGTGCCGCGGGTCTTTCCCTGCCGGCGGTTTCTCGCCTGCACGAAACGGTCGAAGATGGAGCCGAGCGATTCCTGCGGAATCCCGACGCCGGAGTCGCGCACCCTGATCCTGACGAACTCCCCTTCCCTGGGCAGCTCTTGCCCGGGATAGCACTCCTCCGGTACGTGCGCCAGCACGGGTGCCGGATCCTGTACCAGGTCTGCCGACACCTCTATCTCCCCCCCCTCGGGGGTGAACTTCACCGCGTTGGAAAGAAGGTTTCCCAGGATGCGGCTGAACGAGGAGCGGTCGGCCGAGATAGCGGGGAGGGACGGGGGGAGGGTCGCAAAGAGGCTGATCGCGCCGCGCTGCGCCGGCGTCTGAAACTTGGTGACGCTCCGGTTGATGAGCAGCGACGGGTCTTCCTCCCGGAAGTTCAGCTTCATCTTCCCCGCCTCGAACTTGTGGATGCCGAGCAGGGTGTCGATCATCTCCACCATTTCCTCGCAGCTCTCTATGGCGGCGTTCAGGTATTCGGACTGGTCCGGGGTCACCGGGCCGAGCTTCGCCTCCCGCACCAGGTCGATGGAGCCGACCACCGCGGTGATGGGGGACTTGAGGTCGTGGGAGAGCATGCTCACGAAATCCTCTTTTTCCTGCTCCAGCTCCTTGAGTTTCGAGATGTCCCTGATGATCTCGACGCTCCCCGCAAGCTCTCCGTTCGCGTTCCAAAGCGGCGCCGCCGAGGAGAGTACCGGCACCGTCAGGCTGCCGATCTTCAGCAGGTATCCGACGTCGAGGCGAGGCTCCCCGGTGCGCAAGACGGTCCGGGCCGGGAGTTCTCCCCCCGGAACCTCGGCCTTGAGCACCTCTTCGAGGGTTTTCCCCAAGAGGCTCTCCCCTTCGGCGGCAAGAAGCCTGGCCGCCTGCCGGCTCCAGGTGATGATGCGCCCCTGCAGGTCGACTGCGACCAGGAGATCGGCCATCCCCTGCAGCACCGCCTCCATCTTGCGCCGCTCCTCGTCCAACTGCTGCGAGAGTCTGGCGTTTTCCTTGCGGGTGCGGTCGATGCCGATGGCGCGCTCCACCTTCTGCAGCATGTCGTCGGTGGAAAACGGCTTCGAAATGTAGTCGAGCGCCCCCTTCTTCATGGCGTCCACGGCGATGTCCTCGCTGCCGTGGGCGGTCATCATCACCACGGGGGTCTCGTCCCCCTTCAGGCGGCTCAGCACCTCGAGGCCGTCCATGCGGGGCATCTTTATGTCGAGCATGATGAGGTCGAACGGCTCCTGCGCCACCGCCTCAAGGGCCTCTACACCATCGCGGGCCCGGACCGTCTCGTAGCCGGCGTCCTCCAGTTGCAGCTTGAGGATGAGCGCGATGTCCGCCTCGTCGTCCACGATGAGAATCTTATCCTTTTGCATCTGTCTCCCCTATTATCGGCACCGTGAAGCTGAAGGTATTGCCGTATTCCTTGGCGGCGGTGTAGAAGATCCTGCCGTGATGCCGCTCGACTATCTCCTTGCAGATGGCGAGCCCCAACCCGGTCCCGCCGATCTTGTTGCGTTCGGTTGATTCAATTTGTTGGAACTTCTTGAAAAGCTTGTCCCGGTCGGACCACTGTATCACCCTTCCTCTGTCGGCCACCGAGACCACCACGTAGTTTCCTTCCTGCTCCGCGGTGACCATGACCACCTTTCCCTCGGGGGAAAACTTCACCGCGTTGGAGAGGAGGTTGGTCATCACCTGGATCAGGCGATCGCTGTCGCCGAATACCATGGGAAGATGCTCGCCCACGGTGTTGACGATGGTGATCTCCCGTCCCATGGCTAAGGACTTGATCTCCTCGACCGCGTACACCGCAAGTTCACCGATGCAAAGGGGCTTGAAGTTGAAGATCATCCCGCCGGATTCGATGCCGGAGATGTCGAGGATCTCGCTGATCAGCCGGATCAGCCGCTGCGTGTTGCGGAAGCAGACGGTCAAAAGCTGCCTCTCGGTATCCGTGAGCCACTTGCTGCGCGTCAACAGCAGTTGCAGCGACCCCTTGATCGAAGTAAGCGGCGTCTTCAACTCGTGGGAGACGGTGGATATGAACTCGGTCTTCATCCGGTCCACCTGCTCCTCCTTGGTGACGTCGCGCAGCGACATGACCATTCCGGCGAACTCCCCTGCCTCGTCCTGGAGGGTGGCCGTGTTCACGTGCAGCCGCTTCCCTTTCACGGTGACCTCTTTTTTACCGCAGCGGGGCTCCCGTTGCGCCTTATCGCTGACCTGTTCCAGGACATTGCAAAACCCGGTCATCTCGCACAGGCGCTCGACAGACTGCCCGACAACGCGATGCGGAACCAGTTCGAAGAGCTGCTGAGCCGCCGGGTTGAAGAGCACCACGAGGTTGTCGCGGTCGGTCACCACCACCCCTTCGGCAAGGCTCGTCAACACCGCCTCCAGCCTCCCCATCTCCATGCTGAGGGCGGAGGTCCGCTGCTCGACCATTTTCTCCAGCTGTTCGTTCAGCTCCTGGAGGTCGCCGGTCTTCTTGTTGATGATGCCGTCCCGTTCCTTGAGCGATTCGGCCATGTTGTTGAAGGAAGAGGCCAGCATCCCCACCTCGTCCCGCTGGTGGCCGACTACCCTCTGGTCGAGGTCCCCTTCCTCGATACGGCGCGCGCTCATCGCTAACTGCCGCAGCGGCCCCGTCAGGTGACGCGAGGCGAAGTAGGCCATGGCGAAGGAGCAGATGATGCCCAGGAAAGCCGAGGCGAGTATGTACTGCAGATTTTCCCGCCTGCTGTTGGTCACCGTTTCCGTCGATATCGCCACCGAAAGCGAGCCGACGAACTCCCCCCTGCTGTTCAAAAGCGGGTCGATGATGGTTTCGTAGCTCTTGGCGCCCATGTCCGTCCGGCCGCGGTACACTTCGCCGCGCTCCAGCACGTCGAGCACCTTGGGAGAGAGGATGTACGATTCCCGCACCCGCGCCGGAAGGCTGCTGGCGACCCGAAGCCCGCGCTGGGTCAGGGTCACCTCCACGTTGTTCCCGGTGACCTCCTGCAGCTTGCCGGGGAGATTCGGGTGGTGGTTCAGGATGTCCCCGGTCACCACGCAACCGAGCACGCTGCCGTCCGTTCCGATGACCGGGACCGCCACCGTGGCGACTAAGGCCTCGCTGCCGGGGCGCTCGCAGTATCCTGGCACCCCTGCGCGGCACATGAACTCACCGCTGAGCAGCTCGGTCGACAAGATGGCCCTCTTGCTGGCGAGGGCCTGTTTCACCATCGCCGGCAGCTCCATCGGCCCATTTTTTTCGGGACCCTGGAGGGTGGCCAGGACCTTTTCCTGGGGATCTACCACGACCACCAGGTCCACGAAGGGGAGCACGTCGTGCCAGCGCTTGATGCGCGTGGAGAACCAGGCGCTGTCCCGCTCGCGCAGGCGCTGCTGCACCGTCTGCGAAACCACCGCCTGCATCATGGAAAACTTGGCGATCTCAGCTTGATCCAGGTACTGGCTGCGTGCGTACTTCAGGTTGGTCGCCAGGTTCCGGTCCAGCTCGGTCTGCAGCGACGCGTTGAGGGTCTTCATGGAGGAGTACAGCAGGGTTGAGTATGATACGAAGAGGATGGCGAGTATGGACAGGAGCAATTTTGTTCTTATGCCAAAACGAAGTTGCATCACCTATCCTTTGTAAATCAGATAAAGATTAAGATTAAGATTGAGAAAATTCAAAACCCGCGTGATTGCCGGTTCTTCTTGTCTCAATCTCGACCTCAACCTTTGCATCAGAAAGACATCAAGATTGAGGAAGACCTGGATCGAGGTTGGTTCAAGGTTTTCTTAATCTTAATCTCAATCTGTTTTTCCTGCTTTTAAACTCCTTCAGCTTTCAGGTTTCTGGTCATCAGCTCCAGAACCGCTTCCCGGGCGGACTTGTTCTGGTATAGCATCTGGTACATCTGCTCGATGATGGGCATCTCCACGCCAAGCTTCTTGGCCAGGTTGTAGGCCGATTCGGTGGTCTTCACCCCTTCGGCGACCATCCGCATCTCTCCCAGAATCTCGGAGAGCGTCCTCCCCTGGCCGATCTGGATGCCGACGCTGCGGTTTCGCGATAGGTCGCCGGTGCAGGTGAGCACCAGGTCCCCCATCCCGGCGAGCCCCGCGAAGGTGGAGGGTTGCGCCCCCATGGCGACTCCCAGGCGGGTCATCTCGGCCAGGCCGCGGGTGATGAGGGCAGCTCTCGTATTGCTGCCGAAACCAAGACCGTCGGAGATGCCGGCGGCGATGGCAATTACGTTCTTGATGGCCCCGCCAAGTTCCACCCCTACCACGTCGGAGTTGCGGTAGACCCGGAAGTAGTCGGTGGTAAACGCCTCTTGCACCCGGCGGGCGACAGCCTCTGAGCTCGCGGCCGCAGTGACCGCGGTCGGCATCTCCAGCGCGACCTCGCGCGCGAAGCTAGGGCCGGAAAGGGCAGCCAGCACCTGGAACTGCTCGGGGGGGAGGATCTCCTGGTAGATCTCGGAAACGGTGGCCAGGGTGTCGACCTCGATCCCCTTGGAGGCGCTGACGATGATCGCTTCCTTGGGGAGGAAAGGGAGCGAGTTGGTCATCACCCGGCGCACCAGTTGCGAGGGGACCACGCAGAGCACCATGCTGCAGCCGCGGTAGGCCTCCGCCAGGTCGTTGGTGAAGGCGAGACGCTCGTTCAGCTTGATGCCGGGAAGGAACAGGCTGTTCTCCCTGTTGTCGCGCATCTCCAGTACGAGTTCGGGCTCGTAGGCCCAAAGCGTGACCTCGTGCCCTTTCTTGGCGAGCAGGTCGGCGAGGGTCGTGCCCCAGCTCCCTGCACCGATAACGGCTATTTTTTCTGCCATCCGATCTCTCTTTTTATGGTAATCCCGCTTCCCCCCGGAGGGAGAAGGGTAGGGTCGTTAAAATTCCTCGGCCGCCCGAAGCGGCGCATCGTCGCCCCGCTCCAGGGACTCTTTGGCTATCTCCATGCTTTCCAGCGCGAAGCAGCGCAGGAAGGGGTGCAGGTGGAAGGGGAGCGGGTTGTCCGCCAGGCTCTCGGCGAGGGAAACCACGTTGGCCACCTCGAAGGGGGGATTACCCACTACCCGCATCAGGTCGGCGCTCACCAAAAGCCTCTCCCGGATCAGCTCCAGTTCCGGGGCGAGAAGTTCCTCGCAAAACCTCTGCAGCACCTGCTCGATATCGGCGCCGGCGCGGCATTCCTCGGCATAATCGTAGACCCTCTGGCTTGCCATGAACCACCCGGTGAAGAGCGGGTTCTTGAACAGGGCCCGGGCCGCGTTTTCTCCCTCTTCGAAGCTCAGCACCCGGTGCTGCGGGAGGGCGGTCAGAGTCGGCGCAAAGGGCGCCGGCGTCATGTCCTCTCCGGCGAAGATGCCGCGGCGCATGTAGAAGTCGGCGGGAAGGTAGCAGAGTTCGCGGCTCCAGTAAAGGGCGTCGCGCACCAGCGCCAGCAGGTAGGGAGGGGGCACTTCGTGCAGGTCGTCCTGCATGCGGAAACCTTCCACCTCGGAGCGGAACTCCTCAAGGGTAAGTTCTGCCGAGCCCCAGGCTGCCAGCACCCCGCGCCGTTCATGCACCTGCAGGTACAGGACGCAGAGTCGCCCCTCCGCGGTCCGGCGCGACAGCAAAAGCGAGCGGTAGCCGTCGCCGTCGGGGGCGGTGGCGTAGGCGGCATGGAAGGGGAGCAGTTGGCGCGGCGCGGGCGCGTTGACCCCGAGGAAGCCTAGCCGGCGCAGGCATTTTTGCGCCGTGTCGGAATATTCTTCGGCGCAGTCGGCGATGAAATCCTGCAAGACGCCTGCGGCCAAGGGATCGCGGAGCCGCCCCAGGGCCTGCAGGGCGGAGAGGACTACGGTCCGGTCCTCGTGCCAGAGCATCGCGGCAAGGAGCCGCGAACTGGAGGGATCGTCCGACTGCGACAGCTCGCGGATCACGATCTGCTGCACCTCTTGCTGGTAGGAGAGGAAGTCGTCGAGGAAAGTTACCATCCCCTCCTCGCCCAGCCGAATGGCCCCCTGGACCGTTTCTCCCAAGGAGCTGCGGGGAGCGGGGGGGGCTGCTTGAAGGGGGGGGAGTGGACGTCGACCCCGTATCCTTCGAGGGCAACCATAAGCGCCGCCTTGCCGTCCGCGCCTAAGTCGTTGCGCTTGAGCGCTATCTGGATCAACTGGTCCAGCCAGTCCTCGGTTTCGAAGAAGTCGAGGATGTAGGCATACTTGGTGATCAACTCCCCGGAATTCTCGCGCCAGAGCTCGCGCACCAGCGGGCGCAGCGCGCGCCTTCCCGCCTGCTGGAACTTCTGGCCGATCTTCTCCATCTCGTGGATGGAGATGCCGTCACCCCGAAGTTTGCCCAGAAGGTCCAGGATATCCCGGCGTTCCTTCAATGAGTTGTCTATCCTGTTGGTTTGCATGCCCTACCTCGAATTCACGGCACCCCCAAACGGGGAACATAACAAGGTCCGACTCTATCTGCTGCACCGCTCTTTGCTGCTATTGCTGCATAGCGGCCCCAGAGGGGCCGCCCCTCACTTTATTCTTCGCCCTGCTCCTCGCCCGATTCCAGTTCCACCATCTCGTCGAGTTCGCCGTCTTCCGACTCGTCCTGCTCCTCTTTCTCGGCGAGCCGGGCCACGGCGACCACCCTCTCGTTCTCCTCTTTCACCATGAGGCGCACCCCCTGGGTGTTGCGCCCGATGATGGAGAAGCCGGCGACGGGAACGCGCAGGATCTTTCCCTGGTCCGTGATGAGCATCAGGTCGTTATCGTCGTTGACCTGCTTGATGTCGACCACGTTGCCGTTTCTCTCGGTGGTCTTGATGGTGATGACCCCCTTGCCGCCGCGCGACTGGCTGCGGTACTCGCTGATCTCGGTCCGCTTGCCATAGCCGTTCTCGGTCACGGTGAAGATGGTGGAGTCGGTGAAGTTCTCGTTGAGGATCTCCATGCCGATCACCACGTCCTCGCCCTCCAGCGTCATGCCGCGCACCCCGCGCGAGACGCGTCCCACGGTGCGGACGTCCTCTTCCTTGAAGCGGATCGCCTTGCCGTTGGCGGAGGCGAGCAGCACGTCCTGCTTGCCGTCGGTGAGCGCCACGGTGATCAGCTTGTCCCCTTCGTCGAGGTTCACGGCGATGATGCCGCCTACCCTCGGGTGCGAGTACTCCATCATGTTGGTCTTCTTCACCACGCCGTTTCTGGTCGCCATCATGATGAACTTGTCGTCCACGAACTCCTTGACCGGGAGTATGGTGGTGATCTTCTCGTTCGCCGCCAGGTTCAAGAGGTTCACGATCGCCTTGCCGCGCGCCGCGCGCCCCGCCTCCGGGATCTCGTACACCTTGAGCCAGTAGACCTTCCCGGCATCGGTGAAGAACATCAGATAATCCTTGGTGGAGGCGATGAAAAGCTGCTCGACGAAATCCTCTTCCTTGGTCTTCATGCCGGTCTTGCCCTTGCCGCCGCGGCGCTGGGCGCGGTAGAGGGTGACGGCGTTGCGCTTGATGTAGCCCGTGTGCGAGATGGTGACCACCATGTCTTCCTCGACGATGGTGTCCTCCAAGGAGATGTCCGCAGTCTGCATCACTATTTCGGAGCGGCGCTTGTCGCCGAACTTGTCTTTGAGCTCGACCAGTTCCCCGACGATGATCTTGAGGATCTCCGCCTCGGAGGCGAGGATCTCTTTCAACCTGGCGATGTACTTCAGAATCTCGCGCAGTTCCTCCATGATCTTCTCGCGCTCGAGGCCGGTTAAGCGGTGCAGCCTCATGTCGAGGATCGCCTGGGCCTGAAGGTCGGAGAGCCCGAAGCGCTCCATGAGCCCCGCCTTCGCCTCGGCCGGGGAGGCGCTCGCCTTGATCAGCGCGATCACCTCGTCCAGGTTGTCCAGCGCTATCTTCAAGCCTTCCAGGATATGGGCCCTCGCCTCTGCCTTCTTCAGGTCGAAGATGGTGCGGCGGGTGACGATCTCCTTTCTGTGCTCGATGAAGAAGTCGATGGTCTCCCTGAGCGTCAAAACGCGCGGCCGGCTGTTGACGATGGCCAGCATGATGATGCCGAAGGAGGACTGCATCTGGGTCTGCTTGTAGAGGTGGTTCAGGATGATGGTCGGGTTTTCGTCCTTCTTCAGTTCGATGACGACGCGCATACCCTCGCGGTCGCTCTCGTCCCTTAAGTCCGAGATCCCCTCGATCTTCTTCTCCTTGACCAGCTCGGCTATCTTCTCGACCAGCCTCGCCTTGTTCACCTGGTACGGGATTTCCGTGACCACGATGGACTGGCGCTCGGTCTTTTTCTGGGTCTCGATCTGCACCTTGGCGCGCATCTGGATGATGCCGCGGCCGGTCGAGTAGGCCTTCATGATCCCTTCGCGGCCGTAGATGAAGCCGCCGGTCGGAAAATCCGGACCCGGGATCAGTTCCACCAGCTCCTCGAAGGTAAGCTGCGGGTTATCGATGATGGCCACGATGCCGTCGATCACTTCGGAGAGGTTGTGCGGCGGGATGTTGGTGGCCATGCCGACCGCGATGCCGGCGGAGCCGTTCACCAAGAGGTTCGGGAACTTGGAGGGGAGTACCAGCGGTTCTTTCAGCGAGTCGTCGTAGTTGGGGCCGTAGGGGACCGTTTCCTTGTCGATGTCGGCCAAAAGCTCGTGGGCCAGCTGCTCCATCCTGATCTCGGTGTAACGCATAGCCGCAGGGGAGTCGCCGTCGATGGAGCCGAAGTTCCCCTGGCCGTCGACCAGCGGGTAGCGCAGCGAGAAGTCCTGGGCCATCCTGACCAGGGTGTCGTACACGGCGGTGTCGCCGTGCGGGTGGTACTTACCGATGACGTCGCCGACCACGCGGGCCGATTTCTTGTACGGCTTGTTCCAGTCGTTGCTCATGTCGTACATGGCGAACAGGCAGCGCCTGTGTACCGGCTTCAGTCCGTCGCGCACGTCCGGAAGAGCGCGCCCCACGATCACGGACATGGCGTAGTCCATGTAGGAGCGTTTCATCTCGTCTTCGATGTTTACCGATACCTTGTTGAGTTGATTCAGCATTTAAGGAACCTTTCCGTCAAAAGGCGGCGTACTCGCCGAAGCTTTTGCGTCGCAGTAGAAATATGCAAAAGACTATCCCCTCCCGAAGGGAGGGTAGATTTTTTTTATTTAAGGAAGCACCGGTTCCCTGACCCGGCCTAAATACCTCTTTATAAAAGGGGTATTTCCATGATTGGACTCGCAGCCGGCAGCTTAAGGGAGTCGCGCCAGCCGAATTAGAGCTAATTAAAGACTAATGAAGAAGCTTCCAGCTCCGATGCCATAACTGTTAAAAAATCCGACAATCCGGTCTTTTAACTGACACTTCTTGCTCAAACTCTGAACCGTTTCCTCCCGCAGGGAGGGCGAAAAATTTTTAGATGTCCAGGTTGGAGACGTTCAGCGCGTTCTGCTCGATGAAATCGCGCCGCGGCTCGACTTGGTCCCCCATGAGCACGGTGAAGATCTCTTCGGCGGCCACCGCGTCCTCGATCTTCACCTGCAGAAGCACCCTGTTCTCCTGGTGCATGGTGGTCTCCCAGAGCTGCTCCGGGTTCATCTCGCCCAAACCTTTGTAGCGCTGGATGTAGAGACCCTTCTTGGCGCTTTCCATGAAGAAGGAGAGGATATCCTCCTGGTTCTCAGTTTCGAGCACCAGCTTGTCTTCGGCGCCCAAAACGACCCCTGTGCCTGCCCCCATGACCGAACGCATCCGCTTGTGGTTCTCCAGCAGCATGCCGTACTCGTAGGACTCGAGCACCGAGAAGATCTGGTGGTCTATCTTCACCCTCAAGTTGCCGAAGGCGAAGATGATGCTGTCGCCGAACTCCTCGGTGGTCACCTCGGGGAAGGCCTCCTTCATCTTCGGCAAGAGGGCGATCAGGTCGGCCATCTCTTCCAGGCCCGGCTTGATGCCGGTCTTCAGGAACACGCGCAAGAGTTCGTCGTTGATCCCCTTCTTCACCACCTTGTCGAACAGTTCGTTGTAGTCGATCAGCTGGGTCAGGATTGGGATGATCTGTTTGCCGCGGTAGACCCGCTCGTCGTTCCCCACACCTAGTTTCAGCGTCATCTCCTCGGTCCCTTCCTCGAGGAGGTAGGCCTGCAGGGCCGCCTCGTTCTTCAAGTACTGTTCTTTCCTGCCGCGCTTGATCTTGTACAAAGGCGGCTGCGCGATGTAGAGGTAGCCGCGCTCGATGAGCTCCAGCATCTGGCGGAAGAAGAAGGTCAGAAGCAGGGTGAGGATGTGCGAGCCGTCGACGTCCGCATCGGTCATGACGATGATGCGGTGGTAACGAAGCTTCGCCATGTCGAAGTCTTCCTTGCCGATGCTGGTGCCGAGCGCCGAGATCAGGGTCCTGATCTCCTGGGAAGCAAGCATCTTGTCGAAACGCGCCTTCTCGACGTTGAGGATCTTCCCCTTCAGGGGGAGGATCGCCTGGTACTTCCTGTCGCGCCCCTGCTTGGCGGAGCCGCCTGCGGAGTCGCCCTCGACCAGGAACAGTTCGCAAAGCGCTGGGTCCTTCTCCTGGCAGTCGGCCAGTTTCCCCGGCAGCGTCCCCACTTCGAGCGCGCCTTTGCGGCGGGTCAACTCACGCGCCTTTCTGGCCGCCTCGCGGGCCCGGGCCGCGTCGATGGATTTCTCCAGGATCTTCCTCGCCATGGCCGGGTTTTCTTCCAGGTAGGTGGCGAGCTTCTCGTTCATGAGGGTCTCGACGTACCCCTTCACCTCCGAGTTCCCCAGCTTGGTCTTGGTCTGCCCCTCGAACTGCGGTTGCGAGATCTTCACCGAGATGACCGCGGTGAGACCCTCGCGGAGGTCGTCGCCGGAGATCGCCACCTTCACGTTTTTCAAGAGGTTGTTGGCTGTGGCGTAGGTGTTCATGGTGCGGGTCAAGGACGCCTTGAATCCGACCAGGTGGGTGCCACCCTCGTGGGTGTTGATGTTGTTGGCGAAGGAGAAGACCTTCTCGTCGTAGGAGTCGTTGTACTGCATGGCGATCTCAATATCGACGCCGCTTTTCTCACCCCTGATGTAGATCGGCTCGGGGTTGACCAGGTTCTTGTTCTTGTTGAGGTACTCGACGAAGCTCCTGATTCCCCCCTCGTAGAAGAAATCGTGATCCTTCTCGGTACGCTCGTCGTGGATCTTGATCCGGACGCCGGCGTTCAGGAAGGCGAGCTCCCTGAGCCTCTTGGAGAGTACGTCGAAGGAGAACTCGGTGGTCTCGAAGATCTCCCCGTCGGGGAAGAAGGTGATCTTGGTGCCGCGCCTCTTGGTCTCGCCGGTTATCTCCAGCGGAGCCTGGGGGACACCCTTGCGGTAGGTCTGGGTGTGGACGTGGCCGTTTCTGCGGATCTCCAGGTCGAGCCGGGTGGAAAGCGCGTTGACGACGGAACTGCCGACGCCGTGCAGGCCGCCCGAGACCTTGTAGGAGGTGTTGTCGAACTTGCCGCCGGCGTGCAAGACGGTGAGGACGACCTCCGCCGCCGACCTACCCTCGGTCGGGTGCATGTCGGTCGGTATGCCGCGGCCGTTGTCCTCGACCGTCACCGAGCCGTCCAAATGGATGATGACCTGGACCGCGTCGCAGTAGCCGGCCAGCGCCTCGTCGATCGCGTTATCCACCAGTTCGTACACCAGGTGATGCAAACCCTGAGCGGCTGTGGAACCGATGTACATGGCCGGACGTTTTCGTACCGCTTCCAGTCCTTCCAGTATCTGGATCTTATCTGCCCCGTAATCGCCCTGTTCTTCTGAGTTCATCTTTACCCCTAGTCGAGAATTTTTCCCTCTTTGATGCGAAACGTCCTGTTGTCCTGCAGTTCGTCGATGTCCACGTTATGGAGCGACGTCGTGGTGATGAATACCTGCATCTCCCGTTTCTTCAAAAACTCCATCAGGTTGCGATTGCGCTCCCGGTCCAGCTCGCTGGTCATGTCGTCCAGCAAGAGCACCGGCGGCGCCTCGAAGCACCTGGTGATATGTTCTATCTCCGCCATCTTGAGCGCCAGCACGAAGGAGCGCTGCTGTCCCTGGGAAGCGAACTGCCTGGCGCTGCGGCCGTTGAGGCCGAAGTAAAGATCGTCGCGGTGGGGGCCGATGGCCGTGGTGCCGCGCCTTCTCTCCTCCGCCGCATGCGCCCTGAGGGCCTGGTTGAGTGCCCCGGCCGGATCCTCGGCTAAAAGCCGCTCGTCCACCCCATGCAGCCGGTATTCAATCTGAACCGTCTCGTCGTTGCCGGATATCTCGCTGTAAAACCCCTGCAGCAACTTCCCAATCCGGTCCAGGTACGCCTTTCTCCGCTCGATCACCAAAAGCGCCGCCTGTACCAATTGCTCGGTCCAGACCTCAATCCCCGTGGTTTCGTTCACCTTGAGGAGGGCGTTGCGGTTCTTCAGGATCTTTGCGTAGTCGTGGTAAGCGGTCAGGTAGCCGAGGTCGCAGGTGAAAACCGCCCGGTCCAGGTACCTGCGCCGGAGGTCCGGTCCCCCGCGCACCATGGATATCTCTTCCGGGGTGAAGAGCACCACGTTCAAATTGCCGAAGAAGTCGTCCAGCCTGGTCATCAGCTTGGCGTCGACCTTCGCCTTTTTCCCCTGCTTCTCGATGAGGACCGCTATTTCCCGCCGGACCTGGTCCCGTTCCACGGTCCCTTTCACCAGCGCAAACTCGCCTGCGAACGCGATCAGCTCCGCATTTCGCGCCTGCTTGAACGACTTCATGGTAGCTAGGAGGTAGATCGACTCCAGCAGGTTGGTCTTGCCCTGGCCGTTATTACCGTAGAAAACGTTGAACTTCTTGCCTGGCGCAAGTTCTATGTTCTGCAGGTTGCGGAAGGAAGCAAGTTTGAGCTTAATAAGCTTCATCTGAAATCTAGATTAACTCAAGATTAAGATTGAGATTGAGATTGAGATTAAGAAAACCTGGCTGTTACAGTAAATGATCAATAGCTCCGCCTGTTGTTTCGGTTTTCTTAATCTTAATCTCAATCTGCCTCTGAACTGTTTTTAAAGCCTCATCGGCATGATGACTGCCAGGAACTCCTCCTCTGCCGCTGCCTTCATGATGACCGGGGAGAGTTCGTCCTTGAGCTTCAGCTCCACTTCGCGCTGCTCCATTACCGACAGGACGTCGATCAGGTACTTCGCGTTGAAGCGGGCCGAGATGTTGTTGCCTTCGTATTGGACCTCGATCTCTTCGCGCGCCTCGCCGAGTTCCGGGTTGCTGGACGAGATAATCACCAGCTCGGGGTTCACCTCTATCTTGACCCCCTTGAACTTCTCGCTGGAGAGGATCGCCATCCTTTTCAGCGAGTGCAGGAACTTGTCGCGGTTTATCTGCACGATCCGGTCGTTGCTGGCTGGAATCACCTTGGTGTAGTCCGGGAACTCGCCGTCGATGAGCCGCATGACCACCACCGTGTTCCCTTTCTTGATGACCGCGGAGTTGTCCATGAAGCCGAGCATGATCTCCCCGTCTTCCTCCTCCACCATCTTTTTCAGCTCGAAGATACCCTTCTTGGGGAAGATGACCCCTTTGGAGAGCTCGGAAGTGATGTTGCCGGTGATCGCTTTCTGAGAGACGGATAGTCGGTGACCGTCTGTCGCCACCATCTTGAGCACGTTCTCTCCGTTTTCGTCGAACGCTTTGATGAAGACGCCGTTCAGGTTGTACTTGGTCTCGTCATAGCAGATGGCATAGGAGGTCTTCTCGATCATGTCTGCGAGAATCTCGTTCTTGAAGACCAGGAAGCTCTCTTCCTTCACCTTGGGGAAATAAGGGAACTCTTCGGATGAAAGCCCGACTATGTTGAATCGCGCCTTGCCGCAGGTGATCTCTACCCAGTCGTTGTCCTTGGTGGTGAAGTGAATCTCCTCGTCCGGCATCTCCTTGACGATCTCGTAAAGCTTTTTGGCCGATACGGTGATCTTTCCTTCCCTGATGACGGCAGTGGGGTAGGAGCTCTTCATGCCTACCTCGAGATCGGTGGCCGTGATGAAGAGCTGGTCGTTTTGAACCTCCAGCAGCGCGTTGGAGAGAATCGGCATGGTATTGCGTTTTTCTACGATACCCTGGATTCTCTGGAGGGCTTTCATAAAAATCTCTTTGCTGATTCTGAACTCCATGTGTCCCCCGGTTCTTTTTCTATTATGTTTTTAAAGTTTTTAAAGTAGTAGTAGATAGTGGCCTGTTGATAAGTGGACAAGCCCTCTTACCCTTTGAAAAGCCGCCGTTTTTTGCTCTGGAAAGTCACAGGCATAATCTGTTGAGTTTGGCTTGTTTCTGCACAGGCCTTTTTGACACCGCGCTGAAGGGGAAAGTTATGCACAGTTTTCCCCTTTAAGTGAACAGCTTTTTCCTTATGTCTTCCACAGTCGCCTTAAACTCATCGTCACCCGCGATCTGCTTCTCAATCTTTTTTACCGAGTGGATGATGGTGGAGTGGTCCTTCCCCCCGAACTTCTCGCCTATTTCCGGGTAGGACGCCTTGGTCAGCTCGCGGCAGATGTAGATCGCTATCTGGCGCGGTACCACGAGGGTCTTGATCCTTTTGTCGGACTTCAGTTCGGATACCTTGATGCGGAAGTGCTCCGCCACGGTCTTCTGTATCATCTCGACGGTGATGTCGCGGGTCTTCTCGACGATGATGTCCTTCATCACCTCGCGGGCCATGCTGAGCGTTATCTCCTGGCCGGTGAGGCTTGCAAACGCCTCCAGCCTGATCAGCATCCCTTCCAACTCGCGGATGTTGCTGTTCGCGCCTTCCGCTAGAAAAAGAGCCACGTCGTCGGGCAGGTTGACCGCGTGCATGTCGGACTTCTTCTTGAGAATGGCGACTTTGGTCTCCACTCCCGGTGGCTGGATGTCCGCGATCAGCCCCCATTCGAAACGGCTTCTCAACCGCTCCTCGAGCCCTGGGATGTCCTTCGGGAACTTATCGGAGGTGACCACGATCTGCTTGTGCGACTCGTAGAGCGCATTGAAGGTGTGGAAGAACTCTTCCTGCGTGGCCTCTTTTCCGGCCATGAACTGTATGTCGTCGATGAGCAGCAGGTCCATTTTCCGGAACTTGTTGCGGAACTCGTCCATCTTCTTGTAGCGGAGCGAGTTGATCATCTCGTTCATGAACTTTTCGGAGGAGTAATAGCAGATCTTCGCCTTCGGGTTCTTGGCCAGGATATGGTTGCCGATGGCGTTGACCAGGTGCGTCTTTCCAAGACCTACACCGCCGTAGATGAAAAGCGGGTTGTAATTGGTAGCCGGCTTGTTCGCCACCGCCTGGGAAGCTGCATACGCGAACTGGTTGCTAGGACCCGAGACGAAAGACTCGAAGGTGTACTTGGGGTTCAGATTGGGAACCAGCTCCTTCTTTTCCTTTTCTCTATCCTTCTCTTTTTCCTTGTCCTTATCCCTTTCTTTCTCCCTGGCAGGCTTGGCCTCTTTTTCGGGCTTTGCCTCGTGAGCTGCCTCCGGCTTCTCTTCGGCGACATGGAACTCTATCTGGTAGCTTTTGCCGTTGACCGCGGAGATGGCTTCCTTGATCATGGCCAGATATTTGTCAGTAACCCACTTTTGAAAGAATGAACTGGGGACTTCGAGGACTATGGTGTCAACGGTGGCGCCCAGAAACTTCAATGGGTCGATCCACGTACTGTATGTCTGTTCGGTTAATACTTGCTTAAGATTTGTCTGGGCTTCCAGCCAAATATTTTCCATGGAGAGAGGCCTTTTTTTTCACTGTTTTTAAACAGATTTATCAACAACTGTTGATAATAAATAAGATAGGTAAATACAGTAGGTTATCGGGTTTTGCACAGACTAAGCCGATGTTAATTTTTTTGCAGCCGCAGACTAACAGAGCAGGCCTGTTTTTGCAAGGCA